>CAYXYY010000059.1:0-54335 GCA_964469495.1 uncultured Planctomycetia bacterium | reverse complement strand
TATGCCCAAAAATTGGAGGAATCGCGTAAAAAAACAGGCCTTGATGAAGCAATAATTGCAGGGATTGCAAAGATGGATGGCCAAGAGGTTGCAATTGCGGTGACAGATTCTAGGTTTATTATGGGTTCTATGGGTTCGGTTTTGGGGGAGAGGTTTACGCGTCTAACAGAATTAGCAACAGAGAAGGGGATTCCATTGATCTCTATTTCTGCCTCTGGTGGAGGCGCAAGGATGTATGAGGGGATGTTTTCGTTGATGCAGATGGCAAAAACGTCAGGCGCAATCGGGCGGTATCAGAAGGCAGGGGGCCTGTTTATCTCCGTGCTTACGTATCCGACTATGGGCGGTGTTTTGGCAAGTTTTGCCTCCATAGGCGATATCTTGGTTGCAGAGCCGGGGGCATTGATAGGATTTGCGGGCCCTAGGGTTATAAAGCGGACGATAAGGCAGGATCTGCCCAAAGGATTTCAAACGTCGGAATTTTTGTTGGAGCATGGGTTAATAGATATGATAATAGAACGCAGTAAAATGAAAGAGACGTTGTCAAAACTTTTATCTATGCTTTGGTATGAGAAGGTGCAAGGAAAGGAGTCTTAGTTATGGCTAAGGTAGTGGTGAAGGATCTTGTAAAAGAATATAACAAAGGGGTGCAGGCGGTTAAAGGGATTAATTTGGAGATTAAAGATGGTGAATTTGTTGTTTTGGTTGGGCCTTCCGGGTGTGGAAAGTCAACAACACTGCGTCTTATCGCAGGGCTTGAGACGACTACCAATGGGCAGATTTTTATTGGCAATAGGATGGTAAACAATATCCCGCCAAAAGACAGAAATATCGCGATGGTGTTTCAAAACTATGCGTTGTATCCGCATATGAGCGTGTTTGAAAATATGTCTTTTGGATTGAGGCTCAGGAAATATTCCAAAGCAGAAATAGAAAAGCGCGTTAATGAAGCGGCGGAGATATTAGGCATCTCACATCTGCTTTTCAGAAAGCCCAAAGAGCTTTCCGGAGGGGAAAGGCAGAGGGTTGCCGTCGGAAGGGCTATTGTCAGAAAACCGGACGTGTTTTTATTTGACGAGCCGTTGAGTAATCTGGATGCAAAGCTAAGGGTTATAATGAGGACGGAACTTAAGCGCCTGCATGCGAAGTTAAAGACAACGATGATATACGTTACGCACGATCAGGTGGAGGCCATGACAATGGGAGACAGGGTTTGCATAATGCGTTCAGGCGAGATACAACAGTTTGACGCGCCGATAGAGGTCTATTCAAATCCGGCAAATAAGTTTGTCGGCGGGTTTATTGGCACGCCTCCGATGAATTTCTTTGAAGGCGAGGTTAAAAAGGAAAAAGGCGGGTTGTGGTTTAAATCCGACGATGCCGGGTTTTCTCTAAAGGTTGCCGACACGGCTGAGAATGAACTAAAACCTTATCAGAACAAGAAAGTCGTGATGGGCATCAGGTCGGAAGATATCCACGATATAGGTTATTCAACGTTTGCCAAGCAGGAGGGCAACAGGGCAATGGCCTATTGCGATGTGGTAGAGCCTATGGGATCCGATTCTTATGTTTATTTTACGGCAGGCCAGTCTAGTTTTGTGGCCAGAATGAGGCCTTCTCTTGCTCCTAAGGTTGGCTCAACTGTTGAAATTATATTTGATATGTCAAAGGCCCATTTCTTTGACAAGGATACAGAAAAGAGCATTGTATAAAAAATTAGTCCAAACAGTAGTAGGGGTATTGGCATATGTCCTTGTGCCATTGGGGCTGATTGTCGTTTTTTGCCCGCAACACATAGCTGTTGTCTTGCTCTCCTATATACTTATCTTGGGCATAATTGTGTTTCTTTACAGAAATCTGGTCATAGAACGCATAAAATGGGAGAGAAAAAAGGCAGAGGCATATGAGCAGATACGTATGTTGCAGGCCGAGTTGGACCAATCTGCGCGCATAGAGATTGCCATACAACGCAGGAAAAATCGTTATCTTGCCTTGGAATCTATGATGCAAAAGCTAAGTTATAACCTGTCGCTTGGCGGTGTTGCCCATTATATCGTTCAAAAGACTCTGGAGATGAACCCGAAAGCGGATAATTGCCTTGTATATATTATAGACGAGGAAAAACAAAGACTGGAGCTGGTGGATTATACCGGCGAAGACCTTGGCTTTTATAAGCCTGAAAAGCATGGGGACGTGTTTGACAAGTGGATATTAAGACACAATTGCCCTCTTTTAATAGAAGACACGTCTCAGGATTACCGTTTTGATTTAGATGCTATAGGACAGAGTTCTCCTGTTGGTTCATTGATATCCGTTCCATTGATATTAGACGAAAAGCTTATTGGTATTCTAAGGGTTAATTCATTTGACAAATACACGTTTTACTCGGAAGATTTGTCTTTTTTATCTGCAATAGCCGACCTTTCGGCCGTTACTATCGGAAATACGATATTATATAAACAGATGGAAAATCTTGCATTGCACGATGGACTAACCGGGCTTTATCTGCGCAGGTATATATTAGAGAGGTTGGATGAGATCTTCTTGTACAACAAGCAAAAGGCCTTTACGCTGATGATGCTTGATATAGACGATTTCAAATTATACAACGACAGGTTTGGACATACTGCGGGAGACATTATAATAAGAAGCGTGGCAAAGATATTATTGCGGCATACCAGAAAACACAAGGACGTTGTCTGCCGTTATGGCGGCGAGGAGTTTTTGGTTTATTTGGAAGGGAAGAGCAAGGCAAAGGCGATGGAGATAGCCGAAAAGATACGGCAGGATATAGAGGCCCGGCACGTTGTTTTGAGGCGTATTGAGACCAGTGTGACGGTATCTATCGGAATTGCCTCTTATCCGAAGGATGGGCGCACTAAAACCGAACTTATCAAAAAGGCGGACGATAATTTGTATAAGGCAAAATCATTGGGGAAAAATAGGGTATGTGCATAGCCGTTGTTTTGACCATAGTATATCTGATAGGATTTTGGATAATATTTTCCCTGATTAAAAAGAGGCGCGTTCTCAGGACGCAGCAAAACGAGAAATACAAGAAATTGACAAACACCAGAAAGCGGCTTTATCACGACTTGGAGGAAAATAAGAGAAAGAACGCGGAAGCCGAAAAAGAGGCCAACAGGGAAGTCCATTTATATGAAATAGTAAAGGATATTACAAAGACGCTGGATGAGATAGAGATGTTTAAGATATTTAAGGAAAAATTGCAGGGATATATGAAATTTGAAGATTGCCTGTTTATTGACAGCAATGATTTGTCGAAGTTTAAGCAAGTGGAGTATTACCTCTTTCCTTTGAGGGTGGAGAATAACATAGAAGGTTATCTTGGGATTAATGGGTATAAGGAAGAGGACTTGGAGGTTTTTCATATACTTGCCAATCAGTTTGCCCTTGGAATGCGCAGGATAAAGTTATACAAGGCGATAGAAGAGATAGCTATAAGGGACGAATTGACTAGGGCATATGTGCGCAAGTACGTTATGGACAGGTTTTTTGAGAGCATTATCCGCGCGAGCAAATACAATATGCCGCTTGCGTTTTTGATGATAGACATAGATGATTTCAAGAAGTGCAATGATATATACGGGCATTTGGTTGGAGATGCTGTTTTGAAAGAGGTTGCCAGCCGGATTATAAAGGCCGCTCGTGAGATAGATTTGGTTGGCCGTTATGGCGGAGAGGAATTTTGCGTTATCCTGATGGACACCGACAGAGACGGCGCGTATAGGGCAGGTGAACGTATCTGCCAGATAGTGTCTTCATCGCCAATTGTCGCGTATAACGATACTATTAATATAACTGTGAGCATTGGCGCGGCATCTTTTCCTGAAGACGGCAATGACCCGTATTCAATAATAGAGGCTGCGGACCGCGCTTTGTACGATGCAAAGGCGTCCGGTAAAAACAAGATTATGCTTTTTAACAATAACAAATGAAGATTGCCTTCTTGGAAGTAGAGTTGATGGTGGAATTTAGTCAGTCCTTGAAACAGAAAAGGCATATTCTAAAAGGGCTGAAGGACCGTATGCGCAAGCTGTTTAATGTTTCTGTAATGGAGTGTGGTTTTCAGAATAAGTGGCAGAGGTCTATGTTGTGTTGTGTGTTTATCAGATCTTCAAGTAGCGAGATAGACAAGGCGGTTTCAGCGATAGTGTCTTTTGTGGAGAATTATCCGAATGTGGTTTTGGTAAATTATGAGCGCGAGCAGGTTTATTAATATTTGCCAAGTTTATCGTGTATATGGTATAGTCTTGTAAAGGCTTTATGTGTGTTTGGCCGATGTTTAAATAGTTTCTGTATGGAGGTTTAGTATGCTTAATATCAACGAGCTTTCTGTTGGAAGGACTATTCAAGTTGACGGAAATGTCTATGTGATTGTAAACTTGGAACATGTAAAACCGGGCAAGGGCTCTGCCTTTGTTCGCACCAAGATGCGGAACTTAAAGACAGGTGCGTTGAAGGATATTACGTTTAAGGACGCAGACAGGATTGAACCCGCGTTTGTAGAAGAGAAAAAACTGGACTATTTATACAACACGGGCGATTTTTATCATTTTATGGACCAAGAATCCTTTGAGGAGGTTGTTATTGAGGCAGAGGTGTTGGGAGAGGGCGTATTAAAGTTTTTGAAGGAGAATATAGAGGTAAAGGCGCAGGTGTTTGAAGGCAAGATAGTTTCTGTTAGCTTGCCTAATTTTATAGAGTATGAGATAATCGAATCTGAACCCGGAGTAAAGGGGGATACAGTCAAGGGGGCTACAAAGCCGGCGAAACTTGAAAACGGAACGGTTATTTCTGTGCCGTTGTTTGTTAATACCGGGGACCACATAAAGGTGGACACGAGGACGGGCCAGTATATTGAAAGGGTCTAAAAAAGGAGAGGCCATGGATTTTGAACGTATTGAAAAGCTGATAGAATTGCTAAAAGAAAACGGGCTTTCGGAGATAGAAATTGAGGAAGACGGTTTTTATGCCCGTATTGCCTCACAGTCTTTTGCCCCTGCGCCTGCCGCTCCTATGCCTGTGGCAAGTTCAAGCCCTTCAGGCGAGCAAAACGTCTCTTCTTCGCAAGCTTCCGATCCTTCTTTGATAGAAGTCAAGTCGCCTATGGTTGGCACCTTTTACAGGGCGCCGGCGCCTGATGCAGAGCCGTTTGTCAAAGAAGGCGACAGGATAGAAAAGGGCGATATCCTTTGCATTGTTGAGGCGATGAAGCTTATGAACGAGATAAAGGCCGAAGTATCAGGTGTTGTTGAAAAGATAATGGTGGAGAATGGCCAGCCGGTTGAGTTTGGGCAGGTATTATTTTTGATAAGGCCATAGGAGTTTTTATGTTTTCCAAGGTATTGATTGCTAACCGTGGAGAGATAGCATTAAGGATTATACGCGCCTGCAAGGAACTTGGCATAAAGACAGTTGCGATTTATTCTCAGGCAGATGAGACCTGTCTTCACGTCGGGCTTGCAGACGAGGCGATTTGCATAGGCCCGAGTTTGGCCAAAGACAGTTATTTGAACATTCCTGCTATTATCAGTGCCGCTGAGATTGCGGACGTTGATGCGATTCATCCGGGATATGGTTTTTTAGCGGAAAACGCGCATTTTGCAGAGGTTTGCGAGTCCTGTAATATTACATTTATAGGCCCGTCTCCGGAGATTATGAGGCTTATGGGAGATAAGGTCTCTGCAAGAACGGCTATGAAACGCGCTGGATTGCCGCTTATACCCGGAAGCGAAGGCAAGGTGAAGAATCCCGACGAGGCCATAGCTATTGCAAAGAAAATAGGATATCCTGTTATTATCAAGGCATCTGCCGGCGGTGGTGGAAAGGGTATGCGCGTGTGCCACAACGACGTATCTCTTAGAAGCGCCTTTTCAACCGCCCAGAGAGAAGCGGAAGCGTCTTTTGGCGACGGAGGGCTTTATATAGAAAAATACATAGTTGAGCCAAGGCACATAGAGGTTCAGATAGTCGGAGATAAATACGGCAATATAGTCCACCTCTATGACAGGGATTGCACTGTTCAGCGCAGGCATCAGAAGCTGATAGAAGAGGCCCCTTCTCCGGCGCTCAATGCAAGGCAGCGGCAGAGATTGGGAGACTTGGCTGTAAGAGGGGCAAAGGCGGTGAAGTATAGTTCAACAGGGACAATGGAATTTTTATTGGACGCGGAGGGCAATTTCTATTTTATAGAGATGAATACGCGTATTCAGGTGGAGCATCCTGTTAGCGAGATGATTACCGGAGTTGACTTGATAAAAGAGCAAATACTCGTTGCATCAGGAGAGAGGCTTTCCTTTAAACAATCCGATATCAAGATAAACGGCGTTGCTATTGAGTGCAGGATAAATGCGGAGGATTATGAGGCAGGGTTTATTCCCTCTCCGGGGAAGATAGAACATCTGTATGTGCCGGGAGGCAGGAACGTGCGCGTGGATACGCACATATATGCCGGGTATTCTATACCGCCGTTTTATGATTCTCTGTTGGCGAAGTTGATTTGTTGGGGCAACGGCCGCGATGAGGCATTAAAAGTTATGCGCAGGTCCTTAGATGAATTTGTGGTTGCGCCTGTAAAGACGATTATCGGACTGCACAAGAGAATAATGGATGACCCTGTGTTTGCGTCGGGGAAGTTTTCCACGCATTATTTGGATAAGATGTTATACGAGGGGCAGGATTAAATATAAAATAATCAAAGGGGCAAGGAGGTTTTTATGAGAATCGGTACGGTTTTCTCTGTTATTATCTATGCGGCGGCGCTTATATTGTTGGGTATTTTCCTGATAGGAATAGCAACGGCATACATACCGTTTAGAGATCTTACGCATTACATTTCGTATATATACAATACGCCGGAACTAAAATTATATTTAGGCACGCTGGGCGGGCTTTTAATCGTATTGTCTATACTCCTTTTTCACATTGCATTGGGCCATACTGCAAGGGAGAAAAAGATAGTGATAAAAGGCAAGGACGGGATTACTCAGATTTCTTTATATTCGCCTGTTGAAAATATAGTGAAGGACGTTTCCAAGGAATTGGGGACTATAATAGATTCAAAACAGGACGTGTATAAGTGGAAAAAAGGAATACGTATAGACGTAAGGCTTGCAATGAGACCGGGGATTAACATAAAAGACGTCAGCGATACGTTTAGGAGCAAGGTAATAGAAAAGGTTCGGCAGGTAATTGGGATAGAATGGCCTGTTGAGGTCAATGTCTTTGTCTTAAAGGTTTCTGACGGCAGGAAGAAACAGGCAACAGGCGCCAAAGCCGAACCCAACTTTACTGTCCCTTATAGAGAGATGGATGTTTAAAGGAGGTGTTATGCAGGGTTATGATGTAGTAGTAATAGGCGGAAGCGCTTCAGGTATTGTCGCCGCGCTGACTGCAAGGGCGTATTATCCTGATAAAACCGTAGCAGTGGTGCGCAAAGAAGAGATAACAATGGTGCCTTGCGGGATACCTTATTTATTCGGCTCTTTAGACAGTATAGAAAAGAACGTTATCCCTAACAAGATATTTGAAGCCAATGATATAAAGTTGATAGTTGATGAGGCTGTTTCTGTGGATCCTGACGGGCATATCGTAAAGTTAAACGCGTTAGGCGATCTTTCTTATGGCAAACTTATCCTTGCGACAGGTTCAAGGCATTATGTCCCGACATGGCTTAAAGGCGCAGACTTGCCCAATGTATTTACGATTAGCAAATATGCAGATTCCTTAAAGAACGTAGTGGAACAACTAAAAGGCGTAGGCAGAATAGTTGTCATAGGCGGTGGTTTTATTGGTGTGGAGGTGTCAGATGAGTTATGCGCCAAATCCGGCAAGGACGTAGTGCTTGTTGAATTAAGGCCATATATCTTGGGAAGCGCGTTTGACGAGCCTATTGCAAGAAAGGCCGAAGACCTTTTGAGGGAAAGAGGCGTGAAGATAGAAACAGGTATAGGTGTGAAAGAGATATTATCTAACGATGGAAGGGCAAGCGGTGTTTTATTGAGCGACGGCAGGACAATAGATGCCGATGCCATTGTCTTGGCAATGGGATATAAACCGAACGTTGATTTGGCCGATTCAGCAGGCCTGTCTGTGAATTCACTTGGCGCTATACGTGTTGATGAATATATGCGCACGCAGGTAAAGGATATATTTGCGGTTGGCGATTGCGCAGAGAAAAGGGACTTTATAACAAGGCGTCCCAATCCTGTTATGCTTGCTTCAACGGCATGCGCTGAAGCAAGGATTGCCGGGGTTAACCTTTACAAACTTTCCACTGTGAAGACCTTTAATGGTACTATTGCCATATTTTCAACGAGGATAGGAGATACTGCCTTTGCTGCGGCAGGCCTGATTGAGACCTTTGCCGTCCAAGAAGGCGTTGAGGTAATTATTGCGGAATTTGATGGTGTTGACAGGCATCCCGGGACATTGCCTGACACGCATAAACAGTTTGTCAGGCTCATATTGTCTCCTGAATCAGGAATAATTCTCGGCGCTGAAGTTGTCGGAGGGCCGAGCTGTGGAGAACTTATAAATATGTTGGGTGTGTGTATACAGGCAAGAATGGACGTTGTTCAGCTGGCCACAATGCAGATAGGATCGCATCCGTTGCTCACGGCAGCGCCAACTGCATATCCTGTCATCAAGGCCGCTGAGATCGGTATGAGGAAGTTAAGACGCGGATAGTTTTATCAAAAAGGGGGGATTATGGCTGTGAAGAAAAAGATAAAGAGAATAGGGATTTTGACAGCGGGAGGAGACTGCCCGGGGCTTAACGCCGTTATAAGGGCTGTTGTTAAACCTGCCCTTGCAATGGGTATAGAAGTAATAGGTTTTAAAGACGGCTATTCCGGGCTTATGTATAATAAGTGGAAAAAATTAGATGGGCATGATGTATCAGGCATACTTGTGCAAGGAGGTACTATTTTAGGCACATCCAATAAGGATAATCCGTTTGCCCAGCCATATGTGGATAGCAAAGGCAAATTGAAGTATAAGGATATGTCTAACGAGGTGAAAAGGACGTATAATTCCCTTAAACTGGACGCCTTGATTTGTATAGGCGGGGACGGCACTATGACCGTTGCCGATAAATTGGTGAAAAAGGGGCTAAATATCGTCGGTGTGCCTAAGACCATAGACAATGATTTAGTCGGCACGGATATGACGTTTGGTTTTGATACGGCAATGAGCATAGCAACGGATGCCATTGACAGGCTTCATACAACCGCCCAGTCGCATCATAGGGTAATGGTGCTTGAAGTTATGGGAAGGTATGCGGGATGGATTGCTATGGAGGCAGGCCTTGCAGGCGGAGGCGACATAATATTGATACCCGAGATCCCATATAAAATGGAAAGTGTGTGCAACAAAGTAAAAGAGAGGAACCGCAAGGGAAAGAAATTTAGTATAGTCGTTGTTGCGGAAGGCGCAAAGCCGAAAGGCGGGAGTGTGGTTGTCAAAGAGGTCGTAAAGGATAGCCCTGATCCTATTAGGCTTGGCGGAATAGGCAACAAGATAGGACATGAGATAGAAAAACGCACAGGCATTGAGACCAGAGTAACTATTTTAGGGCACATACAGCGAGGCGGCACGCCAACGCCGTTTGACAGGATTTTGGCAACTAGGTTTGGAATAGCCGCTATGGAGATGGTCAGAAAAGGGCAATTCGGAAGACTAGTTGGCATAAAGCAGGGCAAGATGTCATCCATTGCCTTATCTAAGGTGGGCGGCAAAGTAAGGACAGTGCCTAAGAATTGCGAGCTAATCAAGACTGCCAGAATGCTTGGCATATCAATGGGCGATTAGTATTTATCATATGGAAATAGCGCTATACTTAATAGGCGTTTGCCTGTTGTTTTTGCTTTCAGGTGTTTTTTCCGCTTCGGAAACAGCCCTGTTCTCCTTGTCAAGGCCCGCGTTGCAGTCTATCAGGAAAAAGAATCCGCAACGCGCAGGCCTCATTGCAAGATTTTTGTCTAATCCAAATGCAACGGTCAATCTTATAATAACCGGCAATGTCTTGGTGAATATCACCTTATCTGTGATCTGGACGATGTGGTTTGTGCGTATATGGGGTCATGGAAGTGTTGTGTGGGCTGTTGCGAGTTTGACTATCCTGTTGTTAATCTTTGGAGAATTATTGCCAAAAACCCTTGCTGTGAAGATGCCCAAACAAACCGCCTTTTTGCTATCGCCGTTGTTAAAGAGCGTGTCTGTTTTTTTAAGGCCTATTTCAGCTGGATTTGAGGCAGTGCTTCAATTTGCGTTTTCAAAAATAGGAGTGAGGCCGGATAAACAACACACATCTTTTACAGAAGACGAATTGGATGCATTGCTTTCTATCGGGGAGAAAGAGGGGGCGTTGGCCCAGTTTGAGCGGGATATGTTGGAAGAGGCGATGGATTTGGACGAGCGCACGGTTGATGAGATAATGACCCCGAGAGTGGACATAATAGCTGTGGACATACTTGCATCATACGGCGAACTTTTAAAGATAATAGAAGAACATAGGCATACGAGAATACCTGTTTATAAAGGGAATATAGATTACGTATTGGGATATGTAAAGGCGAAAGATGTGCTGTTAAACAATGAATCTGACTGGAGAAAATTTTTGCGCAGGGCATGGCTTGTTCCCGGAACCAAGACGATTAGCGGCCTGTTAAAGGACTTCAAGGAATATGAGATAGACGTAGCTGTTGTAGTTGACGAATACGGAGGCACGTCAGGCCTTGTGACGTTAGAGAACATAGTTGAGGAAATTTTGGGCAACATACAGGATGAATTTGACGATGAGCCTAGAGAGGTGATACGCAGGTCTGACGGGGCATTGGTGATTTCCGGAAGGATGTCTTTAAGGGATTTGGAGGATATTATAGGCGAGGATATTGGCTTTGACGAGGTGGATATAGACACTGCGGCAGGGCTAGTCTTGCACAAAATAGGCCATATGCCGAAAGGAAAAGAAAAGTTTATTGTTGGCAGTTGGGTTTGGGAAGTTAGTTCAGTTAAAGGCAATAGAATTGAACAGGTGGTGCTTAAGAAACGATGATGTGGTTAGGGCTTATATTTTTCACTATATTAGCGGCGTTCTTCTCAGGCGTTGAGATAGGGTACGTGTCTTTTACGCCCATAAAAATAGAACTGATGCGCAAAAAACGGCCTGTTTTGGCAGATAAGATATCAGAGATTAGAAACGACTGGGACAGCTTTCTGACAACAATGCTTATAGGCAATAACATTGCGTTAATCTCCGCATCTGCCATATTTACCCTGATAGCCGAGGACTATGGAATAACTTCCGAGTGGATAGTTACGCTTTTATTCACTCCGCCTATGTTATTGTTGGCTGAATCCGGCCCAAAACTTTTGTTTAGGACAATGCCGGAGGCCTTATTGCCTATTACATATCCGTTAGTAAAATTCTTCTTAAGGCTATTTGCGCCTTTTTCCTTTGCGTTTAAAAAGATAATGTCCTTTATTGCAAGGCTCTTTGGCATAAAGCCCGGCACGTCAAAGGCCGAGAAAAGCGTGTTTGTTACGCGTGAAGAACTGCTTATGTTGTTATATCAGGAAGGCAGTCTTTCCAAAATGCACAAGGATGAGGCCTCTTTGTTAAAAAGGGTGTTGCGTTTTTCCTCTATTCCCGCGTTGAAAATAATGACGCCTATTGAGCAGATAGTTGGTGTTGACAGCTCTGCCTTGTGCAGGGACGTCTTGGCATTGGCGAGGAGCGCGCATTTTACGCGCTATCCTGTATATGAAGCCCCTGCAAAAGACAAGATTATAGGTTTTGTCCACATAATGGACGTGGCGTTTGCCAAAAAAGACAGCCCAATTGATATCTGCGTTAGGCCGGTTATATTTATGCACCATTGCGCCAACTTGTATTCAGTTTTCAGGCAGATGCAGTTGTCGAGATCTCAGATAGTTATCCTGTATGACGATAATTACCGCAACAGAGGAATGATTACCGTCAAAGATATCATAGACGAGGTGCTTGGCGAGGTAGACTAATAGTATGCGCATATACGTCCATTTGCCTTTTTGCCGCTCTAAATGTTGGTATTGTTCATTTAATTCCCAATCAGGAAAGGATGGCCTGTTCGAATCTTATGCGCAGGCGTTATTAAGGCAGGTTGATTTTTTTAAAAAGGCCTATCCGTTTAATTCAATAGAGAGCCTTTACATAGGGGGAGGCACGCCTTCATTTTTTCCTGTAAATTATATAAGCAAGGTTGTAAATGCATTGTTCAAAGGCGCGAAACTAAGTTCGGATTTTGAGTTTACGATAGAGGCAAATCCCATTGACGTGAGCAAAGAGTGGTTAAACTCAGTTAAGGCGCTTGGAGTAAACCGCATTAGTCTTGGAGCGCAGTCATTTAACGACGATATATTGCGCTTTTTAGGCAGATTGCACGATGCTAAACAAGCGATAAATGCTGTGAAAACCAGCCGTAGTGTTTTTGGCAATATGGTATCTGTGGATATCATCTATGGCGTGCCGGGGCAGGATAGATCTCAGATGGAAAAGGACTTTTCTATTGCCTGTGAGTTGGAGGTGAGCCACATATCTGCATATCTGCTTTCACTGGAAGATGACACGGCCTTGGCGCGAAGGGGGGTTAAGATAAATGTTGAGAAACAGGCTTTGTTTTACCGTCTTGCTGATGAATTGCTTTCTGGCTGCGGATTTGAGTGGTATGAGATAAGCAATTATGCCCGGAGAGAGGATTATTGTAGGCACAACCTTGGCTACTGGAACGGAGATGAATTCTTAGGGATAGGCGCAGGCGCATGGTCTTTTGCGGAAGCAGAGCGTTTTGCTTGGGCGCAGGACATAGAGGCATATATAGAGAAACGCGGTTTTGATCCGGATTTTTGCTATAAAGTAGACGATGTTCAAAGAGAAATAGCGCTTTTGCAGTTACGGACAAAATTCGGCGCTAACTGTAGTATAATAGCTAAAACGCCTCATCAGGAGGATTATTTGAATATGTTGATTAACGAAGGTTTTATGGAAAAGCAGAAGGGCAATTGTCGTCTTACATTAAAGGGACGGCTCTTTGCAGATGAGATATCAGGGAATTTATTATGAACATATTGCAGATATTGCCTGCGCTAAACTCCGGAGGAGTTGAGCGTGGCACAATAGACATAGCCAGATACATAACAGAGCGCGGACACAAGGCCTTTGTAGTTTCAGGAGGCGGATACAGAGAAGAGGAACTAAAAGGCATTGCCGAGCATATAAAACTGCCTGTTGGAAAGAAAAACCCGATTACGGCCATATATTCCATTGAAAGGCTTTCGCGCATAATAGAGAACAAAGATATAGACATAGTCCACGCAAGGTCAAGGGTCCCTGCGTGGATTGCATATCTTGCCGTTAAAAAGGTCAACAAAAGGCGCTTAAAGAAAGACATCAAGGCAAAGACAGTCAGATTTATAACGACCTGCCATGGCAAGTATTCCAAGAGCGGGTTTTCCCGCATTATGGCAATGGGAAATAAAGTAATAGTGCCGAGCCGTTTTATAGGCAATTATATGCAGGATTCATTTGGTTTGGATGCCGATAAAATAGAACTTATATACCGTGGCGTTGACGTCTCCAGATTCCCTTTCAGGCCTGCAAACCAACGGCCTGATAAGCCTGTTATTGCCTTGCTGGGAAGGATAACGCCTAAAAAGGGCCATATGCTTGCCGTTGATTGTCTGTCTGAATTGACGAAGAAATATCCTGCCTTGCAGTTGTGGTTTATAGGCGAGGCCTCAAAAGGGAAAACGCAGTTTTTGGACAAACTGAAAAATTATATACGCCAAAAAGGATTGGAGAGCAGAGTCCGTTTTTTAGGCGCTGTAAGCGATGTGCCGTCGGTACTGAGAAACGTATCTGTATTGATTGCCCCGTCTCAATATGACGAGTCTTTTGGCAGGATGATAATAGAGGCGCAGGCCTGTGGCATACCTGTTGTTGCTTCTGATAGGCCTGCGTTTAACGAGATTATATCCGATACCCAAACGGGCCTGCTTTGCAGGCCTGACTCCTATAATGATTTTGCCAAGGCCTGCGATGCGCTTATCTCAAATAGCACACTTTATAACAATATCGTTTTATCCGGCAGAAAAAAGGTAGAAGAGTCATTTGCATTAGATGTGATGTGTGAAAAGACATTAAAGGTATACGAACAACAGCATAACAAAAAGACAATAGCGATTATAAAGTATTCTGCGTTCGGGGACTTGGCTCTTTCTATGTTGAGTTTGTCAAACCTGAAGATGAATCTTCCGAATTCCGAGATAGTTTTTATCACGGGTAAATTAGGCAAGGCGCTAACGCCTCACGGCCTTGCGCACAAATTTATACCGTGGCAAAAAGACATATTGAAATTGTCTGCGCGCGTGAATTTCTATAATGTAGATGCGGTAATTGACCTTCAGAATAAATTGAGAACCCACCTCTTATGCAGGATGCTCAATGCGGTTAGTTTTGGCTTTAATGTAAAGAGCGGGTGGCTGATGAGCAGGCCTGTAAAATATATACGTTCCTTTCCTATTGCAGAACAGGAGCGCCTATTTAACACCTTAGGCCTGTCTTGGAATGCAAAGATGATTCGGCCGCTGGCAGATGTAGAGGCGATTAAGCGGGTTCAAAGCAGGCTTATTGCCATGGGATTGCAGGACGGTGATAAACTATGTGTGTTTAATTGTTCAGCCAGCAAAAAATGGGAGACGAAAAACCTGTCAATTGAACAATCCGCTGATATAATCTCCAAACTCATATCAAGATCTGTAAAAATAGCCTTATGCGGAGACAGGCATTCAAAAAAGATTGCCGAACATATTTTGGACAGACTTACAGACGAGGAAAAACGTTTTGTATTTAACTTGGCGGGGGCAACCGCCATAGAGGAGTTAGTTGCCCTTATCTCCCTATCAGACTGCCTGATAACGCCGGATTCAGGCCCGATGCATGTAGCCTTTATCTTAAACAGGCCATTTATCGTATATTTTGGGCCAACGGCATCTGAAAGGCATCTGCCGATAGAAAAAGGCAGATTTTCAGCCGTGGAAAAAGAAATGGATTGCGGGCCGTGTTATAAACACAAATGTCCTCTTGAGGATAAAAACAGGTGCCTGCGTGATATAGAAGAATCCATTGTCAGAGAAGCTCTTAATTGGATAGAAGGCGTGAAGTAATCGCCTAAAATTTTATTGCGAAATTCCTGCCATCGGCTTCTAAAACGATTTTGTCATTCTCAATAGATACGACAGTAAACGTATTGAGCAGATTATCTCCAACAGTTATAAAGGTTGTTTGGCCGGAACGTTTATTATAAATAACCGCCTTTGGATTAGGGCCTTTCATAACGCCGTTGACGGACAACTGATTAAGCAATTTTTGATAATTGGGGGATTTCTTTTTGTGTTCTTTGGGCGCGGGTTTTAGCTCAACTACCTTTTGCGGTTTTGGTTTAGCGCGGGTTTGAGGCAGTTGTTGGAACAGATTGGACAAAGACTTTGTGTCTATATTCGTCTTTGGTTCTAATTTTAGCAAGGCAGTGTTTGCGCATTGATTGTCGCTTGATAAATTGGCCTTCATAGATATGACCTTTCGCGCCCGATAATACGGGTCATCTAATTTAAGGATATCCATTTTCAGCACGTATATAAAGAACAACAACAAAAAGATGAGCAAGACGCTGTTTAAAATCTCTATCTTATTGGATATAGACATCTCTATCTTCATAATTGCATTTTACAATTATTCTTAACTATATGCAAATAGAGAATAAGGCTGTATAATAAATAGTGCTAAATCAGGAGGTCTGTTAGGTGGTAAAAGTAAAGATCTGCGGGATTACAAATATCAAAGATGCCTTGATGTGTGTGGATGCCGGCGCAGACGCGCTTGGTTTTGTCTTTTATAAAGACAGCCCGAGAAAGGTGTCTATTTTGGAATCAGAACGGATATTAAAACGGCTTCCTCCCATAGTGGAGAAGATAGCCGTTGTGGTAGATTTTGATTCCGACTTGTTATTGAGACTGCATAATATAGGATTCAGGGCGTTTCAGTGTTATTTCCAGATACAGGAAAACCTCAGGGCATTATTGCCGGATTCTGTATTTATTCAGGCATACAGAGTTTTGTCTCGGCCTAACGTTAAAACGGAGTTGATAGACGCTGTTTTAATAGATGCATATGACAGCGCCAATGTCGGCGGTACGGGCAAGGCCATTGATTGGGATATGGCAAGGTCTATACGGGAGGAGATAGTCATTCCAATGTTTTTGGCCGGCGGGCTTTGTCCTGAAAATATTGGGGAAGCGGTGCAAAAAGTCAGGCCCTATGCCGTGGATGCCTCAAGCCGGCTTGAAATAGAACCGGGGAAAAAGGATGAAAAAAAGGTGCGTGAGTTTATTCATAATGCTAAGTGCGCTTGCTAATATCGCATTTGGCGATCATGTGGCAAGTTCGGCTAATTACGCCCTATCTGCTTATGAAACAGATATGGGCTCTTTTTCTATGTCATCTGAAAATTATTCCGTGTCAAACACCATAGGCGCAAACTTCATAGGTATAGTTTTAAACGAAGCGGAGAAGATAATATCCGGATTTATAGCTGTTGTAAGCGGCGAAGAGGCGGCGAAAGACAATGACAATTATGAGATAACCAACCTAAAGGCATTTGACGCGCCTATGGGCAGGCAAATAAGCCCTGAGACTTGGCAGAGAGATAACACGCCGTATTTTATCTGGTCTATAAAATCGGAAACAGCGCCTGTTTTGGGGTATAGTTATTCCTTGAACACTATGCCTGATATGGATGCTGATACAGGGTCTTCTGCCGTTGATTTTGCAGGCAATCCTATCAGCGATGGTAAAAACATATTTTACGTCAGGGCTATTACGCAAGGAACAATGGAGACGCCTGTTGGCGAGTTTCATCTCTGGATAGATACAGAACCTCCCAGTATATCAGGCGTTTCCCCGGCATCAGCTTCTCTTCTGACGGACAAAAAATTTGATATCACGTTTAACCTTTCAGATGCGCTTAGCGGGGTTAAAACCGACAGCATAGATTTAAAGGTAAACGGGTCAAAACGCATTTATTCTGTGGAAGAGGATAAAATTACAGCGCATATCAGTTCAATTGGAGACGGGCATATCACGGTTTCCGTAAGCGCGTCAGATGAGGCCGGCAATGAGATGCCCACTGAGATGTGGAGTTTTTCCGTGGATACCACACCGCCTAAAGGGAGTGTCGTAATAAACAATGGCGCTGCCTATACCAACGTTATATACGCCTTATTGCATATAGAGGCCAGCGATAATTACAGCGGTGTTGAGTATATGAGGATAGGCAACTCCCTGTCTTTGTGCCGGGCGGGCGAATGGCAGAATTTCCAAGAAGACGTGGAATGGAAACTTCCGCCTGTAAGCGGTGAACATACTGTTTTTATTCAGTTCAAAGACCTTGCAGGCAACATATCTTCCGTATATACTGATTCCATTACATTGGACATAATAGCCCCTGATACAGTGATAACCGGCGGGCCGAGCGGCGTTTCCCAATACACTGACGCATTTTTCAAATTCAGCGCCAGTGAACCGGGATGCGTATTTTCATACAAAATAGATGACGGGCAATGGTCTGTTTGGTCAAATGACAACTCTGTGTTCTTGGTGAATTTGGATAAGGGCAAACACATATTTAGCGTGCGCGCGGCAAAGGACATAAACAACAACAAGGCAATAGACTTGGAAGAAATAGACCCGAGTCCTGCGCAGAGGATATGGTTTATTGGAGAAATAGAGGAGAAAAAGACAAAAGTTATTCCAAAATTGTGGAGGTTGGAATGAACGTATCTTCAAAGACGATTTGTTATGGTTTGTTGGGAAATCCGGTCAGGCACAGCCTGTCTCCCGCTATGCATAACGCGGCGTTTAAGGCGCTTGGCATAGACGGGGTATACTTGTGTTTTGAACCGGATGGAAAGGACTTAAAGAACGCCTTAATGGCTGTAAAGGCGCTTGGTTTTGGAGGATTAAACATAACCATACCGTATAAAGAAAAGGTTATGAAGTATCTGGATGAGATTACAGCCATTGCAGAGAAAATAGGCGCGGTTAATACCGTGTATATGAGGAATGGAAAACTAATAGGCACAAACACCGATGCTGAAGGATTTTTTAGGGATATGCGAGATACGCTGCGCATCGTTCCAAAGAACAAAAAGTGCCTTGTATTAGGCGCAGGAGGCGCTGCAAAGGCAGTTGGATTTGCCCTTGCAGGCGGAGGAGCGAAAGAAGTGATTTTCATAGATAAAGACAAGAAAAAGGCAAAGGCATTGGCCAAGCGCATAGCAGGATATTATCCGGAGGTGTCTGCCCGCGCGCTAAAGGATATTGACGAGACATACGCAATAGAAAAGATAGGGATCTTGATTAACGCAACACCTGTTGGGATGCATCCGGGAAAACCATTGATAGACATTAAGAGATTTAGCAGAGATATTGCTGTTTACGACGTTGTTTATAACAGAGAAACAGAACTTGTAAGCCAGGCAAGGCGTTTGAGAATAAAGGCATGCACCGGACTTGGAATGCTGCTTCACCAAGGGGCAATTGCATTCAAATTATGGACAGGCAAACAAGCGCCTATTGACGTCCTGAATCGGGCGTTAAAACGCGCTATGAAGATGCGATAATATGGATTGGCGTCCTGATTGTTCAATATGTTTCTTTAATCAGATGCTTGCGCTTGCGAGAAAGTGCAACATTGAGGGAGATGATCTAAAAAACTTTTTGAAAGACGTCGGGAGATTGTTTTCCGAGGTGCGTTTAGACGAAAGCCCTCCTGAATTTGCAATAAAGGCATACAGCCTAATAGAAAAATACACAGGGATAAAAGATCCATATAGAGAAGAGAAAAAGAAGAGCAATGAACTTGCATTAGAGACCTATACGCAGGTAAAAGCGAAAATCGTTGCATGCGAAAATCCATTGCTAATGGCCCTTTTCATAGCAATAGCCGGAAACATAATAGATTACGGTGTGCGTTATGACGTGGACGTATTGGAAGAGATAAATGCGATATTGGATATAGAGACGCAGGAAATAGGGTCTGTATACTTTAAAGAAAAAGAATTTTTGGAAAAACTGACAAAGGCAAAAAGCATACTATACATAGCGGATAACTGCGGCGAGATAGTGTTTGACAAAATTTTCATAGAAGAGATATTGGCAAAATTCCCGGATAAAAACATTACAGTTGCTGTTAGAAGCGGGCCAATCATAAACGATGCAACGGAAATAGAGGCAAAAGAAATAGGATTGGACAAAATATGCAGAGTAATTACAACAGGGATTCAGGCTCCGGGAGTTATATTGGATATGGCATCAGAGGAATTTTCAGAGGCCTATTACAAGAGCGATTTAGTAATTGCAAAAGGGCAGGGCAACTTTGAAGCGATGTCAGAGACAGGCAGAGAGGTATTCTTCCTGTTTATTGCAAAGTGCGAAGTCGTGGCAGACGTTATCAACTGCCCGATAGGCCATATTTTGCTTATCAATACCAATAAATAAGAGTCTAGATAGATGATAGTATTTCGGGAAACCTTTTAATAGCATATAAAATTCTTGATAATTACTCTACTATAAATAGGCTTGACTAAGTAAGTATGCTATTATATAATCTGACAAGTTTTTAGAGAGGTTTTAAAAAAGAAATAGGAGGTGTCAATTGTCATTGTTAAAGGACAAAAAAACGGAAATTATGGGTGATTTTGCCCAACATGGTAAAGATACGGGGTCTGCCGCCGTGCAGATAGCCTTATTAACAGAGAGGATTAAACAGCTCAATGAGCATTTTAAGGTCCATAAAAAGGACCACCATTCCAGGCTTGGATTAGTAAAGCTTGTCAACAAACGTAGGAATCTTCTCGCATACTTGAAAAAGTACAACCCTGAAAAGTATGCGCAGGTAATATCCAAGCTGGGGTTAAAGAAATGAAGCGCGCAGAGTTTGATATCAAGTCCGTGTCCTGCCAATTCGGCAGGCATGAGTTAATCTTTGAAACAGGCAAAGTCGCAAGGCAGGCCAATGGCGCTGTTCTGGTAAAATATGGCGCTACGGTTGTATTGGTTACTGCTTGTATGTCTGCTGATAAACGTCCCGGTATAGATTTTTTCCCTTTAACTGTTGAGTATAGGGAAAAACAATATGCCGCCGGAAAGATCCCCGGAGGGTTTTTTAAAAGGGAAGGCAAACCAACAGAAAAAGAGATACTTTCAGCCCGTTTGATAGACAGGCCGATAAGGCCCCTGTTCCCTAAGGGTTTTGTCAACGACGTTCAGGTTGTTGCTCAGGTTTTGTCTAGCGACCCATCTTACGATCCGGATATCTTCGCTATATTGGGCGCATCTTGCGCTCTTACTATATCGGATATTCCTTTTGATGGCCCTATTGTGGCATGCCGTGTGGGCAGGGTTAACGGAGAGTTTATACTTAATCCGACATATGAGGAACAAGAACAGGGTGATCTAGACCTATGTGTAGTTGGGTATGGCGATAAAGTGATAATGATTGAATCCGGCAGCAAAGAGATATCTGAAGAGGATATGCTCGGCGCTATTGAGTTTGGTAAAAGTCATTTTGACGAAGTGGCTAAGGCCCAGTTGGATTTGGCATCGAAGTTAAACGTGCAAAAGGCTTCTTTTGAGCCTGAAGCGCTTCCGGAATCCGTTGTCCCTCTTATAAAGGAGAGATATTTGTCTCAAATTCAAGAGATTGTTAATATCGCCGATAAACATATGCGTATGGAGAGGTTTTCTCTGCTTTGCGATAAGGCTGTAGAGGAATTGGTTGAAGAAGGAAAAGGACAGGTATCTCCTTTAGGCGATATTATCTTTGACATAAACGGAGATAAATTCGGAGTTAGCGAGGTCAAAAAGGCCTTTTCCGAAATAGAAAAGGAATTGGTTAGGGACAGAATCTTTAAGGAGAAAAAACGTATTGACGGCAGGGCATTGGACGAGGTAAGGCCATTGGCTTGCGATGTTTCCGTATTGCCCAGAGCCCATGGATCCAGCTTATTTACTCGCGGACAGACGCAAAGCCTTTGTGTGACGACGTTGGGGACGCGTTCTGACGAGCAGATGATAGAAGGATTGGAGGACCAAAGTTATAAGACATTTATGCTGCATTATAGCTTCCCTCCGTTTAGTGTTGGCGAGGTAAAACCAATAAGGGGGCCAGGCCGAAGGGAGATTGGGCATGGCGCATTGGCAGAGCGCGCTTTAAGATATGTTATGCCTGCTAAAGATGCCTTTCCTTATACAGTAAGGGTTGTTTCCGAGATATTGGAATCAAACGGCTCTTCCTCTATGGCAACTGCCTGCGCTGCAAGTATGTCTCTTATGGATGCAGGTGTGCCAATTAAAGGGCCCGTAGCTGGAATTGCTATTGGATTGGTTACCCACGATGATGGTTATGTGCTTTTGACGGATATCGCAGGTTTGGAAGACCATTATGGAGATATGGACTTTAAAGTTGCCGGGACAAAAGACGGTATTAATGCTGTTCAGATGGATTTAAAGGTGAAAGGTATCACTATTCAGATGATAAAAGAGGCCTTTGCTTTGGCTAAAAAGGCCAGATTAGAGGTCTTAGAGGTTATGAATAGCGTTATTTCATGCCCGCGTTCTCAATTATCTGATTATGCTCCGAGAATCACGGTTGTAAACGTGCCTTTTGATAAGATAAAGGACCTTATCGGGCCTATGGGCAAGAATATAAAGAAGATTATTGCCCAGACGGAATCTTCAATAGATATAGACGATACAACAGGAAATGTCTTGGTTTCGGCCCCTGACAAGGCGCGTCTTGAGCAGGCCCTTGCCATGATAAAAGGCCTGACTAGCGATCCTGAAGTAGGAGAGATCTATGATGCGGTTGTTACGCGCGTTATAAATTTTGGCGCGTTTTGTGAGTTGCCTTTTGGCAAAGAGGGCCTAGTTCATATATCTGAAATATCAGATGATTATGTTGAAAAAGTAGAGGATAAATTAAAGGTAGGAGATAAGGTTAGAGTAAAGTTAATAAAGATTGATGAGCTTGGCAGATTAAATCTGAGCATCAAGCAGGCAAAATAATCTTTAGGATTAACAACCTGTATGGATGAGAAATGCAATATCATGATTATAAAGATGAAATCAAGGCTGTGTTTCTCATATGTATAGGCCTGTTGTTATTCTCTAGTTTTATCTCTTATTCTCCTCAAGACTTAAAACTATTAGCTTATCCTGCTAACTTTCCTGTGCATAACTGGATAAGCAGGGTTGGCGTTGGCCTTGGTTTTTTCTTCTTTTTTTTATGGGGCAAGGCGGCATACGTTTTTCCTGTAATATTAATTGCCTCCGGAATATTGAAATTGCTAAATAGCGAAAATCAATTGAGGATACCCGTTCTCGGGGCATTATTTCTGTCTATATTCTTATCTGCCATATTTTCTCTGTTCAAATATCCTTTTACGGATGCTGTGTCAGGTTTTTTATTAGGCGGGACAATAGGCCTGTCTTTTGCCCAATTTTTGTCCACGTATTTAGGACTATTAGGCGCTTTTATTGTTGCCATTGGGCTTTTCCTGCTTGCATTTATAATGGTGACGCGCATTTCTATACTTAAAGTGGCGCATTTCTTTTTAAGGCCTATTATCTATGCATCGAGATTGTTTAAATACATTCGTGATTGGGTATTGGACTTTATGGAGGCAAGGCAAGTGCTAAATAAAAGGCCTGTTAAATCAGGGACAAGAAAGGGCAGGATAGAGATTTCACCTTCTCCAACTAGCGCAAGAAGGGCAATTCTACCCCAAGAGGATGAAGAAGAATATGAGGAAGAAGATGAGTTAGAAGAAGACGAGGAATCCTATGAAGAAGATGATGATGAAGGAGAGTTTGAGGATGAGGATGAATACGAGGAAGAGGAAGATGACGAAGATGATGAGATAGAAGAGGAAGAATATGATGAGGAAGAGGAATACGAAGATGATGAAGAAGAGGAGCCGGAAGAACTAGTTAACTTTGATTTGGAAGCCAAATCTGGCAAACACATAAAGCCTAAAGAAAGCATTGAGTATCAGCTTCCTCCAGAAGATATTTTGGATACGCCCTTAAAGAAAAAGGCTTCACAAACAGAAGACGTAAAGAAAAAATCGCGGATATTGGAACAGACGCTTGCCGAGTTTAACATACCTGTTAAAGTGGTCAATGTTGAGGTTGGGCCTGTTATCACGAGATATGAATTGGAACCAGCCCCCGGAGTAAAAATTCAAAAAATCGTCAATCTTAGCGACGATATTTCCCTAAATTTAAGAGCTGCGAATATCAGAATAGTTGCTCCGATACCCGGAAAGGGCGCTGTTGGAGTTGAGGTCCCAAATGCCAATATGGAGCCGGTATTTTTAAGGGACATTATTGAGTCAGATGAATTTAGAGATATGGATTCTCCTCTTGCCCTTGGCCTTGGCAAGGATATAGCGGGAGTGCCTATTGTAGCTGATTTAAGGGAAATGCCTCATTTGCTTATCGCAGGGACAACAGGCTCGGGCAAGACCGTTTGTGTTAACGCGCTTATTTCATCTATGTTATATAAGTCGTCTCCTGATTTGTTAAGGTTTATTATGGTTGACCCAAAAATGGTTGAGCTTATACAGTATAATAAACTTCCGCATATGCTTTGTCCTGTTATTACGGATGTGAAAAAGGTTTCAGCGAGTTTGAGCTGGCTCATTGCGGAGATGGAGCGCCGGTATCAGCGGTTGGCAAAATCAGCCGTGCGCAATATACGTGTATATAACGAGCGCAATAAAAAAGACCCGATGCCCTATATCGTATTAATAATAGATGAGCTGGCAGATATTATGTCTGTTGCCCAAAGTGAGGTTGAGACCAGCATTGCCAGACTTGCTCAGCTTTCAAGGGCCGTTGGCATACACCTTATTTTAGCGACGCAAAGGCCATCTGTTGACGTTATCACCGGCGTTATAAAAGCGAACTTTCCTGCGAGAATCTCGTTTAAAGTGGCTTCTAAAGTGGATTCTCGCACTGTATTGGATGTTATTGGCGCTGAAAAGCTTTTAGGCAAAGGGGATATGTTGTTCCTAAAACCGGGGGCAGCTAAAATACAACGTATGCAGAGTTGCTATGTAAAGGATAAAGAAATAGAGAGACTGGTGGATTTTTGGTCAGTGCAAGGAAATCAGGAGTTTGATGAATCTATTGTCAAGGCGCAGGCGAATAGATTTTCCAGTGGGCCAAAAGATGAGTTGTTTGACGAGGCGGTTGACTTGGTTTTGTCAACCGGCCATGCATCTGTTTCTATTTTGCAACGGCGTATGCGGTTGGGCTATTCAAGGGCCGCAAGGCTGGTTGATATGATGGAAGAAGAGGGGATTGTTGGGCCGTATAGGGGGAGTAAACCAAGGGAGATTTTGATTGATAGGGACCAATGGCTGCAATCCAAGGAGAGTTTTGATGTCGGAGAAAATTAATTTAAAGGCTATTCGCGAGAAGAAGGGTATAACCATACAGGAAGTTTTTGAGGCAACCAAGATATCCAAGCGCGTTATTCTTGCCATAGAATCTGGAAATACCACAAATCTGTTTATTAGCGATGTCTATGTAAAGGGATTTGCAAAGACCTATGCCCGCTATCTTGGCGTTGATCCGGAGCGGGTTGTGGAAGAGCTGTTTGCAACAGAGAAATCCAAAAAAACAAAAAAAGAACCTGAATCTGCTGATCTTCAAACAGACGAGCCTATGACGAATACCAAGGCTTCTGGTATTTCTAATAAAATTCTGGGCATTGTTAAGGTGTTAAAAACAGGCACACGATTTATTAGGGACATGTTTTTGTGGTGTATAATGTCTGTTTTGAGCGCGATTTTAAAAGTGCCTAAAAAGGTTTGGTGGTTGATTGCCGTTGTAGCGCTGATAGGGGGCATCCTTATCCTATTGCCAAAGAACAAAGATGTGGATGTTGATAAAAACACAGCTATCAAGCAGAACGATGTTTTAGAAAAACAGCATAAGGAGAAAATAAGCGCTGAAGTTACATCGGATGCCGAAAGTATGTCAAAAAATAAAGAAGATGCGGCTCCTCAAACTCAACCAGCAAATTCGGGGTTAATTAATACGCAGAAAAGCGGCGTAAATATATTAGTTAGGGCAACGTCAAATAGCTGGCTCAGGGTAAGGGCTGATGGGAAAGAGGTTTTTCGCGCTACACTTCATAAAGGCGACGTTGAAACCTGGTCAGCAAAAGAGGAAATATCGATGTGGCTTGGGAATGCCGGTGGAATTGAAGTGGAATGCGCTGGCAAAGTGTATAAAGGATTTGGCAGGAGGGGCAAAGTCATTAAAAATCTGACCTTTTATCCCGACTGTTCCTATGAGATAAAGAGGTAATAGCGCCTTTTGAGTAATTTGAATAAAAAGTCTGTTCATCTCATATCATTGGGCTGTCCGAGAAATACAGTGGATTCCCAATATATGGTCTCTAAATACCTAAAAAACGGCTATATTTACAGTCAGGATATAACAGAAGCCGATGTTATCTTGTTGAACACCTGTTCCTTTATTGGCGATGCGATAAAAGAGTCCATAGAAGTAATGGATGAGCTTGAAGAATACGCAAAATCCGGAAAGGAAGTTATTGTGTTCGGGTGTTTATTAGAAAGATATCCCAGAGAAATCAAAAAAGAATTTCCGCTTTTTAAATTTATGAGGTGTGTTAACGTTAAAGACCTTCCGGGCAAAGTGCCGGTATCTTTTAGTGAAGGGGCATATGAGTATCTAAAGATATGCGAAGGGTGTTTGAGCCAATGTTCTTATTGCGCTATCCCAAAGATTAGAGGACCGCTTTCATCAAGGACCATACACTCTATCATAGATGAGGCAAAGCGTATAGAGGATATGGGAAAGAAAGAGATAATCCTAATAGGACAGGACACGACGGCTTATGGATTTGATTTAAAAGGAAAATTTATGATACAAACCCTGTTGGAAAAACTTGTAAAAAATGTTTCTATTCCTTGGATAAGGCTTATGTATGCGCATCCTGCGTTCATTACCGATGAACTGATAGAAATCATAGCGAGAGAAAAGCAAATAGTTAACTATATAGACCTGCCAATACAGCACAGCAATAGTTTCATATTAAATAAAATGAACAGGGGATACGACAGAGATAGGTTAGAGTATTTATTGCGTAAACTAAATAATCTCAAGATATCTGTTAGGACAACGGTTATGGTTGGATTTCCCTATGAGACTGATAAGAGATTTGAAGATCTAATCTCGTTTTTAAAAGAACATGAGTTTAGCCGCATAGGCGCCTTTATTTACAGCAAAGAAGAAGGCACAGGTTCATATAACTGGAGAAGCGCGCCTAAAAAAACAGCTAAACAGCGTTATGATAAAGTGATGCGCTTTGCAAAAAGCAATTCATTGAAAAGAAACAAGGCATTAATAGGTTCGGATATAGAGGTTATCATTGACGGGACTTTATATGGGCAAGACGATGTTTATGTAGGCCGTTCTCAATCCGACTGTCCTGAAATAGACGGACTTGTCTATGTCCATAGTCCAGAGCAATTGGATACAGGCGACATTATTAGAGCAAGGGTTTCCTCTTGCAATGCATACGATTTAATAGCCGAGTCTATTTAATAGTTTACAGCTTTTTGGTTTAATATCCATTCTGTGGTATAATTAAAGTCAGATTTTGTATAATTGTTTTAAAATGCGTTGACATTGTTTTGTTATAATCCTGCAGAGGCTTTGGAATATTGCGCTGTGTGCGATTATGAATGTTTTGCAATCTTTGTTAGGTAATGCGAGGTGTATAAGTATTCATAGATACTTTGACATTACCTAATGTAATAGCGTAAAATAGGGTTTGTTTGAGACCAAATTTTAATTAGGAGGTATAGATATGTTTAAAGGGTCAGTTGTTGCATTGATTACACCTTTCAAAAAGGGGAAGATCGATTATAAGGCTTTATCCAAGTTAGTGGAGTTTCACATCGAAAATGGTACTAACGCGCTCTTGCCATGCGGGACAACAGGGGAGTCTGCAACATTATCTATGGAGGAACATGAGGATTTGATAGAGGCCATTGTTGGATTTGCTTCAGGCAGGATTCAGGTTATAGCAGGGACAGGCGCTAATAACACTTTAGAGGCAATAGAACTTACGAGGCACGCCAAAAAGGCCGGAGCAGATGGTTCTTTGCAGGTTTGTCCGTATTACAATAAGCCAACGCAAGAGGGATTGTATCTGCATTTCAAAACGATATTAGAGGAAGTAGATATCCCTGTGATGCTTTATAATATCCCGTCAAGAACGGGTATAAATATGAGCATGGAGACAGTAAAAAGGCTTTCCGAGTTGAAAAATATAGTCGCTATAAAGGAGGCAAGCGGAAACCTTGAACAGATGGCGCAGATAAAAAGAGTCTGCGGGGACGACATATTGCTCTTTTCAGGAGACGATGCTTTGACGCTGCCTGTGCTTTCAGTTGGAGGTGTTGGTGTTGTTTCAGTTATAGCCAATATAATGCCTAAACAGGTTAGCGAGATGATAAGGGCGTTTGAAAACAAGGAATTGGAAAGGGCAAGGCAGATATATTTTGATATGATGGAGATAGTCAAGGCAATGTTTATAGAAACCAATCCCATACCGGTAAAAACGGCAATGGCTTTAATGGGGATGATTGAACCTGAAATAAGGTTGCCTTTGTGTGAGATGAGCAAGGACAATCTTTCAAAACTAAAGAAGGTTTTGAAAAAATACAAACTCATTTAATTTTGGAGGCATATGAACATAGATGAACTATGGCAAAAGGCCATTAAAGAGACAGAAATACACCGCGCGCGCATAACGAATCTTTCCACATTTTCGCCGACAGATGTGGATTACATTGTTTTGTCGCGCTCTGATATAAGCGATAGAGATACTGTTGTAAGAAAAGGCAAAATAAATATAATGCACCCTATTATCGTTTTGCCTCCGGATTATCCGCAATTAGAAGGATTTAATCTTGAGGAGATATCGGATTTAAATGCAGACTCCCTGCGTTCCTTTTTGTATATGAGAGGTGTAAGGTTGCCGTCTTTAAAGTATTATAACAGAACCTATACGATGGATATTGTGGAAAATCCTTTGTCAGAGCTTATAGCTCATTATAAGAATGAATTTGAACGCAAAGAGGATATAAATGCCGGACTTGTTGTCGGGCCGAACGAGGCATGGCAGTTTTCGCTTTTGCTATACGTTGCAGGCCTTATAGACCGGTCTGTAGATACGGATATAAAAAATATCTTGGATAGATATCGTCAGGGTGATAAGTAAGGAGGTCTTTATGCCCTATGTTGAAGTCAAGTTAATAGGCGAACTCTCTAAAGAACAGAAGGCAAAAATTGCAGAAGATATAACAGAGACGTTATTTAAGGTCGCAGGCAAATCAAAAGATCATACTTATGTCGTTTTTCAAGAAGTCAAAAGGGAAGACTGGGCTGCCGGAGGGGTTTTATTTGCGGATAAAAAATGAATAAACTGGCAAATCGTTTGCCGCTTTCTTTTGCAAATAAGATTAAGGAGATATTTCCAAGTAAGTGGCAGATTATTATTAACGGTCTGTGTTTAAAGAAGAAAACGAGTTTCCGGGTAAATAGATTAAAGTCCTCTGCCCGTGAAATAGAGGAAAGATTGCGCGCGCTTCCCTTGAAGTTTCACAAGTTGTCTTATCCTGAAGACGCATTTGTTTTGGACGTGGACAAACGCGATTTGCAAGATACGGATTTATACAAAGAGGGCAAAATATACATACAAAACATCTCCAGTATGCTTCCGCCTTTAGCGCTTAATCTGCAAAAGGGCGAGTTTATTTTGGATATGTGCGCCGCTCCCGGAAGCAAAACCTCTCAGATGGCTGGGCTTATTGGATGCGATGGCAAGATTATTGCCATAGAGAAAGTAAAACCGCGTTTTTTCAAACTATTGGCAAATCTTAAACAGCAGGGCGCGCAGTGTGTTGAGCCTGTATTATCTGATGCCGTTGCTTTTTTGAGGCGTTCTCAGAATATGTTGTTTGACAAGATACTATTAGATGCCCCATGCAGTTCTGAAGGACGATTTTCCCCGCACAGTCCAAAAAGTTTTGGTTATTGGTCGGAGAAAAAGGTCAAGGAGATGCAGAAAAAACAAAAAAGGTTGATTAAAAGCGCGATTATGCGCCTAAAAACCGGCGGGCATCTTTTATATTCCACGTGTACGTTTTCTCCTGAAGAGAATGAATTGGTTATAGACTGGATTTTAAAGCAGGTTGACGGATTAATCGTTGAGAAAATATCTTTGCCTATCACAAATGCCATAAGCGGTTTAACAGAATATAAAGGCAGGGCATTGAAACAGCAAATTTCAAGGGCAGTGAGGATACTGCCCAATGAACAAATGGAAGGGTTTTTTATGTGCCTGATTAGAAAGGGACAATAATGAATATATTACTTACGGGCGCAACAGGATTTATAGGCAGAAATATACTGAAATCGCTTTTGGATATCCCTGATAACAAAATCACCGTATTTATAAGGCCCAAATCAAGGGGAAAACTCTCCGAAATAAAAAGTGATTATAGGATTTATTTAGGCGATATTCTTAATAAAAATGAACTGTTAGGCGCAGTGAAAGGACAGGACGTTTTGATACATTGCGCAGGATACGTGGGCAAAAACAAAACGCGGCTAAAACAGCTAAACGTTGATGCCACAGAGATAATTGCGCAATGCGCAAGAGAAATAGGGGTAAAACGGCTTATTTATATGAGTTCCGTATCAGTGATAAGCGCAAATAGCGGCATATTAAAAGACGATATGCCATTAAATGCAAGCAATATATACGGATTATCTAAACTGGAAGCCGAGCAGATTATATGGCAATACATTGCAGATGGCGGGCGGGCTGTTATTTTAAGGCCGGCAATGGTATATGGAAAGGGCGAACCTCATATGTTGCCTAAACTGGTCAGGTTGTTGAAGTGGAGGTTATTTCCGCTGATAGGAACGGCTCAAAACAGATGGCATCTTTGCGCGATAGAAAACCTTGTAGAAGCGGTTAAAATTGCATTGCAAAACAACGAAATGCTTTCAAACGCATATATAGTGGCGGATGAAGATGTCTTGACCACCAGAGAGGTTATTGCACTGTTATGCAAAGCAACAGGGGCAAAACAACCTATAACGATACCTAAATCCCTTGCCGATGTGTTGGCAAATGTCCCTGTTGCCTCAAAATACATAAGATTTTTTTCAAAGGACCGCGTTTACGATATTTCGAAATTAAGAGAAACTTCGTGGAAACCATTAGTCGATTCAAAATCTGCCATTAAAAATATTTTTGCTTAAGATTGCGGGTTTTATTCTTATGCTGGGTATATTATGATATACTAATTCGGCGGTTGTATAGAGGGAATTTTATGTGTTTATGAAAACTCAAATGTCGAATATAACAGAATTACCCGTAAAGTATATTAAAGGTGTTGGCCCTAAAATTGCCAAACAATTGGAGAAATTAAGCATAGAGACCTTATCGGATTTGTTGTTTCATTTTCCGTTGAGATATGAGGATAGGCGTGTTATATCAAAGGTAAGTCAAGCGGCTGTAAATAAAGAAATCCTGATAAGGGCAAAGGTTATCCATTTTACATCCCAGAAGGCATGGCGCAGTAAGATGCACGTAATGAAGGCTGTCTTGTCAGATGAAAGCGGATCTATCATGGCCATTTGGTTTAATCAGTCATTTTTGGAGCATATCTTGACGAGCGGCGCAGAGTTGTTTTTTTACGGAAAAGTCGGTGTAAATAACGGCAGACTCCAATTAGTAAATCCTGAAATCGAGCCTGCGTCAGACGAAGGTGGTTCGCTTAATATGGGAAGGATAGTCCCTGTCTATGGATTAGGGCCCTTGTCAAAATCTATTTCTCAGAAAAAAATTCGCGCTGTTATGTTTAACGCGTTAAATAAGGCAAGGGAAATGGATGATTTTTTTCTGAAAAAGGCTGCGCCTTTTCTTCCGAAGAATATAATGTCTCGCTTTTCTGCTTTTTTCAACATGCATTTTCCTGAAAATTTCAAACTATATGAACTTGCAAGGCGTAGGTTTGTGTTTGAAGAGTTTTTCCTGTTTTCTCTTTTATTAGAAGAAAAAAAAGAGGCGTATAGAAGTGATAAAAACCGCAAATACATTCGAAACAACGCCCTTTTAAAGGAGTTTGTTAAGAAAATTCCATTTCAGCTTACTGATTCTCAATCTTTGGCCTTAAAAGAGTTGTCTGTTGATCTTTTTTCAAAAGAACCAATGCACCGTCTTTTGCAGGGTGATGTGGGCAGTGGAAAGACTATCGTTGCATTTTATCTGGCCGCTTTTGTCTTGGGAAGCAATTACAAAGTTGTATTGATGGTGCCAACAGAGATACTGGCAAAACAACATTATCAAAAAGCGAAAGAACTATTTGATGGTTTATGTCAGGTTGTGCTATTGACAGGATCTATCAAGGGTAAGTCGAGAGATGATATTCTATCCGTTCTGAAGCAGGACGGGCCGGTGTTTGCCATAGGCACCCATGCCTTGATACAACCAAATGTTGAAATAAAGGATTTGGGGCTTATTATCATTGACGAACAGCACAGGTTTGGCGTTCAGCAAAGGATTAGCCTCTCGAAAAAGGCATATTCTCCGGACCTGTTGGTAATGACCGCCACCCCTATTCCTCGTAGTTTGGCAATGACCCTTTACGGTGATCTGGACATTACCACTATAAAAGGATTGCCTCCCGGAAGACAGCCTATTGAAACCATATGGATTGATTCTGATAAAAAAGACAGGTTGTATTCCTTTATCAGAGAGAAGATCCTTGAAGGCCGTCAGATTTATATGGTTTTTCCCCTTGTGCAGGAGTCTGAAGAGTTAGACCTGTTAGCGGCAGAGGAGATGTATAAAGAATTAAAGGAGAATATTTTCCCGGATATCCGTTTGGGGCTTATTCATGGCAAGATGAGCGCAAAAGAAAAAGACCAAATCATGAATGAATTTTACGACAAAAAAATCGACTTATTGGTTGCAACAGTCGTTATAGAAGTAGGTATAGATGTGCCCAACGCCTCTGTTATCGTAATAGAACATGCCGAACGGTTTGGATTGAGCCAATTGCACCAGTTAAGAGGAAGAATAGGAAGGGGTTCTTATAAGTCTTATTGCGTTGTGGTTTCTGATTCCGACAACGAGGAGACTAAAAAGCGTTTGGGCGCGTTTGTAAAATATACAGATGGATTTAAATTGTCTGAGATAGACCTTTTAATCAGGGGCCCGGGAGAATTTTCAGGTATTAGACAGCATGGCCCGACTGAATTTAGAGTGGGTAATCCCATTACTGATTTTAAACTGCTTTCAACGGCGAAGGCATCTGCCAAAAGCGCTTATAAAGCGGGAATCAAATATAAGCATTTTACGGATTTATGGCGGCAATTAAAATAAGCCTTCATTCAATCTGTATATTGTGAGAATGTTTTTATATGTTATAATATCTGACAAAAGGAGGGTAGAGATGTTTAAATCCACGTTTGGCGATAAAAAGGCCTTTACCTTGATTGAATTGTTATTAGTCGTAGTGATTATCTCTATATTGGCTTCTGTAATTCTGCCGCGTCTTACAGGAAAATCCAAAAAGGCAAGAATTGCGGCAGCTGAGGCAGACATCAGCGCAATAGAAACGGCCTTGCAATTGTATGAACAAGACAATGGTGTGTATCCAACAACCGAACAAGGGCTTATGGCATTAGTGAAAAAACCCACGTCTGTGCCTATTCCTGAGAGTTGGGATGGCCCGTATCTGAAAAAATCAAAGGGTTTTAAGGATCCGTGGGGCAGGCCTTATGAATACCGCTGTCCGGGCGATCACAACACGCAGGATTTTGACCTTTTTTCATTAGGCGCGGACGGTATGGATGGCACGGAGGACGATATATCTAATTGGCAGGAGTTTGAAAATTGAGCAGGGAATTGGTGCTCGTATTTCCGGCCGGCCTTGCTCCAAGCGAAGACAGTTATATCCCATTTGATAAAGGCCTGTTTCTGCGCCTTTTGAATAACAGCCGTTTTATTGATAGGAATGAGGCTGAAAATTCCAATGAATTCAAACAGTTGATACCATACATTGCATTAATTAATTCCAATGGCCAGGTCTTTTCTTACCAACGCACGTCAAAACAAAAAGAATCCAGATTAAGATCATTATTTTCTATAGGAATAGGCGGGCACATTAATCCTGTTGATGAGGATATTTCTGCTGAAAACACATTTTACAATTCAGCAATCAGAGAAGTTAGGGAAGAACTTGGTATAAAAGTAAATTCGGATGATTTTGAACATCTATGTTTTGTCAATGATAATTCCAATTCTGTTGGCAGAGTTCATTTTGGCGTATGTCTTGCCTTGAAGATGGATTTTATCCCTTCAACGATAGAAGATACGATGACGGGCGCAAAATTTTTAGACGTGGAAAGTTGTATGAGTGATTTGGAAAATTATGAAACGTGGTCGAGATTTTTTATTACATACCTAAATGAAGAAAGGCAAAGATTATGATAGAAATGGCATTGCTTGGGACATTGCAGGGGTTAACTGAATTTTTGCCGGTTAGCAGTTCTGCGCATTTGATTTTCATTTCAAAACTCGTTTCGTGGCCGCTTTCCCTGCAGGAAATGGTGCTCTTACATGTTGGAACCTTATTTGCATTATTCTGGTATTTTCGCAGGGATATCCTATCCGAATTTATACGATTTATTAAAGGAGATTATGGCTTTGGATTAAAGATAATTCTGGCGGTTTTTACGACCGTGCTTCTTGCCTTGCCTTTGGAATCTGCGGTAGATGCGCTTTCTTCTCAAGCGAAGGTGGTTTCAGGAATACTCTTTGGTATGGGATTGATTTTGATTTCTATGAAGTTTTTGCGAAAAGAAAACGGATTTTCCATGCGCGATTTAACGTATCGGCATGCCGTAGTTCTTGGGCTGCTTCAAGGAATAGCAGTGATACCCGGGATATCCAGATCAGGAATTACAATCGTGGGACTATTATTAATGGGGTTCGAGCCTTCTTCCGCGTTTTTATTGTCATTCTTTGTAGGCATACCAGCGATATTAGGAGCCAGCATATTAGAGCTGCCCAAGATTCAGGGAAGTTCCATTGGTTTTACGGCGATTTTTTCAGGCCTTTTATTTTCTATTATGTTTGGCATTCTCGCTTTGATTGTGTTAAGGCGGATTGTTATTGCCAAGAAAATGCACTGGTTTGGCGTATATTGTTGCGTTGTTGCTATTATCGTTAATCTATATATAGGTTAGGCAGGTTAGGCTATGCAATATGCTGTTATATATGGAAAACTTGGCGCAATAAAGGACAGATTTTTATCATATACGGATATAGAAAGGATTAATTCCGCCAAGACATTAGAAGAGATTTATTCCATCGTATTTTCAAAAGAGGCCTTTTCCGGATTTACTCCCGGGTCTAATGAGGATATCGTTGAGATAGAACGATTTTTAAGGCGGGTATTCATTAATAAAGTTGATTCTTTTTTGCCTTATTTATCCTCGTCTCAAAGACGGATATTCGAATACATACTTTATAGATACGACTTGCATAATCTAAAAATCCTCCTTGCTTTGCATTTATCCGGACACGATGAAGATATAAGGCGGTTTATATACCCGAACACGCCACTTTTCCACAGATACGGTTTTTTATTGGACAAGTCAGTCTTAGTGGACAAAGACCTTTTATCTGCATTCAGGGGAACGCCAATCTTTCCGTTTTTGATGGACGCATACAGAAAATATAAAGAAAGCCTTGATATGTTTTTCTTAGATACCATATTGGATGACTCATATTATCATCAGATGTTGGACATTATACTTGAATCTAATGACAAAGAATTAGTGAGTTTGTGGGATATCATATTGCTTGCCAGAAATTTAGAATGGGGAAGCAGAATGCGATTTTTACATGACATGAGTAGAGAGGAGATATTCTATTATCTAGTTTTGCCTCTGCCGTGGATAAACACAGATTCCTTTATGGAGTGTTTTGGTGTGCAAAGCGAGCCGGAATTTATTGATAAAGCTGCAAAATTTCTTTCGAGATTTGGTTTTGACAAGAGAAATCTTGAAAGCGTCTCTGATTTTATAACAGACTTGCAATTATGGCAGGAAAAGAAGTTAAGGCGCATATCTAATAGTGTCAATGTGATGTTTCTATCCGGTGTGATAGCATGGTTTTTATTGCAAGAGCGTTATATTGACAGGATAAGCAGTAAATTGCAGGATATCAGTTATGCGGCGGTGGTATAGCGATGTTTTCAGCAAGGCCTGTTAGTTTATATAACGTGTTGGTGGTGAAAGAAGCCTTCTCATTATTGACGAAAAAAATATTGAACTTTGGCGCTGTTCATGTTGAGGAAAAATTGTCATTAGTTAATCTGGAAGGTTTATCGTCTTTTGAAAGCAAAAGTCTTTTATCTCGATTAGATTCAATTGCGTTGAGGGTAGAATCTCAAGGAAAACTGCTTGGGTTATCTTTAGAAAAATTAGAAAAAACCGAAGTTGATCCGTTTTTACAATTTCCCGACGATGGGCTTGACTTTGAAAAAGGAATTTCTGCATTGGAAGACAGGATAAAAAATTGGGAACATCTTATTACCAATACAGCGATGCTTTTAGAAGAGAAAAAAGATTTTATATTTTTGCACGAGCAGATATCGTGGGTTTTCTCGCTGCTTATACATTCAGGCATAGAATCGTTATATGAATTAGATGACACCTTTTTGGCGTGGGAATTCGGCAATATACCTAAAGACAATATTGCGGCATTGCAGCATGCATTAGCAGAAGTGCCTTTTTCAATGGAATATGTCAATATCTCTAGAAACAGATGCGCGCTTTTTATAGTGACACTGCCTCAATACAGAAAAAATCTGACATCCGCTTTGCACGCCGCTGGTTTTATTCCTGTTGAATTGCCAAAAATTTCCGCTACCTCAATGCTCTCTGATTTTGAAGAAGATATGGAATTTGCGCTCTGGGAGGCAAGGGACGAAATAGCCCAAGTAAGGCAGCAGCTTAAAGAACTGGCCATAGAATATTATCCTATGTTAGGCGGTATGTTGAAATTGGTTAGGATGTATCAACATGTCCTCAATTCTCTTGCGCAGGTCAAGGCAACCGATAGCGCAATAGCGTTAAACGTATGGGTTTTAGATGAAAATGCTGTGGACTTTGAGAACCTCATCGCATCGTCTTTCAAAAATCTCGCCTTTTATGAGAGGAAAAAGGCGGAAGAAACAGGTGTTGAATATAAAGACATCCCGGCAAAATTTAATGTGCCTAAAATGTTCAAGCCGTTTTTTTCCATAGTTAAAATGTTTGGATATCCCTCATACGATGAGATAAATCCGGTTATATTTGTCTTTATTAATATGGTTGTTATGTTTGGCATAATGTTTGCCGATGTGGGGCATGGATTTGTGCTCCTCTTAATAGGTCTAATCCTATTGAAAAAAACAATCGATATAGCGGCTATATTTATCCCTCTTGGGATATCATCCATATTTTTTGGTTTTATTTTTGGTTCAATCTTTGGCATAGAGGGCATTGTGCATCCCATTTGGACATTGCCGCTAGAAAATCCAATAGCAGTGATTGCATTGGCAATAGGCATAGGCGTTATAGATTTGACTGTTGCCATATTGCTAAATCTGATTTTATCAATCAAAAGGAAAGATAGAGAAACCTTCTTGTTGGGGCAATGGGGGATTTTTGGCCTGTTAAGCTATATATTTATGTTATTTTTCTTTATGCCCGTTATGCAAGAGCTTAAATGGTTGAAATTGATTTTATTCTTATCCGTTCTTTTTGCCCCTGTTGTCATAGAAACAATAAAAGAAAAAAGACATGGCCGTCCGATAGATATTTCTATGATTATTTTTCATCCGTTTGAGACCTTTTTATCCCTTTTCTCAAACACCATTTCCTATGTAAGAATAGCGGCTTTTACATTTAACCATGCGGCCTTGATGATGGTAGTGTTTGTTTTAGCGGATATGATTTCGTTAGGCGGGAGATTGTCGATTATCAAAATTGCCATTTTAATCTTGGGAAACGTATTTGTTATAGGACTTGAGACCGTGCTTTCTTCGATACAATGTCTGAGGTTAAATTATTATGAGTTCTTTACAAAGTTTTACCAAGGAAGGGGTAGAAAATTTGAGGCCTTGAAATGGGTGTGAATATGATTTATAATAACTAAAGAGGGGGGCGCAAACACACTCCTCAATAGGTGGATGACCAATAAATATAAGGCTTGCGAAAATGTAAAGGGGGATAGGCATGCCTGAACTTAGACGAGACCCGGTTGTTGGCAGGTGGGTTATTATATCTCAAGAAAGGTCAAAACGGCCTAAAGATTTGATAGTGGAAATCAACAATGATAGCGCCAATGTTAGCCCTGCGTGTGATTTTTGTGATAATAGAAATGAATATAAAGAAATTGTTTCCCTGCGTGATCCCAATAACAAAGAAAAATTTTACGTTATGGTTGTCCCTCGGAAGAACCATTTATTAAAAATCGAAGGCGAGGTAAACAGAAAAGGCCGCGGCTTATACGACATTATGGAAGGAGTTGGAGCGCATGAACTTGTTATAGAAACTCCGGAACACACCTTGAATATGGCGGACCTTCCTCTAGAGCAGATAGATAAAGTTTTTTCTGTATTTACGATGAGAATAAAAGAATTGAGCACAGACAACAGATTGAAATACGTAATGATTTACAAAAACTATACGCCGGACATCTCCAAGAACACCATTTTGCATTCCAGATCAAACATTATGGCTATGCCTGTAAACCCGAAGCGTGTTAAAGAAAAATTGGCAGGCGCCAAAAAATACTATGAATATCACGAACGATGTGTATTTTGCGATATCATCAGGCAGGAAAAAGAGATGGGCGTGCGGTTGATAGAAGAAAATGACGATTTTGTTGCCATAAGCGCATTTGCGGGGCGTTTTCCATTTGAGATGACTATTTTGCCCAAGGCGCATAATGCTGACTTCCATCATTGTCCTCCTGAAAAGTTTAGAAACCTTTCAGCCATATTGAAATCAGTGCTGTTGAAATTGAAAGTAGGGCTAAATGACCCGGCATATAGCATCGTTCTATTTTCAGCTCCGTTTAGAAGAGGGTATTTAAGTCGGCCGAGTTCTTCTCTGAATGAAGATTTCCATTGGCATATAGAAATAATGCCCCAGCTTACTAGAACGGCAGGGTTTGAGTGGGGATCAGGTTTTTATATCAATCCTATGCCGCCTGAAGATGCGGCGGAATTTCTCAAAAACATAGAGGTGGGATTATGACGGAATTTAGAAGAGACCCTATAGCAGGCAGGTGGGTTATAGTAAACCACGAAGAGCAGATAGACCCGAAAGAATTTTCTATGTTATATCCTGCTGTGCAAAAGGTAAATCAAGATAAATGTTTCTTTTGTCCGGGCAAGGAATGGGCTACGCCGAAAGAAGTATATGCCTACCGCCCGGATGGCAGTCCGGCAGATGCGCCTGGTTGGAAAGTAAGGGTTGTTCCGAATAAGTTTCCGGCATTGGTGATAGAAGGCGACATAGACAGGCGTCCGGTTGGGCTTTATGATATGTCTAATGGAGTTGGCGCCCATGAAGTGATAATAGAAACGCCCGATCACAATCAGACACTTGCCGATCTTTCCTTTGAAGATATGGCAGAGGTTATTAAGGCCTATCGCGCAAGATTGTTGGATTTAAAACACGACAAGAGATTTAAATACATGTTAATATTCAAAAACTTTGGCTTAAGTGCAGGGGCATCTGTTGAACATGACCATTCGCAAATAATAGCCCTGCCTATGGTGCCGAAAAATGTTCACGAGGAATTGCTTGGCGCGGAGCGTTATTTTAAATATAGAGAGAGATGTATATTCTGTGATTTATGGCAACAGGAGAAGCAGGAAGCAGAACGTATAGTATATGAAAACAGTCAATTCATAACTTTTTGCCCTTTTGTCTCCCGTTTTCCGTTTGAGATGTGCATAATGCCAAAGGAACACATGTCATGTCTTGCAGAACTCTCGGATAATGCGTTGACAGAATTTGCAAAGGCCTTGAAAGACGCATTAAAGAGGTTGCAAACCCTGTTGAACAACCCGCCGTATAACTTTGTTATACATATTGCGCCTGTGCAAAACGAATATAGCGAGGAAAAGGAATACTATCACTGGCATGTGGAGATAATGCCGAGGATATCCCGTGTTGCAGGATTTGAGTGGGGATCAGGTTTTTATATCCTGCCCGGATCGCCTGAAGAATCCGCAAAAATGCTGAAACAGGTTATATGGTAGAACCCGTTATTTTTAAAATATAACCGGGTGAACAATACAAAAATAAACGAGTTATAATAAACGTTAAAAGGATGGGGCGGAATAATTATACCCATTATTTTCGAGGTGTTTTTCAAAAAAACAAAAATCTGTTCCCTAATACCCCATACCACATTATACAAAGAGCGCCCGGGAAAGAACAGCTATTCATAGAAGATGCGGATTATCTAAAATTCCTGCAATTATTTAAAAAAATGACAATAGAGTTTGCTTTTAAAGTAGAAGCCTTTTGTTTAATGCCAAACCACATCCATATATTAGGTAATGCCACGAGCGAAAATTTTTCAGAAGCAATGCAATACTTATTTAAAAACTACGCAATATATTTCAATAAAAAGTATTATAGAAAAGGGCATGTTTTTCATGGCCCGTTTAGAGTTGTTCCAGTAAACTACGACCTATACCATATAATAGTTTCCACCTACATACATCTAAATCCTGTTAAAGCCTCATTAGTTCAGGATGAAGAAGATTGGCGTTGGTCAAGTATAAAACTATATTATTATCCACACAAAAAGGCATTCGTTGATCCATCGCACGTCTTAAAGCTAATAAGCAAGGACATCAACATAGCGGCGAAAGACTATAAAAAAATGATACAGCAACTAAAGATAGATAAAAACATCTCCATCTCGGAAAGCAAAGGCGCAATTGATAATTATCTAAAGACGAGTTTTAAAAAATTCATCAATTGGTTTAGAACTTCTTATGCCAAGGAAGAATATGAAGTAATCAACCTTTTGGCACAAAAAACGCAAAAAGAGAACATAACAAAAAAAGAAAGGAAATCCGCATATATATATGCAATAGAGCAATTGTTATCTCGTGGTTATGATTCGGAAATGATAAGGCGTCTACTCAACCTGCCCAAATCAACCTTTTACAGATATTGGAAAGAAATAACCCCCACGGCAAATACATAATCCTACTTCTGACATATCTAAAAAGTAGAGAAGTGAGATCAAATCTTTCTGGAGGGCACAGTCTCACTTGATTATATTTCCAGCGTTTCGAAATTGATATGTTGACAATAGGCACACATTGGGATATCTTTAGAGTATGAAAACGTATAATTGGAATGATGAAAAAAATAAAATACTAAAGAAAGAAAGGGGAATAAGCTTTGAGATGATTATATCATCCATTGCAAACGGGAATTTATTAGATGTATTAGAGCATCATAATAAGGATAAGTATCCCGGGCAGAAAATATTTGTTGTGAAAGTATTGGAATACGTATATCTAGTCCCATTTATAGAGACGAAGACAGAACTATTTCTAAAAACAATAATTCCAAGCAGAAAAGCGACGAAAAAGTATTTAAATAAAGGAGGAAGAGATGAAAAAAGACGTACGGATAAATGAAGAAGAAAAACAGATTATATCTGATTTTGAAGCAGGGGAATATTCTTCAATTAGCGAATCACAGAATAAATATCAGGAATATGCTAAAAATATGCTAAAGAAGAATAAACGCATAAATATAAGATTATCTGAATATGACCTTATAAAAATACAGGCAAAGGCCATAGAAGAGGGAATACCATATCAGACACTAATATCAAGCATTATACACAAATACGTTAATGATAAAATAAAACAAGCATAATCTAATCTACCTCAAATATATCATATACAATCTCAGAAGTGAGACCAAAGTTTGGTGGAGAGCAGACTCTCACTTTAAATTAGCTTTTATTTTAGTTATAGCAGAATGTAATTGAGGGACATCTTTTTGAATGGTTTCCCATATAACTTTATAATCCACACCAAAATATTCATGGATCAAAATATTTCTCATACCAGCAACAGCGTGCCAGTCTATTTCTGGTGCTGAATCTAAAATATCGGCTGGTATTTTTTTAACAGCCTCTCCGATTATTTCTAAACTTCGCACAAAAGCGCGTTGAATGTCATCATTGGATAATAACTCATTAAATGATATATCCTTTGATCTGTTTATTAGATAGGAGCATTCCTTTAAAATATCGTCTATGTAATCATTATATTTTCTTACCATAACTAGGATATAGAGATTGCTTCTTTTAAGATTTGCTTTCCGATATGGGGTTTAACAGCCTCTCTCATCACCAAGTCAACATTAACATCTAAATGAGAAGATAAGAATTCCTTTAATTGAATAAACTCAATCAAAGTAGGCGGGGAATAGAAATCTACCAAAATATCTAAGTCGCTGTTTTTTTGTTCCTCTCCACGCACATAAGAACCGAAAATAGACAAAGATTTCACCTTAAAACGAGACTTTAAAGTTGGCAGTAAATTATGTATTTTAAATTTAACCTTGCTTAAATTGTCCATACGATAATTATGGAATAATATACATAAAAATGCAACATAAATCCTGCTGGCTGGAGATAGGAACAAAACTGCTCCGAGCCCCGGAAGTGAGACCAAATCTTTCTGGAGGGCACAGTCTCACAAGTCGGTCGGGAGAATTGCGTTTTGATGACACAAATATAATTGATATATCCAAAATAATATACTATACTGTGTATAGTATTATGTATATAGAGGAGGTAGAAATGCAATTAATATCCATAAAAGACATACGAAACTATATAGGGAAAGTTCGTAAAGATCTTAGCAGGAAAAAGGAAATGGTTTTAACCTATAATGGCAAGCCTATTGCCTTGATTCTGCCGTGCAGTCAAGATGATGATGTATATACCTTAGTGAAAAAATACAAACAGATGTTAGCATTAGAAGCCATCTCCAACCTGCAAGAAGAATCCCTAAACAAAGGGCTTTCCGGACTTTCTATGGAAGAGATTGACAAAGAAATAGCCACAGACCGCAAAAACAGAAAATAATGAGAATCGTTTTAGATACCAACGTATTAGTTTCAGGATTACTTTCCCCATATGGAGTATCAGCGAAAGCGCTTTCTTATATAATAACAAAAGAAATAGAGATATGTTTTGATATGCGGATTTTTGGAGAATATAAGTCCGTATTATACAGAGATAAATTTAAATTTAACAAAAAACACATCAACACACTGTTAAACTACATCAGAGAATATGGCATCCTTTTACCCGGCGGTTATATAGAACAGGAAATAACATTTAGAGATAAAAATGATTTACCATTTTGGGAAATAGCAATAGAAGCAAAAGCAGATTATCTGATAACCGGCAATAAAAAACACTATCCAAGACGTAAATGGATAGTATCTCCAGATGAATTTTTAAGAAAACTATCTTAAAAAACAACGGGGCCAATCCCAGAAGTGGGACTGAATCTTTCTGGAGAGCACAGTCTCACTTTGGTTATGTTGTATGGGAAAAGATGGACAATACTAAACCATAAGCTGTTGTAGAAGGATTATGAGAAGCAAATTTTTTATCTTTCCAAAGATTATCTAAATACGTCCCATTTTTAATAGCTATGCTGATTTTGTCAAAGAGAAGTTCGCCTATCTGAGGAGTATTTTTTTCATATCTTTTGCCAAAAAATTGATTAAACTCATAGTCCAACATTTTATATACTCCATTTTTAGACAAATTTCTTTCTACCAACTTGAAATGAAGCAATAACCATAATTCAAAACAGGGAATAGAGTAAGCTACATTTATATTGTGAGAATTAGCCTCAAAAATAGCCGAATTGAAATTATTATAAGATACATTATCTTTATCAAACACTACCCAAAACTCGTCAAACTCATTAACAGAGGATGATTTCTTTTTTAGAATCTCTTTAATTATCGCCTTTGGCCCTTCGCCCAAAGACTTTATATATACAAAAACACCATTTCTTCTAGCAAGGTATCTAAAGTAATTTGCCTCTGTTATTCCCTCGCAAAAGATACACAAGCGCTTTCTAAAGTTTCGGATATTTTGTTTGCGCCTTATAATATCACTAAATTTACGTCTGTTTCTTTTGCTCATCTAGTATCCAATCCCCCACAATAGGCAAAGCCCCATAACGTCCCGATAAATAGCCCTTTTCGTAAGATTCATCCTTGCGGACCTTTTTCCCATTTCGTTTAAATTCCACCAAAGAATATAGATGACTTGCCCCAAACACATCCTTTTCCAAAAACCAAACCTCATCTCTACGGAGAAAATTATCTCTTAATAAAGAAACATCGTGAGTTGTGAATATAAGCTGAGCATTATTGGGATTAGACTTTTTAGAAAGAAAAATATTACAAATTTCTCTAACAATCAAAGGGTGCAAGCTTGTATCCATTTCATCAACAACTAAAATTGCCCCTCGTTCAATCGTATCATAGATAGGCCCGGCAAATTCAAACAAAGCCAGAGTTCCATCGGATTCATCTAAAACAAAGTCAAAGGCAACATTTCCGGCCTCTCTACCGTCAGCATCATATTTCTTATGTAAAGAAGATATAATAACCCCTGGCCGTGATTTCCTTTCCCCTTCAGAAGATTCAACAAAAACCATCTTCTTAACCTTAAGGTCATCTATATCAACATTACCTATACGCAAAAAATCCAGGACAAACTGAACTCCTTTAGAGTCTATTCTATTTACAGTAATAGGCAGATGGATATTTTTACCTATAAAATTAAAATTCTTGAAAGCCGAGAGAATGACCTCAGCCTCAGACACATTAAAATTAGCCGCAACAGTTAATAATAGAGAATCCTTCCTTACCAAATCTTTTTCAACAATACCCTTTACTTTGCCGAAAAAATTGCGATGAAAACGTATCTTACCCTTATTATCCCTATAAAAATAACATATTTCATGCTTCTTAGGCTCATTATGGCGGGCATACAACCATTCAGACAACACCTTTGCCTTATCAACCTCAAAACCATACCTATAAAAGATATTATTTATGTAAAAAACTATTTCAAAAAAGGCAGGCTTGTTTTCTCCGTCAACAGACAACCTAAACGGCTGTAAAGAAGGGTCAGACTCAAGAACACGTTTATCAAGGGATGATAAAACAAACCGTTTCATAAACAACATGGCCTTGTGTAAATTAGATTTACCGGAAGCATTTGCCCCGTAGATCACAGACAATGGCAACAAAGACATACCCTTATTGATTTGCCTAAGATGATTATAATTTTCCTTAGAAGCGCTAGCAACCATAGAAAAAACAACCTCATCCCGAAACGACCTAAAATTAGATACCCTAAAATTAACTAACATAAACATCACCTCAACGGAAATTATAACAACTTTCCTACAAAAATCAACATATTTTGAGAAAAAACCTCATAAATATGCAATTTTGTCTTAAAAAGGGGGGATAAAGGCAGATTTGCAATTACCCTTTGCGCTCCATAAACCCCCAAAATACTAAAAGTGTTTACATTCATCAAAAGATGTAAACATTTTGTCCAATTCCGTTTAAATTATCAATAAATTGTGGAAATTTAGCGCTCATTTAATTACACAGGACATTTTCAATTCTATATATAATCCAAACTGAGACCAAATGTTTCTGGAGAGCACAGTCTCACAAGTCGGCCCAGCCCCAGAAGTGGGACTGAATCTTTCTGGAGAGCACAGTCTCACAAAACCACCCCCAGCCCCAGAAGTGGGACTGAATGTTTCTGGATAGCAGAGTCTCACTTTGGTTTTGGGAGGGGAGAGGCAGAGAGAAAGTGCTTGTTAGGGGTGGTTTGGGCGGGTATAATTATAGAATTATGCGTGAGTGTGTGTGATGCGTTGATTAGTAATGAGTTTTAAACAGGGAGTTGGTTTTGGCAGATAAAAATAACGCAGAAGTTACTATTTTGATTCCGACACGGTTTGACAGCAGGTATATGTTGCGACTGTGTTTGTTGTCAATGGAGCGACATACAACGATACCTTATAAGGTTATCATTGGAGATACTGGAATTGATCAACAAACAAAAGAGTTTTTGACAGATTTCATGAAAACTCGTCCATATATTAAATTAATTGAATGTCCGGAACCTAAGGTTTGGGCAAAGAATTTTTTGGCAAGACAGGTAGATACAGAATATTTTATGTTTTTGCATGATGATACGCAAATTAAAAAAACAGGTTGGTTAAAACATAGATTAGATATAATGAAATCAAATCCTAAAATAGGTATTTTAGGCGTAGTTGTTAGTAATTTTCTATATGGTTGGAAATCTAGAATAAGATTTTCTGTTTTGGATAATCGTTTTTGGCCTTTGGTATTGCTTGTGCGGACCAAAACGCAAAAAGAATTGGATTTAAGATGGTATGTTATCCCGGGATTTGATATGGGAGCTATTGCATATTTACAGTTTAAAAGACAAAAGAAGTGGAAATTTAAAAAGTATAAGTTTAATAAAGACGTTCTTCATTGGGGCGGAATGACTTGGGTAGTCCGCAAGAAAGTTGATAACGAAGGAATGAAGAATTTAGATTCTCATATTAATAGACGAGAGATGTTAATGGAAAAGATAAAATCCGTATTAAAGGAAGAATACGAAGTAGATTCCTAATGGACACTTCACAATTGGCTAAAAAAATCAAACACGGGATTAAGTGGCAGGCGATTATTTCGGTTGCCTCGCAGGTGATTTATTTTATAAACGGCGTTATTCTGGCGCGCATATTGGGGCCAAAGGAGTTTGGCATCTATGGAATGGCGCAGATCGTATCGTCTTTCGTGTGGATGTTCTGGCAGTTGGGACTTAACGCGGCAATCGTTCAGAGAAAGGAAATAGATAGAGCCCACCTTGACACTGCCTTTACTATCAGCGTTGTTATGGGGATTATCTGCGCAATTATTACGTGGTTTTCCGCGCCTTTTATTGCTGACTTTTTCAACGAACCAAAGGTTATTCCTTTGACAAGGGTAATTGCGTTGACGTTTATTATTTATTCTCTTGATAGGATTCCAAGCGCTCTTTTGGGAAGGGAGTTAAGGTTTAAGGAAGCAGCGATTCCGGGGCTGTTGAATGCCTTTTTGTATCCAACCGTTGCAATCCCAATGGCCTTAATGGGTTTTGGTGCGATGAGTTTTGTCTGGGGAGTCGTCGCAGGGGCAGTTGGAATGCTCCTTGTCAGGTATTACTGGCTCTTTAAGTACTTTGACTGGCGCCCAAGGATTGGATTTGACAAAAAGTCAGCCAAAGATTTGCTGGGTTTTGGCGTATTTTTGACGCTTACGAATATATTGAATTTTTTCCTGTGGAATTTGCAAAAGATTATTACCGGAAAATATTTAGGAGCAACAGATTTAGGCTATTACAACAGGGCAGCTAATTTGAGCAGTTTGCCATTGAAGAAAATATATTCACTTGTCGGAAGTGTGCTTTTGCCTACATTTTCGCGAATACAAGATAATCACGAAAAGCTAAGAGATTGGTTTAGAAAGTTTAATTTTTTGACCTATGTGGTGATTTCCCCACCACTTATTTACTTTATGTTTTTTGCCAAGCCGTTTATATATTTTGTATTTGGGGATAAATGGGTAGAATCGGCTTGGATATTACGCTTTACCTCATTTTGGGGGCTTTTGAGTATTCCTACATTTTATTGGACTAATATGTTGAATGCAAAAGGCCATCCAAATGTCTTGTTTGGAATAAACGTAATAAGATTGCCTGTTTTAGCAGTGTCTTTGTTTGTTGCTATTAGGTATGGATTAAAAGGGGTGGTGTATACGATATTTGGTAATAGTATATTTACATTTTTATTGTTTGTTTATTCTGTGAAACGATTTATTTCTCTACCCTTTAGAGATCACTTAATTTCTCTTTTTGAACCACTTGTTATAAATACTATTGCTGCAGTAATGGGATGGCTTGTTGGTAGTGTAATATCTTCTAATGAACTCGTTAGTTTTTTTCTTGGCACGGCACTTTTTTCTGGTGTAGTTCTGATGTATTATATTGTAAGATGGTTTAAGTATCCATATTTGGGGTTATTAAAAGTTAATGTAAGGGAATTGGTGAGGGTGTGAGAATATTATTTAGTATAGAAACTGATGATAAATGGATATTAAATGCTTATCTTTCCTTTTTTCGAACGGTCAATAATTATTCAGGTTTTGAGGTTTTTGCTACAGTAAATGGTTGTTCTAAATCGTGGGATTTTTTATATAGATACAATATTATAAATTATGGGGATTTGCATTGGAATCTTGTATATAGTGCTGAGAGAATGAGTAGATTTGCCAAATTAGATAAGTCTAAATTAGGCAAGTATGCTTTGTGGTCTACTCCCGAAAATTTACTTTCGAATTTTTATTTATGGAAAACAGTATACGACTATATTGAACCAGATCTAGTCATTTTATGGAATGGCATCACAGATATAAGAGGGGTTATTTGTGAATATCTAAAACAAAAAAATAAGAAATTCTTTTATGCAGAAAAGGGATTATTACCCAATACATTTTATATTGATCCCAAAGGGATTTTGGCAGATTCTGTTATTGATAAGTCATTTATTTCTGCTTATTCTGTTTCAGAAGCAAAATTGAAAGACACAGAACGCTATATAAGGAACATTATTTCGGTTGGGGAGAGTGGATGGGAACAACCATCTAGAAAGTCTGTTAGTGAAATTAAGAGACTTTTAGGAATAACGATACATGATAAAGTTATTTTTTTCCCAGGACAGGTCGATTCTGACGTGAATATTATCCGATATTCTCCTTTTAATAAGGTTGTGGAAGCTCTTCAATTGCTTTTAGAAAGAATTCCTCCAAATTTGAAAGTTGTGTTCAAGGTACATCCTAAGGCGGATAAAAAACAACTGATACATGTAAATAAGTTAAAAGAATACCATAACAATTTGATACTAGTTGATGATATAAATATTTATGATCTACTAGAGATTTCTGATATAACCGTTAGCATCAATTCTACCGTTGCATTGGAATCTTTATTTTCTAGAAAAAAAGCATTTTTGTTGGGAGATAGTTTATTAGTGAACGCAGGAGTTTTAGAAAAGGTAGAAATAGAAAATTTTTCTTCAATCTTAGATTGTTATCTGAACAATAATTTTGAACAAATTTTTGATTGGAGATATATACTTAAGTTCATTTCTGTAATGAAGAATAAATATTATTTTTCATTAAGTGATAATAATTTCCCGAAATATGCATATGATTTATTACACACACACACAGAATTGCTACCGTTGGATTTTAGATTACAGTTTAATGGTTTATATAAAGATTTTGGTTTGTTGGATAAGATTATTTCTAGATTCTATTATGGGATGTATTCAAGAGGGAACAATAAAGAACTTTAGGCAAAGGATAGATGAAATTCTTTTGCCTTTATTTCGTAATGTAAAAAAGGTATATTTATTTGATTTCCCAAATCATAGCAATATAGGGGATAATGCCATTTATTATGGAGAAATTATGTTTTGTACATGTAATAGATTGGATTTAAATTACGTTGAAACTGTATCAACTTCTTCTGTGAAGAGATGGTATGTCTTGGATAAGAAGAAGGGGGTTATTCTTCTCCATGGTGGAGGCAATTTCGGAGATATATGGTTGCCACTACATGAGTATAGATTGAGAATTTTATCTTATTTTAGAGATTCAAAAATAATACAGTTGCCACAAACAGTTTTTTTTAAAGATAAAAAGATACTAGAAAATACTAAAAGAGTAATTGGTCAATGCAGAGACTTTACTTTGTTGGTTCGTGATTCTAAAAGTTTTGAGTTCGCAAAAAAGTATTTTGATTGTAATGTCTTCTTGTGTCCAGATATGGCTTTTGGGATACCGATAGAAGATATTATGGATAAGATAAGTAATATTGAAAGTGATAAGATCTTGTGTTTAAAAAGGAATGATAAGGAAGATAATGGAATTGAGTGTGCAGATGAATGTAATACTGTAGAAGATTGGGTAAATGTAGAAAATAAAAAACGGGTCCAATTATTACGTAAATTTATACGTTTATATAGTTATGCTCCTAGCAAGTTTTTTCTGCTAAATCAATTATTGGAGCGATGTTTTTATGGTCTTTCGCAAGAACTAACAGTAGCAGGATTAACTCAATTAAATTTATATGATTATATCTTTACCAATCGTCTTCATGCACATATATTTTCTTTGTTGTTAGGAAAACCTCATACCATAGTTCCCGACAAATTCGGCAAGATAAAAAACTTCTATTATACGTGGACTAAAGATATTCCATGGGTTGAACTTAGAGATTAATGATGATTTCGATAATATTATGTACATATAACAGAGCCAGTTTATTGGCCAAAACAATTAGGAGTATTTTGGATTGTGCTGTGTCTAATATTAATTATGAACTTTTAATTGTCGACAATAATTCAACAGATAACACAAAAGATGTTATTTTGAGTTTTAATGACAATCATGTCCGTTATATTTTTGAACCGAACCAAGGGCTTTCTAATGCAAGGAATAGAGGGATAAAAGAATCGCAAGGCAATATGCTTATTTTTACCGATGATGATGTTATTGTTGATAGGAATTGGATAAAGAGCATTTATAATTGTTTTATACAGCATCCTGATTGTATTGCTGTTGGTGGTAGGATTTTACCAGACTTTACTGATGTGAAAGTTCCAAAATGGATTAAAGATAATTATAGGGAATTCCCTGGGCCTATTGTTAGTCATGATTATGGTGAGGATTGTTTTGAGTATCCTGAAAGAATGTATTTTGTAGGTGCCAATATGGCTTTTAGACGAGAGGTTTTTGATAAGTATGGCTTATTTAATCCTAATCTTGGTTTCAATGCAAAAGATAATATAATGATTCCAGGAGAAGAAACGGATATATTCAAGAGAATAAAAGCGGGGGGGGATAAAATTTTATATTGTGGAAAAGCCTTAGTATATCATCCCGTCCCTCAAGATAGATGTAATTTGAATTATATAATAAGGTGGCACATAGGAGGGGGTAGAGGCTATGCACGGGAAGATATGAATGAATACAAGAGAAAATTTTTAGGGATTCCTTTGTGGTTATATAGAAAAATATTCTTGAATTTTGGGAAATTATTTATAAATTTATTCTCAAAGAGGAAGTTCACATACTTACGTATATTAAGTGTCAATCTTGGCCAGGCAATAGAATATAGGAAGAAGTTATGGCGAAAATAATCTATAAAATAGCAAGTATGTACAATGAAGAACTATGACAAAACCATATCAGAATCAATGTTTGAAGAATTTTGTATACAAAAGGATATAAATATCAAAAAAATTGAAACGGGAAAGAACAAGACGCCAGATTATTGGTTGGAGTTAGAGGGGGATAGCGTTATTTGTGAAGTAAAAGAACTAACAACAAATAAGGATTATGAGAAGTTTAAGAAAAATGCTGTTTTTACATTAAATTTGCCTCCTGGGAAGGATAAAATACATAAATTGCTGATAAAGGCTACAGATCAGATAAAAGAATATAAAAGAAAAAATAATCTAGCAGATGTACCTTCTTTGGTGGTTTTGTATAATAAATCTGCACCTTTTGTTGATATGAGTGATTTTGTTATAAACCTGAGTTTATCTGATTTTTCTACAATTTCAGCGGTAGGCATATTAGTGATAACAAGCCAAAAAGATAAATATCTTGATACATATTTTAAATATGATCCGCAGAAATCTATTGAAGAAACTATAGAAAAATCTTTATCACTTTTATATTATTGTTCGGATGCACGACTTTTATCTTTAAAACTTATTATAAATCAAAGGGCAAGATGTCCTTTTCCTAAAGTATTTCAAAATATTTTTAATAGCGAGGTGATTTACTCCTAATAGCTAATATGATCTATAAAGTCAAATTATATATATATCATTTGTTTTGGGATTGTCGGAAAGGCATATGTAGAGTAATTAATAGTTTCTTGTTTTTTTTAATAGTAGCTAACGTTTTTGCTGTTATTTTAGAAACATTACCGTCTTTAAGCACTAAATATAATAATATGTTTTTCTCTTTTGAAATTTTTTCTGTTTTTGTTTTTTCTATTGAATATGTATTGCGTCTGTGGAGTTGTACTATAAATCCAAAATATAGACATTCTGTTATAGGAAGATTAAGGTATGCATTATCTCCCTTAGCGATAATAGACTTAATAGCAATTCTTCCTTTTTACATTCCTTTTCTTCTTCCATTTGATTTGCGTTTTTTAAGAATAGCAAGAGTTCTTAGAGTGTTTAGAATTTTTAAAATTGGCAGGTATTCAAAATCTATGGATCTTTTTATTAGGGTTATAAAGAATAAAGAAGAGCAGCTAATTATGTCTATTGTTCTTATGTTCATTTTGTTAGTCATTTCTAGTTGTCTTATTTATTTTTTAGAGCATGAGATTCAACCCGATGTTTTTGATAGTATCCCAAGTGCATTATGGTGGGGTGTAGTTACTCTCAGCACAGTTGGTTATGGAGATATATATCCCATTACGCCATTAGGAAAAATTGTTGCTTCAATTACTTCTATTTTGGGAGTTGGTATTTTTGCTTTACCTGCCGGTATACTGGCTTCTGGTTTTATTGAGGAGATTCAAAGGGAGAAAAAAACAGATGATGAAATTAAATTTTGTCCTTATTGTGGCAAGAGGATTTTTTAACCATGCCCAAAGTATCCGTAATTATTCCCACATATAACTGTGCAAAGTATATTGGAGAGGCAATTGATTCTGTCTTAGCGCAGACCTTTACGGATTGGGAGCTGATTATCGTTGATGACGGCTCAACAGATAATACGAAAGAGGTGATTGCGCCTTATTTGAAAGATGAGCGGATTAGGTACGTATATCAGGAGAATAGGGGTGTATCATCAGCGCGTAATAAGGGGCTTGATCTGGCAAATGGAGAATACGTTGCTTTTCTTGATGCGGATGATGTGTGGTTTGAGAATAATCTGGAAGATAAGATTTTTGCAATGGAAAAATATGGTTTTGATGTTATTTTTTCGGATTATGTTTTTGAAACCACCAATGAGAGGGTTATTTTTTTGCAAAATAGGTTGCCCAAAGATTGGCATAAAAAGTATTCTGATAAATGCTTAGAAGACAACTTTTTTGCTTTAGGGGAAAATTTTATCTTGTTATGTTTTGAATACTTCCACCCTATTCATACAAATATGGTTGTTTTAAAGCGTGATATCTTTAAGGTGTTTGGTTCTTTTGATGAGGGATTTAAGATCGGAGAAGATGTGGATATGTGGCATAGAATTTTGTTTTGCAAAATAGGATTTATCAATAAAACTTATGGAGTTTATAGGAAGAAAGATGGGATTACTAGTAATGAACTTAAATTACTTAGATCCTCCCTTAGATTTTTGCGAAAATTATTAAGAGATAGTAAATTTAAGGAGTATAATGCTTACATTAATAAGAAGTTGTCTTCTTCTTTAGAATGGATAGCAGATTACTATATTAGGAAAAATAGGGAAATATATCGTCGTCGTATTTGCTTTTTCTTGAAAAGATCTATACAAGCCCATTTATGTAATATATGGGCGTGGAGATCGTTTATTAGGAGGTGTTTCTTTTGAATGTTTTGTTAGATATTTCACGTTCTTTAGAGCCTCAATTAACGGGTATAGGTGTCTATCAGAAGGAGTTGTTTTCTAATTTGAAAAATCTCTGTGGTGATGATGTGTCTTTATTGCCTATATACTATGGGAAAAGGGCAGATTTTATAAACATTAGTAGCGATGTATTGCCTTTGTATAACAAGTATTATTTTTCTTTGCGCAAGAGATTATATGATAGGTTTTTTATTTCTCCTAAGTTGCGTTCTAAGTTTAATGCTGATTTTATATTTCATAGCACTGCTTATAGGTGTATTTCTGGAATTGAGGATAGGACGGTTATGACGATTCATGATTTAGCTTTTATCTTGTATAAGGATCAGTATTCATCTCTTTATTACAAGATTGTGACGCATTATTTGCCTAGGGTTGCAAGAATCATAGTTATTTCTAATTATGTTAGATCTGTTCTTATGGAAACTTTTCCGCAATTGGATGAAAAAAAAGTAAGGATAGTTTTCCAAGGTGTGGGCAACAGAATAAAACCAATTAAAAATGTTAATGAACTTTATAGATTTAAAGAACGAGTTTTAGGTTTAAGAAAAGAGGAAGATTATATTTTATTTTTGGGGGCTATTACTACGGGTAAGAATGTTCTCGGGATATTAGATGCATTTTCCAAAATAAAAAATCACCATGAATTCTGCAAACTAAAATTAATTCTGGCCGGGAAACCTAGAAATGCGATTGAGATGGTTGAGAAAAGAATAAATGAATCTAATTTAAAATCAGATATTATTTATATTCCTGATCCAGATAAAATTGTTTCAAAGTTGTTGAGCGCTGCAAAAGTTTTTGTTTTCCCTTCTTTTTACGAAGGCTTTGGTTTGCCGGTTTTAGAGGCTATGAAGTGCGGAGTGCCTGTGGTTACTTCCAATGTCACTGCTTTAGGTGAGCTTTTTAGTGATTCTGCGATTGCAGTTGATCCAAAAGATACAGATGCCATCGCTGAAGGTGTTTACAATTTGCTTACCAATGATAAATTAAGGCAAGATTTAATTAAAAAGGGATATAATAAAGCGAATGAATTTACTTGGGAAAGGACGGCGAAAAAGACTTTGGAGGTGTATAAGGAGTTGTTTTGATGGCTAAAGTTAGTATAATAATGCCCACATATAACTGCGCAAAGTATATTGGAGAGGCAATTGATTCTGTCTTAGCGCAGACGTTTACGGATTGGGAATTGATTATCGTTGACGACGGCTCAACGGATAATACGAAAGAGGTG
>CAYXYY010000058.1:0-19370 GCA_964469495.1 uncultured Planctomycetia bacterium | reverse complement strand
TGGAGCTCACAGAATGCAGGCAGACGTGGAAACATTCCATGATATCGTTGAAAGAGAATTCTTTGAAATAGAACATTTCCATTCAAGAGAAGAGTTTATGCAAAAAGTCTATTGTTATCAACTATTCTTTAATCTAAAACGAACTAACACTTATAAAGAAAACAAAACACCTTATGAATTGGCTAAAGAAAAAGAACCCAATATCTCCGATCTCTTTTTTAGAATGCCTCCAATAGATCTTGATTATGCCGCAGATTTGTTATATAAATACCATACTAACCAGTGGAACCATGTCCGTGCCAATCCCTTTTTTATCCTGGATTATCATATATAAAATTATGTGGATTTTTAAGAGAAAAAATAGGGTGTTTATCAAAGAGATATCTTTATGTCCTTTGGGATGGAACGAAGATCCAAAAAAAATCTGTGATTAGATTTATTAAAGGAAAACTTATATTTTACTTGATAAGTTCTAATAAATGTATATAATTATTGAATAGTGTGTTATTCCCCGGTAGCTCAATAGGTAGAGCGGGTGGCTGTTAACCACTAGGTTTGAGGTTCGAGTCCTCACCGGGGAGTTTTATTTACCTCAACCTCTTCAATATGCCAGTCTTTATTTCCCCACAGGCCAATAACCTCTATATTAGGAACCAACTCTTAATTTGTTCAACAGATGCCCTCTATGCGGCCTAACTGGATGTCTTTTGGATTGGGATTTCCCGCGCAATCATAATGGCCAACAACTGCCACCAAATTTGACTTATGCTTATTTACAGATATCTCAATGCATCTCCTTATGTGATTAATCGTCTCTTTATCCTGCGCATCTGCTAAAATCTTACTTGGCCCGGGCGCAGTAATCATATCCACATAAACAACGCCACCATGGCCCTGACATAATCTATAACCGCCTCTTGAACCCTTCCATCCATACAATTAACAACAACAGCAAATCTATTCATTGCGCAATCCTCCTATATACACCCTCCAAAGCCAGAGGGACAACAGCAATCCAAAAACTAAGACATTCAGCAAAGAACAATTCATCCCCGGAATGTGGAATACAAATTTGGCTAATAATTGCAATACTAAAAAGAAAAACAGGTTTCCAAATACAAAAACCGCTACGCGAAACCGATTCACATATTTATTTAATAAAAAATACCGCATAAAGGCCATAATTGCGGTAAAAAACATAATTTGATAAATAAACACCAAACCATCCCCTATATGCATAGCAACAAGTAGATCCGGAATAAACACATTCCCCATCTGGGCAAAAAAACCGGCGAAAAAATACACCGCAACTGGCATAGGCCTTAATTCACTTAGCCTAACTTCATTGTCGCGAACTAAATAGGCAACATATAAGAAAGCAAAGAAACATCCTAATAAAAATAAAAACGGCATAATATGAAAATCATATCCATTATAAACACCTTTTCTCGTAATTATCATAGACATCCATATCCCTAATAAGACAACCCAAGATAAGATTGACATAATCCATCCCTTTCTGCCAAGCAAAACCTCATTGGATTCATCAGGGAAAAGCGTATGGGCAATAAACAAAACACCCATAATACTTATAGTCATATGAAGCCATATTAATTTAACTGCCCACATCCACTGCACGCCCAAAAACATAACCCGCAAAGACAAACTCCCGACATCCGGATAACCCGGATATAAAAATGACTGCGTCAAAAGGCCCTCTTCAAATATCCCATAAGCAATACCAATAAGGGCCAAAGAAAGATATGACTTATATCTAACAAAGAGTTCTCTTGCCATTAACGCCCCTACACCATACAACAAAACAAACAAGAAATAATTAATCAGATTTAATTGGCATAAAGGCGTTGAACCTGTCATCGGCTCAACCAACGGGGCAAACAACAATAACAACAACATCAATAAACGTTTCCTGCTCATATTTCACCTACTATGACAGAAAGCACTTCAGAGGCCTTTCCGCGGAGGAAAACATCCGTAATAGAGCGTGTATAATTAGATTCCTCTATATTGACTTCTATAATAAAGGCCATATTCTGTTTTGCCAAAAACGGAATCATAGAGGCAGGCTGTATCTCACCTGTCGTGCCTATCACCAGAAACACGTCTGAAATCTCGGCCTCTTTAGAAGAAAGGCTCCTTGCAGGTTCTGGAATAGGCTCGCCAAAAAACACAAAGTCGGGTTTCAATAATCCCCCGCAGTTATCACACCTTGGAGGCAGATCTGCCCCAACCTTTTCTCTTGCAGGAAACTTCCTTGCGCAATCTATACAGACCAAATCCCTGCTATTGCCGTGAAACTCGTAAACCACCTTACTGCCCGCTTCCTGGTGCAAATTGTCAATATTCTGCGTAATTATAGCCCTAACAACCTGTTTTCTCTCTAATTCAGCCAATGCATAATGCCCGGGATTAGGCCTTGCCTTGCCAAAGAAGTCATAAAATATCTGTTTTATTAACCTCCAAGACTTATCTGGATTACGCAAAAAGTAATTTATATCCAAGATAATCGGATCAAACTTACTCCAAAGCCCGTCCTTGCCCCGAAACGGAGGGATACCGCTTTCAACAGAGATCCCTGCGCCAGTAAAGGCACAAACCCGCTTTGCGCCTTTCAACACATCTATGGCCCGCCTTAACTTTTCCTCCATAAAGACATTTTATCAAAACTTCTCAACAAAACCAAACAATATGGGATTTTCCTATTGCGGTGACTATATAAAAATATATAATGATACTTAACCGAAAGGAAAAATCTTTAATCTGAAAGGCGCTGATGAGAATCTTAAAAGAAAAAATAACTATAGATGAACTTAAAAACCTGTCTCAAAACTCCTTTATGAGTTTAGTCAAAGCCGTTGTTGATGTTAAAAAAGAAATAATTGCAATAGATGCGGAACTCCACTCTGATTTGGAAGAACTACTTTTAAAAAATGGCTCTGATCAGTATGATTTATGGGGAATAAATCTATATCCGGAATTTCAAGGAGAAGAATTCATTGAATTTGACTCAATGATAAACCTAAGGCCGGCACAAAACAACATGACAAGAGGGGTTGAGTCAGAAGAAACACAAGAAAAAATAAAAGAGATTGTTTATCAATGGATAAAAGATTAGTTTTTCAACACAAAGAACTTGCACAAGGGCGCTGGGCAAAAATGTCCTTTGCAGAGCAAATGGCAAACATTGGAAGCGAAGTCAGCAGGGCTCTCAATTGGCAAAAAAAGGGCAGAGAAAACCATTCCGAAAGCGCATTCCATCGGGCATTGGAACTGATAGACCTGACGGTCCCCTGCTTGGTAGAACAAAAAAGATGGCCTGCATTAAAAGAACTGCTTAGAGTCAGAGAGGCATTGGTAGATTATTTTTATGGAGAAAACACATTTGGCTCATCAGAGATACTATGGAGAAAATACTTTGATTACTTTGCCTACATTGCCAGATCCCCAAAAGGCCCAATGCCTCAAAAGTGAGACTGAATGTTTCTGGAGAGCAGAGTCTCACTAAAAGAACAATTTCTTTTGCTATTCTCCTTCCCAATTATTCCCCCTTTAAGATATAATAGGTCCCTCTGCCTCTGCCTTTTCTCAGTATAAGTCCTTTTTTGACCAATGAATCCAAAACATCATAGGTCTTGGATTTTCCCAGATTAAGCAATTTAACCGCTTCTTTCCTCTTAACTTTTTCATTGTCTAACAGATAGATAAGTATCTGTTTTTCTTCTGTTTCTAATTCTTTATAATTATCCATAATCGTCCGTAATCGTCCATAATCGTCCGTAATCGTCCGTAATCCCTTGTAATTACTCGCAACAACCGATTTCCCCTTCTCCTTTTCTTGTCCATAATTAACTTTGACAAAGGTTATTCTAAAAGCAAATTCCGGTTCGCTCCATTCCATTTTTATTTCCGGATACTTTTCGAGCTCTTTTGCTATTAACCTTAGTCCATTGCCCCACTGCTCTATAATTCCAAGTTTTTTAAAAACTGGGGCTAGTATTTTGTTCCTTATATCGGATTGTCCGGATTCCATATCGTTGTAATCTATGGTCGGCATAAGTTTCCCTGGACTTGTAATTTCTATCTTGTCATCAAATATGGCAATTTTAATGTCTTTACCCTTTAATGAATAATCCCGGTGAATTACTGCATTTCGTATAACCTCACGAATAGCAATTATCGGATACTCCCATCTATCTTTTCTATAAACTCCTTCATAGGTTGACCCTTTAGAAATATTCCTTAAAACAAATTTATATGCTTCTTCGGCCTGTAGGCTTAACGGATTTTCAATAGATTTTTGATCTATAAAATCTCCTGGAACGGTTCCTTTAAATCTCGCGCATTCTATTTTAGCGTAAGGAAAAAGTTTTTTCCTGATTTCATCACTTGATAACAGAACCAATGCATTTGTAGGAAATTCTTTGTTCTGTTCTTTAGATATTAACTCCATTTTTCTCATAACGGCTTTTGTAAACTTTTCTCCCGTTTCTTCTTCAAAATGTTTTCGGAAGACAGCAATATCTAATTCTTCTACTTTTTTTGAATACACTGGCAAAGAATCAAACGAAATATTTTGTTTTTGCCTTTCCAATTCTTCTATTATTTCTTTACTAGCAAGTCGATTTGTTGATCCAACACGAATATATGTTCCCTTTTCTTTCCCTTTAGATTTAATAAAATATGGGGAATTACTCCCCTTATAGATTCTTACTATTACTATATGTTTTCCTTGATAATTTACAGAGAAAATATCAGGCAAAATTATCGGGCTGCAATTATCGTGAATGATACTGCTGATTTGCTCCTCTACCTTTGTGATGCTTTCTTCGGACACACCCACAACTTTTCTTGGATTATCTTTAATTCCTATAAAAATTTCTCCACCTGCATCGTTTGCAAAGGCAATAACGGTTTTATATAAATCCGCTTTTGCAGGCAATTTTTCCTTAAATTCAAATTTCCTACACTCAGATTGTTTTATAATCTCTGCTATTTTCAATTTGTCATTTCCTGTTTTTACACATTAAAATTCTTCCCCGTCTAAATCACAACACTACCGTTTCGAACCATTTAGCTTTATACCAAGCCTGATCAGGCCTATTATTTATTCTATTTCCTTCATTATAATTTTATGTCCTCAACAATCGACTCATCCAATCTTTCTTTTATAGTATAACATTCGGCATTTTCCTTTATTATATCACGCTGTATTCGTTATATTGAAATACGAAATAAAAATGTGAAGGCATAAACTTCGATTGTAAAAGGCCAGCATATTTATTTAGAATCCTCCCAAAAAGTGAGACCAAATGTTTCTGGAGAAAACAGTCTCACTTCTCCTTTAAAACAGGGGAAAAGCCAAAAAGTGAGACCAAATGTTTCTGGAGAAAACAGTCTCACTTCTCAATTGGGAAAGGATATCTTTTTTAATAAAGGCAAGAAAACAAATAGCCCTAAAAACAAAAGAAAAACAGATGGTGGCTCTGGGACAAGGCCTTCTGCCTTTAAATGCCCCACGTATATCTTATTTTCAGAATTAAAAAGGACGTCTCTGCCATCAATACTAATGGGATATCCATAGTTTCTTATAAGATTTTGATCTAACAGGTAAAAGTCATCATCATAAAATATAAACGGGTAAACACCGTTGTTTACATACAGCTTCTGAGCATATCCGACAACTATACCATTTGAAATATCCTTGAAAAAAACTCTGTTTACTTGCTCAGGGAAGTTATTTCTGTCGAAGATCTCATAATCTCCTGTTACCGTATTATACAAAAAAGATGAATAACCACCATAACGGCTGCCCACAAATATATCTCCGTCAACTGCCTTGATAATAATCCTTCCCGAGATATCGTCAAAGACATTCACATTAAGCCAGCGATCACAAGGGCAACCAGCCTCTCCCTCACAAGGATACCCAGAACATTCTGCAATAGCACCTATCTCGTATGTACGGTGTGACTTCGAATAACTTAAATATCCAACATACTTACCTTGCACATCCCATACATCAGTTAAATATACCCGCCCATAAGGATATGCGTTTCTATCCGGATTTAGCGCATTATTTTCCTCACCAGTACTTAAATTATATACAAACCCTACATTATCCGTTCTAAAACCCACCACCTTATCGCCCTTAATACCATATGGTTCATAATAATAAGGGGCATTAGGATGTATTACTGGCAGGTATTCTACATTACCAGAGGAAAGGTCTAATACAAAACCACGCCTTCTATCGTGATATATTCGACGTGCAGCATACCAAAATTTTTCAGTAACAGTGCCAATAACACGGCCATTATCTATTTTTGAGACAGTACCTCTTGGTCTAATCGCCTCTAAATAAGGATAGTCATATTCTGAAACGCTATCTATGGAAAAGGAAACAGCAAAGGCCTTGGGAACAAAATTAATACACCAAACAAAAGAAGCAATAAATAATAAAAAAATTACCTTTTTCATAAAAACTCCTTTTTAATATTTTAATATGTTAGTTTATCACTGTGCCTTAACAAAAACAACCTTTTTTATTTTTAAATTTCCCAAAAAGTGAGACTAAATCTTTCTGGAGAGATTAGTCTCACTTCTCTGCTATTGGTTAAATTGTATATAAGAGGATTCCGCCGGGGGCCTTTGGTGATGATGCCTTATCTGACTGCGCGCCTTTTACTAAAAGGGCGGTAAGTTCCTCACCTGAAATAGCCTCTCCTTCATCTATCGCTGACTCAAGCGCATCAGAAACCTCTCCTAAATCCCTATCCGATAGAGAAAGAACCAAATCACCTGCCTTGCTTATAAACTGCAGATATGCAGATAATTCATCGTCAGATTGTATCTCATTTACAATATCCCTAAACACTGCCGGATTTATATTTGTTTTATCTGACGGGACAGCGCCTAAAAACTCCTTTACATCTACTCCGATATAATCAAATGCGCTTGCTATATCCTCATCACTTACATCTTTTCCTTTCATTGACAAGATTAACTTTAACAGCCTTATCTTTCCGCTCAACTGCGCATCTTCTTCTCCAAAAATAGTCCTTTGCAAGATGCGCAAGGCATAATGCGTATTACCCTTCTTTGCCTCATCAATCCACTTTTTAGGTAAAACTTCTCCTTTATATGACTTTTTTATCAAAACCTCTCCGCTTAACGCATCTTTTATCACAACGCTCTCTCCATCTATATATGCATGTATCCTGCCTGTCTTATCAAGCCATTCCATTACCTCGTGGGACAAAGCAATGTCATTATCAATAAACTTATCAGATATGATAATCGCGCCCTCTTCTGCCTTTGCGATAAATATCCTGCCGCCCTTATATTTCACTGATGAAAAGGAATAAAGATTAAAAATCCCCTTATCTATATTTTCTTTAGCAAAATTACTCAATTTACCAATCTCAGGATAACGGTCATCCACATTATCCAAAGCTGTATTGAGTATAGATAGGGGCTCTTTAGACTTAGCCTCCACATCCTTAACCTCCAAATCGCCTATGTTTGCCATACGTCCTTTATCCCGGTTATCATTCCCACCAGCCCTTAACAATCTTTTTGCGACAAAGGATTTTAAGTAATTAGCAACCTCCCCTTCATTCCAATCAACAGAATGCTCAAGTCTATACAATGACTCCATAAAATCCTCTATCTCATTTGGATCTTCACCTTTCAAAGGAAAGGTATATTTTTCCCTAATATCTCTATAAACGTCTCTATAAACGTCTCGATACCCCCCATTAAGAACGATTACGTTTTTTATAAGATACACATTATATGCTATATCCTCAAATGATAGGCCTTGTTCCTTTAGTTTTCTATATGCGTATAATAATAGATTGCGGGTGTCCTTTGTCTTAAACCCATTATACAATAAAACAGTTACAACCAATACTTCCAAAGGAATATCTCTGTAATTTTTAAGAACATAATTTCCCAGGTCACCGTGTACACTTAAAAAAGCATTATCATCATATTGATCTAAATATCCATCTAAAATACGAAACACAAACTCGCTTTTTAATATACCATCCCAAAGAGGACGTGATTCCTTCTTGAATTTCTTAGACGGGAATATACCCTTGAGTCCATTCATACTGAGTTTCTCTTTTTTTGAGGTAAGAGAAACTCCCGATATAAACATTGCAAATTCAGAAAAACACAGAAGCATAGTCACTACTAAACTAACTAGTCCCCAAGGTTTTGTCAATCCCTCTAATATAACGTACGATGAAAACAAAAAAGACAGCAAAGAGAAGGAAAACAAAAATAACATTAATCGCGCATCTTTATCCCAGAAAAGATATTTATCACGCAAAAATTCAGCGGTCCTTTCATTTTGTCTACCCAATAAGTCACGTTCCTCTGGTGAAAAAGGTCCAGTCTCTTCAGTTATTTTAAAGACCCTTCGCAATAACAACTTTTTGTAAAAATCCTCAGGCCTTGTGCTTTTAACAACACCAGAAAAATAATCCTTTATCCTCTCTTTAAATTCATCGTCAAGGAGCTTAAGGCCTTTAAACACTATATCTGGCACCCGCTTAAACCCCTCATACAGAACCTTGTCTTTTCCATCAAAAATTTTTTTCAATAGGCTATAAGCAATGCTGTTGTTCTTATTTGTCTCTAATTCATTTTTTGCCCATCTCCAAAAGGCAACCGCAGCAGGTATATCCCACTCAATATCAGATAAAACATCTCCTTTTACCTTTGAGATAACCTTTGTAATCGCAAGATGCCATTTACTATCCGGCTCACTTTCATTTATTGCGATAATACCAAAGGCATGCAGGTATAATAATGCCCTATCAGGCGTAAGCCTCTGTTCTCTATCAAGGCTATAGCTTAATACGTCTAAAATCTCCTCAAAATCATCTTTTTCACTTCCTTGCGTGTTATTGTTTCCGTTATCCCCTGACTCCTTCCCCCATTTTTTAAGTATATTTTCAAGATATCTATCCTGCTTTATAGTCGGATTTTGCCCCTCTCCGGCAAATTTCGCCTTATCTTGAGAATCTTTTATTAACTCACCCCGCCACTTATCGAGCAGTGCCGACGTTATCTTTTCAAGATCCCCTATCGTTATGGTCTTTGCCTTGACATATTGTTCTCTTATTTCCTGTGGCAATATCTGCAAAAATTCACCTATCCCTGTAAAATCATAACCTCCGATTACAAGATCTGACTCTGATTGAAATGTAGATACGTACTTGATCAGCGCATCGGCTTTGCTCCAATAAGAAATAGCATCATAAAACATACTGGTATTTAAAAATACAGATTGCAATGCCTCCTTTGAAAAATGCTTCCTCAAAATAGAGGAAAGCGCAACTTCAGCCCCTATTAACCTTACATCTCTATACGCATCATCTTTGTTTACTCTCTCCGTAAGCCTTCCCGCAACCCTCTTAAGAAGCCCCGATAATTCACCATTTTGGCTTTCATGCATTACCCTTAATTTCACGTCCCTTACCAAAAATCTATCATCTTCTTTAAGAACCTCCACCTTATCAGGCTCAACCCAAAACCTAAACTGATAATCCTCAAGTTCATCAACCTCATCAAAGGCAATCATCTCCTTTTGCAGGATATCTTTTGCATCCTCTTTTAAGCGCAAATCTGCCTCAAATAAACGCCTGCCTATATCACTGACAAGCATCGCCCTTCCGCCAAGCCCTTTAATGGAATCTACAACACCTAAATTGACCCAGAACTGGCTTGCATCTGAAATAGATAAAAAAATCAAATCAGACAACACGCCTTGTTTATCAAAATCAACCTTCGGCCCCAACAATATGGAAACCTGCGCCCCTTCAACAGAAATTCCAAAAGGGCTAAACCCGCTGGCAGAATTAAAACCATAACTGTTTGCAGAAAAACCGGATAACAACAACACCAACGACAAAAACACACTCATTAACTTACGCATCTTCAAAACCTCCTACTTAATATATCTTATTTTAAATTGTTTTATAGAGTCTAATTGTACTGCCTGCACTAATGCGTGTCAAGGGCGTTTTGAAAATTTAGGGCTAAACCCGCTGGCAGAATTAAAACCATAACCGTTTGCAGAAAAACCGGATAACAACAACACCGACGACCAAAACACACTCATTAACTTGCGCATCTTCAAAACCTCCTACTTAATATATCTTATTTTAAATTGTTTTATAGAGTCTAATTATACTGCCTGCACTAATGCGTGTCAAGGGTGTTTTGAAAATTTGGCGGAGAGGGCGGGATTCGAACCCGCGGACCACCTTGCGGCAGTCAACTGCTTAGCAGGCAGCTGCTTTCAACCACTCAGCCACCTCTCCATTTGGTTTATTTTGCGCTTTTTGGAAAAGAATTTCCTAAGCAATTCCTTAGAATCTGCTTCAAAGGCGTTAATCTTGCGCCAAGAAACCCTGTGCATCTTTTCAATGTCAAGTGTATTACACACAGAGGTTATACCTCCAAATCTATCGTCTTTTAGAGGGAAAATTGCGCTCTGCATTCGTGAAAGAACAATCGCTCCGCTACACATTATACAAGGTTCTAATGTGCTATACAAGAGGCAATCACTTAATATAGAGGTATTTAGTCCATTACAGGCCATTGTAATAGCAATCAGTTCCGCATGCGCTGTTGGGTCTGTTAGAGAATTCATTTGGTTGTGCGCCCTGGCAATTATCACGTCGTCTTTTACGATAACAGCTCCAACAGGGACTTCGTCCTTTTTATAGGCAATAAGCGCCTGTTTAAAGGCCTGTTCCATAAAGAATCTGTCCCTGTCTTCCATGATGCGTTTTATAAAATAATACTTAGAGATTTGCTTACTTCCTGCGCCGCTTTTTGTAAACTTTGCTTTACATCGCTATCAAACTTTATACTATTTTCTATTGCCCATCCTGAACCGCCCACTCTTACAGGCATACCTATAGCAGATTCCTCTGCCAAGTCCAGCTCATCTTTTACAATAACAGAAGCAGGAATTATAACGTTCTCGTTATTTAATATCGCTTTTGCCAATTGATATATTGCAGCGCCCGGGGCAAAATATGCACTCCCGCTGCCAAATGCCTCAACTATCTCAGCTCCGCGATTAGACGTGCGGACTAATATCTTCTCAGTTTCTTTCTCGTCCAATACGTTAAATCCAAAAACAGATAAGCTCCCCGCAACGGGAAACATATCCTTACCATGCGCTCCCAATACTATCGGAGAAAAATTTACCCTCGGCATATTGGTTTCTTCAGCGGCAATATTGGCCATTCGCGCGCTGTCTAGATTTACTCCCATTCCAAATAATCTGTCTTTTGCAATACCACCATATTTATATAATAATAGCGTCATTATATCCAACGGATTGGTCACACAAATCCAAAGTGTGTCTTCGGAAACGTATTTTTTGATATTATCGCTTATTGATTTAATTATCTGCGCGTTTGCAGACAGCAGATCCTCTCTCTTCATCCCCGGTTTTCTGGCAAGGCCGGCAGTGATAACTATTATCTCACTCCCTTCAGCCATAGAAAAATCGTCCGTGCCTGTAATTTTTCTGTTGCTGTTGAAGATTCTCATTGCATCGGATATGTCCATTGCCTTGCCTTTTGCAAGGCCTGCATTTTTGTCTATTAAAACGACGTCTGCCAGATTAAACGCAGTAATCCAGCTGCATGCAGAGGCCCCTACATTGCCTGCGCCTACGATCGTAATTTTCGGCATATTGCCTCCGCCATTTCCATTGTGCCTACGGCCTTTTCTTGTTTATCTGCAGGAAGGAGATCATACGTAAGAGACTCGCCTTCTTCTAATACTTGGCTCAATGCCTGTTCAAGGCGTCTTGCCGCATCTGTTTCTCCTATGTGTTCCAACATCATAACTCCTGAAAGTATAGTAGCCATAGGATTGACCTTATTCAACCCTGCATACTTAGGCGCAGAACCATGTACGGGTTCAAATACGGCTATGTCCCTGCCTATATTTGCACCCGGGGCAACGCCTAATCCGCCAACCAACCCAGCACATAAATCGGAAACTATATCACCATACAAATTCGGCAAAACTAATACGTCAAATCTCTCTGGCCGTTGTACAAGCTGCATACAGGTATTGTCTATCAACAAATCTTCAAACTCAACTTTGCCTTCATAGTCTTTGGCAACTTCTCTGGCGACCTCTAAAAATAACCCGTCTGAAAATTTTAGGATATTTGCTTTTTGCACACACGTCACCCTTTTCCTATTATTCGCTAATGCATATTCAAAAGCAAACCGCACGATTCGTTCGGTCCCAAAACGAGATATGGCCTTTAAACTGATACCGGAATCAGAACGAATACTGCCTGCATTGCTTTTCTCTACAAAATCTATTAATTTCAAGGCTGCCTCTGTGCCTTCCTGAAACTCTATACCTGCATAAAGGTCCTCTGTATTTTCTCTGACGACAACTATATCAACATCATTATAACGGCTGTTTACACCGGGATATATTTTGGCCGGCCTTAAACAGGCAAACAGGTCAAGTTCCTTTCTAAGAAATACGTTTACAGAACGAAATCCAGTACCTATCGGAGTGATAATCGGGCCCTTTAAAGCGATTTTGTTTTGCCTAATGGAGTCCAACAGTTCATTCGGCACTAGTTTGCCAGTCTCTTCAAGCGCCTTTTGGCCGGCATTTATCACTTCCCATTCTATCTCCACACCGATAGCGTCTATACACTGCCTTGCAGCAGCTGTAACCTCCGGCCCTATCCCGTCGCCCGGAATTAATGTAATCTTATACATTACTTCACCCTCTCTATTTTCTTGACTTTTATTACAGGCAAATCCCTGTAAGTCTTGTCTTTTATTTTTCCAAAAACCTTTACGCCATCACCCTTAAATATCCTAAATAAGATGTCTCTTCCATCAAGCCAATACAATATCCTTCCATCGCCATCCATTATTGCATATGCATACTTGCCTGAGGCCTTTACTTTCGCCAGAAGGCCTATTGCAATCGGCATGTCTTTTGACTGTTTGTTATCTGCGGCCTCTTCTTTTACCTCGGCCTGTTTCACAGACTGTTCAACAACATTGACATCCGCTCTCTGCTCTTTTTCCAGTGGCTCCATTACCTGCTTTTTAGGTTCTTTTTGCGCAGATAAAGCAGTCCTATTCACCGGTTCTACAAAGCGCTTATGCACCCATGCATGCAGGTTCTTGCCCCCAAACACACAAACCCAATTGTCCTTTTCCCCGCATAATCTAAATTTATCCCCTTCGTCGGCCTGTCCTAATATAGGGCACTGGATACCAGCGCAAGCCCTTACATTAACCGAATTTCCAGTAATAACTACAGAATGGCCTTCTATTGAGACATATTTTTTATAGACGTACGCCTTCACGTCAAGAGGCAATGAGACTTTATACCACTCATATGCCGAATCAATAACCTTCACGACAAAACCCTTGGGCAATTTTTTTAATATCTGTGAATTGATTCCCGCATCCGCCCTTAAATTTATCTCATCTTTCGTTATTTTGCCCCAAAAAGGCATATTGCCTTCGGCAAAAGCAACACAAGAACACAATACAAAAGATAAGACAACAGCTAATAATGGTTTTACCTTCATAGCCAATCTCGGCAAATGCCTTTACTTGGTTTTTGCCTTAATTTTTAAAGGGTCGGTCTTTGGAAGCCCAAAAACGTCTTCATCTTTTGACCATATTTCGGCAGATAAAAGCAGTTTCAACCTCTCTATTCTTTTAAGAACAGAACGCTTCTTGGCAGTCGCCCTCATCTTTAAACTTGGATGAACAGACATATTTATTCCTCCTACTTTTTAAGCAATTTAACAAAACAATCCTTATACCTCTGTCTTAATTTCTGCATTTGAAACTTTGCCTCATCCTTGCCGTAAGGCCCGGCTGAAATTATTATTTTACCATTCTTTTGCTCTTTTATAAAGGGATATTTATTGGCCTTGAGCCATTCTATTTCTTTGTCAGCATATCTCTGACTCTTATATACAATCAACTGGACGGCATAATTACGATTGCCTTTTTCAGGAACAGAGCTATTGACGGCCGCTTCCGGCTGGTTCAACGCCGGCGCGTCTTTAATCTCCTCGCTATTGGATGCTTGCTTTTTAACGGATTCTTTATCTGATTTCTTGAAATCATCTGCTGCGACTGTCGTATTGACGTCCTGATACATACCCTCTTCTATCTCACGATGGACAATTGCCTTGCCTCTTTTCACTCCCCAAGAAAACACAACCACGAGCGATAAAAAATATAATATGACTATGGTGATAAATATCTCCGGACTAATGTATAAACCATGGGAAAGGTCTTTGACCCTTTTTCTGCTTTTAGAATATTGCGAAAACAAATCCGACATTCCATGCCCCCTATTATTTCAATTTTACGCCTTCCTGCATCAATTGTTCCTTTACACTTAGCCGCTCCAATGCCCTTAAAAACGCCTCAACGACTTCTGGATCAAACTGGCTGGATCTCTGCCGCCATAATTCCTTCTTCGCCTCTTCCACAGTGAGACGGCTCTTATACGGCCTGTCAAAAACCATGGCCTCAAACGCATCCAAAACAGCCAAAATCCTTGCCCCTAAAGGTATTTGGTCGCCTTTAAGGCCGGAAGGATATCCGTGTCCGTCATAACGTTCATGATGATGCATAAGTATCGGTATAGCTGGTTTCAATATCTCCATATTCTTTATTAATTCCACACTTTCAACCGGATGTTTTCTAACTATTTCATATTCTTCACCGCTAAGTTTATCCTCTTTGTTCAGGATCTCAAGCGGCAAATTCATCATACTCATAACGTGTAAAAGGCCGGCATAACGAATTGCCTGAGCCTCCCGCTCAGATACACCTCCAAGTTCATCGACTATTGCCATAGCTATATCGGAAAAATATCTCAAATGCCTGTGCTGTCCTCCTATCTTTCTGGCCTCTAACGTATTTATAAGCGATGCTATCGTCCCAAGTATCACCTTTTCCTGAGCCTCGTACATCTGGAAGTTTCTTATACCCATGACTAATTGCTCGGAAAGGGTCATCATGACTTCTTGATCGGATATGTCAAATGCATCTGTTTTCTGCTTTTGGACAATAATAGCGCCTATTATATCCTCTAGGAAGAGCGGAACGGCCAATACATTTCCCTTCAATACTATTTCTCCCTGCAGAACCCTCTTTTCAACGTCCTTTAGTTCAGATATGTGCCTTCTTATCTCTGAGACCTGCCTGTTTTTTTCTCTGTCAACGCTTAATTCCAATTCGACTTCATCTGAATCCTTGTCGAACATTACGATCTTACACCTATGGGCATCTAAAATCTGGATAATAAGCAAAGAAACCTTGAGCAAAAACTCTCTTAAATTCCACGTGGAATTTATGAGCCTGTAAATAGTATGTATCGTTGACAAGGCCAACTTGTATTTTTTTATTTTATTTGCAGATCCTTTTGTGCTCATTTAACGCATACCTATCTGTCATTCCAGCCACATAATCACATACCACACGTTTCAAGGGTTGCCCTTTATTTATCTTTTCTAAAAAATGCCCGGGCATAAGCTCCGGATTATTACAATATGCCATGAAAATACACCGCAGTTTTTCTCCGTGCTCTTGGGCTATCTTTTGCACGTTAACATTTCTATATACATTGTCCATAAGGAACCGCCTTAAGTCTCTTCTATCGGCCTCCACTTGTCCGGGAAAAGACACTATCCTATCAGGCAGTTCTCTTATTGATTGAGCGTTAGTTATTTTACTTTCTAACAAGGCACCATGTAAAGAGCTTATTAATGAATCCACAAAATAATTTATAATAGCCCTGACGATATAATGTCTTAACATCTCGTTGCTTATTCTCGAATGTTTAGCCAATATGTCTTTCAAAAGCCGCAAACATAAAGGAACTGCCTCTAAAAGCCTGTCTATACTAATCAAATCCGAACGTATGGCATCGTCAATATCATGGGAATCATAGGCGATTTCATCTGCGATTTCCACTACTTGAGCCTCTAAATGAGGAGGACAATTGCCAAATTCTTCATGGTAATCTGATAAATTAGCATATCTCTTTGAATGTTTGATAATCCCCTCTCTCATCTCCCATGAGAGATTTAATCCCTGCCTGTCGATGTATCTTTCTTCCAGAACGTCGACTACGCGAAGCGCATGGATATTGTGTTCAAACCCGCCATCGTCCTTCATCAACTCGTCTAAAACATCTTCCCCTTGATGCCCAAAAGGAGTATGTCCAATATCATGGGCCAGAGCAAGGCCCTCTATTAAATCCGTATTTAACCCTAAAGCAGCGCCTATTGCCCTTGCTATTTGCGCAACCTCAAGCGTATGGGTTAATCTCGTTCTAAAATAATCGCCTTCATGGCATATGAAAACTTGGGTCTTATATTCCAATCTACGAAACGCTGCGGAATGCAATATACGTTCTCTGTCTCTCTGAAAGGCAGTTCTATAAGGATGCCGCTCTTCCGGAAACCTGCGGCCTTTTGAGTCCTTGCTAAAAACAGCATAGTTGGCAAGTCCGCATTCTAATTGCCCTACTCTACCAACAGGCATATTAGGCCTTTCCACAGGATAGTTTTTCACACAATAGTCTTTTTAATTCCTCAAGAGATTGAGAAATAACCTTTGTATCCGAAATAACCGGCATGAAATTCGTATCCCCATTCCATCGGGGAACTATATGAACATGAATATGCTGGTCTATGCCGGCGCCTGAAACCCTGCCCAAGTTCATGCCTATGTTAAAACCATCGGGAGACATTAACTGCTGTAATATAGATTTACAACGCATAACCTCATCCCACAATGCATGAAACTCCTCTCTAGAGAGTTCACTTATGTCGCTAACATGCCTTATGGGCGCAACAAGTAAATGTCCGTTATTGTATGGGAATTTATTGAGATATACCCTGACTTTCTCTGTTGAAAATAGCCACAGCTCTGATCTCTCATCGCAAAAAACACATTTTTTATCCCTATTGTCAATCGAAGAGGAAACATAAGCATGCCTCCACGGCGCCCATAAGATATCACTCATCTTCCACCTCTATTTCAAAGATCTCCCCTTTTACATCGCCGTTATCAACAGTAAGAATACCATAACTGTTTACTAAACTAAAAACCTTATCCACAGCTGCCCCCGGATTGAAAAAATAGATTCCGTCTATTTCCTCTGCCATTGGCGTATGAGTATGTCCAAAAACAATGCAACGCACGTCCCCATTGAAAAGGCGCTTGAGTCTGTCTATTATACCTGCAGGAGCGCCCGCACCATGAGAAAGCCCTATTTTAACTCCCTCAACCTCATGTATAAGATGTTCAGGCAAAGTCCCTCTTAATTCCATATCCATATTACCGCAAACCGCCTTCACAGGAGCAATCTCACGCAACTGATCCAATATCTTAGGCGAGATAATATCCCCGGCGTGAAAAACCAAATCAACACCTTTTAGCCCGTCAATAACCGCCTTCGGAAGGCTTGGGCGCTTCATTGTCTGAACATGCGTATCTGAAACTACTCCTATTTTCACCATACAATCTCCCCCAAATTATGGACTTCAAATAAATAATTAATCACGTCAACTCCCCAAAGCCAAATTTTCTTTTGTTTTGCAATCACCTTTACAGGCGAAGAAAACTGTAGTTTAGATATTGCTATGACTCTATGCAATTCCAAACCCTGCGTCATTTCCACCAGCTCAAACATATCATCTTCTGTCCATTGCGGCTTAAACATAAATGCCCATTTGAACCCTCTTTTCATAACAGCAATACACAATCCATTTTCACAAACGATATTATCTACTTCATAGAATCTGTGTTTTTTACCGTCTATCAATAATATAAACTGCTCGGAAAAGGACTTAAACAAATGTATTAGCCGCTTATTTACATCAACTGATTCCTTTTCAATAAAGGTGGCTATTTCCCTTCTTAAAATGTATTCTGCGCGCGCAAATTCTGAATCAGGGTCTATGTTCACGCGCTCTACTCTATAACGATAGACATGCTTTAGCCAAAATGCGAAAAGTTCATCTTGAAAAAAGAGATTGTCGTGGTCTTTATATACAATACCCTTGCGTCTTAAAACATCTAGTTTATGAAGAAGATGGTTCCTTTTCCAATTAAACCGCTTGTGCATATTTTCTATATTAGATTCCTTGCTGGTCGCCAACAAAAACACAGGCATTGACGGCCCGTGAGGCCCGTCGCTTAAGGCAGAAGATTGAGACCAAAAATGTTGATATAAAATTCCATAAGGCGAAAAAACCAATTTATAAACGGCTTGAATAAGACAGTGCCAAAGGTCCTTTTCTCTATTGTTTATTGAAACCATTTCATCACAGATTAACCTTATATAAAAAGGATTTCCCCCTGTTAAGGCCAGTATGAACTTTGTAATATTAGCAGGCGCGTGTTCAGGAAGGAGAGAACAAACGTAATCCCTTCCGGCGTCTAATTTCAAAGGCTCAACTTCCACTCTCTCAAAGTTTCCAAACAATAAGGATAGGTCTGAATCCAGAATCTCTTTTGCCCTTCTTATGTTTGAACTGGTCAAAATAAACATAATCCCTTTCTTTGAGATAATTTCTCTTGATAAAAGTTCAAATATCAAGCCCTGCCCGGAAAAATCCTCCAGCGCCTCAAAATTTTCAAACGCAAGCACTATGCGTTTCCCTGTTTCGTTTATAATCTGGTTCAGGGCATTGAACATATCGCCAAATGCGTTGATAAAATCCCTTTCCCAATCCAATAAAAGAACGTGGTTTATAGCATCTATGGACTTGGGATAAATCGGTTTTCCCCTTTCAATCATATCCTCTAAATCATCGTCAATAACCATAAACTCCTCCCTTAATACGGAAGAGAAAAGAGAAGAGAATAAACTGCGGGCAAAAAATGTTCTATCGGTGTTTTTAACATCTACAATTGCGCAGATAATATTTTTCGAGGCTTTCTTTATGGCCTGTGAGAGTATAAAACTCTTGCCTATATACGGCATGCCTAAAAGCGCAACATTCTGCCGAAAACCTTTGCTGTGGCCTTCTATTCTCTTAGATAACAATTGCAATTCTTTTTTACGCGCAACAAATTCTATATTTGTATTCATACCTATTTCCTTGAAAGATAACGTAAAGGATTGACAGGTTTAGTATAATGCCTTATTTCAAAATGCACAACAGGATTCGACACACCTTTTAATGACAAAACAACGTCTCCTTGTTTTACGATATCCCCTACATGGCCTAAGAACCTGCCCGGCCCGGCAATCACACTGACATAGTTATCCCCGTGATCCAACAT
>CAYXYY010000057.1:0-8798 GCA_964469495.1 uncultured Planctomycetia bacterium | reverse complement strand
TTGTTCTTGAGGCGATAACTTTACAACATTAGAGTCTGTTGGTTGTCCTTCCATTAGAACTTCCTTAAATTTATGTGGATTTTCATTGTATATATGTCCGGGGGCGTTGTTTAATAAAAAGACGTATTCGCCTAGTTGTTTTAGCCTGTTTTTGATTTCTTTCAGGATTTTATCCTTATCTATTTGATTGGGTTTTGGAAAAACGAGTTTTAGATACATATTTTTGGGCCCGGATATAGACAGTCCTCCTATGGAAATAGGGGAATCCATATCTTCGTCCGATAAGTAAATGCCCATATAATTGTTCAACATATCCGTTTCAAACCACAGAGAGGAATCAGCCTGTGGCAGTATATCTCTTAGATTTTTAACAGATTGCCCCAACAAATAAGACTTTATGGCCTCTCTCATTTGGTGAAAATCCTCATCGGTATTTATCTCCATTGATAATCGTTCTTGGACTTTTTGGAATATCTTATATAGAATGCTATCTTTAGATAAATTCTTTATCTCCATATTGACTTTAAGGGGAATGGATTTAAATCCATAAATAGAAGTTTCTTCATCAACGTCAATGCGTAAGATTTGCGCGTTTTCAATAACAATCCAGAATCTCGGCATAACTTGATTAAGGTCTAATTCGTCTAGTTCCATCCCTTCATCATAATAATTTTCAAGTTCCTCATTAAATATTTCCGTTGCCTTTTTTTTCAAAACCAGGTCTGCGTTGGTTAATATCTTGCCCAGATGGGTATTCCTTAGGGACAAGCTTGCTATTTCATATTCTTTTATGCCGGGTTGTAAATTAATTGCGAGATTGTCCGGCAAGGAAGTAGATTCTATCAAGATTGTTTCAAGCAATTTCTTGTCCTGAGACTGTGAGGAAAAAGCCAAAGAGAGCCCGTTCTGCCCTTTTTCAATATAAAGCAAATCTGCGTGAGAAACAGAAATGCAGGATAAAAATGCAAACAATAGATATAGAGCGAATCTTTTAAAATTCATAACCCCTCCATTTGTAAAACCAACCTAAAAAACGCTTGCGCCAGAAGTATGTTCGATAACAGCTTAAATGTCAACTAAAAATATGATTTTTTTATTTTTATTTGTAAATCCTGTTTTTATATAGTAAAATATGGCAATTTGTGATGCAAGCTAGGGATTATAAAGGTTGATTATGAAGGGTTATCTTATATTAGAAGATGGATTTTTGCTGGAAGGAGAGATTTTTGGCAATAAGGCCTCAGCCATTGGCGAGGCCGTTTTTAATACTTCTTTGACAGGATATCAGGAGATATTGACAGACCCTTCCTATTGTGGCCAAATGGTCGTTATGACCTACCCTCTCATTGGAAATTATGGCGTTAATTCTCAAGATGTGGAATCTTCCCGTGTTTGGTGTAATGCCTTCATTGTCAAAGAACTAAGCAAAATTTATTCTAACTGGCGCGCGGAGAAAGACTTAGATTCTTATTTAAAAGAAAACAACGTCGTTGGTATAAGCGGTATAGACACAAGGGCGTTGACTCGTCATATACGCAGGCAAGGCGCTATGCAGGGCGCTGTTGTGCCGGAGGATGAGATGGATTCCGTTGACGCGTGGGTTAAGAGGATAAAAGGCTCGCAGCATCTTGAGGGATTAAACCTTGCCAAAGAAGTTAGTTGCTCTAATGCCTATGACCTTGATGGAGAGTCCAAAAATTACAGAGTCGCTGTGATAGATTGCGGTGTAAAGCAGAGCATATTATTTTTATTATTAAAAGAAGTAAACGCTGTCAGGGTTTTCCCTTGGAATGCATCCCCAAAAGAAATCCTGGCATATAAACCCGATGCTGTTTTGTTTTCCAATGGCCCGGGAGACCCTTCTGCTGTAGAGGAAACAATAGAAACGGCAAAGGCCTTATTAGGCCGTTTGCCAGTATGGGGTATATGCCTTGGCCATCAGATCTTGGGTATAGCTATGGGAGGCAAGACGTATAAATTGAAATTCGGGCATCATGGAGGCAATCATCCTGTTAAGGATTTAAGAACAGGCAGGATAGACATTACCGCTCAAAACCATGGGTTTTGTGTAGATGAAGAAAGCTTGAAACAAGCCCAAATCGTTATGACACACAAGAACTTATACGATAATACGTTAGAAGGCTTGTTTAGTAAAAAGTACAACGTTTGCGCAGTGCAGTTTCATCCAGAGGCAGGGCCGGGGCCGTTTGATGCGCAGTACATATTCAAAAACTTTTTGGAGACGATAAATGCCTAAAAGAACAGATATCAAAAGCATACTCATTATAGGTTCAGGGCCTATTGTTATAGGCCAGGCCTGTGAGTTTGATTATTCCGGAACGCAGGCCTGCCGGGCATTGAAAGAAGAGGGTTATAGGGTAATATTGGTTAATTCCAATCCAGCGACTATAATGACGGACCCGGAGTTTGCCGATGCAACTTACATAGAGCCGATAACCGTTGAAACAGTCGCGCGGATAATAGAAAAAGAAAGGCCGGATGCCCTTTTGCCGACTCTTGGCGGGCAAACGGGCCTGAACACTGCAATGGGGCTTTATAAAGAAGGTATATTGGATAAATTCGGGGTTGAAATGATAGGCGCAAGCCCGGCGGCAATAGAAAAAGCAGAAGACAGGGAACTCTTTAAAGAGGCCATGGCAAAGATAGGATTGGATTTGCCGAAAAGCGGATTTGCGAGGTCTATGGATGAGGCGAAAGAGGTTGCAAAGAGTATAGGGTTTCCTGTGATTATCCGCCCCAGCTTTACCCTTGGAGGGCAGGGAGGAGGCGTTGCCTATAACATAGAAGAATTTGAGGAGATTGCCTCTCGCGGACTTGATTACAGTATGATTAGTGAGATTTTGATAGAGGAATCCGTAGTTGGATGGAAGGAATATGAGTTTGAGGTGATGCGGGATAAAAACGACAACGTGGTGATTATTTGTTCAATTGAAAACTTTGACCCAATGGGCGTCCACACGGGCGATAGTATCACGGTTGCCCCTGCGCAGACCTTAACCGACAAAGAATATCAGCGTATGAGGAGCGCGTCTATTGCTGTTATAAGGGAGATAGGTGTTGATACAGGCGGAAGTAATATCCAGTTTGCCGTAAATCCCGAAGACGGAAGAATGGTCGTGATAGAAATGAACCCCCGTGTCTCGCGTTCATCTGCATTGGCTTCAAAGGCAACGGGATTTCCCATAGCAAGAATAGCGGCAAAACTGGCTATTGGCTATTCATTAGACGAAATCCCCAATGACATAACAAGAGAAACACCGGCGTCATTTGAACCGGTTATTGATTACTGTGTCGTAAAAGTGCCGAGGTGGGCATTTGAAAAATTTCCGGGATCAGAGCCTGTATTGACCACGTCGATGAAATCAGTTGGCGAGACAATGACTATTGGCAGGACATTTAAAGAGGCCTTAAACAAGGCCATTCGTTCACTTGAAATAAGCAGGTTTGGTTTATTGAACGACGGATCGGCCATGGCAAGAGATATCTCAAACTTGACGAATGAAGAACTCTTAATGAAGATAAGCAATCCCAATCCGGATAGGTTGTTCCAATTGGCCGAGGCGATTTTTAGGGGAATTTCCATAGAACAGATTCACGATATAACGGGAATAGACAAGTGGTTCTTATTCAATATGAAAGAGATAGTGGACTTTGAGAAAGAACATATATTGGCGCAAAAATTTGAAAAGGTTTCAGACAAGACATTGAAACAGGCAAAAGAATTGGGCTTTTCAGATAAGTATCTCGCCTATAAGTGGGGAGTAAAAGAAACAGACGTCAGGCAAAAAAGACTAAAGAAAGAGATTTCGCCTGTATATAAATTAGTGGATACGTGTTCTGCGGAATTTGAGGCATACACCCCGTATTTCTATTCCAGTTATGACGTGGAAGATGAAAGCCGAGTGGATGAAAAGAAAAAAGTCATAATATTGGGAGGAGGGCCCAACAGGATAGGCCAAGGCATAGAATTTGATTATTGCTGTGTGCATGCCTCTTTTGCGTTAAGAGAAATGGGGTATGAGTCAATAATGGTAAACTCCAATCCCGAGACCGTGTCAACGGATTATGACACGTCTGACAAACTATTCTTTGAACCGCTGACCTTTGAAGACGTAATGAACATCATAGAAAAGGAAAAGCCATATGGTGTAATTGTCCAATTAGGAGGCCAGACGCCATTAAACATCTCCGTTGCCCTGAAAAATGCCGGAGTGCGCTTATTAGGCACGCCTGCAGAGGCAATAGACAGGGCGGAGGACAGAGACAAATTCAAGGCAATGCTTACGAAATTGGGATTAAAGCAACCGCCCAACGGCATAGCGGTAAATTACGAACAGGCAAAAGACATAGCCAATAGAATAGGATATCCTGTTTTAGTCAGGCCTTCTTATGTGCTTGGCGGAAGGGCAATGGAAATAGTATATGATGAAGAGACGCTGGAAAGATATATGAAAGAGGCAGTGGATGTCTCTGAAAAAAGGCCGGTGCTAATAGATAAGTTTTTGGAAGATGCCATAGAAGTGGACGTTGACTTAATAAGCGACGGAGAGTTTTCCGTAATAGGCGGAATTTTGGAACATATAGAATATGCAGGAGTTCATTCAGGCGATTCGGCAATGGTCCTTCCTCCGCACAACCTTTCGCAGGAGATAATAGACGAGGTTCGCAAAGCAACACATTCTTTGGCAAAGGAATTGGGCGTAATAGGATTGATGAACGTGCAGTATGCAATAAAGGACAAAAATGTATACGTCTTGGAAGTCAATCCAAGGGCATCTAGGACCATACCTTTTATAAGCAAGGCAACAGGAGTGCCTTTGGCAAAACTTGCCGCAAAGGTTATGCTTGGCAAGAAACTAAAAGAGCTTGGTTTTACAAAAGAGATTATCCCGCCGTATTTTGCGGTAAAAGAATCGGTATTTCCATTTAGCAGATTCCCTAATGTGGATATCATATTAAGTCCGGAGATGCGTTCAACGGGCGAGGTTATGGGCATAGATGAGGAAGTTGGTATGGCGTACTTAAAATCACAGCTTGCCGCAGGACAAAACCTGCCGACGGAAGGTTTGGTATTTGTAAGCGTTAGGGACATAGACAAACAGGGAATAGTCAGTGTCGTTGATGACCTGATAAACTTAGGATTTGACGTTATATGCACAAAAGGCACGGCTGTGTTGCTCAAAGAGAGAGGCCTTGATGTAAAATTGGTTCGCAGGATATCGGAGGGCAGGCCCAACACGCTGGATTATATAAAAAACAACGAACTCAAACTGATAATCAACACACCATCGGGAAGAATACCCAGAAAAGATGAAATAAAAATAAGGTCGACAGCCATTGCCTATAACATCCCATGCATAACAACAGTTGCCGGGGCCAAAGCCTCTGTTGAGGCAATAGCCAGAAAGAAAAGTGGCAAGGCCTCTGTGATGAGCTTGCAAGACAGATATAGCAAGGCTATTTAAGCCAATCTGTTATATCCGCCATAACTTTGCCAAATTCGCAGACTTACAGACATATCGAATTGCTAAAACAATAGATCTTTTAATTCCCATATTCCCGCCAAAATTCCGGCCATGCTTTTTCCACTGCCCCTGAAAGGAAGAAGTGAGACCGATCTCTCCGCTAAAGTTTGGTCTTGGTTTTGATGTTTTTCTGATTTGCGTGCCATTTCTTGCCTTTTTTCAATAATTTTTGGTTGGCCGTTAGTGAATGCAATATAAATGGCTAACAATAATTATATACTAATACGCAAAAATATTAGCCAACCAAAATACTACCTCTTTAGAAAATATATCACCAAAATAGAGGGCAAATGCATATATATAATTCTAACATAAAATATAATTATTAGGGAAGATTAGCATCTGGATAGTGTATAAAACGCTCTAGATTTTTTTGTAAAGACAATATTTTTAGTTGACTTTTAAAAAAAATAAGACATACTTCACGTGTAAGGTGTTGTTTTTAGGTTGGTTTTTTTATTTTATAGGAGGGATTATGGTTAAATTGGCGCAGAATATTATGAGAGTATTTTTGGCCTTTTTGATGGTGTTTTCTTTTCTTCCCAATAAAGGTTTTGCCTTTCAGATGGAGAGCAATCAATTTAATGGAGTAGGTATTACTCTTACAGGTTTTGAAGTAACTGACAATGGGAGCATTGATTTTTTATTTAGCACAAAATTTGCAAATGAAGAAAAAGCGGTTGATGTAATGAAAAAATGGCCCGTTCGCTTGTTTTTAACGGCGTTAGCCATCCCAAACGAGAATCTTTGGGTAAATCTTAGCCCAAATGCAGATGAAACTCAGCTTTTAGGAAAGGGGTTGAGTAAGACTGATTTGGGACGAATGTTTTTGTTTTTTGATTTGTTATTAAAAAAAGACGCGCAGACTATTATTAACAGTGCTGATGGCTCTTTTTTAGATGATTTCCTTGATTCCGATTTATCTTTTCGTTTTTGGATAGTTCCAGGGCCTGCGTTTGCGGATATCTCGGATAAAAAGATTGTTTTAAAATCCGCGTTTTTAGATGTGAAGACGGAGGTTCGTGGGAAAGGCGAACAAGAACAAAAATTTCAATCTTGGTTAGAAAAAAATGTTGTTCCCAAACTCAGAAAACAAATAAATTCTTCTCCCAGATACGCAGGATTACGAGAGTTGCATAATGCCATCTTATTATCCCAATGGTATAAAGAAAATATTAAAACAGGGCCTTTTTCTAAGTTGGTAGATTCCTATGCTATGGGTGATGGGATTATTTCCGGCAAATTTTGGTTTAGACGCGTGTATCTTGACCAATATGTGCGTATGTATATGTTGGGAGATGAGCTGTCTTCAGATATATGGGATGCGTTTGTCACGGGAGGTATGTTGGAAACAAATGCAGTGGATAGTATTCATAATGGCGATGATATGAGTACGATGATGTTTTATGGCCTTTCTAGTGGATCGAATGATAATGATAGGAATCATACCGGCGCTGTGAGATGCGATCTTACAAATGCGTTTGGACAAGGAGAGAATATAGATCATCCCGATGTCCAAAAGGTAGATGAAATATTAGAAGAAATTAGGAAAAAATATGACAAAGATGATGTTGATATATTGGTTGATAATATAGACCAAGTTGAGGAAGATATAAATCAATATTTAGAAGATATGGGAAAAAGAATACAAAAAGAGTCTGTTGATGGAGGTGTTGAGGTTGCTAAACTAAGGGACATGGCAAAGGGAAATATTACCTATTATGATGTGGGGATAAAAAATAATGAAGGAAAACAAGAAAAAGTTCCATTTGCTGTTATGCCGGAAGAAGAGGATGCAAAGATTATTACCGTTGGAGATTTGCATGGAGATTTTGAAACACTCAAGAAGGTTCTAGAGCAGTTTAAGGCCGCGCTTTCAAGAGGTGAAAATGTAAAACTGGTGTTTTTGGGTGACTATATAGATAGAGGCCCTCGTTCCTTTGCGACATTATTTGCGGTTTTGAGGTTGTGGAAAGATTTTCCGGATAAAGTTGTTTTTATCAGGGGCAATCACGAAGCAACCAATATTATAAGGAGATATGGCCCTCTTGGTCAGGCTTTGAATAAAATCCAAGGTATTTTCAAAGAAGGCAATATCAATAAAGAAGAGCAGAAAAGGCTAGAAGACCTAAACAAGAGAATGGAGAGAATCCTAGATAATCTTTTTCCAAAGATGCCCCATTTTGTTGTAATGGGGAATATGTTTTTTGTTCATGGAGGTGTGCCGGTTTTTGTTTCAAATGGCCAAGGCGAGCGTAAGATTATAGAGAAAGCGAAGGAAGAAGAAAATATTGTTCCTTTGGATAAACTGACTTTGGAAAATTTGTTTGCTCCTATGAAAACCGGAAGCAGTTTTTTGCTCTCCAGCTATGTTAAAGATGGTGCGTTGTTGATTTTATGGAATGATGTAGTGGATGATAGGCATCAGGAATGGGAGAATGTGTATGGCAGAGGCCAATTTTTTGGAGAAAAGGCGGTTGGAGAGAATATCGTTTTATGCGCCCATCAAAAGCCAGCAGGAAAGTATGCCAATGGTAAAGTCGTAAGGGTTTTTACTACAGGGAAAGAGAGTTCTCAAACAGGGGATGGGAATGTTGAAGGTAAAATAGCCATAGTGGATTATAGCAAGGTTAAAAAGAATGGAGCGGAGGAAGGGATTGATTTGATCCCGGTGTTTGAGAAAAAAAGGCCAAGTGATAAGAAAGATAATGGCCAGGCGGCAGATGTTTCTAACAAACGAAAACCCAATGAAAATTACAAGAAAATGGATAATCCTGAAAATCAAGATAAAATAGCAGAAAATATGAAAGAGATGTTTAATACATTGGAAGAAGGCGGCCGTTTTTATGTAAAGGTTGAAGAGAAAAATGATGGAACATTTGAGATAAAAGAGATTTTAGATGAAAGAACGTATATGTCTAGGACACACTTTTTAGGTAACGGGTTTAATGTATTTTATTTGTTTATTGAGAAAGAAAATAGCAAGGGTGTAGTTAATAGCCCATGGCTAGGTGATGAGAGATTAAAAGACGGATTAGACAATAGTATAAAGAATAAAGAAGAAGAAAGAGTTAAAAAGATGTCTAAATACATCTTGCAGATTTTAGGAGGGGATAAAGATTATGTGGAAAATGCCAAGCTGTTAAAGAAAGAAGATTTGGCGATAGAGTATAATTCTCCTATAGAATTGGTTTTGGCCCCAGAAGCATATCTTTCGGAAGAGTCAAAGCAAGGGGAAAAGAGGGTTTTTAT
>CAYXYY010000056.1:0-13528 GCA_964469495.1 uncultured Planctomycetia bacterium | reverse complement strand
TATTCTTATCTAGACGGGGACACAACTTATAAGATTACGTCTGTTGATGGAACGCAGAGTGAACTTGAATTTCCATTGGAATCAAGCCTTGTTGGCGGAAAATTAGACGTTGCGTATAATGACCCTGCGTTTTCTTATTATTCTCCCAAGTTCATATGGAGTTTGGAATTGTATGGAGATGTAGACAATTCCGGCAATCTGAAGGACAGGGACTGGATTGCAGGAGACGGCCAAAGCGGGCTTGACATATATTCCGAGAGCAGGGTTGAAATGGATGCAAGGATAGCTGACATGAGCCTTTTGTGGAATATGTGGGTTAACGAGGGTGCTGCTTTTGGTTTGGTTCTGGGATTTAGGTATCATAAATTTGAATACAGGGCATATGACACAAATCAAGTTGGATACGGTATATATGCATTGACTTATACGGATTATTATCCGGGCGCAACCTTAAGGTATTACGTGAAATACAAGATGCCGTATATAGGGTTTTCTTGGAACACGAGAATGGGAGACAGGCTTTATCTGGACGGCCGTATGCTTTATTCTCCCTATGTGGATGTTGATGACAAGGATGACCACTTATTGAGGTATAAATTGTCCAAGACCAGCGCAGATGGCGATGCCTTTTTGATGAGTTTGCATGGAAGGTATTCTCTGCGTTCCGGTTGGTTTGTTGATCTTGGTATGGAGTATGGGAGTATTGACACAGACGGTATTCAACATCAGGAGTTTTACGCAGGCACCTATGCAGGCACAACTTATGACGTGCACAACGATATTTCTTCGGAATATGGTATGGCGACGTTGAGCCTTGGGAAAAACTTCTAATAGAGGCGCGGATTGTTTTATTACATCTTATACCCATTAAGCAAATATTTCTTTGCGTTTAACGTGCTGCGTTATATTACCTTTCGCAGTATTATGTCCGCTATTACTGCGTTTTTTTTGAGCATATTTTTTATTGGTTTTGCTATAAGGTTTTTCAACCGCATAGCCCTTTTTCAACCTACCCGCAGGGAAGAGGATTGCCCGGGCTTGGGCCAATGGCATGATGAGAAACACTCCACGCCGACAATGGGCGGAATCTTTATGCATGCCGCGTTTTTAACTTCTATTTTGTTGTGGGCAGATATAAAGAATCCCTTTGTGCTATGGATTATCTTTATCGTGATTTATATGGGAATCGTTGGATTTTTAGATGATTACTTAAAATTAAAGCACAATTCTTCCAAAGGAATAAAGAAAAGGGTGAAGTTTATAAGCCAGCTTGTTTTGGGCGCGCTTATAGGATTGTGGCTTTACTTTCAGGATTGGTTTTTCCCTGGCGTGTATATGCCGTTCTTTAAACACTTGGTTATTAATTTAGGGATTATGTACGTGTTTTTTGCGATGATAGTTATTGCAGGGGCATCAAACGCAGTAAATCTAACCGATGGTTTAGACGGTTTGGCAATAGGCTGCGCTGTTATGGTTGCTATTGCATATGTGTTTTTGAGTTATATTGCCGGTAACGTGCGTTTGTCTTCTTATTTGTATCTGCCTTATGTCCCCGGTGCAGGAGAGCTTACGGTTGTTTGTGCCGCATTGTTTGGCACAGGTGTTGGGTATTTGTGGTATAATGCCTTTCCTGCCCAGATATTTATGGGCGATGTCGGATCATTGGTTATAGGCGCTGTATTAGGGGCTGTGGCGTTGTTCGTAAAACAGAGCCTTTTGCTCGTTGTCTTTGGCGGGGTCTTTGTTGTTGAGGCCTTATCCGTTATTTTGCAGGTTGGGAGTTTTCGATTATTCGGCAGGCGCATCTTTAAGGTTGCGCCTATTCACCATCACTTTCAGGTAAAGGGCCTGCATGAAGTAAAGGTGGTTATCAGGTTTTGGATTATATCCGGTATCTTGGTCTTGATTGGACTTGCAACGTTAAAGTTAAGATGAGATGAACCTCACGGGTAAAGGCATTGTCGTTTTAGGGTATGGCATTACAGGTCGGGCGGTTGTTGATTTTTTATCAGACCGTTCTATAAAGGTATTCGTCAGCGAAAAGTCTTTTTTATCTCCTGATGATAAGGAGTATTTGTCTTCCAGAGGTGTTTTATTTGAAGAAGGCGGGCATACGGAATCGTTTTGCAGGCAGGCCGATTTTATCTGTCCCAGTCCGGGTATCAGGCTGGATAAAGCAATAGGATTTAGTATGCCAGTGGTTAGTGAATTAGACCTTGCTTCGTTGTTTTTCAAAGGAAGAATAATTGCTATTACCGGCACAAACGGCAAAAGCACAACCACGAGTATTATCAATAGTCTTTTAAACAGGGCATCTTTAAAATCTAAAGCAGTTGGGAATATAGGGATGCCTTTTATCTCTATTGCAGGGGAAGATTACGACTTCGCGGTTGTTGAGGTGAGTTCCTTTCAACTATTCTATTCCTCTATATTTTCTCCGGAGATAGGAGTTATTTTAAATATTGCGCCTGACCACTTGAATTGGCATAAGGATATGAATGAGTATGTTGAAACCAAGTATAAGTTGATTAGTTTGATGAAAAGCGGACTTGCTGTTCTTAATGGCAATGACGAGTATCTGTCTAAATTATCCATTCCCTACGGTGTTGAAAAGGTGTTTTTTCCGTTGGATAATGCAGAGTTTGATTTAAACTGGCAGGCGGCCTATCTGCTGTCCAAATACCTAAAGATTCCTGATAACGTGTTTTTTGAGGAGATGCAAAACTTTGAACCTTTGCCTCACCGTCTTCGTTTTATTGGCGAGAAAAAAGGCATAACGTTTATAGACGATTCAAAGGCAACAAATGTCCATTCAACCATCTGGGCATTAAAGAACGTAAAGGGGCATGTGAGATTACTTGCCGGCGGAAGTTATAAAGGCGATGATTTTTCCCAAGTTCTGCCCTATTGTAAGGATGTAATAAAGGTATATGCCTATGGAGAAGAAGGGAAGAGGATAGAGGAGAGTTTGTCAGGGCATTTAAACTGCGGTTTGTATGAAAATATGAAACATGCCCTAAATTGGGCATGGAAAGAAGCAGAGAAAGGGGATACTATATTATTGTCGCCAATGTGCGCAAGTTTTGATGAGTTTAAAGACTATAAGGAGAGGGGAGATGTTTTTGCCTCAATCGTTAAAGGATTGGTGGGATAGATTTTACTTTTATGTCGTTGATGTAAGCGATATTCCGGGCAAGTTATTGGCCATGCGAATAACTATGATGGTCTTTGTTCTTCTTGCGATAGGTATTGTTATGGTATATAGCAGTAGTTTCGTTTATGCAATGGAGCAGTTCTCAGACCCCTATTATTTTTTAAAAAGGGAATTGTTTTTTTCAGCGCTTGCAATAGTCGTATTTGTCGTTGGGATAAAGTTAGATTTGGAATTGTTAAGGCGTTTTTCCAAGCCGTTGGTCGTTTTTTCTATACTGTTGTTGATTATGGTATTAGTCCCTCACGTGGGAAGGCAAGTGGGAGGCGCGCGCAGGTGGCTGCCTTTAGGGCCGTTTAATTTTCAGCCGTCTGAGTTTGCCCAGATAACCTTATTAATTTACGCTTCTGATTATTTTACGCGCAAGTATAAACTGCATAAGAGATATATAAGCGATTTTAAGGATATGCTGCCTGTGTTTGTCGTGGTGGGAATTATGCTTGGGCTAATAGTTATAGAACCAGACTTGGGCACAGTTATGGTCAGCGCTGGGGTGTTTTTTATCTTGATGTTTGTGGCAGGTTTCAGGATGTTGTATTTGTTGTCTTTGGCTTTCGTATCATCACCGATTATTTATTTTCTGATATTTGCCGTTCCTTATAGGCGCGCAAGGGTGTTATCGTTTCTCAATCCATGGAAAGATCCCCTTAACACGGGATTTCAGCTTATACAGTCTCAGATAGCATTGGGCAACGGCGGGATTTGGGGGCTGGGGCTGGGCAACAGTTTGCAAAAGATGTTCTATTTGCCTGCCGCGCATACGGATTTTATTCTCTCTATTATAGGCGAGGAATTGGGATTGATAGGTGTTATTGCAGTTGTGTTGGTGTTTCTGTATCTTTTGATACAGTCCTTTGCCGTTGTCCTGCGCGCAAGAACCGTGTTTGAAAGGTTTCTTGCATTGTCAATGGCATGTTTGATATGGATAGAAACTATTGTGAATATGGGAGTCAGTATGGGGCTTATGCCAACAAAGGGCTTGCCTCTGCCATTTATTAGTTATGGAGGGACGTCCCTTGTGATGGATATGTTTGCTGTCGGCATATTGGTCGGTATTGCGCTCAATGCAAAAAAGGGTTAAGTATGGCAGATATATATTATTCTCCGGCAAAGTTGAATCTATTTTTAGAGGTTTTAGGGAAAAGAGAAGACGGTTTTCACGATATAGAAACGCTTTTTTGCAGGATATCCCTTTACGATATTCTGGAAATATCCATAAAAAAGAACGCGCGTTTTTCTATATCCGTTGATATGCAGGGATTTGCTTTGCCTCAGGAGGATAATATCTGTTATAAGGCGGCAAAATTGTTTTTTGAAAGGGCTAATATAAACGACGTAAGTGTTGAAATAAAGATATCAAAAAACATACCTATGCAGGCAGGTTTAGGAGGAGGCTCTTCAAATGCGGCAGTTGTTTTAATGGCGCTTAACAAGGAACTGCCTGTTTTTTCAGAACAAGAATTGCTGGATATGGGCGCGCAATTGGGCAGTGATGTGCCGTTTTTCTTGTTGGATTGCACGTTGGCAATTGGCAGGGGCAGAGGGGAGATTTTAGAAAAGGCAGACATTGATTTTTCCATGCCGTTTTTTATTGTATGTCCTCCTATATCTTTATCTACAAAGGAGATATATTCCAGTTTAAAATTGACAAATCAACGCAGGGATGTTAACATTTTTCTTGCCGCTCTGAAACAGGGCGGCGAATTGGAGTTTTACAACCGGCTCTATGAACCGGCGATTGAATACGACAACAGATTAAGGGAGGAAATGGATATAGCCGAATCTATTTTTGCATCGAAGGCGTATTTAACAGGCAGCGGAAGCGCGTTTTTCTTTCCGTATAAGGAATATGGTGAATCTGTTTTAAGGCGTTTGGCTAAAAAGGCCGGCAGGAGGGGGTGGAAAGGCTTTGCTGTGGAGCCTGTTTGATTCTGCCCCGTAGAGTTGGGTGTTGTAACTCCAAGGAGGTGCAAATGCAGATCACAGAGGTAAAGGTTCAGCTTAAGGACGATGTGGACAAGAGGCTTAAGGCCTATGCGACAGTAACATTTGATGACAGTTTTGTCGTCAGAAATATCAAGATAATAGAAGGAAGGCAGGGGTTGTTTATAGCTATGCCTTCCCGCAGAATAAGGATAAGTTGTCCTAATTGCAGGGCCAGAAATGAGATAAGCAATAAGTATTGTTCTCAGTGCGGAAAGGAATTACCGCCGCAACCCGAAAAGACACCTGAGCAGATACAGAGCGAACACAAGGATATAGCGCATCCTATAAAACAGGATTTTCGTCAATATATGCAAGAGCAGATAATATCTGCTTACAAAAAGGCAAGGTCTGAAGTTGGTTCTGCCGCGAGCGCGGAAGAGGCGGCTGCTTGATTTGAGGTTAATTGCCCCGTAGTGTAATTGGTAACACGCCAGACTTTGGATCTGTTGTTCCTGGTTCGAGTCCAGGCGGGGCAGTTTTAATTTCCGACTATTATGTCTATTATACCCCTTTCCATTGTTATATTCCTGATAGCCTGTTTCTTTTCTATGATAGGTATGGGCGGGGGAATATTTTATGTGCCTGTGCTTTTATTCTTCGGTTTGCCTATTCACAATGCAAGCGCAATGAGTTTGGCTTTGATATTCGCCTCTTCGCTTTCCGCTTTAATAGTTTTTCACAAGCAAGATTTAGTGGACTGGAAATTGGCCGCGGTAATTGACCCGCCCACGGATATTATGGCCTTTTTGGGCGGATATTTGTCTGGATTTGTGCCGGGTATCTATTTAAAACTCATACTCTTTGGCGTATTAATTACGTCGGGATATGTGATGATGAGAAATTTTCAAGTAAGACATTGCAGTGTCAAAGAAGGCAGGTGGTGGATATGGCGCAGGGAGTTTAATGGCCAAGTGTATCAAGTAAATTTGCTTTATACGATACCTATTACTGCCGGGATAGGCCTGCTTGCGGGCATGTTGGGTATCGCCGGGGGGGTTGTAAAACTGCCTTTAATGGTGGTATTATGCGGTGTGCCTATGGGAATAGCAATAGCGACTTCAACGGTGATGGTTGCTTTGACAGTGGCATTTGGAATGATAGGCCATTTAGCTGCCGGCCATTTGGATGTATTCCAAGCGCTTCCATTGATGCTTGTGTGCTTTATAGGCGGGCAGATAGGCAGTAGGATATCCGTGCGGGCAGATAAGGCGATATTGAAAAAGATAATAGCAATAGCCCTGTTTATCGTTGCATTTAAGATATTGTTTGACGCCTTAAGTTAAAGATTGCAAGGCTCTTACTGGCCAAAGGATTTTTATGGAGTTTTTTTTCGCTTCGTTATATAATTAAACAGAACCGGTAAAATACAAAGGGGGGATGATTATCAATAATCGTTTAGTTGCGTTTATTGTTGGTGTTTTTATTTTATTATCAAAAGGTATCTTTGCCGAAGATAGCAGAAGCGGGACGATTCTTTCCACGTTAGTTAAAATAGAAGGCGATATCTCTGAGAAAGATGGCCTGCAGAGCCTAGACATATCAACCGGGCGGTCTGATGATTCTTTCCTTAATTATGGCATAGGCGATTATGTTCAATCCTCGAGTAAAAAGTTAATCTCTTCAGATAAGTGCAATCCTATTGCTTTGGACGTAAAAAATATGGAGGTGGCGGACATATTTAAGATGTTGTCTATGAATTCAAATCTGAGTATTGTGCTGGACAATAAAGTCAGGGGAAAGGTAACCTTGTTTTTAAAGGACGTTTGCGCTAAAGATGCGCTGGATATAGTATTGGCTGCTGCTGATTTGGCCTGTAAAAAAGAAGGCGAGATATTATACGTGATGCCAAAAGCGGAGTATGAAAAGAAATACGGAACAGCTTACAGTGAGAAACGCATTACCAGAACTTTTGTTTTACAGAACATCAAGGCGGCTAGTGTTGCCGCAATGTTAAGGCCGTTGAAAAGTCAGTCGGGTAACATAGTGACTAACAACGAAAGCAATATGATTATTCTATTTGATGTCCCTGAGAACATAGATAAGATGGAATCTATTATCCAACAAATGGACAGGCCGATAATAACCTCCATTATAATGCCCAATTACGCTAAGGCAGAAGATATATTGGATACCGTAAAAAGCAACTTAACGCCTAACATAGGCGATATTCAGATTGATTCCAGGACCAATAAATTAATAGTTTCAGATTATCCAGAAGTTATAGAAAAGATAAAGAAGATAGTCAGCGCGCTGGATGAAAAACAAAGGCAGGTCTTAATAGAGGCGAAAATAGTTGAGGTGACCTTAAACGATGAGATGGGGTTTGGTATAGACTGGGAGGTTTTTGCTTCAAAGGATTTACATATAACCGGCGGTGTGGCCTCTTCTGTGGATTCTACGCTTAGTTTTGAAACTGCGACGCTGTCGGAAAAAGGGGATTACAGCGCCATACTAACTGCATTAAAAAAGCTGGGGAATACAAAGATATTATCCTCACCGAGAATTCTTGTTTCAAATAATCAGGAGGCAAAGATATTAGTCGGTACGAAAGAGGCATACGCAACCAAGACAGTCGTCCAGAATAACAGCACCAGCAGTACTGCTGAGAGCGTTAACTTTGTTGATGTTGGCGTAAAGTTATATGTTACACCGACTATTACGAGAGATGGCTTTATATCCATGAAGATACGGCCAGAAGTCAGTTCAGTGACGCAATATTACGAGACAGCAGAAGGCGAGAAAATACCTATAGTAGATACTTCCCAAGTTGAGACGGCGGTGGAAGTGAAGGATGGTATAACCGTTATCTTGGCAGGCCTTATCAAGGATGAGAAAGACGATTTGACGCAGGGATTCCCTGTCATAAGCAGGATACCTATTTTAGGCCATTTGTTTAAGAGCACGTATAAAAAGACCTTAAAAAAGGAACTGGTCATATTTATTACCCCTAAAATAGTTTCCGGTGAGAAGACGATGTATTAAAGATTGCCCCGCCTGGATTCGAACCAGGACTACTTGATCCAGAGTCAAGCGTGCTACCAGTTGCACCACGGGGCAATTGATGGCTATTTTAGCATAAAATAACCGTATAGAGAAAAAATTTTTGTGTAAAATAAAATCAATTTTCCCTGAAGTGTATTTTGTTATGTGTTATAATACAGACTTGGAAAATCGTTAAATAGAGGAGATAGCGTATGTATAGATGTATGTTGAAATCCAAGATACACAGGGTAAAGATAACGGAGACAGAATTATATTACGAAGGCAGCATTACAATAGATGCGGCGTTAATGGAAAAGGCGGGATTTTTGCCATATGAGAAGGTCGAAGTCCTGAATATGAGCACGGGTTCTCGTATAGAGACGTATGTTATTGAGGGCCCAAGGGGTTCGAATGTAATTTGTTTAAACGGTCCGGCTGCGAGGACGGCTCAAGTTGGCGATGAAGTAGTTATAGTCTCGTACGTATGGGTTGAGGAAAAGTATATAAGTGAACATAAACCGATTATCGTAAAGATGAAATAATGAGCAAAATTATTACGTATCCCAATCCTATTTTAAGAAAGCGCTCGGAAGAGGTTGGCATTGTAGATGATGAAATGAAGCAGTTTCTGTCTCATATGGCGCGTATGATGTATAAATACGATGGTATAGGGCTTGCTGCGCCGCAGATAGGGGTTAATAAAAGGGTTATAGTGATTGACCCGGGTAAGGGCTTGTTAAAGATGGCCAATCCGAAGATATTAGAGGTAAAAGGGGATTTCGTAGTAGAGGAAGAGGGGTGTTTGAGTTTTCCGGGTGTATACGTGGATGTGCCGAGGCGCATCGATTATGTAGTCGTATCAGCGTTGGATGCCGATGGAAAGGAACGCATTTGGAAAGGCTCCGGCCTTTTTGCAAGGGTTGTTCAGCACGAGATAGACCATTTAAACGGAAAAGTGATTATAGATTATGTTTCTGATAAAAACAAGTTGTCTAACGGCTCAAAAAAGGCGCTTAAAAAACTGGAGGATGAGTATGCCAGAATGTCCGAATAAGGCGCGAAATCTTTCAAGGTGCAATTGTACTTACGAGCCATGTGCCAAGAAGGGCATATGTTGTGAATGTATTGCATATCATCGTTCATTGGGGGAGTTGCCTGCGTGTTATTTCCCACCGGATGCAGAGAATACTTACGATAGGTCTATTGCCTATTTCGTGGAATTGTATCAAAAGGGCCTTATCAAATAGGTTTAACAAAAAGGGGGGAGTCTGTTTATCCATTGCATTAAGAACAGGCTTGTTTCTGAAGAAGGTGTTGCCTTAATCACAGTCGTTTCTATTATGGGTATAGGGCTTCTTATGGGCCTGGCCTACCTTTTTGGCATGCGTTTTGAGGAGTTAAACAGCCGCAATTTCCTCTTATCAGTCAAGGCAAGGTATGCGGCTGAATCAGGTGTAAATTATGCCTCTGCCGTGTTGGAGAATGACGAGTCATTGGGTTTTGATTCCTATTTGGAATCTTGGTCATCTATGTTTTTGGGCAATGCGTTTGACAATGATTCTGACGGAATAAAAGATTCCGCATGGCTTGATTTGGGCGAGGGTATTAAATGCGCAGTAAAGGTAGTGGACAACAATAGTAAAATCCCGCTTAATGCGCCATGGTTTTCCTTAACCAGGCCATTAGAGGACCTGGTTAAGAGTCATGCTTTGTCCCAAAAGGCTCAAATGGTTATATTAAACGCGCCTTTATTTTTAAAAGGGCCCGATAAGGCATGGGGAATTTTGGGAGTGGATGATAACTATAACAGGTATTTTGTTGAACATAATGGCATTGATGATGATTTTGACGGAGAGATTGACGAACTTGGCGAGGGTATTGATGAGCCGTGGGAGTTTTTGCCTTATCATCCTGTTGGCGATGATAAACTATTGCTTTCAACAGACCTGTCCTTTTTAGGAGACTATTCAAATAAAGATGCGCAGATCATCTCCGGTGTTTTTACGGCTTATTCCAAAGCAGGCAGTTTAAACGTGGAAAGCATGCCAATGTTAAATATAAACTACGTGCCAGTTAATGAATTGTCCAGACAATTGCTCAAGGCGGGTGTATCGAATGCATGGCAGGTGGCAGTTAATCTCAGGGATTTTTTAGACAGAGACTTGGTTCGCACCACCTTGTTTGCAGATACAGTTGTTTTAAGCGCGTATAAGACATCTATATTGGGTGATTGGAAGTTTAATGATGGAGTTGCCGTTTGTGAAACGGGTAATTGCGAAGAATCGGCAAAATGGAGATGGCAAGGGCTCGCGCAAGGCAGTTATTATTGTTATTTGTATGGGGATGACGATTACGTGGGTTCGGCGGTCATCAATAAAGCGGAAATTTCCGATATAAAATCAGGCGAAAAACTTGGGCAGATTGTGGTTATAGGTTCTGATAGGGTTTTGGAATTAGAATTAATCTGTAATAAAGAAGGGCAATCCTGCAGTTTTCGTTCGTTAAAACTGGTTCCAACAGACGCTAAAAACGGCGGATTGACAGTTTCAGGTATGGAAGGCGTGCGAATAACAGAGATATACTCTTCTCCAAAGGTCTTTTTGAGCGCGGGAGATGCGCAGGTAATAAGGACGGGGGCATGGGTCAATAGCGGGGGAATATTTACGAATAGTTCTGCCAATTCTGGGGCATCCGGGCAGGGGCACTGGCGTTGGAGCGGGCTCAAAGACGGAAATTATTATGTGGAAGTATTTGGAAAAGAAGGAGAACGTGTAGGCGATGTTTCTTGCTCGTGGAGCAATAAGACCAATCATATAATAGACGGGGAATGGATGAGTAGTGTCAGTGTTGTCTCTGGAGGCGAACTCAATCTTAGGGTAGAAAATAATGAACCAGAAGGCACGACGTGTTATTTTTCCGGTATAATGATTAGTCAGGAACCTGATGTCGAATTCATAGAGTTGACGAACATTACGAGTCAATCAATAGACATAAGCGGTTGGTATTTTATAGTGCCGGATATGCCGCAGTGGCCGGCATTTATTCCGCAAGGGACTGTCATTAAACCCGGAGAGAGCCTTGTTTTCTGTGCAGATCCATACGATAAGGCGCAGTTTATTGCGGGGAATATGATCTCTGCTGTCAGGAGTTTTTCTTCGGTTGATGTAACTGTGTTTAAACCATTGGATTTTGCTATAGATCTGCGCCCCGGACTGGACGTAATACCTGATAGCGGTGTATTACATCTATGCGATGAAAGGGGAAACGTGGTTGACGGAGTGGATTTATCGCAATGCAAGGCATTTTCCTCAATATACAAGGCCGCTCTTTCCAATGAGGACAGCAATAACAATGGGGAATTTGACGGCTGGGTAATATCTGATGAGGATCGAAATCCTGATCCCGGGGCAAGCGAGATAGACGAGGATTACGTATTCTTAAACGGCCCTGTATACGAACCTGTATCTTTAAGTATTTTTGGAGAAGGGCTTGCTGAAAAATTGAGTGATGTATTCAGTTTTTATGGGATAGACCTATATCCATTAGGCAGGGCTGTTTCAGGGTGGACTGACGAGGAATGGGGTGCGTTGAGTTCGTCTAAGATGCAAAACGGCCGGTTTTTATGGCAAAATCTGCCGGATTTTGGCGGCAGATATTACAATATAGTCTTGCAGATGTCTCCGGGAGAGGGCGTGATACCTCAGGTATATACCGGCAAGGGATGGGAAAAATATCAGCAGACGCTATGGGCAGATAGTTCCGGGCTTATAGACCTTGGTTGGACCCAGTTGTATGGGACGGACTTTAAATTAAAGCTCAGCAATGCGTCTAAGGATGGGATTTGCCATTTATATGGAGTGCACATAGGCCCGAATTACCATAGATATGGTGTGATAAATTTGAATACCGCATCAAAACAGGCCATAATGGCCTTGCCTGTTTCAGACAGGGCTATTGAGGCGATTAAATCTGCAAGTTTTGAGGATAAAATTGGCAAAGGATTGGGGCAATTAGCTGACAAGGGATTGAGCAAAAAAGACCTTGCGGTTATTTTTAGGATGTGCGGTTTAAATTCTTCTTCATATACAATTATATCAACAGGCGCAGTGGAGTTAAGAGACAAAATAAAGTCAAAACGTCGTGTCGTAGCAGTAGTTGAGAGGGATTAGCCCTATTTCTCTATCATTGACAAGGTAATTCTATAGTGTATAATTTATAACTAACTGCGGGCGTAATTCAGTTGGCAGAATGCAAGCTTCCCAAGCTTGACGTCGCGGGTTCGAATCCCGTCGCCCGCTTTGAATAAGCAATTGATATTTGGTATTTGAAATAGAAGTAGATAGCAGGCAGTTGCATGTATGTTTGCAGGGATCGAATCCGCGACAAGGGGAAAGCGGAGGCGGAGCCGAAGCGCGCCGACAGGAAGTCGGCGGGGGTGACAGCGAGGCAGAGCGAAGCGAGCGAGAGCGAGTGGAGCATGGCGAGCGCAAGAGGGGCGGAGCCCCTATTGAGAACAGGAAGTGATGGAGAGGGTTCGAATCCCGTCGCCCGCTTTGAATAAGCAATTGATATTTGATATTTGAAATAGAAGTAGATGGCAGGCAGTTGCATGTATGTTTGCAGGGATCGAATCCGCGACAAGGGGAAAGCGGAGGCGGAGCCGAAGCGCGCCGACAGGAAGTCGGCAATGGCGGGGTAAATAAAATTATGGAATATAAAAAGATAAATTTGATTCTTTTATTGGCGGTGGTATTTTTCAATACAGGTTGTTCTCACAGGCAATTATCTGTAAATAAAACGAGAGTCATTGCCAATTCTTCTGCGCCATATCACATAGTCCAAAAGGGAGAGACGTTGTGGCGTATCAGCAAGAACTATGGCGTTCCCCTTGAGGAATTGGCAAGATTGAGCGGTATTGATGATGTTTCCAAGATAAAGGTTGGCCAAAAGATTATATTGCCTTCGTCTAAAGGCGATTCTGTTTCTGGCATCATAGGCACGGCCAGTATTCCTTATTCCGGGCCCACGGAAAACAGCTTTCTCTGGCCTGTAAAGGGTTCCATTGCCTCTTTTTTTGGGACGACGTACGATGGTTTAGTCAATAAGGGTATAGACATAAAGGCAGGGCCGGGGGCTTCCGTTGTTTCTCCAAAGACTGGGAAGATTATGTTTTTTTGTGAGGATAAAATGGGGTATGATAATGTTATTATGTTGGATCACGGGGATAACTATGTCAGTGTGATTGCCGGGCCGGGCAGGTTCTTAGGCCATGTAGGGGATATCGTAAAACAAGGAGACGTTGTTTTGTCATTAAAAGGTGTGTCGAATCCTGTTGTGCATTTTGAAATA
>CAYXYY010000055.1:0-18492 GCA_964469495.1 uncultured Planctomycetia bacterium | reverse complement strand
AGAAAATGTTTTCTTAAGTTGGACGTTAACCGACTCACTATGGGCTATCAAAACAGGCACTCTAACACACGTTGGAGATACTAATATAGAATCGTCTCCAAATATCTTTTTTGTTTCATTAATCATCTTAAATTCTTCCTTAGTATACCCGTCATCTGAAAACACATCTATATGAGGAAGGACGTTAAAGGCAATTGGATGCGCCAAAACCTGTTTTTGTTTACCTGAACGCAAGGCATCTTTCACCTGTTCAGCGCCCATCCCCGGGTTTACAGACACAAGCGCAACCTCCTGCCACAACTGGTCCATAGCGGCCTTACCCCATCCAGAAACAGACTGGTACGTGGATACGACGATGCGCGAGATTCCGTATTTATCGTAAAGCGGTTTTAAAGCAACTACCATCTGAATAGTAGAACAATTCGGATTTGCAATAATACCTTTGTGTTTAAACGCGTCATCAGGATTTACCTCAGGAACAATCAAAGGCACATCCTTATCCATTCTAAAAGCGCTGCTATTATCAATAACAACAGCTCCTGCCTTTGCCGCATAAGGAGCAAATTCCTTACTAACAGAACCACCTGCGCTAAATAAGGCAAAATCAACACCTTCAAAAGAATCTTTGGTCAACTCCTCAACGATTACGCGTTTGCCTTGAAACTCCAATTCCTTACCCTTTGAACGCGCAGAGGCCAATGCCCGCAACTCATCCACAGGAAACTTCCTCTGCTCCAAAACCTTAAGCATCTCCCTGCCAACCATACCTGTTGCGCCACACACAGCAACCCTAAAACCCATAGAAACGACCTCCTGTTATAAACTAAGAATTAGCGAGACGTAAAATCTCATCTTCCCATAACACGCGATTAAATATCTTAAATTCATCTACCTTTCCATTAAAGGCATTTCCTGACTCATCCCCTCCTATATATGCAACGGCATCTTCGGGACAGTTCAACTCTTCACTCCACACAGGTACGCTTCCTGCCATATTACCATTTATATAAAGCTTTGCAAGCCCTCTTTGGGCAGTAATAACAATAGATGCCCATTCAAAAGGATTTGGGGCATCAAAAACAATCCTATCCCTGTCCCCATCGGCATAATACAAATATACCTGCCACTTGCCTTTAACAGAAGAGGATTCCATTTTTAGAAAAGGAGAGGAAAAAACCGTTATATGCTTCTCATCATTAAATCTAGGCATCACAAAAAAAGCAACGCTTATACCTTTTTTAAGATCAATCAGGGCTTTTGGGATAGAAAACTCAAACAAACCGCGCCATTCATAAAAATCCAACGCATTGCCTTTTTTACCATCTGAAAATGCAACCTCTGGAGAAATGCCTTTTAATGTCCCCGTTGAAATCCAATTATAATCCTTCATATCGGACTTCGGTTCATTAAAACTATAAAACAACACAATAGGATAAGAAAAACCCAAGCTTAACAGGACTATCATAAGCACTGCTAAATAATAAAAGCGCTTCATATACCCTCCAGATTCATTTAATATAAAAACCCCGCTATTATTTTATAATGTAAGCAAACATATTGCCATTAGTTTTTACATGAATGCATATCATCAAAAAGCAGCTGTCCACAGGCAGCCAGAATATCACTTCCCCTTGAATTGCGCACACTTGCCTTTTTTATCCCTTGTTTTCTCAACTTATACAAAAAGGAAAAAGCGTTTTTCCGAGCTGTCTGCATATCGGCTCCTATACTATTTACAGGTATGAGATTATAATGACAATCAAATCTTTTTGAGAGTTTTCTCATAGCCGATATATCTTCATTCAAGGTATTAAACCCGTCTAATATAACGTATTCAAAAGTAATTTGCCTATTCGTCTTTTTTTGGTAAATCTCCAGAGAATTTAAGACCTTTTCTAATGGATATATCTTATTTGCAGGAATAATTTTATCTCTCTTACTTGAAATAGCCGCATGCAAAGATAAAGCGACATTGATTTGCGGCAGGTTATTTGCAATATCCACGATTTTATCAGGGATTCCTATAGTTGAGATGGTCATTCTCCTGAGAGAAATCGATTGTCCTTCTTTACTGTTTAATATCCTGATAGATTTTAATAAATTATCATAATTATCCAAAGGTTCTCCGCTTCCCATAAAAACTATATGTGTTATCTTTCTACGTTCCCTTTTTTGTGTGAGATATACTTGCGACAACATTTCATTTACAGTCAAGTCTCGTTTAAATCCATATTTAGCGCTATAACAAAAATCGCAGTTAAATTTACATCCGACTTGAGAAGAAACGCATAGACTTGCCCTGTTTTTGAAAGGAATAAAAACAGATTCAACAGGATAATTATCGTCTGATTTGAACAGATATTTCACTGACCTGTCTTTGGATACATGGCGCGCCGATGGTTCTAATTTTGGATTTACGTAAAACAGATCTCCCAGTTGTTTTCTTAATCCCTTTGGCAAATCCGTAAAATTCGAAAAATCCCAGACAAAGCGATTGTGAATCCACGAAAAAACAGATAATACATAGAACCTTCTAAAAACAGATATCCTATCAGCTATAAGGGTGAACAACTCGTCTATTTCATACCGCCATAAATCTAAATCTTCTCTGTTTTCCCCATTTCTATCCAACCTGTCTCCTTTTTATTTTCTATGTACACCTTTGTCCACTGTCCCTGAGACTTCAATTCCTTTAACAAAGTCCCTGCCTTCATCTCGCCCAAATCCGTTTCTTTATCAGACGGACCTGAATATATATGAGCATCTTCAATGCAAAGCCTGCGATTAACCCCGACGATATCTATATAGAGCAAGACCCCCGTAAAAGCGCATATAGAAAGCACGGAAAACAATGCAATAAAGGAAACCTTTACGTTATGCGGAATATCCTTTCCCAGCGCGAAGAATATCAAAAACCAGATAAACAACGTCAATAATATAGCCCATTCTTCCATACGCATATAGGACAAGAAATTATAAACAACCCCTTTTGCCAATGGTTTTATTCCTAATTGCATCTGTGTAATACGTATATTGTTTTCTATCTCTTTATCCCTTGGCGCCAGTTTACGGGCCTTTAAATAAAACAAAAGGGCTCTTGGATATTCCCCCATACGAAAGAAACAATTCCCTTTATTATAAAACAATTCAGGAGACTGATAAGGCAAGATAGACGTTTCAAGTTCTTCATACGCCTTAAGGGCATCATCGTATTTGGCATCTCGATACAATGCATTTGCCCGACTCAAGAACATCCTATCGATTTTCCCCTGTTTAAATGCAAAAACAGACCCAAAGATAACAATACCGATTCCCAATGCTACAAGAAACCTATTCATTATAATGCCCTCCTGTCCAGCAATTTTACTGCCCTTTCAGCATCCTGCATTGCAGAAAGAGCGGAATTCCTATCAACAGCGCTTCCCGCAAAACGTAGCGCGGATAGTTTATTTAAAACAGAGGTTATAAACTCTTTTTCTGGATCATTGAGCCTGTAATGACCAAGCACCTCATGGATAGAAGATGACTCCACCAATCCGGCAGGGACTTTCGCCTTATCTGCTATAAATGCCGTAAAGGCATTGCCTATGATATCTATTGCCTCTGCAGGATTCTCGTCCACCATTGTCTTCGCATTGCCATAAGCCGTAAAAAACCTCTTCATTGCCAGAGTCTTCTTATTAAAGAACCTATCGGTTTTTTGCAGATTATACAGTTTCTCGTAATATAGATAAGAGAGAATAACCAATAAAAATATTATATTTCCCAATAAAAGGCGCATATTAAAATTAAAAGATAAGGCATCTACTTTTACATCCGTTTTTATATAATCAATATCTTGCTGCAACTCTGTATCGTTCTGAGCTATCGGTAAAAACGATGTCGTGGCCTGTTGTTCAAGAGCAGATTTATCTGTTATGGCCTTGCCTGTTGCTGAAAAATATATTTCCTTTGTAAAGAGCTCTTTATATTCCTTATCTTTTGGCGAGAAATACACAAATCGCAGTCGGGGAATAGTAAAATCACCGGGTTTTTGAGGGATAATAATAAACTCAAATCGTTTAATAGAAACAACATTATCTCCCTCTATAGATTGAGAATCCTTTAAACTGCTTTGATAAACTTTAACCCCTTCAATATTTCCTATGTCCAATTTATCCACAGCAGATAAATCCCCTTTCCCCTTTATTTCAACTGTCAGCGTAATAGCCTGTCCTGTATCAACCGTTGTGTTATCGATATTGGCATTTATGAGAAAATCGCCTATAGCGCCTGAAAACCCTTTTGGACGTTCTGGAAGAGGTTTTACGGAAATAGTTTGTTCGGGCAAATTTAGTTCCTGAGGGACCTCCGTTGAGAAGAAATCGTCAAAATTAAACACGTCAAAAAAATCCCCGAACATATCTTTTGTTTTCTGTTCAACACCCACTAATAAACTTCCCGGATAAACAGGCAGGTGCCCGGATTTTATAGGAACCAAAATAAATTTATACACCTGCGCCGCCACGTAATCCTTACCGCCAATATATACGTGATTTGTCTTTAAAAGCTGATTTGATGGGACCTCTTTTTTAACAAATCCGGAAAAATCAGGTTGTTTATTAAAACCTTTAAAAGTAATGTGAGAACGAGTATATATAGTATAGGTTGCAACCAATGGCTCTCCTACGTAGACATCCTTTTTGGAAAACGTAATAGTGGCAAACGTTTTGTCAGATGAGGACTTTGGCGCAATGGCCGAAGGGGAAATAGGTCTTGACTGCTGGTTCGAAGAATGCAGATTGCCTTTTGCTGCGCACCTGCTCACTTTAATTTTTATTCGTTCTGTTGAATATCTCTTCCCATCGACTATAACAGTCAAAGACGGCAGAGAAAAATCTCCTTCTTTTAACGGGATCAACATATAATTCATTTCAACACTATTGCTCATCCTGCCATTAACAAATTTAAGACTTTGAGAAGTCCCTCTGCCATAAACCTTAAATCCATCTATGTCAGGCATATCAACAGGAGAATATCTGCTAAAAGCCCCTGATATACTAATAGTAAAATCCAGTGAATCGCCTACACATGGGGACTTGTCGCTAACATAAGCATCCACGTCCACCTGTCCGGCAAATACCTGATTAGAGAAACATAAAACAAACAATATACCTATAAAATAACTATATAATCTTCTCACCAATCCTGCCTCCTTGTATCAGTTATAGGCCTTGCCTTTGCCTTTATCATCGCTTCAGGCGTAAGTTCATCATCAGACATTGCTCCTAAAATCCCCCATAAAGCGGCATTTTCCTTTTTATCTGCTTCTTTTCCTTCGTCTTTATCAAATGACTGCCCTATTTTATCCGTATTGTGATCCTTACCGCTGTTCTGGTTTGAGGCGTTTCTATCTTTCTCTTCTGAAGCGGCGTCCTGTTCCTTCTGCATTGATTCATTTTCTTTCTTGTTTTCCTTATCTCTTTCAGCATTCTGATTATTAGATCCGCTCAATTCATCCTTTTTCTCTTCTGAATCAAGCTTATTATTTTTACCATTGGACCTATTGCGTTTTGCATCTTTACTTTCTTCTTTCTGATTATTTTTATCTTGCGCATCTTTTTTATTATTGCTTTGGGATTGCTGTTGATTATTCTTATTATTTAAGGGGCATTGTTTATTATTTTGTTGTTCTTTTTCTTGTTTCTTTTTCAATTTTAGGGCCAGTTCCAAATTATACCTAGCCTTCGAAAAGCCAGGATTTAACATCAATGCGCGAGAATACTGTTCAATAGCCTTTTTATATTCCTTTTTATTAAGATAAAAGTTGCCTTGATTATAAAAACTATACGATTTAATTAGCACATTCTTTGATGTCTTGCCTATATCATAATATAATGATGGGTCCTTATTTTCATTTTGCATCATAATGCCTAAATCATAATTTAAAATAGGATTTTCCGGACTCTTATCCCTTAATTTTGACATTAAATTCACGGCCATATCCTTGTCGCCTTTTTTATAAACATCTATAGCCTTATTAAGTGAAGAGGCATGACACATAGCAGAGAAAAACAATCCAAACAATACAGACAAAAACAATGCCCTACTCATATCAGCCACCTGCTCTTATAAGGAAAAAACCACCCTACAAACAACAACAAAAAACCGAAGAACAAAGGAAACACATACATATATTTATATTGCGGCAGAAAAGAAGATTCAACATATCTGCGTTTTTCTCCGGATATAACCTCAAACACCGACTTAATACCCAAAGCACCGTTCATTGCATTAAAATAACGGCCTCCTGTTTCCGAAGCTATCTGCATTAACAAGCGGGAATCCAATTTTGTCATAATCACCTGTCCGTTGGAATCCCTTTTATACCCCCCGTTTTCAAGAGGGATAGGCTCGCCTGTTTCAGAACCAATCCCTATAGTATATATCTTCACACCTTCGGCCCTTGCCTTTCTCGCCGCATCCATTGCAGCCCTCTTATCTTCCGTTTCTCCGTCAGTAATAAGGAGAATAACCTTATAATCACTTTCTTTTGGAAAGGCCTTCAAGGCTGTTTGTATCGCCCGCGCGATATCTGTTCCCGGAGTCGGCAGAAAGTCCGTATTGACCGTGTTTAAGAACATCTTAAGCGCGCTGTAATCAATAGTAAGGGGACATTGTAAAAAAGCATCCCCAGAAAAGACAACTAACGCGACCCTGTCGCCCTTAAGGGAATCCAACAATGCTGATATTTCCATTTTTGCGCGCTCCATTCTATTGGGTTTCAGATCCCTTGCAAGCATACTGGCAGAACAATCAAGGGCAATCACCATATCCAAAGACAGATTCTTCTGTTTAATCGTTTTTTCTAAAATCCTTGGCCCCATCAATGCAATAAAAAATAAGAATAAAGCCAAAAGCAAAAACGTCCTTTTCATAATAATAAACCAGCCCGGCAGAGAAAAAGAAGAAGTCTTTAATAAATTGGGATTTCCTAAAACAAAAAGCCTTTTTGCCTTTAGATTATCCGACAAAATCCAAAAAACAACAAGAATTGGAATCAATATAATCCCAAATATGATGAAAAAAGAATACTCAAATTCCATAAAAAATCCCCCATATAAAACTACAAGAGGTATTATATACCTATGACAAGAAAATAAAAACAAAAAAAGGCCGTCTCACATAGAGACGGCCATAAACAAGAGATTACCTTTTAGATGCCAATTTTATCTGCTTTGCCTTTTTTTGTTCCTTTTTAGGCAAAGAGATTAAAAGGATGCCATTCTTATAATCTGCTTGGGCTTTATCCGCGTCTACATCCGTTGGAAGAGTCAAAGAACGCTCAAAAGAACCATAGAAACATTCCCTTCGAAGATAATTTTTATCCTTTTCTTCTTTTTCTTCCTTTCTCTGCCCTTTTACAGTAAGGACGTTATCCTGCACCTCTATTTCGATATCGTCCTGCTCAATGCCGGGCAAATCCGCCTTAATCACGTATTTATCCTTCTCCTCAGAAACATCCATTGACGGGACCCACTCCGAAGGGAGTACCTCTTTAGGCATCCTTGCAAGAGATACGTCAAATAACCTATTCATATCATCTTGCAAGTCAAGCAGATAACGAAAAGGATCCATGACGTTGTTTTTACCCCACCTGACTAGTGCCATATTACCACCTCCTTTTGGTTTTTGTTTTTAGCACTCGGGCATCTTATCTGCCAAAAACTCACCAAAAAATTAAGGGATTTTCTCCCTTGACGTCTTCATTATACAAAATATAGGAGATTTGTCAAGTATTTTTTACCCGATTATTGGGAAACGGAACAGACATAATTCGGCCTCAAAAGAGAAAGAGGTGGGAATGGAAATAAAAAGAGCGCGCAAAAATTTTTCAAAAAATACCCCCCTTACAATTACAGATAAGGTCTTATTATTCATATTTAAGCGCATTTTTAGTGAAAATACCTTATGAATTGGCTAAAGAAAAGAACCCAATATCTCCGATCTCTTTTTCAGAATGCCTCCAATAGACCTTGATTATGCCGCAGATTTGTTATATAAATACCATACTAACCAGCCAGCTATGCCTGTGCCAATCCCTTTAGATGCCAGTACGGATGATAAATAGCTGTGATTCCCCAAAAAGTGAGACTAAAGTTTGGCGAGAGCAGAGGCTCACTTCTCCTTTGGGAAGACCAAATTCCCAAAAAATGAGACCAAATCTTTCTGGAGAAAACAGTCTCACAACGGACAGGCAAGACAAAATTGATCAGGCAGGCTCAACTAGATAGTCGCTTATATTCCTGCTTTCTATATCAAATCCTATTCCCAAAAGGATTATCTCTTTTCCTTCTCCCCTGTATCTATCCGCATAGCCCTTTTCCTTTATCTGTCTTAGGGCATCTTGGGCATTATCTCCTATCTTCATCTCTATGATGTATACCTTATCCTTTAACTCAACCACTATGTCTATCCTGCCCCTGTTTGTCCGAACCTCTGCATCTACCTCTAATCCTAACATCCTAAATATCAGATATGCTGATGTTTGGTAGTATTGCTCCTTGTCCTTTATCTTATCTGTTATATCATATGGTATGCTTGCGTATATAGCCCTTAACACCTCCACAAATTCCTCTATCTTGCCAGCCTCTAAATATTCCCTTGTCTTTATTATCCCCTCGCCAAAGGAATCTGCTGCCACTTGTCCTAGATACTCTGCGGATATCCCCTCTACAAATGCGCTCCTTACTTCATAGTTAGGATAATCCAGTTCAACGGATTGCCCTAATACATCCTTTATTGTTAAATATCCTGTCTGAAACAATAATGCCAGGATATTTAGATTCTCAGGTTCATACGAATCTATCCTCATTACCCTTGTTATCGTATTCTCTAAACTCTCTATTGGATACCTGTTCTTTTTCAATAGGTCTATCAGAAATTTCGGGGCGCCTGTTGCATACCAATAACAATTAAATATCCTATTAAAAAAGAAGTTCAGCGTTGAAAACGGATTATATACCTTATTCTCTTCATTAGGCCCGTTCTCCAAATCAAAGCAATACCCGTTATACCACTTCTTTATCTGCGATAATAATTCCTCTCTATCTATTCCCTTTCGCTGCGCTATATCATCTATCCCTTCTTTGAAATACTCCTCAAGCTCTCTCTGCGTTATCCCGCATACTGTTGATGCCAATGGCGAGAGCGTCAGATCCATCAGGTTATTCAGAGCGCTAAATACCCCTGCCTTTGAAAACTTGCTCACGCCCGTCAGCAGCAGAAAACGTATATTGGCCTCACTTGCCTTTAGTTGTTTATAAAATTCCCGCATCAAATCCCTTATATTCTTTGCCTTCTCTATGTCATCTAAATTAGATATTATCGGCGAGTCATATTCGTCTATCAATACAACCACATTTTTCTTGTATTTCTCTTTTAATTTACTTATCACTCTAGAAAGGCCTTCTCCGTATTCATCTGTCCCTATCTCTCCAACATCTATGCCTTCTGCTTCGCATATGCCTTTTAATAAATATATTATTTTCTTGCTCACATCTGCTTCACTCTTTATAGATACCGCTCCAAAATCCAGTTTAATCACAGGGTATTTATCTTCCCAATCCCACTTATCCTCTATCCATAGGCCTTTAAATAGCTCCTTTTCCCCTTTGAACAAATAATTCAATGTGGATATCATCAGGCTCTTGCCGAACCTGCGTGGGCGGGATAAGAAATATACATCGCCTTTTTTTATGATATTATATAAATCATGCGTTTTATCTATATAGATGCGATTTTCCCTAATAAGTTTTGCAAAATCCTGCACACCTATCGGCAATGTTTTCATATTCCGTTCTCCTCTTTGCTTATTACATAAACACTCCAAATCTTAATCCTAATTATACCATAAAACAAACCTCTGACAAAAAGGCATTGCCTATCCATATGAACCAAAATTTTCGCTTGCAAAGATACTTTTTTAATTATAGAATAACAACTTAATTGTGCACAATAGAAAACAATATTTAAGGAGGTTTTTATGGCAAGAGAGTGCGCTATATGCGGGAAAAAGGCATCTGCGGGGAAAAGCATTGCCCGTAGGGGTATGGCAAGGAAAAAAGGCGGCGCTGGCCAGAAGATAACAGGTATTACACTTCGCAGGTTCAAGCCAAACTTGCAAAAGAAATCTATTGTAATAAACGGCGTTAAGAAACGCGCGCTTGTATGCGCAAAATGCCTAAAGGCAAATAAAGTTGCTATTGCATAATTCAGATTAAAGTTAAAATAAAAAAGGCAGGCTTTTCAGCCTGCCTTTTCTTTTATATCTCCCTTTCAAGAGATTAATACATATCGCCATAACCTCCCGGCATTGCAGGAGCCGCAGGTTTATCTTTCTCGGGTTTGTCAACCACCAATGCCTCTGTTGTCAACATCAAGGCTGCAATACTAGCCGCATGCTGAATAGCGCTTCTAGTAACCTTAGCAGGGTCAATAATCCCGCTTTGGACCATATCAACAAACTCCTCGGTCGCAACATTGAAACCTTCAGTGTCTTTCTTGGCCTCTTTTGCCTTCTGGACAATAATAGAAGGCTCAATGCCCGCATTTTCAAGCAGCTGCCTGATAGGAGCTTCTGCTGCCCTGCGAACAATATCGATACCCGTTTTAATATCTCCTTCGGCCTTGATCTTATCTAAAGCGCCCAAGCATCTTAACAAGGCGATTCCTCCACCGGGGACAATACCTTCTTCAACAGCAGCGCGAGTTGCATGGAGGGCATCCTCAACCCTTGCCTTTTTCTCCTTCATTTCAGTCTCCGTTGCAGCGCCAACATTGATAACCGCCACTCCACCAGCTAATTTTGCAAGCCTTTCCTGAAGTTTTTCGCGGTCATAATCAGAGTCTGTTTCCTCTATCTGTTTTCTTATCTGATTAACCCTAGCTTTAATGTCATCTGCGCTTCCTGCGCCTTCAACAATAGTAGTATTTTCCTTATCAACCCTGACTCTCTTAGCGCGTCCAAGGTCTGAAAGCTCTATATTCTCAAGCTTGATGCCAAGATCCTCAGTAATAGCGCGTCCGCCAGTCAATATAGCAATATCCTCAAGCATAGCCTTACGTCTGTCGCCATAGCCAGGGGCCTTAACAGCGCAGCAAGCAAACGTGCCACGAATCTTATTAACAACCAACGTTGCCAGGGCCTCTCCCTCAACATCTTCGGCAATAATCAAAAGCGGCTTTCCTGCGCGCGCTACTTTCTCAAGCAAAGGAAGAAGGTCCTTTAAACTCGTTATCTTCTTCTCATGTATAAGAATTAACGGGTCATCCAAAACGGCTTCCATTCTATCGGTATCAGTGGTAAAATATGGAGAAAGATATCCCTGATCAAATTGCATACCCTCAACAACATCCAGAGTAGTTGTCATTGACTTTGCCTCTTCAACAGTAATCACGCCATCTTTACCGACCTTCTCCATTGCCTCTGCAATCAAATCACCTATCGTGCTATCGTTATTTGCAGCAATAGTGGCAACCTGAGCCACCTCTTTTTTATCCTTAACAGGCTTAGAAAGGCCCTGAAGTTTATCCACAATAGACTCAACTGCCAGCTCAATACCCTTCTTTATCTCCATAGGATTAGCGCCTGCAGTGACATTCTTAAGGCCTTCTCTATAAATGGCCTCGGCCAAAACAGTTGCTGTTGTTGTACCATCGCCAGCTATGTCAGAGGTCTTTTCAGCAACCTCTTTTACCATCTGAGCGCCAAGATTCTCAAACGGATCTTCTAACTCAATTTCTTTTGCAACACTCACACCGTCTTTTGTGACAGTTGGAGAGCCGAACTTCTTATCCAAGACAACGTTGCGCCCCTTTGGGCCCAAAGTCACCTTTACAGCCTTTGCCAGTTTTTCAACACCAGCTAGGATAGACCTCCTGCCTTCCTCGCTGAATAATAATTCCTTTGCCATAAAATACCACCTCCTTTATTTAGCTTTCCACAATTGCAAGAATATCGTCTTCTCTTAAAATCAGATATTCGTTCCCTTCATCATCCCTGACTTCAGTTCCGGCATACTTGCTGAAAACAACGACATCGCCTTTCTTAACGGAAAGCTTTTTAACCTCGCCGTTCTCCAAAAGCTTGCCATCGCCAACAGCCAATACCTTGCCCTGTTGAGGCTTTTCCTTTGCAGTGTCAGGAAGAACAATACCTGACTTAGTCTTTTCTTCCGCCTCTAGGACCTCTATAAGGACCCTGTCAGCCAACGGTTTAAACTTCATCTGCCATCACCTCCTTGAAAAACCGTACCCACCTACTTAAAAATCCCAAAACCACGAAATTAACTCTCCAAGACAAAGCCTTTTTAGCACTTTTATCGTAAGAGTGTTAGATATTTATATAAAAAACACGCAAGGTTGTCAAGGATTTTTTGCAAACATAAAAGTAGAGTGCTAAAAATAATTCTTAACGCAAAACTATACTATTTTTATGACAACGGGTTTTGCCTTATTGACCTTTAGTTTAGATATTACGCCTATGGCCTTATGCATCTTATCAGGCGATGCCTCATGCGTAATCAAAATAAGAGGCACTGATGCATTTTTAGCAGAATTGCGTTCTTTTTGTTGAACCGATGCTATACTAATACCATATCTTCCCAATATCCCTGAAATCTTGGCCAGGACCCCGGGCGCGTCTATAACAGAAAAGCGTATATAATACCTGCTCTCTGTCTCAGACAACTTAACATCATATTTTACCCTGCCTATGGGTTGCAAAACCCCATATTTGACAAATTGCCCCGCTTGAACAATATCACTTACCACTGCGCCTGCCGTTGGAAACCTGCCAGCTCCCTTGCCATAAAACATCATATCCCCTGCCTCGTCTGTCTCCACATAAAATGCATTAAATACGCCGTCAACCTGAGCAAGCATATGCCCCTTTTTCACCAACGCAGGGTGAACTCTAAGGTCAAAATCACTTTTACCAGGCAATCCTACTGCAAGCAATTTTATTTTATAACCCATCTCATCGGCATACAATAAATCAGGCAAATCCAAATCCGTAATGCCTTGAGTAGGTATCTTTTTAGGGTGTTTATGCGCGGAAAACGCCAACAACGAAAGCAAAGACAACTTATGAGCCGAATCTCCCCCTTCAATATCAAGAGTAGGGTCTTTTTCCGCATAACCGAGCCTTTGGGCCTCTTTTAAAGCGGACTTAAAGTCCACCTTTTCCTGCAACATCTTACTCAGTATATAATTGCAGGTTCCATTCACAATACCGTAAAAACACTTAATCTTATTGGCGACCAAAGCCTCGCGAATAGACTTAACAACGGGAATAGCGCCACAAATTGAGGCCTCAAAGAACAAGGGCAAATCCTCTCTTATAGAAAAGATATCTTCCGCATAATCAGCCAAAAGCGCCTTATTTGCGCTAACAACGGCCTTGCCATTTTTCAAAGCGCCCTCAACAATATCCTTGGCAATCCCCGTGCCCCCAACCAGCTCAACAACAATGTCCACATCTGGGTCTTTAATGGCCTGTTTATAATCGCGCAAAAACAAAGACTTCGGGACATTACCTATGCCACGATCTTTCTTAAAATCCCTATCGCAAATGTATTTCAAATTAATATCTATTGCGCTTCTTTCCTTCAACAACTTCTTCTTTGAGAGCAATATCTTAACGACACCCGCCCCTATTGTGCCAAAACCAATAACAGCTACATTTACTCTATTTCCCTTCATATAACTCCCCTGTTATTAACTGTTCAACCAAATCACACAATATATGGATAACCAAGATATGCCCCTCTTGAATCCTTGCAGTATTATCACTTGGTATGGCAATACACACATCACATACCTTTCCCATATCATTAGGATTCTTACCGCATAAACCTATCGTCTTAACGCCCAACTCCTTTGCGCTTTCCAAGGCCTTTAACACGTTTTTTGACCTGCCGGATGTGCTAATACCTATCAGGATATCGCCTTCTTGAGCCAAGGCCTCTACCTGACGGGAAAAGACCTCATCATAAGAAAAATCATTTGCGCAAGCCGTCAATATAGAGGAATCCGTTGTTAAGGCTATCGCAGGAAGGGCATTCCTATTTACCCTAAAGCGAACAACAAATTCAGCCGCCATATGCTGTGAATCAGCAGCGCTTCCGCCATTCCCACAGATAAGCAGCTTTTTGCCAGATAACAATGCATCTTTAAGCATTGATGCGGCGGAAGAAATATCCGACATACAAGCAGATAACATCTGATTTTTAACGAAAATAGAATCCTTTATTTGTTTTTCTATCAAACTCTTCAAGACTTATCCCCTTTTTTATGAGGACCGCCTGAAGTATGATTATAGTCCACAACTATTATGCGTCTATATTCATCCTTTCCGACCTCAACAACAGCCGTGCGTTTTAGAATATTCAACTCTAAAACCCTGCCTTTGCCTTCAGGCGTATTAACCGTCTGGCCTTCTCTGGGCAGGCCCTTTCGCATATCCCTATACGTTTGCCACTCATAGCCCAAACAACACATCAGCCTACCGCACATACCTGACATCTTTCCCGGGTTAAGTGCAATTCCTTGATCCTTGGCCATTTTTATAGACATAGACTTAAACTCCCTCAAGAATCTGGAACAACAGACTTCATTTCCGCAAATCCCGATTCCCCCAAGCATCCTTGCTCCGTCCCTTACCCCTATTTGACGCATCTCTATGCGGGTTTTGAAAGTCCGGGCAAGGTCCTTGACAAGCTGTCTAAAATCCACACGTTCTTCTGCAACAAAATACACGATTAACTTACTCTTATCAAATGTATAATCAGCGGATATAAGCTTCATATCTAGATTGTGATAACCAACCTTATCCATAGTAATCTTTAAGACCTTTGGTATCTCATCCGCAAGGGATTTTATGGTCAGTAAATCATCCTCCGTTGCCTTGCGGTCTATCTTATAAGGAGGCAATTCGTCCTCTTCAAGGAAGAATGTGGATATCACAATACCATAATCCATTTGCCCCTCATTGGACAAAATCACATAATCTCCAGCAGAAATCTCCTCTTCCACCTCCTTCGGTATATAGGCATAAACGTTGGCCCCATATCTCCTCAACTTTATCTGAAACAAGATCTCAATCATATAACTGCCTCGCTTTCATCTGAAGAGCAAACCGCAAAATCTCAGTATTTACCGAATCCAACATACCTTGGGCATCAAAGTACATATCCATCAAATCCCAAAAATCCCAAGAAATGCGCATTTTTCTTGGATTTTCCAATACATTATATCCTATATTTTCAATATTTAAAGATAAAAGCATCATCTCCCTAATAGCCAAACCAACGCCAAGATACTCCTCCTTTATTGACTGTCTTGAAAATATCTTCTGCTCACCTGCAAAAAATGCATTAGCTGCTTTAACCACTTTTTTGTCAATAGGATGCATTAGATTGCCTTCCAAAGACTCTGGCAAAGACGGGTCTATCTTGGAAATCTGATCAAAAGCAAGCGGATTAAACCTAAGAACATTGCAACGCGAAATAATTGTCGGCAAAAGCCTGTCTGTATGAGATGAAACCAAAATAAAAAGACAATCAACAGGAGGTTCTTCCAAATTCTTTAACAAGGCATTAGCAGAAGTATCATTCATATAATCGGCGTTATTTATAATAACTATCTTTCTATTGCCATACAAAGGCTTTTTTGACAAAAATTCCGCCAAATCAGAGCGAATATCTTCAATTTTAATCTCCTTCTCATTATCTATTACATATAAATCTGGATGAGTCTGAGCATCTGCCTGCTTACATGAAAAACACACATGACACGGATTAGCCTCGTCTTTTTCCCTACACAATATATATTTAGCAAATTCCCTTGCCAGAAGAAACTTCCCAATTGCCTCTATACCAGAAAACAAAAGGGCATTTGGAAGACGATTATCCGCCAAAAGCTGTCTTAGATATGCCTTCTGTTGGCTATGCCCTACAACCTTAGAAAGGAACTTATCCGATTCCATACCTCTTCCTTCAATTCATCCAAATTAACATCAGCATCAACAAGCACTATCCTATCATCAAACCTTTCTGCCAGAGAAAGAAAGCCTTCTCTTACCCTTTGAAAATATTCCAAACCCCGTTTTTCTATCCTATCATAAGCGTTAATACGCCTAAGCGCCTTTCCCGGATCGCTGTCTAACAGAATAGTCAAATCCGGATAAAGCCCGGGCCAAAACAATTCAAACAAATCCTGCACCTTTTCCATACCTATATCAAGGCCTGCGCCTTGATAAGCAATACTAGAATCAATAAACCTATCGCACAACACAATTTCACCCTTTTCTAAAGCAGGCGATATCTTATCTTCTATAAGTTGCGCCCTTGAGGCAAAATACAACAAAAGCTCAGAAACAGGGCTAACTGAAAATTCGCTATTCAACAAGATATCCCGAACCCTTTCACCAAGAATCGTTGCTCCGGGTTCCCTAAATAAAATTACCTTTTGGCCATTTTCCCTCAGACGAGAGATAACGTATTCCGAAACGGAAGACTTGCCAGAGCCGTCTATACCTTCAATGGAGATAAACATCACTCTATTTTTCTAAACCATCTTGCGCCTTGTGGCGTATCTTCAATAACAATATCCCTATTTGACAAGGCATCTCTTAACCTATCTGCCATCTCAAAATCCTTTAACTTACGCAACCGACTGCGCGCATCCAAAATAAGCTCAATCAAATCATCGTCTAAACTCAACGCATTATCTGACAAATCGTCCCCTATCATTAATATCGACAGAATCTCGCGGACAACGCCAGACAAGAGAGATGAGCCTTTCCCTGATTTAACCGCATCTATTGTCCTGTTTATACAAGAAAATATAGATGCCAAAGCCTTAGGCGTATTAATGTCATCTGTCATAGCCAAGAGGAACTCCTGTTTTAACACCTCTGCCTCTTTATCAAGGCTATTATCATTGGAATTAGAACTCAACCTATCTAACCACGACAAAATTTTATTCAACATCTTCCTGCTGTCGGAAATCCTGTCTTCAGACAAATCAATAGGGCTTCTATAATGAGAGGATAAAAACCACAATTTTAACACATTGGCGCCGTATTTCTCAATAGCATTGGACAAGGTGATAAAATTCCCCAAGGATTTAGACATCTTCTCGCCATTTACTGTCACCATACCATGATGAACCCAATACCTTGCAAACTGCTGGCCAATAACAGGCTCAGCCTCTGCTATCTCATTTTCATGGTGCGGAAAAATCAAATCCATTCCCCCGCCATGAATATCAAAGCCACTGCCAAGAATATCCGTACTCATTACCGCGCATTCCAGGTGCCAACCCGGACGGCCATTTCCCCAAGGGCTCTGCCAGAAAGGCTCATTTTCTTTAGCAGCCTTCCACAAGGCAAAATCCAACGCAGACCTTTTATCATCCTCAACCTCTTTTCTAGCCCCTTCAAGGAGTTCGTCAACATTTCTGCCTGATAACTTCCCATAATCCTTAAACTTAGCCACAGAATAATATACATTCCCCTTATCAGTAGCATAGGCATATCCTTTATCTATAAGTTTATTAATAAACTCAATCATCTTATCTATATAATGAGTCGCTCGCGGTTCATAATCGGCCTTAGGCACGCCTAACTTCCTTAAATCCTCATAATACACATCAATAAATTCAGAGACAAAACCATCCAATTCAGTTAAAGAAATAGGATTATTGCCGTTTTGGGATAAAATGCGATTTATGATTTTATCATCAATATCCGTTATATTTCTTACGAAACGCACATTATACCCCAAATACTGCAAGAGATTCTTAAGCAGAGAAAAGACATACAAACTCCTACCATGGCCTATATGGCAACTATCATATACCGTAATACCGCAGGCATACATACCAACATCCATATCCGCCTTTGGCTTAAACAACTCCTTCTTTCCCGTTAAAGTATTATACAAATATAAATCCATTACATCCTCTCCCACTCAACCTTTGTTATGTTCTTCTCCTCTTCATTGAACTCTATCCCTACAAGAACTATCTCCTTGCTCCTGTCTTGGTATTTCTCCCAATACCTCTTCTCCTTTATCTGCTCTAAGGCAGAGCCTTCGCCCACCTTTACCTCTACAATGAATATCTTGCTCTTAAACTCTATTGTCAAGTCCACCCTGCCCTTGTTCGTCACTTCCTCTACCTTGGCAAATATCCCCATCCCATCTAAATACGAAAACAACACGTTTATATAATAGCCCTCAAAGTGCGCTATGTTGTTCTTTACATAACTGTTATATGGCAACGACGCAAATAACGCCTTGAGCTGTCTTTCAAATCCCTCCATATCCTCTCTTACCAGGCTCAATGCCAAATCCTTGCTCTTTTGCGCCGCCTGCGCTTCGTCCGTCAAATACCAGACTAACGCATGGTTAAAGGACTTCCTTACCTCCATATTAGGAAATCCTAAAT
>CAYXYY010000054.1:0-72986 GCA_964469495.1 uncultured Planctomycetia bacterium | reverse complement strand
GTTGTTGTCTATCATAAGTTCGGCAAGTTTATCCCCGTCAATGAGAATTATTTTTATGTCTATCTTTTTTACATATTCAATGGCATCTTTGGTGAAACGAGAGGTTGTGATAAATATCCCTTTCTTTGCGCGTTGGCCTTGCAATGCGCCTGCAAATTTTTGAATTTCAGGCCGGCTGACAGGATTTTCCCAGCGTTTTGCCTGAAGGTATATTATATCCAATCCGAGTTTATCTTCCTTTATGATGCCGTCTATTCCTTCATCTCCGGTTTTCCCTATGGCTTCGCCGGCATCTTTTCTGCTTCCTCCATATCCCATCTTCACAAGTAATTCAATTACTATTTTTTCAAACAGGCTTGGCGAGGTGTTTTTAAGTTGTTCTAGCAGTTCTTTTGCCAAATTTTCTTTTAGTAATTCGTATGCCGATTCCAGTGTCTCTTCAGGTGTTTGAGTTGAGCCAGCATTGTCGGAATGTTTTTTGTCTTTGTTTTTTCTGGTGCGTTTTTTGAATTCAATGAATTCGTCAAATTGTTCTAAAAATTTGTTGTCTATTTCCTGTAAATCTTTTTTTAGGATGTCTTTGCCTCTTTGCGTTATCTGAAAATATCCCCTGCGGGTTCTTTTTAAAAGGCCTGCTTGTTTAAGATACGTTCTTGCCCAGCCAACACGGTTTTTAAAAGTTTCCTGTTGCCCGCTTGGGAGCATTTGCTTTCTTTCTTCTTCCGTTAATTTGAACTCATCTGCCAAATAGTCGGTGACTTCGCTCAATGTATGTTCTTTTCCATCTGCAAAGAATTTTAGTACAGGTAGCATACATTTTTGATAATCAGGAATAGCCATAATCCTCCTTTTGCTTATAATCAAAATATCACATTCTTGCATTTTATTCAAATCTATCCGATTTGTGAGACTCTGCTCTCCAGAAACATTTAGTCTCAGTTTTGGGGGGTTTTCATAAATAAACTCATTGGCCTTTTTGAATTGAAATCTATCCCGAATTTGCATAGTCATTTCGTATTTCAATATAATGAATACAGCGTGATATAATGAAAGAAAATGCCAAATGTTATACTATAGAAAAGAAAAATCAAACTATCTGATTATCGGGAACTTTTAGAAAAACGAAAATAATACATTTACAGGGAAAATATATGACAGAAAAAGATGTTAAACAGCTAATAGAAACAGGTGAATGTATAAATGTTGAATTTAAGGAGAGCAAAAAATCTCCGACAAAAGATATATATAGAACCATTTGCTCCTTTTTAAACCGTGTGGGTGGGTATATTCTTTTAGGAGTTGAAGATGATGGACATTTTGTTGGTGTTAATCCCAAATTTGTCTCAAAGATAAAGAAAGAGATAATAACTTCCGCAAACAATCCTCAGAAAATAAATCCTCCTGCTTCATTGGTAATAGATGATCTTGTCATTGATGATCAGGTAATAGTGCTTATAACTGTTCCCGAAAGCTCCCAAGTCCATAGATGTAATGGGAGAATCTATGACAGAAATGAAGACGGCGACTTTGATATAACCAATAACAATGATGCGGTTGCTATGCTTTATCTGAGAAAGCAATCCAATTTTTCCGAAAATAAGGTTTATCCGTATCTCAAAATAAGAGACTTTAACAAAGATGTTATTGAACGGGTAAAAACAATGATAAGACAATGGAATCCTGGAAGTCCATTGCCTGAGATGGATGATATTGATTTTATGAAAAGTCTAGGGTTTTTCCAGAAGGATGTTAACACAGGTAAGCAAGGTTTTACTCTCGGAGCCCTTTTGCTTTTTGGAAACGATGAGGTGATTTATACCAACCTTGCGTATTATAAAACCGATGCAATTGTTAGAAGGGAAAATCTTGATAGATATGATGATAGAGAAATAGTTGCGACAAACTTGATAGATTCTTTTGATATTCTAATGCAGTTTGTAAAAAAACATCTTCCAGATCCATTTTTTATAGAGGATGATATTCATAGAATATCTTTAAGAGACAAGATTTTTCGGGAGGTAGTGAGCAATATCTTAATTCATAGAGAATATTTAATTCCATATCCTGCAAAACTTGTCATTGAAAAAGGCCGTGTTGTTACGGAGAACGCAAATAGAACCCACGGGTTTGGACATATTACTCAGCAAAATTTTACGGCTTTCCCAAAAAATCCTAAAATTGCAAGAGTGTTTAGAGAAATAGGAAGGGCGGACGAATTAGGTTCGGGAGTGAGAAATATATTCAAATACACTCCAATATATTCCAAAGGAGGACAACCGCAACTAATAGAACAAGATGTTTTTAAAATAATCATTCCGCTTGTTTCAAGCGCAGAGCAAGAAAGTATTGAGAAAACTGTGGAGAAAACTGTGGAGAAGACTGTGGAGAAGACTGTGGAGAAAATATTGGTTTTGATTAAGGATAATCCTAAAATTACAATGAAGGAAATGGAGAAAATAACAGGCCTGAGCAGGCGTGGTGTAGAGTGGAATATTGCAAAGCTTAAAAAGGAAGGGAAAATAAAAAGAGTCGGTCCCGATAGAGGCGGATACTGGGAGATTGTGAAGTGAGACTCTGCTCTCCGCCAAAGTTTAGTCTTAGTTTGGGGGACTAGTTTCCCTCATCCAATGTGATTGTGTGTGTTTGGCAAATGGTGTATATTATTAAATAGGCATTTATTTTGGGCTGGTATGTGGATTTTTGTGCGTATGGATGTTTATTGTGAAGGTAAGAAAGGGGGCGGGATGAAGAGGTTGTTGTTTTTGGTGTTTGCTTTTGTCCTGTTTGTTTCTAATGGGTGGTCTTTGGAAACGGTTCCTTCTAAGATTTCGGATGTTGTCTTGTATCCTGGATCGGCGATGATAACGAGAGAGGCGCAGGTGGTGGTTCCTGCGGGGATGAATGAGATTGTGATAGACTCGTCGGTGAGCAGGATTTTGGATCCGGATGCTATTTCTGCAAAGGTTTTGGGGAATGGTGTGCTTTATGGCGTGGAGTTTAGGCGGATTTATCTTGACAGGTATCCTAGTGAAAATTTGGAGGCCCTTCGCAAGCAGGTTGAGCAATTGCAATCGGATAAGGATGCGATTAACGCTAAGTTGAAGGGGTTGGAAGAAGAGAGGTCTTTTTTGGGCGAATTGGTTAGGTTTGCTTCATCAGAGGTGAAGAAGGATTTGAAAACTGCCTTGCCGACGGTTGAGCAGGTTTCTCCTTGGCTGGAGTTTGTGAGGAGAAAACGGGCAATGATAGAACAAGAAAAGGCAAATCTTGAAATGGGTTTAAAGGAGATTGAGGAGAAGATTTCAACTTTACAAAAGCAGATCAACGATATTACGTATAACCGCAGGAAGGAAAAGAGCGTTTTTGTCGTGCGTTATGAGGCAAAGCAAAAGGAGGAGATCTCTGTTTTTGTCTCTTATTTTGTCAGCAGTGTTTCATGGCAACCTGTGTATGTTGTTCGCGCGTCTTCTGACAGTAAAGAGGTTGATATTCTTATGCAGGCGCAGGTGAGGCAGTCCACAGGCGAGGATTGGAAGGACGTTGGTATTACGATTTCGTCTATTACGCCTGTAAGGGGAGGGGCCTTGCCAATGCCTTTGGCTTGGACTTTGTCTTTGGTCCAAATGGAGTCTCTTGTTAGCACTTCTATGACAACGAGAAGGTTGATAAATGGAATATCTGATTCTCTAGGCGGAAGGTTGGAAGAAGGCGCAAATTCTATGGATAAGGCAAAGGCGGTTGTTGCTGGATCTACTGCAAAGGATTTGGGGATAGCGGTTGAGTATAGATTGCAGGGAAATAGTTCGGTCCCTAGCGATGGTTCGTCAAGGCTTTTGCCTGTTAGGCAGTGGAAGGAATCGGCTGTGTTTTACGACTATGCCGTTCCGAAGGCCTCAAACGAGGTGTTTTTGGTCTGCGAGATATCCGCAAAGGATTTTTTGCCGGGCAATATAAATGTTTTTCTGGATGGGTCCTTTATTGGCAAGAGTTATGCGGGAAGCTATAAGGCAAAAGACAAGTTAAGGCTTTTGTTGGGCAGGGATAAGAGTGTCAAGTTGGTAAGGGAGCTTAAGTCAAGGAAGAAACAGGAGACCATTTTCGGCGGGATTAATAGGCCGTTTATTGTTGAGTCGTTTGTTTATGAGATTGATATTGTTAATCTGAAGGACAAGCCTGTTTCTATTAAGGTGTATGAGTCAACGCCTGTTGCGCAAACGGATAAGATAAAGGTTAAGAATCTGGTCTTGAATCCAAAGCCGGATAAAAAGGACGTGGATTCTATGCCGGGTGTGTGTTTGTGGGAATTTCGCTTGCCTGCCAATGGCAAGAAGAGGATTAAGGAGTCTTTTTCTGTTTCTTATCCGAAGGGGGCGGACGTGTCCGGTTTGTAATGTGAAGGAGCGTGTATGGAGAATCTGTTTTTCAGTCGGCGCAGTATACGATTTTATAAACAGGATTTGATAAGCGATGAGGATATTTCTTTTATATTAAATGCCGCAAGGTTGTCTCCGTCGGCTATGAATCTTCAGCCGCTTAAGTTTGTTGTGGTCAGGTCGGAAGAATATAGGGAGAGGTTGTTTCCTCTTTTGCGCTGGGCGGGTTATGTGAAGCCCAAGCGAATTCCACCGGAAGGCAAAAGGCCTACTGCTTATGTGGTGGTTTGTTCCGATGATGAGATATCTGTATCTCCGTATATCCCTTATGACGTGGGAGGGGCTGTAAACGCTATGTTATTGGCGGCAAGGTTTAAGGGTATAGGCTCCTGCTGGCTGGGCGCTATTGATAAGGATGGGATTAAGGAGGTTTTGTCTATCAGTCCGAGTTGGTCTGTGCATTGTGTTGTTTCTTTGGGCCTGCCTGATGAAGAGCCTGTTGTGGAGACTATGTCTTCTGATGTCAGGTATTTTTTAGACGATAAGGATGTGTTGCACGTGCCTAAACGGCCGTTGGAAGAGATTGTTAGATTTGTATGATGGATTTTGACGTCATTGTTATTGGCGCCGGTCCTGCCGGTATGTTCGCCGCTATTTATGCCTCTGATTTTGCCAATGTGTGTATATTGGAGCGCAATTCTGTTCTTGGCAAGAAGTTGTCAATTAGCGGATCTGGCAGGTGTAATCTGGCAAGCAGTGTGGATGGTCAGGATTTTTTGGCAAGGTTTGGCGAAAGGGGCAGGTTTTTGAAGCCTTCGCTTTACGTTATGCCGTTTGCCAAGATTGAGGCCTTTTTCTCTGAAAGGGGCCTGCCTTTGAAAGAAGAGGGCGAAAGGGTTTTCCCTGTTAGTGAAAGGGCAGGGGACGTTGTTTCTGTTTTGAATAATGAGTTGTTGCGCAAGGGTGTTTCGGTTTTTACGGACGCTTTTGTTCGGGACATATCTTTGTCAGGTTCCGGCGGGTTCGTCTTGCAGACGAGTCAGGGGCGGTTTGATTCTAAGGCCGTTGTTTTGGCAACGGGCGGGGCGACGTATAGTAATACGGGTTCGGATGGCAATGGTTATCGTTTGGCAATTAGGTCAGGGCATTCTATCACGAGGCTTGTGCCTGCGCTTTCCGCTTTGAAATGCGCGCAGGATACTTCTCTGTTGAAGGGTATAACTTTGAAGGATGTTGTTGTGCGCTACGGCAAAAAGCGCGCAAGGGGCGCGGTTATTTTTACTCATTTCGGTATATCAGGGCCTGTTATTCATAATATCTGCGCAGATGTGTTGGAGAAGAATATCAGAACTATATATCTGGATCTTTTGCCTGACTTGGGCGAGGATGAATTGTTTTCTGGTATGTCGCAGGAAGGTTCTAAACGGCCAGCCAATAGGTTGAAGCGGTTTTTGCCAAAGAATCTTGCAAGGTATGTTGAGAAGTCTGCTTCGGCTAATCTGAAGGTAATGGCTGGCGTGGCCAAGTCTTTGCCCCTTACTGTGATTGGGAGTTTGCCTTTTGATTATGCAATGGCAACTAGGGGTGGGGTTGTATTGAACGAGGTTTATGCAAAGACTCTTATGTCAAAGAAGGTGCCGGGTTTGTTTTTTGCGGGCGAAATTTTGGATATAGACGGGCCTACAGGGGGGTATAATATAGAGGCGGCTATTTGTATGGGAGTTAATGCCGGACGTTTTGCAGGGATGTTTGCAGGAGGTGTTGTTGATGGATGAGGGCCTGCTGTGCGCGCGTTCTATAGAGGTTGTTTTTGATTTGACGTCTGTTGCTGGGAGAAAAAGGGTGGTTGCCCTTTCAGATGTGTCTGTTTGCCTGCAGGAAGGCGTTTCTGTCGCTGTTATCGGGGAGTCCGGTTCGGGCAAGACGACTCTCGGTATGGTGATGGCCGGTTTGCTTTTGCCCCAAAAGGGCAATGTCCTGTTTGACGGTGCAGATGTCTATGGTTCTCATGATAAGGGGTTTTTAAGGCGTTTTCGCAGGGCTGTGCAGTTGGTGTTTCAAAATCCAACAGAGGCCGTTGACCCGTTGTATACTATCAGGGAATATTTTTATGAGGCGTTGGACGTGCATTTTCCTAATCTGAAAAAGGACGAGAAGTTATCACGGGCAAGGCTGGCTTTGAAGGATGTCGGGTTGGAGGATGTTGCGTTGGAGAAGTTTCCCGCAGAATTGAGCGGAGGGCAATTGCAGAGGGTATGTATTGCAAGGGCGATTATGCTTAGTCCAAAGGTGCTGATATTGGATGAGCCGACTTCAGCCTTGGATAAGGATACGGAAAGGATGATTGTTTCTTTGATTATGAATCTGAAGAAAAAATATGGGTTTTCTATGATGTTTATCTCTCATGACCTTGCATTGGCAGAGATTATGGCAGATAATATATTGTTGTTGAAAAACGGCAAGGTCGTGGAAAGCGGTCCTGCCAATGAGTTTTTCAGGTCGCCTTCGTCTGAATATGGCATGGCATTGTTGTCGTCGATTTTATAAAAGGTTGCTATGGGGTATAAACAGTCTGCTTATCAGAGTCTTCGTCAGGAAATGCGGTTAAGTCCGTATCTCCTGCAGTTTTTGGGAATTATTCAACTGCCTTTGATTGATCTTCAGGCTAAGGTGATGGATGAGCTGGAGCTTAATCCTGTTTTGGAGGCGGAAGGGCTTTTTCAGTTTGAGGAATCCGAGGTTTTTGATAATACAGGCCAAGATGAGGACGTGTTTTTTCCGTCTATAGAAGAGGATCTTCCACGCAGGCAGGGCGCAGGGGAAAATCTTTTGGTTCAGATTAAGGCCCCGCATAATTGGAGGGCGGAGCTGCTTTCTAAGTTGAGCGCGGTTATTGTTAGTTCTCAGGAAAGGGAGTTTTGCGAGTATCTTATCAATAATGTTGATTCCACGGGGCTGTTGACTGTTTCTTTTTTGGATGCGGCTGCGGTGTTTAATACGGGGATAGAAAGGGCGCAAATCTTGTTGAAGGCTATTCAGGATGCCGGCCCGGCAGGGCTTTGCGCAAGGGATGTTAGAGAGGCTATTTTGTTGCGGATAGAGCGGGAGGAAGGACGGTCTGTTTTGTTTTCTATTGTGAAGGATTTTTTGCCCGACGCGATAAACAAGAGATACGGCAAGATTGCCAAGGCCTTGAATATCAGCAGGCAGGATGTGGTTGAGCAGTTGTCTAGGCTGAAGGAGTTTCAACCTACGGTTATAGAGGATGAGAGCGTAAATGAGTATGTCTTTCCTGAGGTTGAGGTTAGGGTTGAAAACGGGCAGTTGTTTGTGTTGGAGAATACGAGATTTATTCCGAAGCTGAGGATTAATAAGGCGTATCTTGAGCTTGCCAAAAAGAGCAGGGATAAGAAGGCCGAGGAATTTGTCGCAGAACATATTAACAGGGCCAAGGCCCTGCTTTCTGCGATAGAGGAGAGGCAAAAGAGGCTGGTTTCTTTGGTCAGGTTTTTGGCGGAGAAGCAGAGGGGTTTTGTTGAGGAAGGGTACAGCCGTCTTTTGCCGTTGACTTTAAAGGAGGCTGCGCGGTATCTGGATGTGAGCGAATCAACGGTTAGCAGGTTGTCTAACAGAAAGTATGTGCAGTTGCCATGGGGTATAGTGAGGATAAAGGATTTCTTTTCCAATCCATTGTCGCATAAATCCGAGACAGGCCCGGAGACGACAAAGGCGTTAATTAAGGAGATTTTGTTGAACTCCACAGGCAGGCGCCCTTCTGATAACGCGATTGCCAAGAGGCTTAAGGAGATGGGTATAGAGATTTCAAGGCGCACGGTGAATAAGTATAGGCGGCAGATTAAGTTGTAGGCGGGGTTTATGGTCAGCAAGGTAAAGAGCTGTGGGATTTCAGGGATAGAGCCGGGGATTGTATCGGTTGAAGTGGATGTCTCTTCAGGGCTTCCCAATACTGTTATCGTCGGCCTGCCGGATGCATCTGTGCGAGAAAGCCGGGAGCGCATTCGTTCGGCTATCAAGAATTCTCATATAGATTTTCCTTCTTCTAGGATAACTGTAAATTTGGTGCCTGCAGATACGAAGAAGGAGGGGTCGTATTTTGATTTGCCAATTGCGTTGGGCCTGCTTGAGAGGATTGGTGTTGTAAAGGAAAACGCATTGAGCAGGTTTTTTATTGTGGGTGAGTTGTCTTTAGACGGGAAGTGCGCGCCTGTCAGGGGAATGTTGGCCATTGCTTCGGCATTGCCTAAAGGCGCTAATTTGATTTGCCCGAAACAAAACGCATTGGAAGCAGCGTTGATTGAGGACGTGAATGTTTTTGGCATAGAGGATTTGACAGAAGCGGTTTATTTTTTGAACGGCGAGTTGGAACTTTCTCCTGCCAAGGCGGATTTAGAAGAGGCGATGAAACAGCGTTGCGATTTTGAATATGATTTTGCGCAGGTAAAAGGCCAGCGCCTTGCAAAGCGCGCGCTTGAGATAGCGGCGGCAGGCAGGCATAATGCCATAATGATAGGCCCTCCCGGAGCAGGAAAGAGTATGCTTGCAAAAAGGCTGCCGTCTATTTTGCCTCCTTTGCAGATGCACGAGGCAATAGAGGCCACTAAGATATATAGTTTGGCAGGGCATATGGACGAGGGCCTGATTGTCAGGCCGCCTTTTCGCTTTCCTCATCATACCAGCAGCGCGGCTGCGATTATCGGAGGCGGGAATCCACCTATGCCCGGTGAGATCAGTTTGGCTCATAAGGGTGTTTTGTTTTTGGATGAGCTTCCGGAGTTTAGAAGGGATGTGTTGGAGAGCCTGAGGGAACCTTTGGAAGAGGGAAAGATAAATATCGCAAGGGCAGGCGCAAAGAGCGTGAAGTTCCCGGCAGACTTTATCCTTATTTGCGCAATGAACCCCTGTCCGTGCGGGTATTTTTCCAGCAAGAGGCATATGTGCAGGTGCAGCGCAAATCAGATATATCGCTATACCAGAAAGGTGTCAGGGCCGTTGTTAGACAGGATAGATATCCATATAGATGTCGCTGAATTAGATCCGTCAGAGCTGCAAAAGGCATCGCAGGAAGAGTCATCAGCGCAGATAAGAAAACGGGTTTTAAAAGCGGTTGCCATACAGAAGAAGCGGTTTAGAAACGAGAATATTGTTTATAACGGGCAGATGAATTCTTCACAGATAGAGGAGTATTGCAGGTGCAGTGAATCTGCTCAAAGGGTATTGTCAGGCGCAATAGAATCTATGGGCTTGTCCGGCAGGGCGTATCACAAGGTCCTGAAGGTCAGCAGGACTATTGCAGATTTGGATGGAAGCAAAGATATAGAGGAAGAGCATATCTTGGAGGCATTGAATTACAGAAAGGCGTTATGGGCGTGAATATAAAGTGGTTTTTGTGTGTGTTCGTTGGGTTGTTGGCCTTTTCTCCGTTTTCTTTTGCAGAGAAGAAAGAAGCTATGTTTTGGAAAGCGGAAAGGGATAATGCTGTCCGCTGTCTTTTATGCCCGAGAAAGTGCCTTATCCCGAAAGGCAAAAGAGGCATTTGCCGCACAAGGGAGAATGTAAACGGCCGCCTTTGGACGCTAAACTGGAACAATCCTGTTGCCGTGCATAACGACCCGATAGAAAAGAAGCCGTTTTTTCATGTCTGGCCCGGGGCAAGGGCATTGTCTATTGCCTTGGCCGGATGTAATATGCGGTGCTTGTTCTGTCAAAACTGGCAGATATCTCAGATAGGGCCTGACGAAGGGCCTTCTTTTCATCTTTCTCCAAGTCAGATAGTTGAGCTTGCCAAGCAGTATCACATCAATTGGGTGGTATATACGTATTCTGAGCCGACGGTATTTTACGAGTATATGTTGCAGAGCGCACGTTTGGCAAAGCAAAACGGCCTTATGACGGGAATGCATTCCTGCGGGTATATTAATCCTGAGCCTTTAAAGGAGCTGCTTCCGTATATTGATGCGGCGAATATAGATTTGAAGGGGTTTTCCGAAGAGTTTTACAACAAGATAGGGCTGATGGCTAGCATAGAGCCTGTGCTTAATTCTTTGAAGATTATCAAGGAAAGCGGGACGTGGCTGGAGATTACTTGTTTGATTATCCCTGGGGTCAACGATAGCGAGGATAAGGTGAGGCAGATGTGCAGGTGGATTGTTGAAAATTTGGGGAAAGATGTGCCTGTGCATTTTTCAAGGTTTTATCCGATGTATAAGATGAATAACCTGCCGCCGACGCCTGTGGCTGTTTTGGAGAGGTGCGCAACGATAGCAAGAGAAGAGGGGTTGATGTTTGTGTATATAGGGAATGTGCCCGGGCATAATCAGGAGGATACGTATTGTCCGTTTTGCCATAAGCTCTTGATTGACAGGGAAGGTTATATGATAAAGGAAAACCACATAAAAGACGGCAGGTGCGAATTTTGCGGAAAGGAGATTCCGGGATTATGGAGAGGGGAAAAATAGAGAAAAACTTGGGGTATAGTTTTAAGAACAAGGAGTTGTTGGATATAGCCTTGTCAATGCCCTCTGCCAAAAAGAAGTATCGTTTGGCCAAACAAAGGCAGGAATTCTTGGGAGACAGTTTTATAGAGTTTGTTTTGACGTCTGTTTTGTTTTCTTCTATGCCAGTGGCTGACGAGGGGATATTGACGCGTATTCGCTCTTATCTTGTTAGTAAAGAGGCAATGGATAAGATTGCGCAGGATATAGGGGTGGCAAGGCATGGCAGAAATAAAGGCAACAAATTTCTCTGTGATACGTTGGAGGCAATCGTTGGCGGTGTTTTGTTAGATGGCGGCGCAGAGGTTGCGACAGATGTGGTGTTGAGGTTATGGATGCCCCTGATAGACAGGATGTCGCCGGGCGATCTTTTCGGAGAGAAGGAGTTGTTGCAAAGGATTATACAGTCGCACAGCAATGGTTTGCCTGATTATGAAATTGTTGCTGAAAAGGACGGTTTTTTGTGCCGTGTGTTTTTTGAGGGCAAGGAATTGGGCATTGGCCGGGGAAAAAACAAAAGGCAGGCCCAGCTAAATGCGGCCAAAAATGCCTTGGAGAATGGTTTTGACGGGCTTTTTTAGAGAAAAAGGGCAGGTGATTTAAACCTGCCCTTTATTTTTTGATTAATAATTATTGCCGAAACTTCTGGAACGGCCGCCTCTGAAAGAAGAGTTTCTCTCTCTCATAGGTTTTGCTTCGTTAACGACTATCTTTCTGCCGTCAACTTCATGTCCGTCCATTTTCTCTATGGCAGTCTGGGCTTCTTGTTCGGTTGACATCTCAACAAAACCAAAACCTTTTGACCTGCCTGTGTGCCTGTCAATAATTACGTATGCATTTTCTATTGTCCAATCGCCGTCAAATATCTCCTGAAGTTTTTCATCAGTGACAGCGTACGGCAAATTTCCAACAAATAATCTCTTACCCATTTTAAGACTCCTTTACTTACACTTTTTTACTTAACGTCCACTACCTTGATATCAAATACAAGGTCCTTACCCGCTAACGGGTGATTCATATCTAGTTTTGCGCTCTTCTCATTCACCTCCTTGACTTTACACTGAACAACACTTCCGTTTGCGCCGGTGGCTGTCAAGATATCTCCTACCTTGACTCCTTGAGGAAGTTTCTCAATCGGCACGTCCATAATGAGGTCATCTCTAATCTCTCCGTATGCGTCTTTTGCTGCGACCTCTATTTTTTTCTCTTCGCCTTTTTTCATACCAATGATCTGTTTTTCCAGCCCCGGAATAATTTGGGTTCCGTTTGCAGTAAATGTAAGAGGTTCTTTGCCCTTGTTGGAATCAAGGACTGTCCCGTCTTTCTTGTCAGTCAATGTGTATTCAATAGATACAACTGATCCTTCTTTTACCATTTGTGTCTCCTCCTTTTTCGCTTGTTTTTTTTCTTGTTTTTTTTGTTCCGCCGCAATAGCGGAAACAGACGTAATTCCCATGGCCAAGGCTATCGTGGCCATGCCTAGTAAAGCTGCTTTTTTCATAACACCTCCCTTTTGCTCATAAAAAAGAAAACGGCCCGCTGAGTACTTTCAGCGGGCCGTTCTTTTTTCGATACAACTCAACCAATACTCAAGCCTAACAAAAGCACTTTAACACATAATAAAAACAATGTATAGTATTTTTTCACAAGAAGAGGGAAAAATTTCAAGGAGGTAATGATGCGCCGCACAGTTTTATTTTTAACGATTGTTTGTTTTATGTGTCTTAAAGGCCTGTTTGCCCAAGAGGTCTTTTTGAAAAACGGAGATAGGCTTGTATGCGATGAGGTAATTAAAAAGAATGACGTGTGGATAATAAAGCATCCGGTTTTGGGAACATTGGAAGTGCAGGTTAAGGACATTATTAAAAAGAAAGCAGACACAAAAAACGTGAAACAAAATGAATTGCAGAGGGATTTTTCTTTGGGATATGAGCAGAAACGCGGCAATACGGAGTCGCGCGCCTTTTCCTCTGATTTTAGATTGCGCAGAAAAGGACTGTTTTCAGAAGACGAACTTAAACTAGCCCTTTTTTATTCTTCCTCAGACAATAAGATGGACCAGCAACAGTTTCGTTTTATGGGGCGCAGAGGCGTGAGTTTCGGCGAAGAAATGATGTGGTATTGGTTTGCAAAGGCGGAATTCTGGCACGACAAATTCGCCGCGGTAAAGGCGAGGTGGCTCCCGTCTGTTGGTATTGGCTATTGGTTTTCCGATGAAATGCCTTTTAAGGCAATGTTGGAGGGGTCTTTGGGATATCAGATTACGGACTTTTATGGCTGGAATGATGATGGAGAGGTTATGGTGATTATGCGCGGGTTTTTATCTGCGAAGATCTTTGATTCCTTTATATTGACGCAGGATCTGGCTTTTTATCCCTCTGTGCAAGATGTGGATAATTATAGGCTGATATCCGAAACAAGCCTGTCTTTGCCTATAAAAGATAATCTGTCAGTAAAAATCTCGCTCTTGGATGAATACGATAATTCTCCGGCGCAGGATAAGAAGAAAAACGACCTCCATTTGATAAGCGCCCTTTCTTGGAGTTTTTAGGTTTTTATAAAGTTTTATTAAAAACAAAACTTATTGACTTGCAATAAGTATTGTTTTAAAATATCCAATTGTGGTTTTGTTGTGATGTAGGAGGTTAAAAAGATGTTTTGGGAAAGAAGGTCGGATATTTTTAAGGTTGTTTCCATTGCGCTTACGTTTGCGTTTCTTACGTATAGTTTGTCTTTTGCCGGAGTGTTTGTGACGCGTATGGTTGTCAATGGAGATGGCAGGTCTGAGGCCAATGAGTGGGTGGAGTTGTTGAATTCCGGAGATTCTTTTATCTTTTCTGGATTATATTTATCCGTTAGCAATGGGAGTGAGGTTTCTTTTTCTCCTGCTTCTTCGCTTAAATGGCCAGCGGGCGGGCTTTTTTATTTTACGGGAAGCGATGTTTGTGTTGCGCCCAATGCCTTTATTGTCGGCACGGCTGTTTTTGGAAGGAATAGTTTTCTGCCGAATTCCGGAGGAAATTTAAGCATATTTTTCCCAGCGCAAGACAATTTGCCCGGCGATGTTGTTTCTTGGCCCAACGTTGGAGGGTCAGATAATGACGGCAGGGTATTATATAGGCCGGGGCATATTGATGATTTTTCCCAAGGCGATGAGGCCTCTTTTGATGAACCTGATTGGAATTCGGATTTGCCAACGGAACCCGGGTCAGAGTGTCCTGTTGGCCAACGCTCTCCTGTTTCGTCTACGCCTGAGCCTGCGACGTTTGCGATGATGTTGTTGGGTTTAGGTGCCTTTGTCGGGAGGAATAGGAAAGGGATTATTTAAAATGGATTTGCCTGCTCAAATGAAAACATTAAATAGGCGTTGTGTTGTTTGCTCGCCATACAGGTTTTTGAAGAGGTTGGTGGATTTTGTTTTGTCTATTTTCTTGTTTATTGTTTTTGCGCCATTGATGCTCTTTATTGCCTTGATGATTAAGCTGGACTCAAAAGGCCCTGTAATTTATTCTCAAAAAAGGCTGGGCTATAAAGGCAGGCCTTTTACTATATATAAGTTTAGGAGCATGAGGGCCGATGCGGAGAAGGAGGGCCGGGCTGTCTGGGCAATGAAAGATGACCCGAGGGTTACTAAAGTGGGCGCATTTTTAAGGGCAACGCATTTAGATGAACTGCCTCAATTGGTTAATGTTATTATGGGCGATATGAGCTTGATAGGCCCTAGGCCTGAGAGGCCGGAGATTGCGCAGTCCTTGCAGGAAAAATTGCCAAGGTATTTTGAGAGGCTTAACGTAAGGCCGGGTGTAACAGGCCTTGCTCAGGTTAGGCATCGCTATGATGCCGACATCAGGGATGTTGCTATAAAGCTCAAGTATGATTTGTTCTATATAGAACATTTGAGTTTGCCAATGGATTTGATGGTAATTCTGGAAACCATTGAACATATGTTGTTGGGAAAAGGAGTATGATTATGATTAAGTTGATTGAAAAGGTTTTGTCCAAGTCGTTTAAGCAGATGGCTTCTATGTCTGTATGGTCGCCGTTTTTATTAGTGGCGTTGTCTAAATTCTTTTGGATGGTTATCTTATTTTACAGTGTGCAGTGGCCGTTAAAGATTATTGCAGGCCCTTTAATTGCAAGGTTTTTTTCTCCCGCGGCTTTGCATTATCCCGGACACTTGTTTTGGATGGATAGAATCCTTTCTTCCACGGGTGTGTTTTTTGACGTGCTTGTCGGGGCGTTAGCAACGTTGTTTTTGATAAAGATTATATTCAGGCGGTCTAATATAGTTGAAAATGATGCGCCAAAGAAAGATAGCCGTATGTTTTTTATTTTTCTTGTGTTGTCGTTTTTGGCCCAAGTTATATTGTCTCTTGTGAGTAAAGGGGCTGTTTTCGGGGTGGGGCTTTTGGCCGGAAAGATAGGCATAAAGAGCGCGGTTATTAATATGGGGCTGTTAATAGGGACTAATCTATTAATCAGCGCTATTATTTATGCATTGATTTCGTATATATTCCCTGCGATATATGAGTTGAAGTCTTTTGTTAGAGGAATTAAATTGGGGGCAAAAATGGGGGCCTCTCTGTTTTTTCTGACATTTTTGATATTACTCTTTGCGTTGGCTTGTTTTCTTCCATTCATATTGGTGAAACTTCCCGGCGCAAAGGTTTTCTTGGTATCGTCCTATGGGCCGGAGGCATTGCTTGCAATAGATGTTGTATCGTGGTTATGGGCAGTGGTTGTAAATACGGCCATTAATGTTATTGTTATAAATATATACATAGAAGAGAGGGGCAAATATGAAGCGCGTTAAATTATTGTTGGTGTTTTTGTCTGTTGTATTGATTAGCGGTTGTTCACAGAGGTATTCTTTGGAAAGGCAGTTGTGGGGACTGGAACGCAAGGTGGACAAGGCTGTGGCGGATCCTAATCAGATGGTGGAAGGGCAGTTGAATATCCTGCTTAAAGAAGCGCAGTCCTTGGAGTCTTCTGCGAAAGAACGGGGTTTGGCCCCAAGGGCATTGCGTATAGAGGCGATTTTGTTGGCCGCGCTGGGCAAAAATAGAGAGGCCATAGCCTTGGGAGACAAACTGGAAACGCAAAAGGATAAGGTTGCTTTTTACAACGCGCTTAGTAAGTGGTTTTTGAGGAAAAAGGATTATAACAATGCCTTGTCCTGTTTTGAGAAAGGGCTTGCCCCTGTTAAAGGTTCTATTCTTTATTATAAGGGATTGACGGATATGTATATTGTTGCGAAATCCGCAGGTAAAGGCGATAAATATTATTCCATTGCCGAGGCAGAATATAAAAAGGCCATAGATTCTGACAAAGAGGCGTTGAAGTATGTTGGTATGACTGGGTTGGTTAGGTTGTATCTGGCCTCGGGAAAGGTTAATGATGCAATGGATATCCTATCAGAGATTTCTTCCGATGGGAAATATCCTGAAAAGGTGCGAGCAAGGGCATTCTTGGATAGAATTCTTCTTTTGCTTAAGAACAAAAACATCGACGGCGCAAAGCAGATTCTGGAGCAAATCAAGTCAGCAGGACTAAAACCAGAATTTGTCAATCAGGTCTCTGCCCTGATAGATAAGGCCCAAGGCGCCCAAACCAAAAGCGGTTCATAGGGTTATTTTCTAATCAAAATTATATGCATTCTTATCTTTACAATATGTAAATTATAAAATATAAATGCCAATTGATAAAATATACTTTGTCTTTTGTCTTTTATATGATACAATTTATCAGACATAATTGATATGTTGTATTTTATATTAAAACACTAAATAAGGGGGAAGAGATTGGCGGATTTGACCCCTAATGGGCCTGTGCAGGGAGATCTATTTCCTGTTCCTGAGAAGTTGTATAAGATAGGCGAGGTAATGTATTATACCGGCCTGTCGCGTCAGATTATCCACAATTATACACAGCTTGGGCTTTTAAAAGAGGCCCGGCGTACCCCGTCAGGACATAGGTTGTATGCGGAGGATGTTTTTTTAAGGGTTAAGAGGATAAAGGAACTGAAATCCGAAGGATATAACCTGTTGCAGATAAGGGATATCTTGGATAAGGAAATGCAGGAGGGCGCAACCGGCAATGAAGGTATCTGAGTTTGCTGCCCAATACAATATAGACCAAACCGAAGCGGTTTGCGCTGTTAGCGCTGTTGTTGGCAAGGAGCTCTCATTAGACGATGAGTTTGATTTAACTGTTGATCTGGCAAAGGAACTGACGGACTTTTTGGGAATGGAGATTAAACTGCCAGAAGGCGCTGAAGAGAAAAAAGAAAATAACCCTGATAAAAAAGCAGAGGGCTCTGATCAAGAGGATGAACCGCAGGCAAAATCCGATAAGAAAAAGGAAACAAAGGAAAAAACAGGCGCTAAAAAGAAAACCAAAAAACAAGCGGAATCTTCGGGTGATAAAGAAAAACCACAGGACAGCGCCGCGTCTGAAGAGAAAAGCGAGAAATCCGATAGTGAGGAAAAACAAGAGGAAAAAGTAGAGAGTAAGCAGGAAGAAAAACCAGTTGAAGAGGAAAAGTCAGAGGGCGCTGCGGATAAAGGCGATTCTGGTTCTTCAGGGGCTTTGACGATAAAGGATTTTGCCAATCAGTATGAGTTGGATATTACTGAGGCGGTTTGCGCTGTTAGCGCAATTGTGGGAGAAGAGCTTTCCGCAGAGGATTCTTTTGATTTAACTGCGGATTTGGCAAAGGAATTAACAGATTTTCTGGGTAAGGAGATTAGTGTATCTGCAAAGGATTCGGAAGAGCAGGTAAAGGAAAAAGAAGCGGCCAGTGAAGTGCCCGCGGAGGAATCTAAAGAACAGCAGGATAAGGAAAAACCACAGGACAGCGCTGCGCCTAAAGATAAAGGCGAGAAATCCGATAGTGAGGAAAAGCAAGAGGAAAAGGCAGAAGATAAGCAGGAAGAAAAACCGGTTGAGGAGAAAAAGGAAAAGATAGAAGAGTCAAAGGAAAAGGATGATAAGGAAGCGCAAGAACAGGAAGAGAAGGAATCAAGTGAAAAATCCGAAAAAGAGGATATAGAGATTTCCGGACAGGAGGAGGGTTCTCCGCGCCAGGAGGAATCTGCCGGGAAACAGGGGGAAGAGGAACAGGAGCCAGCAGGGACGAATGAGGAGCCTGAGGGGGGCGAAGATAAAGATGTCCCTGAGGTTGCGGGAGATGAAAGGGCAGCCCTTTTAGGAGACAGCCCTGCTGCTCCAGATTCCTCTGAAAAGAATCAAGATTCATCTGATCAAAATCAGGATTCATCGGGAAAAAAGGCAGATCAGGATGAAGGGAAAATCCTGCTCAAAGAAGGCGAAAATATTGATGTCGAGGAGAAGGTTGTTGACATCAAGGTAGGTGGAGAAAGTCCTGCCGATGATAAACCCGTGCCTGTTGAAACTGTTGAGGATGTGACTGCAAAGGAACAGTATACTGCTCCGGGACTTTCTAAAAAGGTTGTGTATGGGTTGTTTGGCGTTATAGGATTATCCCTTGTATTGCTTGTTTTTGGATTCGTTAAGTTGATGACCGCGCCAAAACAACAAGAAACCCAAAAACCTGTCGTAAGCGCTCCGATGAGTGAAGCAGAATTGTTTGCGATTTTATATAAGATGATTGATAAGGGGCAATTGGCCTCGGCAGAGGATTTTTATGAATCTATTAAGGATAAACTAAGCCCCAAATTTTTAGATGATGCAATTAATTACATTGGCTATGCGTATTTTAAAAAGGCCCAAAGCACGTCAAGAAAGGAATTCTATGAAAAGGCCATAGAGTATTATAAGGCCCTTTACGCAGAATCGGATAAGTCTTCGTATAAACAAGAGGCGATTTTGAGGCTTGCGGAGGCATATAAAGGCGCGGGCGATGTGCATAATAGCCTGAAATTTTATAGGGATTTTTTGCAGGAGTTTGCGTATTCAAAAGAGGCGCAGGAGGTTCAGTTTAATATAGGTAAATTATTATACGATATGGGTAATTACGCTCAGTCTCTCTTGGAGCTGTGGAAGTTGATAGGCAAGTATCCTAATAGCAAGCTTCTTCCTCAGGCATATAAGTTGATTGCGGATATCTATCGTTCTCAGAAAAAGTATAAGGAATTAAGCGACGTGTGTAGAACGTTTTTGGCAAAGTTTCCGAAACACAAGTTCAGAGGGGAGATGTATCTTATATACGGCGAGGCGTTGTCTAATTTAGGAGAGTATGGCAAGGCCGTTGAGGCATTTAAAAAGGGCAAGGGCCTGATACAAGACGAGGATATGGGGGCATTGTTGGAATTTGAATTGGCAAAGGCCTTAAACGCGGATAACAGGCCGAAAGAGGCGATAAAGGAATATAAATTTTTGGCCAAAAAATACAAGTACAGCGAGTATGCGCCTAAGGCGATGCTTGAGATTGCGCGCACTTTAGCTCAACAAGATGAGTTTGAAGAGGCGATAGAGGCCTATTACCAGTTTAAGGAGCGTTTTTACGACTCGGATTTGGTTCCCGTTGGCATAGAGGAGATGGCGTTGTTGCTTGCCAGAGAAGGCAGGTTTAAGGAAGCGGCCAATTGGCTTCAGGAATTGGTGAAAAAATATAGGAGGTATAAGCACATAAGACGCGTTAAGTGGAAACTGGCCAGGACATTGGAACTTATGGGCAGGTATTCTGAAGCGGCTGATATCTATGATAAACTGCTGGAAGAGCTGCAGCTTCCTGATGATGCGATTGCAATGAAAAAGATATATATGGCAAAGGCAGAGGCGCAGTTAAGGGCGAAAAAATATAGAGATGCTGTCGGCACGTATATAGAATTGATAGAGAAGTTTAAGGAGAGCAAGAATATAGACAGGAGCAAGATATATTATAGGATGAGTGTTGCTTACTTTTATGCAGGCGAGTATGCCAAGGCTGAAAGGACTCTAAAGGACGCTATTGTTTTTTCCGCTTTAAGCCCGTGGAGATTTTGGTGCAGGTATCTTTTGGGCCGGACGTATGAGGCCGTCGGGGATATTACTCCTGCGATTGAAAACTATGTTCGCGTTGCCAATAACAGGTTTTTGGGAGATTATAGATTAAAATCAGCAACGTTCTTTGCCTTGGGGCGGGTATATTTTAAGGCCGGCCAATATGACGAGGCGCTGGAGGCATTTAAAAATGCAAGCGCGCTTTCCCATAATTGGCACAGACAGACGGAGTTGATAAAATGGCAGGCGGATTGTTATGTTGAGAAGAAGGAGTACGATAGCGCGTTTAATTCTTACAGCAGGTATCTTGACCGGATTTTGAAGAAACACCACTGCACAATAGAAGGTTCCAGATCGTCAACGCAGTTGTTATGCGAGGAGAATATAGACAAGGATTCGTTTGCGGATATTATGTATGCCATAACAAAGATTGCCGATATGTTTTTCTTGAAGGGTGATATAAAGGGCGCGCGCAATGTGTATTCAAAGGTGGAGGCCATATATAAAAAGGCGCAGCTTCCAGTGCCGGATTGGATTCTCTATCAAAAGGCCTTGTGTTTTAAACAGCTTGGCGAGGAAGAAAAGGCAAGGGCATATTTTGAACAGGTGAAGGAGTTGTATCCTGATAGTTATTGGGCAAAGGAAGCCGATTGGAATCTTAACGAGATGGCTATCAGGGAAAAATTGGAGAGCACAAAGGATTTGGTAGAGGAGTTGTCCAGCTGATGAGAAAAAATATAGAAGCTGTCTTGGTCCTCTTGAAAAAACAACGAGACGTGTATAATCGGATGTTGGAGTTTTCTCACCAACAAAAAGCGAATATCTCTGATACGAATATAGTCAATGAACTTCTGTTGAAAAAAGCCGAACTGGTTAAGGAGATAGAAAAAACCGATGCCCAGTTAGCGGAGTTTAAGCTTAGGTGGAATGAGGATAGGTCGGTGTTTTCCGCAGAGGAACAATCTGCCATTTCAGGTGTTTTTGATGAGATAGGAGCTATTTTAAAGGAGTTGTTGGCCGTTGAGCAGGAATGTATAGATCTTGCCAAAGGCCTTCAGCAAGGCCGTTCAAGGGAAATGGGAAAGGTAAGTGTTGGGAAAAAGGCCCTTGGCCTTTATTCCTCGTCTAGGAAAGGGCCTATTAATCCGTCCAGTAAGTTTATGGATAAAAGAGGCTAAATTATGCCACAGATCTCTCCTGAAGAACTCGCAAAGGCCTTTGAGGAGTTTAATAAGAGCTCAGGCGAGCTTATAGGCTATTTTGCTTCCCTTGAAAAGCGTGTTGCAGACCTTACCGAGGAGTTAAATAGGTCAAAGCGTTTGGCTGCTATCGGAGAGATGGCAACAGTCCTTGCCCATGAGATAAGAAATCCATTGGCAGGTATGAAGTTGTCTGCGGAGATGTTGCAATCGGAATTGCGGGATAATAAAGAACATCGGTTTTTGATATCAAATATTATGGTTGCTGTGCATCGTTTAGACGCGATTGTAACAGAGATTTTGGCCTTTGCGCAGGACTTGAAATTGAACATTCGTGAAGTGGATTTAAATGAGTTGTTGGAAAAGGCTGAAAATGCGGTAGAATATAAGAGAGCGCAAAAAGATGTTGATATACAAGCGGATTTGTCTGTAAAATATATACAGGCCGATGGATTTCATCTGCAAAGGGTTTTTGTTAATTTGCTTGAAAACGCCCTTGATGCAGTAGGTGAAAATGGGCTTATAAAAATAAGCGCTAAAAAAGAAGGCGCTTTTGTAAAGGTGGTTGTGTCGGATAACGGTTGCGGTATAGAAGATTCTGTAAAAGAAAAGATTATGGAGCCGTTTTTTACGACAAAAGAAAGGGGTGTTGGGTTGGGCCTGCCGATATGTTTTAGGATTATCTCTGCGCATAATGGCAAGATGGAGATAGATTCCCGCAAAGAAGGGGGGACGGATATAGTATTATGGCTGCCACACGAATCCTGATTGTTGATGACGATGCCCTTGTTTTGGAGTCGTTAAAACTGCTTTTGAAAAAGGCGGGGTATAAGGTCTTTTCCGCTGTTAATGGAAAAGAGGCATTATCTATTTTAAAGAAAACGGATATCCCGATTATGATAACGGATTTGAAGATGCCGCAGATGAGCGGTATAGAGTTAATGAAAAAGGCTATGGAATTGTCTCCGGATTTGTGCGTGATTATGATGACTGCTTATGCAACGGTTGAAACAGCTGTGGAGGCAATGAAGATAGGCGCGTATGATTACATCACAAAGCCATTTTCCAGCGACGAGCTTATGATGATAATAAAGAGGGCGGAAGAAAGGCAGATTTTAAAGAAGGAAAATCAGGCGCTAAAACAGGAGGTAAAACAGGAAAGTTCTGTTCCGTTTGTCGCATTTCATCCATCTATGCAAGAGCTGGTGCGATTGGTTGACAGGGTAAAGGATTCAAATGCAACGATCCTTTTAACCGGCGAAACAGGGACGGGAAAAGAGGTCTTTGCAAGGTATATTCACTATACTGGAAACAGAAAAGACGCTCCTTTTGTCTCTGTGAACTGCGCGGCTTTGCCAGCGTCTTTGCTGGAAAGCGAGCTTTTCGGCCATGAAAAGGGGGCCTTTACCGGCGCGGTTCAAAGGAGATTGGGGAAGTTTGAGCTGGCAAATGGCGGGACACTGTTGTTAGACGAGATAAGCGAAATGGATATAGGTTTGCAGGCCAAATTGTTAAGGGCATTGCAAGAGGGCGAATTTGACAGAGTGGGCGGAAGCCAGACGGTCTCTGTTGACGTGAGGGTTATAGCCACGACGAATAGGGATTTGGAGGAAGAGGCCAAAGAGGGCAGGTTTAGGCAGGACTTGTTTTTTAGATTGAGTATTATACCTGTTAGAATACCCGCTTTAAGGGATAGAAAAGAGGACATCCCTATGTTGGTGGACGTGTTTTTGAAAAAGTATTCCAAAAATCCGGCAGTGCGTTTGAAAAAATTAGATGATGGAGCGTTGTCGGCTTTGATGGAATATGACTGGCCGGGAAATGTAAGGGAACTGGAAAATTACATACAACGTATGTGCCTGCTTTGCGATAAAGAGGTTGCATCAGAGGCGGATATCTTGGGATTTGGATTGGTGTCTTGTTTGGCTAAATAGATATTGGAATGGTTTTTGCTTATTTAAGAAACGAGTAGAAAGGCAAGGAGGGATTTGTCTATGGGGTATTTTGTGCAAGGCGCAAGTAATAAGTTGGCCGAAGCAATGGACAGGCTCAGTCTGGAGTCAAAGGTAAGGGCTAACAATATTGCCAATGCCAATACACCGGGATATAAGGCTAAAGAGGCGGATTTCTCAGAGATATTGGAGCAGGAACAAGGCAGGCATATTGAGTTGGCAAAGACCAATGCCAGACATATTGACGGCAATCTGCATGACAACGTGGATTTAGGCAAATATGTGAAAGATACGGATAAGCCAGTTGAGATAGATGAAGAAATCATAAAGATGACGGAAGCGAATATGTCGTATCAGACGATGGTGCATATGTTGGCAAATAGATTTCAGCTCTATTCCTCTATTATCAGGGGAAGGGTTGATTAATGAATAGGAGGTGCCTATGGAGGTGAGGGGCGTTTTCTCCGGTATGAATATATCCGAGACAGGCCTGCGCGCAGAGAAAAAACGTATGGAGGCTATAGCCAATAATCTGGCGAACGTAAATACCACGCGCACAGAAGAAGGCGGGCCATATAAAAAACAAGAGGTGATTTTAAAGGCAAAAGAGGGATTAAACGGTGTTGATGTGGCCGGATTGTATCAGGACGATAATTTCCGCCTTGTTTACGATCCCCAACATCCGGATGCGAATAAGGAAGGTTATGTAAAATACCCTGATGTGGATTTGCCTAAAGAATGGGCAAAGATGGTCACCGCCAGCAGGGCCTATGAGGCCAATATAGCTGCGTTTAATCTTCAGAAGCAGTCAATGATGAAGAGTTTGGATTTGTTGAAGTGATAGGAGGCCGATTAGATGGGCATAGATAAGATATCGGGTTTAAACATTCAAGGCCTTGAGCAAGGGAAAAAGGCAACAGGCGCGCAGGCCGGTGAGGACTTTTTGTCCCTTTTAAAGGAAAGTATGGATAGCGTAAACAAGATGCAGCTAAACGCAGAGGCGGCAATGGAACAGCTTGCCACGGGAAAGGCGCAGGACATTCATCAGGTAATGGTGGCTGTGGAAGAGGCGAATCTGTCATTTATGACGATGATGCAGATAAGGAATAAACTTATAGATGCGTATAATGAATTAATGAGGATGCAGATGTGACATGGGCGATCTAATGGCGGTTGTGCGCCAGTTTTTTGATTTGTTTAAAAAGATGACGCCTGCTCAAAGGATGAGCATCTTTTTGGTGTTTTTTGCCACAGGCGTTGTTATAGCCGGCTTATCTATCTGGCTTTCCCAACCGGATTATGCCGTATTGTATGCCAATCTGGACCTTTCCGAGGCAGGGCTTATCAAACAGAAATTGGACGAGATGAAGATCCCAACAAAGGTGAAGGGCAGTGTGATAATGGTGCCTAATAAAAACGTGTATGAGGCGAGGATTGCCTTGGCATCGGAAGGCCTTCCGCAAGGCAGGGGTGTGGGATATGAGATTTTTGACAAGAAGTCCGGGATAGGTATGACAGATTACCTGCAACAGATAAATTATAAGCGCGCTTTGGAAGGAGAAATCGCGCGGAGCATTGCTACTATAAAGGGCATCAAAAAGGCAAGGGTGCATATCGTGCTTCCCAAACCAGGCCTTTTTGAAGAGGAAAAGACGCCGGCAAGCGCGTCAGTTGTGCTTGGCATGGCCGGTATGAGCGGATTGTCAAAGGACCAATTACAGGGGATTGTGCATTTGGTTGCCAGTTCCGTTGAAGGATTGACTGTGGACAATATCACGGTTGTAGATACGTATGGCAATCTGCTTTATGGCGGGGATGGGGCTTCTGCTGCCGGGCTTACAGACAGTCAGTTGGATGTTAAAAGGAGCGTTGAGAGGTATTTGGAGAAAAAGGCATCGTCTATGCTTGCCGGTATATTAGGGCCGGGCAAGGCTATAGTTCGCGTTAATGCGGATATTGATTTTATGCGCGTTGAAAAAACGCAGGAGAGTTATGACCCTGAATCTTTGGCACCAAGGAGCGAGGAAAGTTCCGTTGAGGTCTCTCCCGGAGAGGCCGGAAAGAGCGGAAAGAAGGAGCACACCATTACTAATTATGAGATGAGTAAGACCATTGCCCATATCATAGAGTCAACGGGCAATATCAAAAAACTTACGGTTGCGGTTGTTGTAAACGGGCAGTATGATGATGAGCAAAAGAAGAAATTTCAGGATCTGGTGGCCCAAGCCGTTGGACTTGATACGGAAAGAGGCGATACTATTTCTATGAATGATATAGAATTTGATACGTCTTTTTATGACAAAGAAAAAAAGGCCGAGTCAAAACAAGAAATGATGTCTATGGGAGTGCAGATAGCCAAGTATGTCGGGCTATTGATATTGGCATTAATGGCCATTTTGACGTTGCAGGGTATGATAAAATCCTTGAGTAGCGCTTTGCCAAAACCGCCTGCGCCTGTTGTTAAACAGGCAACCAGAAAGGCCGAGCGGGACATAACCGAAGTGGTTGCCGACGATTACGATTTAACTGCGGATGTAGTCAGGGAGTATCTGGAAGGAGAGGGTGAATAATGCCTGCAACAGAGGGTGTGATAAACGACATATCCGAGCTTTCTAAAACACAGAAAGCAGCTGTTTTTATCCTTGCGATAGGGCCAAGAAGGGCCTCGGAGGTTTTTAAGCGTTTGGAAGAGGAAGAAATCGCGAGGATAACAAAGGAGATTTCTGCATTAGGCACGGTTTCTCAGGATGTTATTGATGCGGTTGTTGCGGAGTTCAAGGCCAGTTTGGCGCAAAAGAGAAGGCACATAAAAGGAGGCCTTAATACTGCCCAAAAGCTTTTGACAACCGTGCTTGGAGAGGAAAGGGCTGAAAAGGTGCTGGCGCAGGTCGCTGAGGATAATTCGGAGTCCCCATTTGATTTTCTGAAGAAAACAGAGCCTTCGCAGATACTCAACTTTATACAAAATGAACACCCGCAAACCATAGCTTTGATTTTATCTTATTTAGATTCGGAATATTCCGCTAGCATCTTAGCCTCTTTGCCTAGCGAACTTCAAATAGAGGTCACTCGCAGAATTACCACAATGGACAGGACTCCTCCGGATATCGTCAGGGACATAGGCGCGACGCTTGAGAGCAAGTTGTCTTCTTTGTTTTCTCAGGGGCTGGCAACGACCGGTGGTGTTAAGACCACGGCAGAGATATTAAACCACGTTGACAGGGCAACTGAGAAGATGATTTTAGAGGCAATGGAGGAAACCGAACCGGAGTTGGTTGACAACGTCAGAAAACTGATGTTCGTGTTTGAGGATATTATCCACATAAACGACAGAGGTGTACAGCAGATCTTAAAAGAAGTGGATACAAAGGAATTGGCGGTTGCATTAAAAGGCGCAAGCGAGGCCGTAAAGGAAAAGATATTTAAGAATATGTCAAAGCGCGCGGCGGAAGGCATCAAAGAAGAAATGGAATTTATGGGGCCTGTCCGTTTAAAGACGGTTGAAGAGGCCCAGCAGAGGATAGTTGCTATAATCCGCAGGCTTGAGGAAACCGGAGAGATAATGATATCAGGCCGTGGCGGCAAGGAAGACGAACTTATTGTTTAAAAAGGGGGTTATATGCAGGAAGAGGTAAAATTTTCATGGGTGGAAGGCGTTTTTCAGGCTGTGAATGATACGAGGAGAGATCCGAAATACCTTCTTAAGGTTATCATTGCTATGTTTGGGTGGTCTGTTCTATGGAGCGTGCCAATGATTGTATTGGCTATATTGAATCCCAACAAGGATAATCCGAGCAGTATGTTTAATTTTATCATATCTGTGTTGATGTTATTGACTTTTGCAGGCGCCGAGCCTTTTCTTATCAAGGCAGCTCTCTCTATAAAAGAAGCAGGATTCAATATAAAAGAATGGATAGCCACGGTTAAAGAAAATTATTTGAAATTTTTACTAGGGCTTCTCATTATATCTTTTGTATATTTGTTGTTCAGTATTATATTAACTCTTGGAACAATAATGTTGATAGCTGCCATGTCTTTCTTGCCGCAGATATTGGCAAGAATACTGGGGGTTTTATTGGTTGTTGGCATAGTCTGTTTGGCCGTATATGTTGTAGTGAGGGTTTTTCCTTTATATTTTATTAGATTGCTGTTTTCTGACGATGGCCCTGTCGCTTCCCTTTTTAGTGTGTGGAAAATGAGTAAAGGCTATGTTTTGACGTTTTTATTGATTATATTGAGTGTAGTGGGCGTTGGTTTTGTCGCAATTATTATCCTCACTGTGCTGGGCGCAATGCTGGCGGCAATAGGAGGGCCTGCATTAGGGCAGGTATTATTCCTCATTATTGCTGGGATTCCGATTATGATGTTGTCTATGGTAATAAGGATTATTCTGACAAATGTGTTTTATTCCATATATGAGCAGCTAAATCATCAGGAGATTCCTGAAATTGAGCAGGAATAATGGCCTGTACTCTTATTCGTTATTTAAATGGCCGGGAAAAATTCCCGGCCTTTTTTATTGCATTTCTGCTGCGATTTTGTATAATAAGTAATTGATAATGATTATCATTATTGATTTGGAGGTGTGTTGTGGAGAGAAGAGGCAATGGGCATTATCACAGGAGGATGAGGCAGTTTGGCAGGAGGATTACCGGCGCAAGGCAGGTTGTATGGGATGTCTTGCATAGCGCGAGAGGACATTTGTCTGCCGAAGAGGTGTATTTAAAGGCGCAGGAATTGTGTCCGAATATAGGGATAGCGACTGTTTATAGGGCATTGGATTTGTTCTGTGAGATGGGAATATTGAATAAGGTTGTTTTAGGTGATGGAAAGGCGAGGTATGAGGTTGACAAAGGGAAAGAACACTTTCATATTGTCTGCACGAATTGCGGGGCGGTTGAGGAGATGGCAGACCATAGGATTTTTGAGGAGTTGGGATTGTTGTTTGGCAGGATAAGGAAAAGGCTTCGTTTTTCACCGCAGAGTTTTCATCTGCAGGTTGAAGGCCTTTGTGATAAGTGTAGAAGGAGGTGATTTTTATGCCGGGAAGAGACGGAACAGGACCTATGGGAAGAGGCCCTATGACCGGGCGGGGACTTGGCCGCTGCGGAGCCGGTTTAGGCAGGGGCCGTGGTTTAGGCCTTGGACGCAGAAACGGGTTCGGATTTGGTTTTGCCTCGCTTGAGGAAAGGGCAAGGTTTTTGGAAGAGGAACTCGCAAGGGTTCGTCAGGCAATGGGCAATAGTGAGGACAGTCAGGGTTAATCCCTGACTGTCTTGCGCAAAGGAGGCATGTTATGAAGATATGTGTGCCGGCTAAGGCGGAAGGTTTGTCGGCTGATATGGATAGCCGTTTTGGCAGATGCGCCTATTTTGTGTTTGTGGATTCTCAAACAGGAGAGGTTAAGTCTATGAAAAATCCCTCTGCGAATGCAGACAGGGGAGCAGGCGTATCTGCTGCGCAATTGGTTTTGGATGAAGGGGCGCAGGTCGTTGTCAGTGAGAACTTGGGAGGACATGCAAAAGAGGTCCTGCAGGAATCTGATATAAAGATAATAGAGCTTTCCGCAGAAAAGGTATCAGAGGCAATTGAGTTGGCAAAGCAGAAACTTGGCCTATGATTATATCCGTTGCAAGTGGTAAAGGAGGAACAGGCAAGACATCTATTGCTGTGTCTCTTGCCTTATCAAGTGGCGCTGATGCGTTTTTTGACTGCGACGTGGAAGGCCCTAATGCTGCTATTTTTCTCAATCCGCAAATCAGCTCAAAGGAAAGAGTTTTTATGCATAAACCTGTCTTTGAGCTGGAAAAGTGCGTTTTGTGCGGAAGGTGCGCTGATGCCTGCAATTTTGGGGCTATTGCCATTACGAGGAAAAAGTTGCTCTTCTTTTCTGAGTTGTGCCATGGGTGCGGGTTTTGCAAGGCAGTATGCGGGTATGATGTCATTAGCGAGGAAGAGTTTGCGATAGGCGAGGTGGAGGAGGGGATTTGCAAGAACGGTATGCGTTTTTTTGCCGGGCGGTTATTCCCCGGCGAGAGTCTTTCTCCTCTGGTTATAAGAAGATTAAAAGCGGATATTGAAAAAGATAAGCTGAATATCTTGGACGTGCCTGCGGGCAATGCCTGTCCAATGAGAGAGGCTGTAAGAGGAAGCGATTTCTCTTTGTTGGTATCAGAACCGACTCCGTTTGGCCTACACGATTTAAAGATAGCTGTTTCTGCATTAAGGTCAATGGGAATCCCTTTTGCTGTTATAGAGAATAAGGCCCAAGAAGGTGTTGATATTATAGATGCCTTTTGCCAAGACGAGGGGATTGAACTGCTATTAAAGATTCCGTTTGACAGGGAATTGGCGCATGCATATTCTATGGGGCATGCTTTAGTTGATGCCTATCCGAAATTAAAGGCAGATTTTATCTCCGTGATTAAAAAGATAGAGGAGAGCGTATGAAGGAACTGGTCTTTTTAAGCGGTAAAGGCGGAGCAGGCAAGACGGTTATTACCGCATCTATTATTGTTCTGTTGGGTGATAGCGTATCTGTGGATTGCGATGTGGATGCCTCTAATCTTCCGCTTTTGATAAGGCCTGTTGATATTTTGCAACAGGGCGTTTTTGAAGGGCCATTGTCTGCAAGGATTGATTTGGAGAGATGTGTAAGATGCGGCAGGTGTATTGAGGTATGCAGGTTCTTTGCCATAAGTTCTGATTACGTGGTTGATAGCGCCCTGTGCGAGGGTTGTGGTTTTTGCCAATACGTTTGTCCAAACGATGCGATTTCTATGGACAGGGAAGAGTCTGGCAATTGGGCGGTGCATAAAACGGATTTTGGATTGCTGGTCAGCGGAGATGTTGGGGCAAGCGGTGAAAATTCAGGCAAGTTGGTCAGCATATTGAAGGAAAAGGCAAGGGAACTGGCGACTGACGCAGGCAAATCATGGATTGTATGCGATGGGCCTCCTGGCACGGGTTGTCCTGTTATATCTTCGTTAAACGGCGCTAATCAGGTTTTATTGATTGTTGAGGCGACTTTAAGCGGGCTTGAGGATGCGAAAAAGACCGCAGACCTGTGTGAAAAGATGAATTTTACACCGGCGATTATTATAAATAAATGGGATTTAAATGAGGACGTTTCCTTAAAGATAGATTCTTGGGCGCGCAAACATAGATTCCCTCTGCTTGGCAGGATACCTTTTGACGAAGGGGTTATTGATGCGGTTGTCCACAACAGAGCGCCTGTATTGACAGAGGGCAGGTTTTCTGTTGCCATAAAGGAGATTTTTGAAAATCTGATGAGCTTGCTATAAGGAGGCTTGTGAATTTATATATCGCTGATCTGCATACGCATTCCTGTTTTTCACGCGCCACAAGCAAGGATATGACGATTCCTAATATGGCGTTTTGGGCGCGTAAAAAGGGGATATCTCTGCTATCTTCTGCTGATTTTACTCATCCCCAGTGGCTTGAGCATCTGCGCCAGCACCTCAAACCCACAAACAAAAGGGGGATTTTCTCATATGACGGGGTTGAGTTTGTTTTGGGGTGTGAAGTCAGTAATATATTTTCTCGCAAAGACGTATCAAAAAGGACTTGCAGGGTCCATTCCCTGATTTATTGTCCGTGTTTTGAAGACGTGGAGGCAGTAAACAGGTATTTATCCTCTTTTGGTTCTTTGAATTCGGACGGCAGGCCTATGCTCGGATTGGATGTTGCGGATATGTGCGCGGCAATTAAGCGTATTAGTCCGGACTCCTTTGTATGTTTTGCGCATATCTGGACGCCGTGGTATTCCCTGTTTGGTTCGCGCAGTGGATTTGATTCTATGCAGGAGGCCTTTCCTGATGGTGTGCCGGATAACGTCATTGCATTAGAAACAGGGCTTTCTTCCGATCCAAGAATGAACAGGATGTGTTCTTTTTTAGACGAGTTTCGTCTGTTTTCCAATTCAGATGCCCATTCGCCTATGAATCTGGGGAGAGAGGCGAATGTTTTTGAGATAGAACCGGATTTCTATGAATTAAAAGCGATTTTGCGGGATAAAAAAGGCCAGCGGTTTAAAGAGACTATTGAGTTTTTTCCTGAAGAGGGGAAATATCACTATGACGGGCACAGAGAATGTGGCGTGTGCCTGCATCCCAAAGAGACGTTGGCAGATAGGGGACTGTGTCCTGTCTGCGGAAGGCCCCTTACAATAGGTGTATTAAATAGGGTCTGGACATTAAAGGACAAAGAGGAAAACAGGATTTCCGATAAGGCGCGTTATATCGTGCCGTTGGTGGAATTGATATCTTTTGTTAAGGCCAAAGGCAAGGCCGCAAAGACCGTTTTGGCTGAATATGAGAAGATAGTTGGCCTTGTTCCGGAATTAAAGTTGTTGCTGTATGAGGACCTTGAGAATTATATTGGCAGGATAAACAATGATGTGCTTTCCCTTATAAAAAATATGCGTGAGGGAAGGGTTGAGATCAAACCGGGTTGTGATGGTGTCTATGGGAAAGTGGAGATTGAACGGCCTTTGCAGGGCCTTTTTGCCTGATTTTTTTGATATAAAAAGTTGACGTATCTGCAAGTATGTGTTAAGTTTTTGTCCAAACAGGGGAATTTTTACTAAAGAGAATCAAGAAACGGGCGATAATATAGGTGAAGGAGGAAACTAGAGAGGAAAATATGAATAATATCAATGGGTTAGGAAACAAAGTCAATTCAGGTCAGATGCAGGAAGCCCGTATGCGCGAGGCCGAAAGGGCCCGTGCGCGCAAGCAACAGGCAAACCCTTCACAGGTTGATAATGCCGATAAGGTGGAGCTCTCTCAAGAAGCGAGGAAACTGGCATCAGCCCAAGAGGCATATCGCAGGTTCTTGGAACAAAAGGCCGAAGAGGTTAAGGAACAAGGGCCTGAAAGGGTGAGGAGAATGAAAGAAGAGATGGCAAAGACAGATGGTTCCGACCTTCCTATGGATGAGGTTGCCAGCAAAATAGCTGAAGATATGTTCGGCGCATAATTCCCTTTTCTCTTGCAATTCAGGTCTGTATCTCGTATCATTGTGTCTATGAAATTCGCTTTATTGGTTCCAGATGGTATGTGGGATGTGCCTGTCAAGTCCTTGGGGGGAAAAACTCCTTTGCAAGTGGCAAATACCCCTAATATGGACAGGCTTGCAAAAGAAGGTATGATTGGCCTTGTCCATACAGTGCCTGAAGGATTTCATCCCGGGAGCGATGTGGCTAATATGAGTTTGCTGGGGTATAATCCGTCTTCTTATTATTCAGGCAGGGCGCCTTTGGAAGCCGCGAATTTGGGTGTTGATATCGGCGAGCAGGAGGTTGCATTCAGGTGCAATTTTGTGACGGTCTCTTCCGGGAAGATGGTGGACTATAGCGCAGGGCATATAAGCACATCTGAAGCAGAGTATCTGATAGACGATTTGAACCGCGCGCTTGGCAGTGATTCCATTCGTTTTTTTTCGGGCACTAGTTATAGAAATTTGTTGGTCATGAAGGATAAGGATTTTAGGGACTTTTTGAAGGTAAAGTGCACTCCTCCACATGATATTATCGGCAAGGAGATTGCGCCGTATCTTCCAAGTTGCGATAATAAGAGGATAGAAAAGGCCTTGGTTGATTTGATTATAGCTTCTCAAGACGTCTTGGCGAAGGCGCAGGTAAATAAGGTCAGGATAGATTTAAAGGAAAATCCTGCCACGATGATATGGTTGTGGGGACAGGGCATAGGCGTTGACATGCCGGCATTTAAGGAGAAGTTTGGGATTGAGGGAGCGTTAATTTCTGCTGTTGATTTGCTTAAAGGCCTTGGCCGTAAGATAGGACTGGATATAATAGAGGTGGAAGGCGCAACCGGTTATTATGATACGAATTATAGGGGCAAGGCCCAAGCAGGTATTGATGCTCTCAGGGATAAGGATTTTGTAATGATACATGTTGAGGCAACAGATGAGGCCGGGCATAACGGACACATAGACGAGAAAATCAAGGCGATTGAAAGGTTTGATCAGGTTATTGTGAAAACGGTTGCCGAGTATATGAAAGAGGTTGGTGGCAGGATACTGGTTGCCCCTGACCATCCCACGCCTGTTGCCCTGCGGAGCCATACGAGCGATCCTGTTGGTTTTGTCTTATGGGGCGGCGGCGTTCCTGCAAGCGGGGCGGTTGATTTTTCTGAGGCCTCTGCAAGCGGCGCTGATGTGGTGGTGCCTAGTGGAGAGGAATTGGCGCGCCTCTTCCTAAAAGAAGGAGTCTGATATGGCGATTTTATTGGCTTTGGCCGGGCTTCTCTTTTTTTCTCTCGGGTTTTCCTTATACGGAAGGTTTATAGAAGGCCTGTTTGTTGAGGATTTTTCAAGCCCTACTCCCGCAAATGAACTTAAAGACGGAGTTGATTTTTATCCTGCAAAGTGGTTTGTGCTGTTTGGGCATCATTTTTCCTCAATCGCAGGCGCAGCCCCTATAATAGGGCCTGTTTTGGCTATATCTATGTGGGGCTGGGTCGCCCCGTATTGGTGGGTAGTGCTGGGGTCTGTTTTTCTTGGAGGGTTTCATGATTTCGGGGCATTGGTTGTATCTATGCGCAGTAAGGCCCGTTCTATCGGAGCGATAAGCGAAGAGGTGATTTCCAAACGCGCAAAACTTGTCTTTTCCGTTTTTCTACTTTTGGCGTTAATCCTCATAGTGGCTGTCTTTGCATTTTTTGCCGCGAAAACTTTTATTGTGTCTAAAGAGGCGGTTGTTCCTTCTTTGGGGTTGATTCCTGTTGCTGTTTTGACCGGGGTTTTAATGTATGTCAGAAAGTGGCTTTTGCTGCCCGTGACATTTATCGGAGTTGCCCTGCTGTCATTTTTGCTGTTGGTTGGCAAGGCGTTCCCTGTTTCTATATCCGGTGAGCATGCGATGGCTGCCTGGATTGTGTTGCTGTTGTTGTATGCCTTATTCGCTTCTATTACCCCAGTGCAATATCTGCTTCAACCAAGGGATTATTTGTCTTCGTATTTGTTGTTTTTCGGTTTAATTGTCGGATATATAGGCATATTTGCATCGCATCCTGTAATTAGACTGGAGTCCTTTGTTTCTTCTGGCAAGGGTCCGTCTAATAGCAGTTTGTTTCCTTTTCTTTTCGTGACGATTGCATGCGGCGCTATTTCAGGTTTTCATTCATTGGTCTCAAGCGGAACAACTGCCAAACAAATAAGCCATTACAAGGATGCGAGAAAGGTTGCATATGGCGGTATGCTTGCGGAAGGCGCGCTTGCCTTATTAACTGTCTTGGCGATTTCTTCCGCATATGCAGATGTATCGTCCCTTGCGCAGGCAATAAAGACGCAGGGCCCTATTAATGCCTTTGCCGATGCGTATTTGTTCATTACCAGACCTGTGTTAGGGCAGTGGGGTAAGGCCTTTGCTGTGATTATGCTAAATGCCTTTATATTAACGACATTGGATACGGCTACCAGATTGGGCAGGTATATCGCGCAGGAACTTTTGCCTATCAGAGACAGGTTTTTATCTGCGCTGGTCATTATTTTGCCGGCGATGTTTTTGGCTATAACCGGTTCTTATCAGGCGTTGTGGCCGGTTTTTGGTTCGGCTAATCAGTTGATCGCCGCAATTGTGCTTTTGGTCCTGGCATCGTTTTTGTCTAAAAATGGGAAAAATTCTTCTATTGCGATGGCCTTTTCCGGTTTTATGTTTTTGGTTACGATTAGCGCTTTGTATATAGGGGCTGTGAAATATGTCTCAACAGGCAGTTGGATATTGTTTTTTCTCAGTCTTTCTTTGATGGCCTTGAGTATTGTTTTGATCTTTGAATATGTAAGGAATGTAATATGGAAAAAATAGATTATGCTTCTGCTTTGAACGACGAGCAGTTGGATGTTGTGATGAATGGCGACGGCCGGTGTCTTGTTCTTGCAGGCGCAGGAAGCGGCAAGACCAGGACTTTGGTTTACAGGGTTGCAAAGTTGATAGAACAGGGTGTGTCGCCAAATGAAATTCTTCTTTTGACGTTTACTATCAAAGCGGCGAAAGAGATGACCTCGCGAGTTGAGCAGATAACAGGTATATCTCCAAAGGGTATTTGGGGAGGCACGTTCCATCATGTCGCAAATCGTATCTTGAGGAAATATGCCCCGAGGATAGGTTATCCGCAGAATTTTGTTATTATGGATAGCGAGGATTCCAAGGCCTTGTTTGCCCAGTGCATTAGGGATGTTAATGACGAGGGGATAAAGGGGTTTCCTTCTGCCGGTTTCTTCGACGCGGTAAAAGGGCTTGCCGTCAATAAGATGATGGATTGGCAGGTGATTATGGAGGATTATCCGGAATATAATGAGTTTTTTTATAAGATAAAAGAGGTCTTTATACAGTATAAACAACGCAAGGTAGATGGCAATTTAATGGATTTTGACGACCTTATATTTTTTTTGTATAAGCTGTTGTCGGATCATCAAGATATCAGAGAGCGTTATAGCAGGCAGTTTCGTTATGTTATGGTTGATGAGTATCAGGATACTAGTCTGATTCAGGCAAAGATAGTATCTCTTTTTTCTTCTTATCACAAAAACCTTCTGGTGGTAGGCGACGATGCGCAAAGTATTTATTCCTTTCGAGGCGCGACTGTTGAGAATATATTGGATTTTCCAAAGGAATATAACAATGTCAAGGTGTTTCATTTAGAAAAGAATTACAGGAGCACGCCTCAGGTTGTTTATCTGGCAAATACCTCTATAAGGAATAATGCCCGTGGATTTCAAAAGGCATTGCAGGCGGTTTATGAAAAGGAAGGCGAACTGCCTTTGGTGGTTAGGCTTTCAACGGCAGAAGAAGAGGCCCATTTTATCGCGCGCCACATAGAGGATTTTTTGGACGAGGGCATAAGCCCATCGTCCATTGCCGTCTTGTTTCGTTCAAGTTATCACGCTGCAAAATTGGAGTTGTCTTTGGCAAGCAGGGGACTGTCTTATATTATGCGCGGCGGAATCAGGTTTTTTGAACAGGCCCACATAAAAGACGTGCTTGCATATTTGAGGCTGCTGTATAACCCCAAAGATTATTTGGCGTGGCAGAGGATTCTTTGTATGTATCCGGGTGTTGGGCCTCAGACGGCGCGCAAGCTGTTCACTCTCTTGGGCAATATTGACTTTAACAGGTTATTAGATCAGATTGGCCAACTTAAAAGGGTGCCTAAAAAGGCAAAGGAAGCGGTTAATGTCGTTGCCGATATCTTTTTGCAGATAGACGGTGTGTCGTTATATGAGGCCTCGCGAATAATCATAGAAAGCGGTTATCTGGAGTATTTGACGCAGAATTTCGACGATGCGGCCTCTCGTCAGGAAGACCTCGTGTTTCTTATGGATTTTTTGAGAGGATATGATGACTTAGAGGCATTGTTTTCCGATATAGGTATCACTGAAAATTTCAAAAAGGAGGCAGGTTCTCAGCCTGAAGAAAGTATTATTTTGTCAACCGTGCATCAGGCAAAGGGATTAGAATGGGAGGTTGTTTTTGTTATGGGTGTTGTTGACGGGCAGTTTCCCCATTCAAAGAGCATGAAAGAAGAGCGCTTTGTGGAGGAGGAACGCCGTCTCTTTTATGTCGCGATAACGCGGGCAAAAAAATATCTCGTTATTACTTCTCCTGCGATGGGGTTTGATTACAGGGCAGGGGGATATTTTGAGAGAAGAAGCAGTTTCATAGAGGAACTGCCGGCAGACGGTTATCAGGATTTTTCTCCTGCCGGCATATCTGGAGGGGGTTTTTACTATTAAGGCGAGGCCTGATTTCATATATCCCTTTTTGTTGTTTGCGATTTTGTTTTGTGTTTACCTCCCTTTGGCTATGGGTGGTTTTACAACGGCTGATTCCAACTTGTATATTGATATGGGAGTGCGTTTGTGGAGAGGTTTTCCGTTCTTGGGGTTTGACTTGTATCAGGCGACTCCGGGCGCCTTTTTCCCTTCCTTGCCATATATTCCGCCTTTATGGCCGATTATTGCAGGCGCAACTTTTCTGATGGGCGGGCTTGTTTTTGTTTCTTTTATTAATATGTTATTTGTTGTGTTTTCTGCGCAGGTGTTTTTCCTTTTGGCAAAAAGGTTTATGGATATAAGGATAGCCTTTATTTCTGTTCTAACGGCCTATCTTACTATGCCTTTGCTGGTCATTGCGTTATATCCATGGACAGAGGGTTTGGCACTATTTTTGATGTCGGTTTTTTTGTTTGTATTATTCTTTTATCCCGATAAAAACTCGTTGTTGGGGATATTGACAGGGATGATGTTTTTAACACGGCCGCAATATGTCCTGCCGATGCTTGTTCTTTCGGTTTTGTTTTTTAAAAAAGACAGGCGCAGGTTCTGGTTCGCTTTTATATTGATAGCCCTTTTATATGAGGCCGTCTGTCTTGTGTTTTTTCATCAACTTTATCCGAAATTGTATATACATCCAACGCAATTCATTAGCAAGACAGGACACAATGCGCCTGACGCGCTTGCCTTTTTAAGGGCTTATGGAGAGCGCTTGAGCAGATTGTTTATAGACCCTGTTAGAATGCTTTTCTTTTTCTCTGTTTTTATTGCATTAAAGAGGTTTTGGGAAAAGGAGGATGCGCGAAAACTTATTGTTTCTTCGTTGATAATCCTGATGACGTATCCTGCCTTATTTGCCTTTATGTATGTAAAGGAGTTTTTCGGTGTTTTGGCCAACTGATGTAAACAGATTCCATTCTTTAGACGCGCCTATGGTGATAATCTCCTGTTTTTTTATCGCATTTTACGTGTTTAGTGATAGACGTTATGTTAAATGGATGACACTGTCTATACTTGGATTATATGTACTGCTATCTTTAAGAGATATGGCAGAGTCAATTCCTTTTATGAATAGTCTGAAAAAGAGGCAGAGCTATGCCATGGAGTTGGCATCACAGATAGCTCAAAAAGATGATATTATCTGTACTAACCATTTAAATGCGCCATGGGTGCTTACAGGAAATCCTGTTGCCCGCATTCCCAAGGGAAGGGCAAAGGAGTTTATGCAATGGAAGGAATGCGCGTATATATTTCTTTTTAATGGCGAGGAATGGAGGATTAAACGATTAAAGAATTGATTTTTATAATGTTATAATTAGCTATTTTCCCTTGTGGTAGTTATGTTTTGTGGTAAAATAACAGATTACTTGGCGGTGTAGCTCAGTTGGTTAGAGCACACGGCTCATACCCGTGGCGTCACTGGTTCAAATCCAGTCACCGCCATTTTTTGTTTATGAAAGTCCTGTCAAGCGCACTTCATACAGTAGAGGCCTATTCTCTTGTAAAAGAGAACGATTCTGTTCTTTTGGCTGTTTCAGGCGGCCCGGATTCTGTTGCAATGCTCTACTTGTTTGCGTATTTGTCCAGTAAGATGCAGATTAAAATAGGGGTTGCTTATTATGACCACGCGCAGCGGCCCGATTCTGCGCAGGATGGAGAATTTGTCAGAGATTTGGCAAAGAAATTTGACTGGCTATTTTTTACAGATAGACTGCAGGAGTCTTTTTCAACAAATATGAGACAGGGCATTGAGGCGCTGTTAAGGGAAAGGCGCTATGGATTTTTGTTTCATATTGCAGAGGGAAACGGGTTTTCTAAAATAAGTCTGGGACACAATTTAGACGATCAGGTAGAGACGTTTTTCTTTAGGTTGATACGGGGCAGTGGATTGCAGGGCATTAAAGGTATGGGGCCTGTTTCCGTAAGGGGCAGGTTTACGATAATCAGGCCATTGTTGTTTTCTAAAAAAACAGAGATACTGGATTTTCTCCTTCGTAATAATATACAGTATAGAGAAGACGTATCGAATAAAGATTTGTCATTTGATAGGAATAAGATACGTTTAGAGCTTTTACCTTTGATAGAAAACAGTTATAATAACAGGATTAAAGAGCATATTTCTACGTTGAGCAGTGTTTTAAGTGTTGATTATGACTTTATTGAATCTCATGCAAAGGAAGTTTTTGCCAATATATGTTTGCATTTGGATGATTATAGGATAGCCTTTGCTTATGCGCGGTTTTGTAAATTGCATCTGTCAATGCAGCGTATGTTGTTTCGTTTGGCTTACGTCTATTTGAAGGGCGATCATGTTGGATTGGAGTTTAGACACTGGAATGAGTTTGTCTCTTTACTAGAGGAATGGCCTAACGGAGGTAGATTAGATTTGCCAAATAAGATTTCTGTTTTAAAAAAGCAGAGGATAATAGAATTTTTTATTAGGAATTAGGAGGATATATGTCTAAAAATAACAAGCAATCTTATAAGAAAAAACAAGATCAGGGTAATAAGAATATGCCGCCTTCACAGGGCCCCAATTTATTTTTGCTTCTCATTGCAGCGACTGTTGTGTGGCTTATTATTAACCTTTTTATGCAGATAGGGGCAAATGGCATTCCAAAAGAGATGACCTATTCTCAGATTTATGAAAAGTTGGAAACAGACAGCCCGCCGCCAATTGTCTCTGTTGTAAAGAAAGAAGGTTTTATCACCGGCAAAACGTCGGATGGGAGCTCTTTTTATGCAAATATAGAACCGGATGATAAAGACTTGTTGAAACTTATGAGGGAAAAGGGTGTTGAGATAGTTATAAAACCGCCGCAGACATTTTTATCAATGATCTTTTATTATTTTGGCCCTGTTTTGGTCTTGGTCTTGTTCTATTGGTTCTTTATGTTTAGAGGCAATCAAATGGGAGGCCGCATCTTAAATTTTGGGAAGGCAAAGGCAAGAAGCGGCGTGAGAGACAAGGTGACGTTTGACGATGTGGCTGGGGTTGATGAGGCGAAAGAGGAGTTAAAAGAGGTTATTGACTTTCTGAAGGACCCGAAGAAGTACCAGCGTTTGGGAGGCAGAATCCCAAAAGGCGTTTTGCTTGTTGGTCCTCCGGGCACAGGGAAAACGCTTTTGGCCAAGGCGGTTGCAGGCGAGGCGGATGTGCCGTTTTTTAGCATAAGCGGGTCTGACTTTGTTGAGATGTTTGTTGGTGTCGGCGCTGCAAGGGTTCGCGATTTGTTCGATCAAGCGAAGAAGGCATCGCAGGCGAATAATAAGGGATGTATTATTTACATAGATGAGATTGATGCAGTCGGCGGCAAACGCGCCGCTGTTTTGCACGGCGGGCATGAAGAGCGGCAGCAAACGTTAAATCAACTTTTGGTGGAACTGGACGGATTTGATACCTCTCGCGGAATCATTGTTATGGCTTCAACTAACAGGCCTGATGTATTAGACCCTGCCTTATTGCGTCCGGGCAGATTTGACAGGAGGATTATTGTTGATCTGCCTGATATGAACGGCAGGGAGGCTATTTTAAAGGTGCATGCAAGAAATGTGAAGCTGGATAAAGAGGTTGATTTTAAGAGATTGGCCCAGCAGACACCCGGTTTTTCAGGAGCGGATCTTGCCAATTTGATAAATGAAGCGGCGCTTCTGGCTGCAAGGCGCAATAAGAATGCGGTTTCTATGGAGGAATTGGAAGAATCTATTGAAAGGGTAATGGCCGGGCCGCAAAGACGCTCGCGGGTAATAAATAAAAAGGAAAAGGAGATCGTCGCTTATCACGAAGGCGGCCATGCCTTAATGTCTTTACTATTAAAGGACGTGGACCCTTTGCATAAGGTTTCGATTGTTCCTAGGGGTGTTGCCGCATTGGGATATACCCTGCAAAGGCCGACAGAGGACAGATATTTGATAACCTATTCCCAGTTGATTGGCAGAATAAAGGTGTTGCTTGGCGGGAGGGCTGCGGAAAGAATCGTATTTGATGAGATTAGCACAGGTGCCCATAATGATCTGGAAGTTGCCACGACTATTGCCCGACGTATGGTGTGCGAGTTTGGAATGAGCGAAAAGATGGGGACGCTTGTTTGGGAATTTAAGGGCCAAAGGGCCTTTTGGGACGACATGTTTGTGGATAGAAATTATAGCCAGCAAACAGCAAGGGAAATAGATGAAGAGGTGAAAAAGATAATTACAAGCGCATATCAAGATGTATTGGATGACTTGTCTGTTAATAAGAAAAAACTTGAGCTGCTTGCTAAAGAACTGCTTAAGAAAGAGACCTTAAACGTAAGACAAGTCAGGGAGTTGTTAGGACTGCGGGAAGATAATGAAGACGATGAAGAAAGACATCATGAAGATGAATCAAGAAATGACGAACTTGAAGGTCAACAGCATACCGGCGAAAAATCGGATAGTCATTGAGAAAATCCTCAGGGATTTTATTGGGGCCGATCCGGCAGGTATAGAAAAGATGGCGCCTAAGACAGAATGCGAGGCCTTGTTCGTTGATGGGTTGAAATCTTTTGAGACTAATATTTTGAAACAGGAACTTTTGTCTATCGGCGGAGAATGCGCTATACCACGGTATGCTATATTAGAGAAGCGCGCAACTCCTGCTCTGATTATCGCTGACAAAAAAAGGATTAGAACAATCGCTTCTAAGTTAAAAGCACAATCCTTTTCTAATCTAAAACAATTGGGACAGATACTTTCAAGGCCTACTGGCGTTAATAGGTCCCCTGTCTGGAAGGCCAGAGGCAGGAACATTGACTGCTCTTCCCCTGTTATTATGGGAATAGTCAATGCAACGCCGGACTCTTTCAGCGGAGATGGTGTTGGCAAAAATGTGGATAGGGCAATTAAACAAGTGGAATATTTTTTAAAATCCGGCGCAGGTATAATAGATATAGGCGGCGAATCTAGCCGCCCCGGCGCGAAACCTGTTGGTGTCAAGCAGGAAATGGAACGTGTTTTGCCTGTTATAAGAGCCGTAAAAAAGAAATTTCCCAAAGCAATTGTTTCCATTGATACCAGACATTGGCAGGTTGCAGAGGCTGCAATAGATGCAGGTGTCCATATTATAAATGACATCACAGGGATGTCTTCTGTGCGTATGAGGAAAACCGCTGCAAAGGCTAAAGTTGGCGTTGTGATTATGCACATGAAGGGGACTCCCAAGACTATGCAGCATTCTGCTGTATATGATGATGTGGTTAAAGAGGTTTACGAGGCTATTTTAGGACGAATAAATCTTTGTGAGCGGTATTCTATTGAGCGCAATGCTATTGTAATTGATCCGGGTATTGGTTTTGCAAAAACGGCAGGACATAATTATGAATTATTATCTAATTTGGCTGTTTTTGCCTTGTTGGAACGGCCAGTTATGGTAGGGTTATCTAGAAAGTCGTTTATAGGCGCGATAGATAATAGCAAGGCGCATGAGAGATTAGGAGGGACTATCAGCGCTAATCTATGGGCGATTGAGAACGGCGCTAATATTATCAGGGTTCATGACGTTTTTGAGATGAAACAGGCATTAATGGTGTGGAAGAGGCTAAAAACAGGAAATTAATAGTTATAGGCGGCCCAACGGCATCAGGGAAAAGCCATTTGGCAATGCTTGTGGCAAGGGCAATAGATTCGGAAGTCATTTCCGCTGACTCCATGCAGGCATATAAAGAGCTGGAGTTTATAACCTTTCCTCCTTTGGAAGAGATGTCTTTGGTTTCACATCACTTGGCGGGCTTTTTAGATCCTGAAATAGAATATAATGCGGCCAAATTCGTTGAGTTATCAAGGCATATTATCGATAATTTGTGGCGCGGGAATAAAACACCTATTGTATGCGGGGGAACGGGCATGTATATAAAGGCCTTGTTAAACGGGATGTTTGAGGCAAAAGGGGATGAAGTATTGCGCAAACAATTATATGAAGAAGCCCGGATAAAAGGGGCATCTTTGTTGTATGAAAGACTAAAGGAAGTGGATGCCTCTTCTGCCGGGAAGATTCATCCAAATGATGTGCGCAGGATTGTGCGGGCATTAGAGGTCTTTTTTTCTACCGGAAAGCCTATTTCACAGTGGCATGCCCAATCAAAAGGCATTAATGATGAGGCCGAGGTGTTTTTCTTTTGTCTAATGCCTGATAACAGGCAATGGCTTAAACAAAGAATTGCAAGGCGCATAGACGAAAACATAACACTGAAAAGCCTTGATCAACTAAAAGGCATCAGAAATAGGCTTGGGAAAACAGCTCAGAAGGCTATTGGCGTAAGAGAGTTGTCTATGGTTCTGGATAATGAGATTTCTTTTCATGAGGCAATGGCGTTAATGAAAAAAAATACATATCAATATGCGCGAAGACAAATGATTTGGTTTAGGGCCCAGAAACAGGCAATTCTGCTGGACCCTAGCCGATCAACGCCGAATGAGTTGAAAGAGGAGATATTGAATATAGTTAGTGAGTTTTGATACAAAAAGCATATTTCTTAAGGTATAATATTGTCTTATGGACGCATTAAGGAATTACATAAAGGAATTGCGCTTGTATGCAAAGCCCTTGACTGAAGAGGAGGAAAAGCAGCTAACGCAAAAGGTGGCGGCGGGTGATCCCAAGGCAAGGGATAAGATGATACAGGCCAATTTGCGTTTGGTTGTAAGCCTTGCAAAGCATTATGTAAATATGAGTATGCCATTTACTGATTTAATCGCTTACGGCAATATAGGTTTAATGCGCGCTGTTGATAAATTTAAGCCGGATATGGGATTTCGTTTTTCAACATACGCCGCTTGGTGGATACGCCAGAGTATTATTCGGGCGCTTATGAAGAATTCAACGGTTTTGCATGTGCCTATTCACATAAATATGATGATACAAAAGATGAAGCACATAGAAAAGGAGCTCACGACAAAATTAAAGCGCAAACCAACGGAGTTAGAGATCGCCCAGGCATTGGGTACTACTATGTCGAGGGTTGGGCAGTTGATGAATTGCAAGGACAGCACGGCATCTTTGAATATAATGGTCGGGTCAGATAAAGATACAGAATTATTAGATATCATAGGCGCTATGGCTGATCACTCCTTAAAAGACGAGGTGCAGAAGGATTTGGATTACGAAACAGTTTTGGGGTTAATGGATAATATCAGTGAAAAAGAACGTTTTGTGCTGAATTTGCGTTTCGGTTTTGTGGATAATAATCCCAGAACGCTGGCGGGAATTGCCGAGGAAATGGGCATTTCGAGAGAGGCTGTTAGAAAGATAGAAGATCGCGCTATCAAGAAATTGCAGGCGTTTATAAATAGAGAGTCCAATTTAATAAAGAGGATGGTGGAATCATGAGTGAATTGATCAAAAAGCTTATTAGAGACGTGCCGAATTTCCCTAAAGAAGGAATAATCTTTAAAGATATCACGCCGTTGCTTGGAAGCAAAGATGGTTTTAAGCATACGATAGATAAACTGGCGGCTAAGATAGAAGGGGAACATCCTGATGTGATTCTGGGTGTGGAATCAAGGGGTTTTATTTTTGGGGCACCTCTTGCTTATAAATTGAATTGTCCATTTGTCCCAGTGAGGAAAAAAGGAAAACTGCCGTATAAAACCCATAGCGCGGAATATGCCCTTGAATACGGAACAGATAGTCTTGAAATTCATGTCGATGCCTTTGAGAAAGGGAGCAAGGTGGTTATTGTGGATGATCTGTTGGCAACAGGCGGAACTTCAAAGGCGGTTATTGATTTGATAGAGAAATGCGGCGGTGTAGTATCGAGTCTTTTATTTGTGGTGGAACTTTCTTTTCTAAATGGCAGGGATCAGTTAAAGGATTATACCGTGCATAGCTTAGTGGTATACTAGCTCAAAAGAGTGAGGGGGGCATGTTTTTAAAAAGGGTGGTCCATAAGCCTATAGGCAAGATTCTAATTGACAAGGGAATTATATCCCATGATGTGCTTGACAATGCCCTATCTCTAAAAGAAAAAGAAGGCGGTTATCTTGGCGAAATATTGATTAAGCATGGATTTGTCTTGGAATCGCAGGTGGTCTTTGCCTTAATATCGCAGTACGAAGTGCCATATCTGCCAGTTGACATATATCCAGCTAATTTTGATTTGTATTTGTTGTTTCCACTCTTTGCCATGGAAAAGTTTTCTTTTATTCCGTTGGAAAAACTTGGAAACGTTGTCACGATTGCCACGTTTGATCCAATCAATACAGAGTTAATAGACTTTATCCATACTGAAACGGGATTTACTCCAACATTGTTTATCTGTGAAAGGCAGAAGATATCGCAGAAAATAGAGGAGTATAAGGAGCGATATGGCCTGGCTTAAGGAAGAGATTATAAACATACTCTTAAAAGAAGAGGTCATATCAAGACAGGACTTGCAAAAAGCACTGGTTATTTCAAGAGATTCTGGGAAAGGTATTTTCGATGTGTTGATAGGAGAAGGATTTATTGATAGGGAAACATTTATACGTGTTTTATCAAAAGGATTGGGCGTGCCGTATATCAATGTGTCGAAAATGCAAATAGATGAAGAAGTCCTAGGATTAATCCCTTTGGATTTAATGAAGCGCCATAAGATTGTGCCGATATCCCTGTTAGAGGATATTATTACAATGGCAATGGTTGACCCTATAAACGTTATTGCCTTGGATAATGTCAAGGTCCATACAGGCAAGCAGGTTGTAATATGTCTTACTTCGGAGTCTAATTTAGAAGACTTTTGGGCTGCAAAAGAAAATACCATAACCCAACAAGAGGAAGAGGTGTCCGGTGAAGATTTAGAAGGTGTGCTGCAGGGGATTGTAAAGGACGATATTGAGGTAGTTGCGGAAAATAAGGATGAAGTTGAGGAGGAGAATATAGAAAATGAGGCCCCTGTTATTCGCGCAGTTAATAAGATATTAGCGCAAGGGGTTGAATTGCATGCGAGCGACATATTCATAGAACCGTTTGAGAAATACATGCAGGTAAGATATCGCGTGGACGGCATTTTGCGTCAGGTGGAAGCCCCTCCAAGGGCAATGCATGAGGCTATAATATCAAGAATAAAGGTTATAGGGAATATGGATATCTCTGAACATAGGGTGCCTCAAGATGGTAAGGTAAGGCTTTCTATAGGGGGCAGGGCTATAGACTTTAGGATATCAATTGTGCCTGCTTCATATGGGGAAAAGGCCTGTATACGTATATTGGATAAAGGCGCTGTTATGTTGGATCTGGACGGGCTTGGATTTTCAGAGGATACTTTGGGAAAGATAAAGTCATGCGTGAGCAGGCCGCACGGCATGTTTGTAGTCACGGGCCCAACAGGAAGCGGTAAGTCAACTACGCTTTATTCGGTTTTAAAACACATAGATTCGCCATATAAGAATTTAATTACTGTTGAGGACCCTGTCGAATATCAAATAAGGGGCATAAATCAAGTGCAGGTTAATGCAGAAGTCAATCTTACGTTTGCCGCGGCCCTAAGATCTATATTAAGGCAGGACCCGGATATTATCCTGATAGGAGAGATTCGTGATTTTGAGACGATGGACATAGCGATAAAAGCGGCATTGACAGGCCACTTGGTTCTCACGACGTTACACACTAATACGGCGCCAGGCGCAATAGTGCGTATGGTGAATATGGGTGTGGAGCCTTTTTTAATCACTGCTTCGGTGATTGGGATAATGGGACAGCGCCTTTTAAGACGATTGTGCGAACATTGCAAAGAACCGTATCAGATGACAGAGGAACTTGCGGAAGAGATCAATATACCTAAAGATTACACGGGCATTACGTTCTATCGGCCTGTTGGGTGTAAGAAGTGTTTTGATATGGGATATAAAGGCAGGGTAAACGTGGCTGAGATAATGATTTTATCCAGTAGGTTAAGGGCATTAGTTGCAAAAGGGGCCGAAGAACCTGAAATTAGGGCTGCGGCAATTGAGGAAGGCATGAAAACGATGCGGCAAGACGGCATCCGCAAGGCCGCTTTAGGTATAACCAGTTTGGAAGAGGTTTTCAGGGTAACAGCGTAAACATTATGGCAATAAAACAAAAATTATTAGACATATTGACCAAACGCTATGGGGAGAACTTTGTCTCTGAAGTAAAGGCCTTTTCTGAAGGCAGGAATATTTTTGCCACAGTCATAGAAAAAACACCTATTACAAAAACGGTATTAATGGACATGCTTTCGGATGAATTAAGGCTTTCTTGGATAGATATCAACAAGTTTCACCTTGAGAAATCAATAGATTTATTGCCATTAGATACAATACGGGAAAAGAAGGTAATACCGATTTCGGTTGTAGGAAATGTTATGAGCCTTGTTATGACGGATGTTATGGATGTGCTTTTAAAAGACGAGCTTTCTATTGTTACGGGTTATGAAATTATTCCGGTGATGGCTTTCCCCCCGGACATTATTAAAACAGTCGAATCATTAAAACGCACACCATCTTCCGATTATGGTGATTATGAATATGATTATGATAATGTGGAGCAAATAAAAGAGCAAACGGATTTTGGTGTTACTGAAGAGGTATTAGATAAAAGTGAAGAAGCGCCTATTGTCAAGATGGTTAACCTTTTGGTAAAAGGCGGACTTAACCAGAGGGCAAGCGATATACATATAGAACCAATGGAGGATTGTATTCGTGTCAGGTACAGAATTGATGGCGCCCTGCACGATATTTTGACTATACCAAAAAACAAACAGTCTGCTCTTTTTACTCGTTTAAAGATTATTTCAGGCATGGATATTACAGAGTGGCGTATCCCGCAAGACGGCAGATTCAGGATAAAGCACAAGGATAAGATAGTGGATTTTCGTGTTTCAGCATTGCCTACAATAGCAGGGGAAAAATTTGTTCTTCGCGTACTTGACAAAAGCAATTTACAGGTAGGATTGGATGAGCTTGGGTTTTTGCCAGGGCCATTGGCTGAGTTTAAACATGCCATAAAACATCCTTATGGGTTAATCTTGGTTACAGGCCCCACAGGAAGCGGTAAATCAACGACATTGTATTCTGTATTGCAGCAGTTAAATACGCCTGATGTACATATTATAACAGTTGAGGACCCTGTTGAATATCAAGTGGAAGGTTTGACTCAGATACAGGCGCATGCTGAAATTGGGCTGACGTTTGCCAGCGCCTTGAGGGCAATTCTAAGGCAAAGCCCGGATATAGTTCTTGTGGGTGAGATAAGAGACGCTGAGACAGCCGACATTGCTGTTAAGGCATCTTTAACAGGCCATTTGGTTCTTTCCACATTGCATACTAACGATGCCGCCGGCGCAATTACCAGATTAATCGATATGGATATAGAACCTTTTTTGGTTGCATCTTCCCTGATATTGTCCTCTGCGCAAAGGCTTTGCCGGCGCATATGCCCTAATTGTAAGGAAGAGGTTGATATCCCTGTAGAGGTATTTGAAAAAGAAGGTTTTGAAAAACCCGAAGGCGTGGTATTCTATAAAGGCAGGGGTTGCGAGCAGTGTAAGGGCACGGGCTACTATGGCAGGATAGCAACCATAGAGACGTTGACCTTAAATGATAAAATAAGGGCACTTATATTGAAAGGCGCGACCTCTGATGAGATAAAAGAGTTCGCTGTTAGAGAATGCGGAATGAGGACATTAAGGGATAACACGTTTGAGTTGTTTTTGCAGGGGACAACGACGTTTGAAGAGGTCTTGAGGATTACGTCTGAATCATAAGGAGGGTTGTGAGGAGAGCTTTTTTCTTATTCATAATGTCGTTTTTATTGTTATCTACAGGCTGTGTTTCTGCGATAAAAGAGAAGTTTACCCGCAAGCCCCGGCAGTCCCGCGCATCTGTTGTTAAGGCTTCCGACGAGGATGTCTTTAATATAAGGAGGGCATATGAAAGGCATTTTATCTTTGCCAAGGTCTGGATGGATGAAATAAATGTTGCGTTAGATGGCGAGAGCGCAAAACGTGTAAAGGATGCGCTGGCAAATGCCATAGAAAACTTAACGATATTGCAGCGGTATTTTGAAGATGCCCTTGGCAGTCCTGCCGTTGAGATAGACGATTATATAAAGGGATTAAAAGGATCCGTTGAATCTGCATTGAAAAAAAAGAGGCGCAGGGAACCCATTACACGTTTTAAAAACAAGATAGAGCATATCAGGATAGAATTCCATAAAAAGTTTCTTCCGTCTAAACAGCCGTCACAATTATGGAAAACAACACGTTAAAAGTAAAACGTCTTGTCTTAGGCAGTGTTATGACGAATACATACTTCGTTTATAATGATAAAAAGGATTTGGTTATTATAGACCCAGCTGATATAGCGCTTGTGGAGCAAGAAATAAAAAATATCGGAATTTCTCCTTCTGCGGTTTTAAATACACACGGACATTTTGACCATATTATAGGAAACGGGGTTTGTGATTGTGGTGTTTTTATACAAGAGCAAGACGAAAAAATGCTGTTTTCAGCTCAGGGCAATTTGTCAGCTTTGTTTGGCGATCAGGAAGTTATATTTGAGAAAGGCAGTTTGCGCATTAATACTATAGAGGATGGGGATGTTTTATCCTTTGGCGGGCTTAAATTTGAGGTGTTTCATTCGCCCGGCCATACACAGGGCAGTGTATGTTTTCGTATAGGCAAGTTTTTGTTTACGGGGGATACATTGTTTAAAGGCGCTATTGGAAGGGTGGATTTGCCGGGTGCAAGCGAAAAAAAACTCTTTTCTTCTCTTGAAAGGTTGTTGGATATAGATGAGGATTTGAAGGTTATGCCAGGACATGGGGCAGAGACTAATTTAAAAGCAGAAAGAGGTAGTAATATATTTTTGTTGGGAAGGAGGGTGAATAGATGAAAAAAAATATTTTGGTGTTATTTGTGATGTTTCTTTCTTTTGTTTTTTTATGGCATGCCAATGCGGCAGAGAAGCAGATATCGGTTTTTTATCCATCGCCGTATGGCGAATACATTGAATTGCGCAATGAGTCAATGGTTGTAGGGACGGGCAATTATATGGACAGGACAGCTGTAGATGCCCAAAACGGCGTAATTTTAGTAGAAAACGGATTGGCGATAACAGCGGGGACAACGGGCAGTAATTATTTACAGGCCAAAAACGTAATCGCGCGTTTGAGGGTAGACGCCAATAACGGAAATAATGGTTTGGTGTATAGCAGTCAGGGTCAGTTATTAGTAGGAGATATGAATAGCGTTGGGAGCTATAATAACGCAAAAGTTCTCATAACGGATGCCACAACATCTATTGCTGCTGGACAAGTTGTTGGTGTTGGTAATTTTACTAATGCAAAAGGTGTAGACGTTAATACCGCTTTAGGTGGTATCTTTATCGGCGAAGGATCAGGGCCGCATTTGGGTGTTGCCATCGATGGAGGAGGCAATAATGCAGGATTTGTTGTCCATAGCGGAAATGCTACAGGAGGTCTTACTGTTTTGGGAGGGACATCTTCACCAGTTTTATGGATACAAGGGACAGATCCTACTTTGAGTTTTTCCAGTAGTGGTAGTTGGCATCGGGATACAACCCCGCCGGCAGCAATCGCATATAGCAGTAATAATGACGTATTGGTTATCCATGGCAATAAAATAGATTTTAATGACCTTGACGGAGGTAGTTTTATGGTGCATATGGGCAATGGGAATATCGCCGCTTTTACTGGAGGAGGCAATAGTATTGTAATGGACAACAACGCAAATTTGTTTTTAAATGGCGGCAATGAGGTTCTTACGAAAGGCAATCTGTCTTTGCAGCAAGGGGATATGGTGCTTGGTAATGGCGATATCAATGTGTCCAGCGGGTCTGTATTTATTAGTGGTGTATTGGCTGTGGGTTCTAGTACTGTTGGGAGTGAAGCAGGTAAGACATTGCGCGCGAATATCAGCGGCAATATAGCAGTGGACGATATTTATATCAGAAGGTTGGGGAAATGGCTGGGTGATCTCCATCCTCTAACAGAGTGTCGTGTTAGAGTATTTTCTGCGACACGAGATGGAACGGGAAGATTTTCGGCATATTCTTCAAATAACAAAGAGAAGTGTACGGATTATCGCACCATATATCACACACATGGCAAAAGCGGAGTTGGAGTTTGTATACAATGCCGTTAATTTTTTCTATTTTTTATTGAGGTAGATGTTTTATAATGCTTATTGGTTTTATTCAAGCGAAAGGGGTTTGTGATTGTGGTAAGAATAAAAACAGCGCTTGTGAGTTTGTGGGATAAGTCTGATATAGATTTTTTATCACGCATTTTAAAGAAATATAAAATTAAGGCGATATCAACGGGCAGGACCGCAAAGATGCTTAAAGACAATAGCGTAGACGTGCAAGAGGTGGCATCTTATACCGGAGCGGAAGAAATCCTTTCTGGCCGGGTCAAGACGCTTCATCCGAAGGTGCATGCAGGTTTGTTGTTTCGCAGATCAAATAAGGACGATCTCGCTACGATAAATAGGATAGGGGCATTACCTATAGATTTGGTAGTCGTAAATCTATATCCTTTTCAACAGGCCTGCGAGCAAGGGGTTAAAGGTGATGAGTTGTTAGAATTTATTGACATCGGCGGGCCTACTATGATAAGGGCGGGAGCAAAGAATTATCCTTGGGTAACGGTTATATCAGATGTGAAGGATTATAGCGCGCTTGAAAGTGAGCTGAAAGAAAATAATGGCGCAACAAGTCTTTCTTTTAGAAAAACGATGGCGGCTAAGGCCTTTGCCCTTACTAGTATTTATGATTCTATGATCTGTGTTAAATTAGGATTTGGGCAAAAACAGTTAGGAGATAATTTGTTGTTTTCTTTTCACAATGCCTTGCCGCTTAGATACGGAGAAAATCCGCACCAGAAAGCGGCATTTTATATGCCATTTGGGGAAAAAGTTCCGTTTAAGTTATTGGGGGGAAAGGAACTTTCTTATAACAATATTATGGATATGGCGAGCGCTTATGAGATGGCCTTATGGTTTAAGGAGCCGTGCGCTGTTGTTGTGAAGCATTCTAATCCCTGTGGATTGGCTATTGATAAGACGTTAAAAAGGGCATATGAAAAGGCCTATAAAGCAGATAGCTTATCTGCTTTTGGCGGTATCATTGCCCTTAACGGAAATGTAGATAGGGATCTGGCTGGGTCTATTGTCAAGTCGGGTTTTCGGGAATTGGTGATCGCGCCTAAATTCGACAAACAGGCCGTTGATATACTGAAACAAAAAAAGAACCTTCGAATTGTAAAGGCGTCTAAAGTAATGGCAGGCTTTTTGATAAAACAGGCGTTTGACGGGGTCTTGGCGCAGACTAAAGATGTAAAAAGGGAAACAATGGCTGACTTCAAGTGCATTACAAAGAAAAAACCAACGAAAAGCCAGATGCGCGATCTAGAGTTTGCATGGAATGTAGTGCGGTTTGTCAAATCCAATGCCATTGTTTTGGCAAAGTCCAATATTACTGTTGGTATAGGCGCCGGGCAGATGAGCAGGGTGGATGCTGTTGAATTGGCTATCAAGAAGGCCGGCAGCCGGGCGAAGGGTTCTGTGCTTGCAAGTGATGCGTTCTTCCCAAAGGTGGATAACATAGAATTTGCTGCTAAGGCCGGTATAAAGGCCATTATTCAACCCGGAGGGTCTAAAGCGGATAAGGATGTAATTGAAAGATGTAATGATTTGGGTCTGGCAATGGTTTTAACAGGAACAAGGCACTTTAGACATTAGGGATAGTTATGTCTGATTTTCTGAAAAAGGTCTATAAACAAAAAGAAAAGGAAGTAGAGCAGCTTAAGTCAACATACCCTTTTAGCCAGATTAAACACGAGATCTTAAACAGAAATAAGTTTTACAATTTTCATCTTGCGCTAAAACACAACAACAGGCTTTCTGTTATATCAGAGATCAAATTCGCATCGCCTTCAAAAGGCATAATAAGAGAAAATCCTTCTGCCGTTGATATCGCCCTTGAATATCAGGGCGCAGGCGCTGATGCCTTGTCTATGTTGACGGATCAGTCTTTTTTTAAAGGTTCTTTTGAAATTATGCAAACGGTAAGGGACTTTGTGGAACTGCCTATATTGTGTAAAGATTTTATAATAGACGAATTTCAGATATATTATAGCCGAGCCAGAGGCGCGGATGCTGTTTTGTTAATAGTTGCTATGTTTAAAAATGATTTGCCGAAATTGAAGTCTCTTTACCAATGCGCGCGGTCTTTAAACATGGATGTGTTGTGTGAAACACACAGCAGAGAGGAAATAGACCTTATCCTTGATCTGGTTAATCCACGAATTATCGGAGTAAATTCCAGGGACCTAACCACGCTAAAGGTGAACGTTAACATTTTTTTGGACTTGATTCCTTTTATCCCTGAAGAGAAAATAAAGGTTGCTGAAAGCGGTATAACAGACGAGTTTTTACCTACTCTAAAACGATTGGGTGTGGACGCTGTTTTGGTTGGCGAATATTTTATGCGCCAGTCAAATATATACTATGCCATGAACAGGTTTATTGAGATGTGCAGATGGCAATGAGTTGTATTTGAAAATCAGGAGATTAAGATGGATTTACTGAAATTATCCGAGCTTAAATCAGGTGAGAAGGCCATTATACGTAGGGTAAATGCGACAGGCGCGATGATGCAGAAGCTATTGAATATGGGTATTGTAAAAGGAGAACAGGTCGAAGTTGTTGAGGTAGCTCCATTTAGTTCACCTATAGAGTGTAAGATAAATGGTGTGAATGTATCCCTGCGATCGGAAGAGGCAGATAAAATATTGGTCGAAAAGAGGATAGGATATGAAAACTATTGCACTGGTTGGCAATCCGAATAGCGGCAAAACAACGATATTTAATGCCTTAACAGGCGGAAAGGAACGCATAGGCAATTGGCCGGGAACAACTGTGGAGCGTGTTGAGGGTATTTTGAAGTCAAATCCTCAGGTCAATATCGTGGATCTTCCCGGGATATATGGGTTGAGCGCATTTTCCATAGATGAAAAAATAGCGCGCGATTTTTTACTGTGCGAGAATCCGGATCTGGTTGTGGTAGTGCTTGATTCGTCTAATATTGAGAGAAATTTGTATCTTTTAACTCAGGTCAGGGAATTGGGTATCCCTGTTTTGTTGGTTTTTAATATGTGGGATCTGGCAGAAAAAATAGGCATTGTCGTTGATGAAGATGCATTTCGGAGACTGTTTGGCCTGTGTGATATAGTGAAAACTGTCGGGATACGGCAAGAGGGTATAGATGAGTTAATAACCAATATAAACAAATGTCTTGAGAATAAAGACGGAGAGGATTTCTTGAGAGTGGATTATGGCAATGATATTGAAGAACTTATCTCTTATATGGCAACGCCGCGGCATGCTGCCTTGCGTATGTTAGAAGAGGGTTTGCTGCCGGAGAGCGGTGAATTTGACGTAAATAGGTTTAACAAAAAATTGAAAGAGATAGAAGCTGAATATGCAGACCCAATTGTTGTGGTGCTTGCAGATAAGCGGCATGGATTTATTAAGGGTGTGGTGGCTGAGACAGTAAAGCGCAGGCTTCCATTGGAGGCGCGTTTATATCTTAGCGATAAAATAGATAAGGTGTTGGCAAACCGTGTTCTGGGTATACCGTTGTTTTTGTTTATTATGTATGTTATGTTTAGTTTTGTGTTTAAGGTAGCCCAACCGTTTGTCTCGTTGATAGATTCTTTTTTGTCTGTAATTTCTATAGGTGTTAGTTCCCTGTTAGCGGCTGTTAATGCGCCTGAGTTGTTGATTTCGTTTATGACGGACGGAATTATTTCGGGGGTTGGTTCCGTGTTGCTGTTTTTACCCAATATATTCTTTTTATTCTTGTTCATAGCGATACTGGAAGATTCCGGGTATCTTGCCAGAGGCGCATTTATTATGGATAAATTGATGCATTCTCTCGGGCTGCACGGAAAGTCATTTATTCCGATGCTGATAGGCTTTGGATGTAATATACCGGGTATAATGGCTGCTCGCACACTGGGCAATCAAAAGGACCGTATTTTGACTATTTTGATATTACCGTTAATGAGTTGTTCTGCTAGGTTGCCTATATATACGCTTTTTGCCTCGGCATTTTTTAAAGGCAAAGAGGCCCTGATTGTTTTTTCCCTGTATGCAATGGGTATAGTTTTGGCTATTATCTCGGCGAGTGTGTTGAACAAGGCCTTTTTCAGCAAAGAAGAAAGCCTGCTTATTATGGAAATGCCGCCATATAGGGTGCCAAACTTTAAAATGATTTTGTCTCATGCCTTGAACCGAAGCTGGTTATTTGTCAAAAAAGCAGGGACAGTAATTGTTGCGGCAGTTATAGTGGTCTGGCTTTTGTCTAATCTGCCGCTTGGAGTGGATCCAAGTTCGGAGAAGTCCTTGTTGGCAAGATTTGGTATGTTTATCTCCCCTATGTTTTCTTGGGCAGGATTTGGATTTTGGCAGGCAACTGTGGCCTTGGTTTTTGGGATAGTGGCAAAAGAGATAGTTGTCGGCAGCCTTGGGACATTACTTGTGGCTGGCCAGAGCGGGGCTTTAAGCACTGTTTTGCCATTCTATTTTAATAGCGCCAGCGCTTATGCCTTTATGGTGATGAGTTTGATATATATACCATGCATTGCCACGATTGCCGCTATAAAAAAGGAGATAGGCCTGAAATGGGCGGCCTTTTCTGTGGCCTATACGCTTTCCTTGGGGTGGGTATTGAGCGTTATCGTTTATCAGATTGGAAGGCTTTTTTTATAAAGGGGATAGATGATGGAGATATTTTTTGTTTTTTGCGCTGTTGTTTTTGGCCTTATTTGGGGGAGTTTCCTGAACGTATGTATATATAGAATGCCCAAAGAAGAATCCGTTGTTTTTCCCCGTTCCTATTGTCCGAATTGTAAACATCCTATTGCGTTTTATGATAATATGCCTATCTTGAGTTATATCTTGTTAAGAGGTAAGTGCAGACATTGTTCAGCGCCAATATCAATAAGGTACCCTGTTATAGAGGCAATATCAGGATTAATCTGGGGGATTGCTGTGTGGAGGCATGGGATATCTCTGCCAGCGTTAATTGAAATTGTGTTCTTTTCAATACTCTTGTTATCAACTGCTGTGGATTTTGCCCATAGGATAATCCCTGACGAGGCGAGTGTTGGAGGTGCCCTTGCAGGGTTGGTGTTGAGTTTTCTCTATCCGCAATTACATGGCCAGAGTTCTCATTTGTGGGGTTTGTTTTGGTCTTTTGTTGGTTTGTTGGCCGGAGGTGCCTTGGTTTATTTGGTGGCAATAGTGGGGGAATTGATATTTAAGAAAGAAGCAATGGGAGGAGGGGATATAAAATTTCAGGCCATGGTAGGGGCGTTTTTGGGTTGGCAGTGCGCAATAGCCGCTTTTTTTATTGCCACGTTTATCGGCGCTATTATGGGGATTTACATCCTAATAAGGTATAAAGACAATACCCTGCCTTTTGGGCCATGCCTTGCCTTGTCTGCATTGATCTGTTATCTATGGGGAGAGAGACTGTTAAGTCTAATCGTGGACTATTTGGCTATATGAATAGCTGTTGGCCTGTCTCCTGATTGTAAATATCCTTGGGTTTAAAAATTCCGTAGGGTGTGGTATAATTCTGTTTTCCGATAATAATTTCATGGGTTTGTGTGATTTATTAATAAAGGCGGTAATGTTATGAAGGATCAGATCAGGAAACTCTTGCCTTTGCAGGAAGTCGATGCAAGGATATTTAATTTGAGGCGTAAGTTGGATGAACTCCCGAAAAGGGCGCAGGAGCTGGAACAGGAGTTCTTATCCGGTAAACAGGCCTTTGAGGATTCCAAAAAACATTTAGACGAGCTTAAATTAAGACGCAAAGAACTTGAACTTGAGCTTGGCAAGAAAGAAGAGGAAGCAAAAAAATTGCAAGGCCAGCTGTTTCAAGTAAAGACAAATAAGGAATATTCCGCCTTGCAGGGTGAGATTGCGCGCGCAAAGGACGAGGCCTCTTCCATAGAGGATCAAATCCTGTCTTTGCTTGACGAGATAGAGGCAGAAGAAGAGGCTGTTCGGGAAAAAGAGAATGATTTTTCCGCATTTAAAAAGGATTTTGAGGAAAGACGGCAGGCATTAAAGTCCGAAGAACAGGCCTTGACAAAAGAGATGGAAGGGCTTTTTGCTGAAAGAGAGGGCCTTAAAGAAGGTATTGAACCCAACTTGTTGAGGCGCTATGAGAAACTGATTGAACACAATAACGGCATTGCCGTATGCGCGTTGTCTAAAGACGGTGTGTGCGCGGGGTGTTATGTGAAACTTCCCACTCAGGTGGTAAATCAATTGATGAGCAGCGATAACCTGATAACTTGTGAGGCCTGCGGAAGGATTTTATATTTAGAGGGGAGTTTATAAATTGGCCCAGTCGGAGTTGTTTCCCCTTCCCAATCGGTGTGTAGAGGTGTTTGTTGACGGGGCATGTTCTGGCAATCCTGGCCCGGCAGGGGCTGGTGTGTATTTGATCGTAAGTGAGGGGGAATCTAAGAAAGAACAGTTTTTCTCTGCGTTCTTGGGCATTGCAACCAATAATATAGCCGAATATATGGCAATGTACCTTGCCCTGGAGGCATTGAAAGAATACTCAAACGCAGCTATCAGCATCTTTACGGACAGCGAATTATTGGCAAAACAGATTTCCGGGCAATATAAGGTAAAAAACGAGAGGCTATTGCCGATTTATAGAAAAATAAAGGCGTTGATAGCCAAGCTTAAGGTTGATAAAATAGAGCATATTCCAAGGGAGAAGAATAAGGTTGCCGATAGGCTCGCAAGACGGGCCGTTGAGCTTGGGCGCATGGCAGGGCAAAGCAGCCGCGCCTGATGTAGGCGAGGAAAGTCCGGGCTGCAGAGGGCAGGGTAGCGGGTAATGCCCGCCGGCTGTCGGGATTCACCGATAGTCAGGATTAGAGCCACAGAGACGAGAGATGTGAAACGGGTAATCTCTACCTGCAGCAATGCCAAGTAGGAGGAAAATGCGTTTTGCAGAGGCCTTGCCCGGGCCTTTTGATCCTCGGGTTGGCAGCTAATGCATTGGCGAGAGCCTTTGCTCAGATGGATGGCTGCATAAACAGAACCCGGCTTATTGCCCTGCGCGCCTGTTAGGCTCTTGATAAAAGGCATTAGTATAAATTTTATTTAGGAGGTAAAAATGGATACTCTAATTATGGATGTATTGAAGGACTTATCTGTTAAAACGGATTCCAAGATAGTCTTGGTCGTGTTAGACGGTATAGGCGACTTGCCTAATGAAGAAGGCAAGACCCCATTGGAGGCAGCCTCAACGCCGAATTTGGACCGTCTGGCTGTTAATTCAAATTTGGGATTGTTGGATCCTATCTATCCCGGTATTACTCCGGGCAGTGGGCCCGGGCATTTGGGTCTATTTGGATATAACCCCCTTAGGTATTCCATTGGAAGGGGAGTGCTTTCCGCATTGGGAACAGGTATGGAAATGGGGGAAAAAGACGTTGCAGCAAGGGGCAATTTCTGCACGATAGATAAAGATGGCATTGTTACAGACAGGCGCGCCGGAAGGATACCAACGGAGCTTTGCGCAAAGATGTGCGATAAAATAAATAAAGCGGTATCTGAAATAGACGGAATAAAGGTTATGGTCAGGCCTGAAGAAGAGCATAGATTTGTATTGTTGCTTTCAGGTGAAGGGTTGGGCCCGCATGTTTCTGATACCGATCCTCAAAAAACAGGGCTTGAGCCGTTGCAGGCAAAGGCGTTGGATTCCGCCTCTGAAAAGACTGCGCAAGTGGTTAATAAATTTGTTGGGATAGTGAAAGAGGCGCTTAAAGACGAACATCCTGCGAATATGGTGCTTTTAAGGGGGTTTGACAAACTGCCTGATATAGATAAACTTCAAGATATATATAAATTGACACCATGCGCAATTGCCTCTTATCCGATGTACAAAGGTATTGCCAAAGCGGTTGGGATGGAGGTAATTCCTTTAGAAGGGCATGGAGAATTGTTAGAGGAGAAGATAAAACTTTATGAGGAAAATTACGATAAATACGATTACATCTTTTTCCACGTAAAGAAAACGGATAGTTATGGCGAGGACGGCAATTTTGAAAACAAGGTCCATCAGATAGAGGCATTTGACGAGGCGCTTCCACGGATATTGGCAAAGAATCCCGATGTAATAGCTATTACGGGCGACCATTCTACGCCGTGTGTTATGAAGGGCCACTCCTGGCATCCAGTGCCGTTTTTACTCTCCGCCCCTAACCTTCGCGCAGACAATGCAGAAAGGTTTACGGAAACCTTTTGCTTGAAAGGCGTGTTAGGCAGGATGTATTCTATGCAGATGATGAGTCTGCTTATGGCCCATGCAGGTAAACTCAAAAAGTATGGGGCATAGTTCACAAAGGCAGGATTATGGAAAGGGACCGGTGGTCTTCTAAACTCATCTTTATCTTTGCCGCTGTTGGTTCTGCGGTGGGATTGGGTAATATCTGGAGGTTTCCGTATCTCGCTGCAAAGTACGGCGGCGGCGCGTTTTTGATTCCCTATCTGGTTATGCTTCTGCTGATAGGGATTCCATTGCTTATTCTGGAGTTTGCTATTGGACAGAGGATGCAGGTAGGGGCTGTTGGGTCATTTTCCAGAATAAAACAACGGCTTTCTTCTATTGGTTTTGGCGCAGTGCTTTCAGGATTTATCGTGGTCAGTTATTATGCCGTTGTAATGGCGTGGTGTCTGCTGTATATATTCTATTCCTTTGGCCTAAAATGGGGAGCCGATACAAAGGGATTTTTCTTCTCTAATGTCCTGCATATCAGCCCTAATATATCGCAGATGGGGACGGTCTCTGTGCCTATCCTGTTGGCATTAATAGTGGTTTGGGCCCTGATTTATTTTTCTATATGGAAAGGTGTGAAAAGTGTTGGGCAAGTGGTTTTGGTTACGATGCCCCTGCCCGTCATATTGTTGATTGTCCTGCTTATTAGGGGGATAACCCTTCCAGGCGCAATAGACGGGATATTGCTCTATTTAAAACCGAATTTCAAGGCGTTGTTAGACATAGAGGTCTGGCAAGCGGCGATGTCCCAGATATTTTTCACATTGAGTTTGGCATTTGGAATAATGATAGCGTATGCCAGTTATCAGCACGAGAAAAGCGATATATCCAAAAGCGCGATAACGACTTCTTTGTTGAATTCCGGCATATCTATTGTTGCCGGTTTTGCTGTTTTTTCAACATTGGGGTATATGGCCCAGAGTAGCGGCGTGCCTTTGCAAGAACTTGCTCAGTCATCAGGGCCGAGCCTTGCCTTTGTTGTATTTCCCAAGGCGCTTTCTATGATGCCATTTGCCGCTGTCTTTGCGGTATCATTCTTTGTTATGTTGATTACCCTTGGCATAGACAGCGCGTTTTCATTGGTGGAGGCGGTTGCGACAGTTGTCCATGATAAATATCCGCACGTTAAAAGGGAACACGTGTCTTTATGGGTATCTGTTGCAGGGTTTCTCACGGGAATCGTTTTTACCACAAATGCCGGGCTTTATTACCTGGATATCGTAGATCACTTTATAACTAGTTATGGCTTGGTTTTGGTCGGCATATTAGAGACATTGGCTGTAGGTTGGTTATATGGCGCAGCCAAGTTAAGGACTTATATAAATGAGGTTTCGGATATCAAGATAGGGATTTGGTGGGATGTCTTGATAAAGCTTGTCATACCAGTGCTGTTGGTTTTATTGTTTATAAGCGGCATATATAAGGATTTCTCACAGGTTTACGGTGGATACCCCGCCAAATACGTGGCGATATTCGGATGGGGGATGTTGTTTGTAGTATTGCTGGCAAGTGTGTTTTTATCATTGTTTTCAGAGGAATAGATCTTAAAAGAAAGGAACTCAATGGCAGATAAGTTTTATATAACAACACCGATATATTATGTAAACGCCGCTCCTCATATAGGGCATTCCTATACCAACATAGCGGCTGATGCCGTTGCGCGTTTTTATAAAATGAAAGGGGTTGACACCTATTTCCTGACCGGCACAGACGAACACGGACAAAAGGTAGAAAAGGCAGCGCAGGCATCAGGTAAAGAAACACAGGCCTTTGTTGACGAGTTAGCAGAACACTTTAAAGAGCTATGGAAGGCCTTGAACGTTCAGCCTGATGATTTTATCAGGACCACGGAACAAAGACATAAGAAGGCGGTGCAACACGTCTTAACCGAATTATATGAAAAGGGAGACATCTATAAAGATTCCTATACAGGGTGGTATTGCCTGCCGTGTGAAATATTTTTAACAGACGCCCAGACAGAGCAAAAGGATGGCAAGCGGGTTTGTCCTGATTGTGGCAGGCCTGTTGAGGAGTTGACTGAAGAAAACTTTTTCTTCCGTATGTCCAAGTATCAGGATTGGCTTATCCAGTATCTCAAAGACCATCCTGACTTTGTAAAACCGGAAACAAGGTATAATGAGGTGATGAGCTTCTTGGAAAACGAGAAACTGGCGGATCTGTGCATCTCGCGTCCGAAATCCAGATTTGAATGGGGAATAGAATTGCCTTTTTCAACAGACCACATTACCTATGTCTGGTTTGACGCATTGATAAACTATATCAGCGCGTTGGGATATCCTGAACAGGGAGGGAACCTGTTTTCCAGGTATTGGCCTGCTGATGTGCATCTAATAGGCAAGGATATATTGCGCCAACATGCGGTTTATTGGCCGACAATGCTAAAAGCATTAGGCCTTGAACCTCCTAAACAGGTGATTGCCCATGGGTGGTGGTTGGTTGATAAAAAAGGGCAGGCGGAAAAGATGTCAAAGTCAAAAGGCAACATAGTTGACCCGTACGTGATGATACAGGATTTTGGGCTTGACGTGTACAGGTTCTTTTTGTTAAGGGAGATACCTTTGGGCATTGACGGGGTCTTTTCGTATGAATCTGTGCTAAAGAGATATAACGGGGATCTGGCGAATGATTTAGGCAATCTTACGTATCGGGTGATGAGCATGGCTGAAAAGTATTTGAAAGAGGGTGTGGTGCGTTTTGAAGAGATGCCGAAGAATTCACTGACCGATGCTTTATTTGAATTAAAAGAAAAAGTGGATTTGGAGTTTTCTGCGCTTAATTTTTATACAGGCCTTTCATATGTATGGGAAGTAATTAACATTGCCAATAAATTCATAGAAGAAGAGCAACCTTGGACGATGCGCAGAGAAGGCAGGACAGAAGACCTTCAGAGATTTATGTATACTTTATTGGAGGCGTTGCGTATTATTGGATTGTGTATCTATCCTGTGATGCCTCAAACAGCGGAAAAGATATGGCAACAGCTTTCATTAGAACCTGCCTTTGAAGGAAAGTGGGATGATAGCTTTGTTTGGGGATTAGTAGAAGACGGCGCAAAGATAGCAAAACTTCCTCCACTGTTTCCCAGACGAGAAGACGATGAATGATTATCCGATAGATACCCATTGCCACCTGCATTTCCATCAGTATGATGCTGACAGGGGCAATCTTATAGAAAACACCTTTGCCCGGGGAATGCCTTGGCTTATAAACGTGTGCACGGAGTTAAAAGACATAGTTCTCGTAAAGGAGTTGTTTCATAAAGACAATAGGATTTTGCCTACGATAGGGGTGCACCCGCATTATGTTTCAGGCCTTTCGGAAACAGACTGGCAGAAGATAAGAGAAGAGCTTTTTGCCAAACAGAGTCCGTTTATTGCCGTTGGCGAAGTGGGCTTAGATTTGTTTAGAAATCTGTCGCCATTAGATGATCAAATAAAGGCATTTGAGCGTTTTTTGGATATGGCAAGTGATAAAGGCCTGCCGGTTATAGTGCATAGCCGAGATGCGGATGAAGAACTTTTGGAGGTATTAGACGTTTTTGATTCAGGCCGGGTCAAATTTGTTGTGCACTGCTTTTCAGGCGATAAAGATTTTGCAAAACACATATTGGACAGAGGCGGATACATATCATTTACAGGAAATATAACCTATAAGAAATCAGACTCAATAAGGGAAGCGGCAAGATATGCGCCTATAGAAAGAATAATGCTTGAGACAGATGCCCCTTACCTTGCGCCTCAGCGCATACGCGGCAAGAGAAACGAACCCCTAAACGTGATGGATGTGGCGCAGGCCCTTGCCAAAGAAAAAGGCATATCCTTGGAAAAACTCATCTCGCAGAGCAATAAAACCGCTGAGGAATTTTTTGTTATAGGTTAAATGTTTCAACGGCTGCCATGTGGATATCTATAAGTACGAGGATAATATATTTATAAAGGGAATTTTGTAAAAGGGCCAAGCATTTGATTGACGCGGATATCAAACAGCTTATTTTTAATAATCATCTCTTGGCAGATGTGATAAAATCTCTGTGTATGTTAATGGAGTGTTTATGAATAAGATTATTGTATATGAACCAAACTGGCTTGGGGATGTGCTTTTTACCAGCCCGGCGTTGAGGGCGATTAAAGAGGTGTATCCTGAAAGCCATCTTGCTTGTATTGCCCATCCAAGGACAACAGACGTCTTGTCGTGTATTCCTTATGTCGATGAAATTATACCTTTTTCCGAAAAGGGTTGGATTTTTCACCCGTCCGGGGTTATTAAATTCATTCGCTCCATTAAAATTGCCAATTATGATATTGGGATATTATTTCATCCTTCAGATTCTCGCGCCTTGTTTCTAAAATTAGCCGGTATCAAGAATCTTGTCGGTTGGAAAAATTCAGGTGTAAGGTCATTATTGCTGGACAATCCGGTGGAATTTGAAAAGGATGACAGGCACAGAATAGATATGTATCTGTCTATTGTTAAACCGTTAGGGATTGCCGCAGAGGATAAGTCCTATGCATTTAAGGTGCCTGATGAGGCAAGGCGTTATATAGAGGTCTTATTGGATGGCTTTAAGGATTATGTAGTGATAAATCCCGGAGGTAATTGGCCTGCCAAGCGTTGGCCTTTAGAGAACTATGCGCAATTGGCCGAAAGGATTATTGATAAACTTGGATTGGGCATTGTTATATCTGGAGCGCAAGGCGATGTATGGCTTGCTGAGAAATTATATGGAATGATAAGACAGGACAGGATTTTTATTGCCGCTGGCAAGACGACCATAAGGCAATTGGCTGCTTTACTGGAAGGGGCGAGGGCCGTTATATCCAATGACAGCGGGCCGTTGCACATAGCAAGCGCTGTTAATAAAAACTGTATAGGTGTTTTTGGCCCGACAGACCCTAAAATAACCGGGCTTTTGTCCTTGAATGCCGTAAACTTGTTTGCGCCTCCTGATGATTGCCGTATCCCTTGTTATAGGGCCAATTGCGCCTATGACTATAAGTGTATCAGGTCTGTAAGTGTTGAGATGGTATTTAACGAACTTTCTAGGATTTTATCCGTTTAAAGGGGGAAAGAATGAAATCCATTAATGAGATAGCAAATAAGATTGAATTACTGGTTTTGGATGTGGATGGGGTTTTGACAGACGGCAGGATAGTCTATTGTTCCGATGGTTCGGATATGAAGTTCTTTAATGTATTGGACGGTATGGGGTTGAGTCTGATGGCAAAGGCGAATATTCCGGTGGCATTTATGAGCGCCAAGTCCTCAAGTGTGATAAAACGCAGGGCTCAGTCTTGTAATGTGAAGATCGTTTTGGAAGACGTGTCTGATAAGGGCAAGGCCATAGAAGATTTATCTAAAGGTATGAATATATCATTGGATAAGATTGCATTTGTCGGAGATGATTTGGTGGATATTCGCGCGATGAAGAAAGTCGGATTTCCTATCGCTGTTGCAAATGCCGCATTAGAAACAAAACAAAAGGCCCTTTATATAACAGAAAAAAGCGGTGGATTTGGGGCGGTGAGAGAGGTTTGTGAAATCATATTAAAGGCAAAAGGCCTTTGGAATGAACTGGTTAAGGATTTTTGACCTGTTTTTTATCCCTGTATGCGTATCTTGCGGAAGAGGCATTGACAATGGTTTGTTTCTATGCAGGGAATGTAAAAGCCCGCGTTATTGGATATCTCCTTTTAAAGCAAAACAAGGTTTAAGGCCTATTGATAAGGCCTTTTATCTGTGGCCGTATCAGAGCAGGTTCAAGCCGGCTATTATGCATTTGAAATTCTTTCGGCTTTTGCCTATTGCCTCGGTATTGGCGGATTTGATGGCGGATTATGTGGAGTATTATAAGTTGTCTTTGGATAATTTTGTCGTTAGTTATGTGCCTATGCATCCTGTTAGAAGACTCTTAAGAGGATATAATCAGGCCAGAGTGCTTGCAGAGCTGTTTGCTGATAAAACAGGCCTGCCGGTTATGGGACTGTTAAAAACAACAAGGCTTTCTGTGCCACAGCATTATATCAAAGACACAAAAAGAAGGCGTGATAATGTGAAAAACCTGTTTAAAGCGTCTGTCTTAACAGGTAAAATGGATGTGTTGTTGATAGACGATGTTATTACAAGCGGCAATACAATAGTTGAGTGCGCAAGACAGTTAAAACGAAATGGAGCTAACCGCGTATGGGTATTCGGGCTATACGGATGAGGACCATAAGAAATTACGTATTATTGGAGATCTTCAAAGTCTTTTTTTTATCGGTTTTTGTTGTTGCTTTTGTAATGTTGCTCGTGAATTTCCTAAAAATTCCGGACCTGATTGTAAACAAAGGCATTTCACCGCATTTATTGGGCAAATTTGTGTTTTACTTTCTTTTAACCGTGCTTTCTTATGTCTTGCCAATAGCCATGTTAACGGCTGTAATCTTGGTGTTTGGCAGGTTTTCCGCAGACAATGAGATAGATGCAATCCGATCTAGCGGTATAAGTCTGTTCTGGATTGCCTTTCCTGTTTTTTTGTTTGCTTTTGCGATTAGTTTGTTTGCCCTTTTGATGAACGATAAGATAATCCCTTATTCGCATTTTCAAATGCGCAGGATTTCTGTTGAGATAGGATTAAAGAGTCCCGGCGCGTATCTTGAGCCCGGCAGGTTTATAGACGAGTTCCCCGGGTATATAATGTTTATATATCAGATGCCGGCGCCGAATAAATTGAGGTATATTCGTATATACCAATTAAGGCATGATTTGCCTGCGAGGACGATAGTTGCTGACAGGGGGGATGTGATAATTAACAAGGATGAGGGCAAGGTGCATTTGCATTTGATAAAAGGCACATCGGATGAGCCTAATCCGAGAAACCCTATGCAGGTGTATAAACTGAATTTTAATGATTATTATATGAACTTGAAAATCCCGGGCGCGGGAAAGAAGATTGAAAAAAAATTAAAGGAATTTTCTATAAAAGAGTTGTTGAATGAGAAGGAAAGGCTTGAAGGACAAGGTATAGATATCAAACCAATAGAGGCGCAGATAAGCAACAAGATTGCCCTATCTTTTGCGCCGTTTATCTTTGCCATAATAGGCCTGCCATTTTCTATCAGGGTAAAGCGTCAGGAAAAATCTCTCGGGGTTCTGTTGGTGATTATGATTGCCGTGGTGTATTACTTGTTGCTTTTGGGCGCAGAGGCCTTGAGCATACGCGGGATTATCAATCCGTGGATAGGTATGTGGGTTCCCAATATTGTGTTGTTTTTTGCGGGCGTTTTGTTGTTAAAGAGGCAGTGATGAGAATCTTGGATAGATATATCATAGTCAGGTACATAAAAGGTATGCTTTTAGGTGTTTTGGTATTCGTGCTTTTGTATATAGTGATTGATTTATTTTCACACCTTGACGATATCTTGCAAAACAAGGTCCCGTTAGATGTCTTGCTTAAGTATTATATCTCTATGGTGCCAATGATATTCGTGAACGTTGCGCCTGTTTCTTCGCTTTTATCAGGGATGTATTCTATGGCGCATATGAATTATTCAAATGAGATTATTGCGATTCGCTCAAGTGGAAAGAGTTTAGGTTTTGTGTTGTTCCCTTTATTTGCAGGCGCTTTATTGTTATGCGCTGTGGTGTTTTTTGTAAATGAGGAATTTGTGCCCGGTTCAATTGTTTTTACGAAGAGCGTAAAAAGGGATTTTATTACAAGGTCATATGCGCAGAAGGACAACCTGATGTTAAGGAACCTTGCGTTTTATGGTGAAGGGAATAGGTTGTTTTTTGTCAGTAAGTACTTTCCGGACAAGAGGCAGATGCAAGGTTTGGTAATCCTTTTTCAGGACGAGAACCAAAAGGTCAGAGAAAAGTGGGTGGCGCAAAAGGCGTTTTGGCATGAGGGGAAGTGGAGATTTGAGAATCTGCTCACTTATAAGTTTGACGAAACAGGCGAACTTGAACAAGATAAAAAGGAATTTTTTAGACAAAAGGATGCCGAACTTGGCCTCACGCCTCAGGATATTGTGCGCAATGAGGCCTATGCAGACAGCCTTAACATAAAGGCCTTGTTAAGCCATATAAAACGGTTGAAACAGAGTCAGGCAAAGGCCACCTTGAGGGATTATCGGGTGAAATTGGCCAATAGAATTATCTTTCCGTTTACAGCTGTTATCTTGTTGATTGCAGGCCTGCCGTTTACTCTAAGGATAGGCAGAAAACCTGTCGGCGTTGCCCAAATCGGTATAGGGATTGTGTTGTTCTTTCTGTATTACGTTGCTATGATGTTGTCTGTTGGGATAGCAAAGGTGGTGAACGTGCCGATATGGGTGGTGCTTTTGCCTGTTCCGATGATTTTTTTGATATTTGGTCTTGGAGCGATGTCTTTATTGCCATAAAATATTGATAAATTTTTGGTATAATTTATTTGGGAATAAGATAAAGAGGTGGTTTTATGTTTGTATTTGCAATGCCGATTTTCATTATATTATTTGTGATTCTTGGATTAATAATATACTTTAAGGCAAAGAAACGGCCATTGCAAGAAAGCGGTGTTATATTTTTGCCGACCTTGCCTATCATTCTCGAGTCTTGCGGTTTTTGTTCAGATAAAAAAGGCATATTTATCTTTGGCCTTAAGATATTCGTTTTATCGTTATTGATTTTAGCCCTTATGCAGCCGCAATTATTGAACTCAAAATCAATAATCACAGGAAAGGGCGTGGACATAATACTTGCGCTGGATATATCAGGCAGTATGCAGGCCTTGGATTTCGGCAAGCAGGATAGGCTATCTGTTGCCAAGAAAGAGGCTGAGCGTTTTATCAACGGACGTAAGGGTGATAGAATAGGCCTTGTCGTATTTGCAGCGAAGACGTTTTTGCAATGTCCGCTTACGTTGGATTATCAGATGTTAAAGGCCTTTATAGAACAGGTTCGCGTCGGGCAGATACAGGACGGCACGGCGATAGGCAGCGCGATAGCCACTGCCCTCAGGCACCTTAAACATTCCAAGGCAAAGACAAAGTTGGTAATATTGATAACGGATGGGGTGAATAACGCAGGCAACGTTGATCCTATAACTGCGGCAAATCTTGCAAAGGAATTAGGAGTAAAGATATACGCGATAGGCGTTGGCAAGGAAGGTGTTGCCCCTTTTCCTGTGGATGACCCGATTTTCGGCAGGAGGATTGTCTATCAGAAAACCGAGATAGATGAAAAATTACTTAAAGAATTATCCTCTATGACAGGCGGGTCCTATTTTCGGGCGCAAGATGAGGCGTCTATGAAAAAGATATTTAAATTGATAGACAGCTTGGAGAAGAGCGATGTTAAGGCCGTTAGTTTCAGTCAACGCAGGGAACTGTTTCGTTTCTTTTTGGCCCCGGCTATTTTGTTGGTAATAGTTGTTGTGTTTTTGGAGGATTTGCTGTTTGCATCTTTGCCGTGATAATTTATACAAGGAGAACATATGGATACGATGGATGCCTTAAATGACGCGCCTGTGGTTCAGTTATTGGACAAGGTCTTGCGAGAGGCGGTCAGATTAAACGCAAGCGATGTGCATTTTGAGTCGTTTTTGGATGGTTTTAAGATAAGGTGCAGAGTTGACGGTGTCGTGGTCAACCTGATTAGCCCGCCTGCTCAATTATTTTCTCCGCTTATCTCTCGTATAAAGGTGCTTGCCAATCTGGATGTGGCTGAATCGCGCGTGCCTCAAGACGGCAGGATGGTCGTAAATGTAGATGATAAGGAAATAGATATGCGCGTCTCAACTCTGCCGACGGTTTTTGGTGAGAGCGTTGTATTGCGTGTGTTGGACAAGGAGCGGGGTGTTGTATCTGTTGATGAGCTTGGCATATGGGATGAAGATGTTGCAAAATTTAAACGGCTTTTTTCTTTGGCAAACGGGATGGTATTGGTGACAGGGCCGACTGGAAGCGGCAAGACGACTACTTTATATTCTTTTATGAATGAGCTTAACACGATTGATAAAAAGATAATCACAACAGAAGATCCGGTTGAATATGATATGCAGGGCACAGTGCAAATACCAATAGACCCAAAGATAGGATTGGATTTTGCAAAGAGCTTGAGAACGATCTTAAGGCAGGATCCGGATATTATAATGGTTGGCGAGATAAGGGATGAAGAGACTGCTCAGATTGCGGTGCAGGCCGCGTTAACAGGGCATTTGGTCCTTTCAACATTGCATACAAATAACGCGCCCGGAGCCATTACGAGGTTGATAGATATGGGGATAGAACCGTATCTCATTACTTCCACATTAAGGGCTGTTATTGCTCAAAGGCTTGTCAGGAAGATATGCCCGAAGTGTATTGATTCGTATAAACCGACCAGCGCTGAAATGGAGGCCTTTGGTTTGAGAGAGGCAGATGGGCCATTTTTTAAGGGAGCTGGTTGTGATTTTTGTAATGGCAGTGGATATAAGGGCAGAACGGGTTTGTTTGAATTTCTTGAGGTAGGAAAAGAACTCCATTTTGCGATTATGGAGAGGATATCCACGACAGGGATTAGGGAAAAGGCTATTGAAATGGGTATGGTGAGCATAAGGGAAGACGGTTTGAGAAAAGCGCGTAAAGGCATCACTACATTGGAAGAGGTTTTTAAGGAGACTCAGTTGTGAATTGGTGTTATTGCGCAAGCGGTGAATTTGGCAAGAGGGTCTTGAAAAGCTGTATTGCGTTAGGAATAAGGCCTGGTAAGGTATTGACGCTTTCGGATAGGAAAGGCGGGCGGGGATTTAAAGGCGTTTCGGTTCCTGTGAAATCATTTTGCTCAGATGAAGGCATTTGGTTTAGGGAGGTTTTCGGCAAGGAAGAACTAATAGGAGTTATATCTGATTTTGATTTGTGTGTTGTGTGCGATTTCGGGATTATATTCCCCCGGGAGGCGTTAAACGCGGTCAAGTGCATTAACATACATCCTTCGCTTTTGCCTAAATGGCGCGGGCCTGCCCCGATATACTGGACAATACTTGCGGGAGATAAAAAAACAGGCGCAAGCATTATAGAGATGGCGGCCAAGGTGGATAGCGGCCCTATCCTTTTGCGAGAGGCCGTTGAGATTGATTATGATGAGGATTACGAGCAGGTCAGCTCTAAACTGGCGGATCTATCTGCAAGGCTTTTAGGTAAGCTTTTAAATTTGCCAGTTAGTGAGTGGAGCTTTTCTGAACAGGATGATAGCAAGGCCAGTTATGCCGGATTCATAAACAAGGCCATGGCAAGATTGGATTTTGAAAACGATTCTTTAGATGAGATATACAGAAAGATAAAGGCCTTTGCCGGGAGTTTTGGCGCGTTTTGTTTTTTAGGCAAAAAACGTTTTAAGATATGGAAGGCATCGGTTGCCTTTAATAAGTCTGGCGGGGTATTGGGCGAAATAGTGGATAAGGATGAAGAGAGTTTTTTCGTGCAGGCAAAAGACGGGCTTTTGCGCGTTAAAATAGCCCAGATAGAAGGGAAAAAAAGGATGAAGTCCAACGAACTTTTAATGGGCAGGCTTATAGAACTGGGCCAGAAACTTACTTAATGCCGAATAAAATCAATAGGCCTGTTAGAATATACGAAAGGGCAAATAAGCGAAACACCCAAAGAGGTTTTGAACTTATAAAATCCATAAGATGTTCATAGGCCTTTGCCTTTAAGAGGAACAGGCCCTTCACAATAGCGATAACACCTAATATCATTATTATCTTAGGGATAATTCCATGATATGCAAAGCCTATTTTGACAAAAGCAGAACCAAGAAATAACGCCAAGGCAAATATATAATACCGCGCCTTTTTATATGCCTTTTTATGCAGGCGTTTTTTCATCATATCAGGTTTTAGGATAAATAAAACGCCCAATGCCATAAGAAAATAAGCTATTAATTTTGCAAACATTTCCCCTCCTTTTTGTATGATTGTATCATAGAGGGAGTAAAGAATAAACAAGGATGGCAAAGATGTGATATCCTGCTTGCCCATTGTAAAATTCAAGATATCTCTATTTCCGATTATTGGTTCCCTTTTTATATGCTATAATCAATTTGTTGAATTTCTCATAAAAAAGGAGGGCTGTATGAGGCGGGTATTTTTGGTTTTATTGGTATTTGCGCTATTTAACAGTATTGGTTTTGCCGGAGAAGAAAAAGGCTATCCCTTAAACCTGTATAACAAACTAACAGAAGGCAGTCAAGCAAGTATGACTTATTCCCCATATAGCATAAAGACAGCCTTTGCAATGGCAGGCGCAGGGGCAAGGGGAGAGAGCTATGAAGAGATAGCCCAGTTCTTTGGGTTTAACAGGGACTATCATAAATTAGGGAAAGAATTTGATAAACTCATTACCAGCCTGAATGCTATAAATAATAAGCAAATAGCCTTTCTTAATGCCAATTCAATATGGGTGCAAAAGGGTTATAAGATATTGCAGGGGTATGATAATGAGATAAGGTCATATTTTCACTCCAAGGTATTTCTGTCAGATTTTGCTGACAGGCCTGATGCAGAGCGGATAAAGATAAACAAATGGGTAGAGGGAAAGACAAAGTCTCTTATCAAGGACCTGATTGCCCCGGGTATGATAGACCCCTTAACAAGATTGGTATTAGTCAATGCAGTATACCTGAAGGCAAAGTGGCTGAAGCCTTTTGACAAGGCAGATACCAAGAAAGAAAGATTCTATAAGATAGGCGGAAAAAAGGAAGAGATAGATATGATGCATCAGACGGGTTTTTTCAAGATAAAAAAGTTTAAAGGGTCTTCTATGCTTGAGATGCCGTATAAAGGGGGAAGGCTGTCTATGTTTATTATCCTGCCCAAAAAAAGAAATGGCCTGCCTGATGTAGAGAAAGGATTAACCACGCCTAAATTGCTTAAGTGCATAAAAGAGGTCCTATCGGAAGAGGAGAAGAATGCCTTTATAACAATACCGAAGTTTAAGGCAGGGGGGACATATGATCTAAAAAGATATCTTAAATCTATGGGGATGGAATTGCCGTTTTCGCGGAAAGCGGATTTTTCGGGCATAACAGATATAGATGGGTTGTATATAGGAGAAGCAGTCCACAAGGCGGTTCTAATAGTAGACGAAGAAGGTACAGAGGCCGCTGCTGCAACAGCAGTTGTTATGAAAAGAGCTATAGCTTGGAAAGAACCGGAATATACCTATTTCATTGCAGACCATCCGTTTATGTTTGTTGTAATGGATAAGGAGACGCGAGATCCTGTTCTTGGGCAGGTTTATGGGCCAATAAATTAGGGATGTAATTATCCCTGTTAGGTGTATCTGTTATTGAAAGAACCAAAGCGGTTTTTATCTGGCACATATTTTATGATATAATTAGCTTTAGATTTGTCCTATAAAAAGGAGAACGGAATATGAAGGCATTGCCAATAGGCATTCAGGATTTTAAGGATTTAAGGACATCGGAGATAGATTATATCTATGTGGATAAGTCGGAACATTTGTATAATTTGGCAATGGGCGGAAAGGTCTATTTTCTCTCCCGCCCGCGCAGGTTCGGCAAGAGCCTGATGATATCCACGTTGGGGTATTTGTTCCAAGGAGAAAAGGAATTATTTAAAGGCCTGTGGATAGAGGATAAATGGAATTGGAATGATAGATATCCTGTGATAAGGGTAGATTTTAGTGAAGTAAAATTTAAGACGGAAAATGAATTGATATCCGTAATAGAGGAAAGACTATATGACATAGCCAAAGATAATGATATAGAATTAGAAGGCGTAAATTATGCGTCTAAATTTAAAGAACTAATTACAGCCCTCAAGCAAAAATACAACAAAAA
>CAYXYY010000053.1:0-4416 GCA_964469495.1 uncultured Planctomycetia bacterium | reverse complement strand
ATAGACTTTTCAGATGCGGACATTGAAAAGATATCAAATGCCGTGGATAGGTTAAAACAGAAAGGAGGCAAAGAAGGTTTATTGCTTTATAGAGATGTAGGGCTTATTGTGAACGTCAATGAAAACAAGGTGATTACTTGTGTTGACAGGCGGCACTTAAAGGATAATGTGTTTACTAATATAGACAGTGTGGCAATTGTAGAGTAAGGGGCTGGCCCTCTCAGAGGAGGCCCTGACTCAAAAACCGAGAGGGGGGATGCGCTATGATGCGTTCGATGTTTTCCGGTGTTTCAGGTATTAGGGCTCACCAGATTCGTATGGATGTTATTGGTAACAACTTGGCCAATGTCAATACGTCTGGTTATAAATTTAGCCGTGTTACCTTTAAGGATATGTTAAACCAGACAGTCAGAGGCGGGACAGCCCCGGCAACAGGAGGGACAGGCGGCGTAAACCCTGCTCAGGTGGGTCTTGGCGTGCTGATTGCAGGCATAGACAATATCCACAGCCAGGGCAATCTGCAGAGCACGGGTAAAGATACGGATATGGCCATACAAGGCTCAGGTTTTTTCGTGTTGAACAACGGGACCACAACGGCCTATTCAAGGGACGGGGCGTTTGACTTAAACGCAAATGGTGTGTTAATTAATCCTGCCAATGGTTATCGCGTGCAGGGTTGGCAGGCCGCAAACGGGGCTGTTGATTCCAGCGGGCCTGTTGGCGATATTACAATACCTATTGGAAGCAGGATGGTTGCCCAGGCAACGTCTAATGTGTATCTTGTCGGAAACATAGATGCCGATGCCACTATAGGGACGCAAGGGACGATTACTCGTTCGGATTATTATCTGCAGGGCGCGGCGACCAGCTCGACGTTATTGACAGCGCTTTTTGATGATACTGCAACTGCATTACCTTTAAGTTTATCCAGCGGTAGCAGTATATCTCTATCTTGGAATAACGGTAGCGCGCATTCTTCCAGTTATACTGTAAGCGCGTCGGCCACGTTGTCTGATTTTACTTCATGGCTTAGCACGCAGTTTGGTTCTGGAGTTACAGTTTCTGTTACTAGCAACGGCGCTGTTAGAATTACTAACTCAAGCACAAATAACATAACTAGTCTTTCTATTACTGTGTCAGGAAACAGCACGTTTAATTCGGTATTTGACAATATAGGTGAGACCATAGCAAATGGTGGTTCTAGTGGCACATCAGCAAATATGGAAAGGGCGGCAACTAGTTCCACTTCTCTATACAGTATAACAAATGCGGCAGGAACCAATGCAGGTTTAAGCACGGGCGATGTTATATATATATCTGCGTATAAAGGCGGAATAGCCTTAACGACGTTGTCTGGTGTTGTTGGGACAGATTTTTCCACAATGGGAGAGCTTGCGGAGTATGTTGAGGACGTTTTGGGTATCACATCCAGCGCATCAGGCGTCACAATAGATTCTTTAGGCCGCCTTCGCATAGCAGGCGATATAGGAGACGGAAACGCGATAACAAGCCTTAATATAGAAGCGACCGATTCGGCGGGAACAACTCAGAGAACAGGTTTCAATGCCATAAATACATTTACTTCTGTCCAGTCTGCCAATGGAGAGAGCGCGACATTGTCTATGACGGTATATGACTCACTTGGCGTAGAGCACAGGGTTACGTTAATACTTACAAGGACAGCGTCTAATACCTGGTATTGGAACGCGGACTGCGCTGATGATTATTACGGCGGAAGGAATGTATCGCAGGGGATGCAGACGATAGAGTTCTTGTCTAACGGATCTTACAGCACATCCACGGGGAATATATCCATTGATCTGAATAACGGCGCTTCTTCTCCTTTGCAGATTACACCTGATATGAGTATGTTTACGCAGTTTTCAGGCGATTCTTCAATCAGTTTGCGACAGCAAGATGGTTATGCAATGGGCATATTGGAGAAGTTTTCAATAGGCGCGACAGGCGATATTACAGGTATATATTCCAACGGGTTGACGGATTTAATCGGAAAGATTGCTTTGGCATCGTTTAGCAACCCCGGAGGCCTTACAAAAGAGGGCGATAACCTTTATAAACAGTCAATGACATCGGGCGTTGCCCAGATAGGCGAGCCGGGCGCAGGCGGCCGAGGCACGATTAACAACGGTGTCTTGGAGATGTCAAACGTTGACTTGGCGCGCGAGTTTACGGATATGATTATCACTCAAAGGGGATTTCAGTCCAATTCGCGTATTATCAGCACATCCGATGAGATGCTTCAAGAACTGGTTAATTTAAAGAGGTAATATAGGTGGTATTATTGACATTACTTAATGACAAAAAGGTTGCAATTAATGCGGATATGATAAAGATGGTTGAATCAACACCTGATACTATGTTAACCTTTACAAACGGCGAGAAGCTGATGGTCAAGGAAGAGTTGCAAGAGGTGGTTGAAAGAATAATTGCCTACAAACGGCAGGTTTACTGCCTGCCGTTTGCAGGATAATTTCTGAGGAGGGGTTATGGATATTTCCACACCTGCGGGATTAGGGTTAGGTTTATTGCTTATATTGGTTGCGATGGGCAGTTCTATCCCTGCCTTTATAGATATACCCTCTATGTTAATCGTTATAGGAGGGACGATTGCGGCAACCTTGGTTAGTTACCCCCTTGAGCAGGTCTTGGGCCTGTCTAAGGTAATGATGAAAACTATGTCTTTTACTATGCAGCCGGATACAGAGGTTATAAAGACCTTGATTGACTTTGCGACAAAGGCAAGGCGAGATGGTATCCTTGCATTAGAAGAGGCTGCGCAGGGCATTACTGATCCGTTTTTCAAGAAAGGTCTTCAGCTTGCTATTGACGGGAATCCGCCCGAGGTAATAGAGGCGGTGCTTGATACCGAGATTGAAAAGATGGATGAGCGTCATCAAATTGCGTCAGGCATCCTATCAGCGATGGGCAACTATGCCCCTGCATTTGGTATGATAGGCACGTTGGTTGGGCTTGTTCAGATGTTAAGGAATTTGGAAGACCCTTCTAGTATTGGCGCCAGTATGGCAGTTGCCTTGATTACCACCTTTTATGGGGCGGTTCTTGCAAATTTGGTGTTTCTGCCTTTGGCTTCTAAATTGAAATACCGCGCCCAACAGGAATCAATGCAGATGACGATTATAATGACAGGCATACTTTCCATACAATCTGGAGATAACCCAAGGGTTGTTGAGGAAAAATTGAAGACATTTTTGCCGCCAGCTTCAAGGGCTGAGGTATCTTCGGAGTAATATATGCCGGAAGATAAAAAGAAAAAAAAGAAGAAAGAAGAAGTGGATGACGATGACGGAATGCCGACGTGTCCGTTTTGGATGCTTACGTTTGGCGATGCAATGTCCTTGCTTTTGACCTTTTTCGTTATGTTGGTTTCTTTTACGTCCTTTGACGAGATGAAGGTGGGGGGATTTATAGGGTCCGTATATATTGCCTTTGGGGGAAGCGGCCTTTCCGGCAGGGGGTCTGGTTTTGAAAAGGTTGAGGAGATGACTGAGCTATTATCCAAAAATAATCGGGCCTTGTCATTTAGAGAAAGGGAAAAGGTGATTTCCAAACTAAATAAACTCAAGAAATACATCAAAAAACAAGGGGATTACGATATCATAAAAATGGAAAGGGTCAAGAGGGGGATTTCCATACGAATACAAAACAATTTATTATTTGAGAAGGGCTCCGATGAACTTAAACCTGAAAGCAGAGATATCTTGAGAAAGATATCCATTTTTTTGAGTTTTATAGATAATCCGATAGTTGTTGAAGGGCATACGGATAATATTCCTGTGCGTTATGGCGGCAAGTTCAAAGACAATTGGGATATCTCTTTGCATAGAGCGATAACTGTCGCTAAATTGTTAGAGGAAAATGAAGTAGAAGGAAACAGATTGGCTGTTGCTGGTTTGGCGGATTTAAAACCTATAAAGCCAAACGATACAAAGGAAAACAGGGCAAAGAACAGGCGCGTTGAGATTATAATTATAGGCAGGACGCCTGATTATAGCAGTATGTAAGGGAGGTTTGTCTTATGGGTGATGAGCCTACGGCTCCGGGATATATGCTTCTATATGGCTCATTAATGACTTTGTTGATGACATTTTTTATTCTTTTGACGAGTATGGGCACGCAGGATACAGGGAAAAAAATGAATACGGTTATGTCTTCTATTAAGAGCGTGTTTGGTATGTTTAATGCGGGTGGCAGCGGGCTTTTGGAAGGCGGGGGTGTGATCGTGCCGAGAAGCCCTGTTGCGGATGTGCGTATTATGCGTTTATTGAAGAATTTGAAATTAGAGGATCTGCAGGGCCTTGATTTTACGGACAAACCGGAGGGCCGCGGCCAGCCGATAAAGGTTTCTTATGATAAGTTGGGGCGGTTTCATATCAG
>CAYXYY010000052.1:0-2598 GCA_964469495.1 uncultured Planctomycetia bacterium | reverse complement strand
ACAATATATCTGCATTTATCAAGGCAATGCGCGCAGGCAGGGAAAAAGAGGCGGTATATTGGCTTGCAAAAATGCTCTATTCAGGTGAGGATCCCAGATTTATTGCCCGCAGGATAGTCATATTTGCCGCTGAAGACATAGGCCTTGCAGTTCCCGGGGCAATCGCCATTGCGCAGGCAACGTTTGATGCCGTTTCCGTAATAGGAATGCCGGAAGCGCGCATAATCCTGTCAAATGCCGCAATATATATGAGCCGGGCCAAAAAGAGTCGCGAAAGCTATAATGCGATAGAAAACGCCCTATCTCAAATAGAAAACGAATACACGCGGCAAGTGCCTAACTTTTCCAAACATTGAAAAATTGTAGTCAGGCATATTTTAAATTGTGTTATAATAAATAAAAAAATAAATAAAAAAAGTTGACAATAGCTATTTCTTCTGTTATATTTTGCCCTGTGAAATGAGTTTGGCGTTGTCTTGCCTTAGGTGGCAAGACGGGGGAGATAGGCAGGATAAAATGGAGGTAGGAAATGAGTTTAAAATTGTTAGCAAGGCCTTTAAATGTGTTCATTGCCTTTTTATTTGCGTTTCAGCAGATTGCTTGGAGCGCGCCGGGACTTTCGTTTTCAAAGATTGAGCCTGTGTCAAATGTGATTAACATATTGGGATATAATCCGAGCGCGTATATGACTGGTATTGAGATAACTGAAGATGGGTGGATGCAATTTGGATGGGCAAAAGAAGACGGTTCTGATGGAGAGATTTCATTGCAGGAAAAGGGCACTAACATAAAATTTTTCTTCTCCGCATTGACCTTGCCCGATGAAGATTTATGGGTAAATCTAGATGTTTCCGCTTTGGAAAGTGAGATTTTGGGCGGAAAGATGAAGTTTTTGGATATAGGTAAGGTGTTTTTGGGATCAGACGTTGAGTTGAAAAGGGATGTGAAGAGGCTGTTGACACAGACAGGCCTTTTGGATGATGTGTTTGCAAGTATGGCTCAGAGCGAAGATATGTCTGAAGGCATAGATTTTGCGCCACGTTTTTGGATAGTCCCGGGAGATATCGAGATATTCGAAAACGATAAGACGATGCTTATAAAGAAGTGCCAGCTTAAGGTCAATCTTGATCTTGAAGGCCTTAAGTCAAAAGACGCCAGTGTTCGCAGATTGAACGAATCTATGTTACGTAAGATAAATAAAAAGGTTATTCCGGAGTTAAACAAGGTGGTTAACACCGATAAGCGCTATGCCTTGTTAAGGCAGGCGGTTAGAGCGGTTGTCATTGCGATGTGGTATGAGAAAAAGGCAAAGGATATGGACGTAAAATTCAAGGATGTAATAGATAGCGGGGCAATAAACGGACTTAGGGCATCGCCTTGGTCCAAAAGGCTGTTTTTGGACGAATACCTTAGGCTTTACAAACTTGGCACAATAGACGAGGGCCTTGACGGATGGAACGTGGTCGGCGGAGGCGCTTCAGCTACGCCTAATGATGTTAATCCTGCCACGCATTCTTCAAATTTGCCACAAGATGAAGGGTTAACAGGCGGAGTTTCCAAGCAACAATGTAACACCGATTCAGTTGACAGGCTTGGTTCAAACAATGGTGTAAATAACCAAAAGGGTTTTGTGAACGCGAAATTGGTGCAAGGCATTGCCGTATTGGGAGTTTTGGCGGTATTGGTTCCGGGTTTTGTCTATTTGTTTAACAGCTTAGATATTCCGGATGTTATGTCGGTGTGTTATAAAGATGCAAATGATGCTGTTAATTATGTTGGAATGGTGGTTTCAGAGCAGAGTTGGAACAAGGTGATTGGCGATATGCTTATGAAATTGGGATATTCTCCGGCTGATGTCGATAACTTAATTGAGCGCGGACTTGTTCAAGATTTTTTAGGTACGGTACACCCGCAGATATTTACTCTAAATGGTATGGATTTAGGCGCTTTTAAAGAAGGCACGATAGTATCTTTTAACAAACAAGTGGTTGATAATTTTATGAGTAATAATGGGTTTTTACCGTCGGCAGTTGAGGTTGAGATTAATTCTAATGTCAGTTCATTGCAAGAAGCGGTTAGTTCTATGGCAAGGAAACTCACTCAAATGCGGATAGCAAAAACAGGTTTGGGTGTAGCCGGCGCAGGCGGCATTCTATTGGGTATAGGCAAACTTCTTAAGAAATTTAGTGAAAAGAATAAATTTAATGCCACAAATGCAAAGGGAGGTATGCTTTTAAGCATCATATTGATAATGGCAATAGTCTTTATGGGCGCAACGGTCCTTCCGGATACGGCTATAGCGCAGGAGATTAATAAAAGCATTGAGATGGTCAAAATGTATGTTAGTAAAGATGCTATTGTATTTCAGTTTAAGACACTGAACGATAGCAACGTCTTGCAAGCAAAACAGGCTGTTGTAAAGAGTTTGAACAATTTATTGGAATTGGATGCTATTCGGAATGGTGATGAAACGCCTGCTCCGATACAAATTACGGAAAAACTCTGGGATAGCATGACGATAGATAAAACACATAGCAAAATAATAATAAATGAGGATAATTGGAAAGAAATAACAGGAAAAACATCTTTTCCAGATGT
>CAYXYY010000051.1:0-10965 GCA_964469495.1 uncultured Planctomycetia bacterium | reverse complement strand
AACCGCATTCACGGAACGCTATGGTTTTTGGAAAGGCATTTGGAGGTATTTCTTGGAGATGCCCAAGATGATAGGCTTCTTTGCAGGAGTGCTTTTGCCGCATTATGACGATACAGTTCGCAAGGGATATTCGCTGGATGCCAAATATATATCAACACAAGGTAAAGGCGGGTCGCTCGATAGGACGTCTTTTGATATGCTTTCTATGTTAAACAAAGGTTCCAGGTGGGGTGCATTTAATCTTCTGATAATAGCTTTAGCGCCTTTAAGCGGTTGGACGATGTTTTTATGGGGTTTGTCTCTATTGGTTAGTTCTTTCTTGTGGATGTCTGCGATATTTATGTTTAACGCCACATTAGGTTCTAAAAAATATCTGGCATTAAATATGTATCACGCCCTTATAAAAGGTCCTGTTGTATCTATGCTAGATATGTTGTGGTATGGGTTTATGCGTTTTGGGCTTATAGGAGGATATTTAATAACCTTGTCTTTGGCCAATCATTTTTATGGATTCACCTTATTCCCCCAGATTACAGGTATGGCGCGTCTGGCAATGCATATAGCTGTTTTAAGCGCATTGTCGCTTTCATTAAGGGTTGTGCCGATGTTCTACACAAGAAGATTTGATATGGGAGATACTATTTTGAGGGAAATGAGTTTGGAATGGAGTATGTTCAGAAATAGGTTTGCCTTAATTAGAAGAAGTAGCGATGTCGCTGAGAATAAAGAAGCGGTTGATAAGGTATTATCCGGCAGGCGCGGGCAGTTTTCTTTAGTTGCGGCATCGGGAGCCTCTATCCTTGCATCCTTTGTGGGTATGGCTGTATATGCCTTTATGCAAGATGTGAGTACGTGGTATGGAATGGGGCAATTTGTTTCCATAATATCTGCCCTTGTATTCCTAACAACGTTAGGTTTCTCTTATCTAAATGCCCGGGTTTCTTTTGTTAACAAGTCGGTTAGAGGCCTTTATTATAGCGCTATAAGCCTTTTGGGCATTGTTTTTATTGCTTTAAAATCCATTATCACACCATTTACTATTGTAAGCCTTTTGTTTCCAAATATGCATAAAGAGATGTTGAACGCAAGGCTAAGGCCAAAGGCCGGTGGATATGAATACACTAAGGGAAATGTTTCTGTGGATTCCAATGAAATCAAGAATTCTCTTCTCAGTGTTGGTTTTTGGGTGTGGGGTCTGTTTAAGGCAGTGATTGCTGTTAGCGTGATACTTGTGCCCATTTTATCTTTGTCTCTATTGGCAGTAAATCCTGCAGAGATACATAGCCTGTCTCAAGTTATGCAGTCGATACCTTTGATATGGGACACACTATCTAATAACAGTGTTTATAGATATCCTTTATATATCTTTTCATTTATTGTAGGGGTTATCGGTGTTTTCTCCGGGATAGTTTTATTGGAACGCATAGTTTGGAGTTTGCAATTCATACATAGGAATGGATTTAATGCCTTTATGGAAAACAGGAAAACCAGATTTGAGGATATGATTAAGATTAGGGCTTTTGAACACTATGATGCATTAAGAGGTTATTTCTCATCCGGAGGGAATGTTAGGACAGTTGATTTAAAGACACTGATTTTGGTTTCACAGGTTTTGTTTATTGCAAAACGATTAGCTGCAAGGAAGGCCAGGAATAACGCCCAATCCTTTGCAACTGGCCTTAATGCGGCTATGGGATTGGTTGGGATTGCCGTTGCAATGGGCGCGCTTTTGGGTTTGCAGGGATATGATTTAGATATGCTTCAGGCGCTTGGCATATCAACCCTTGCAATGCTTCCTGTGCCGTATCTGATTTGGGGAATGGACGCTATGGCCGTCAAGGGCAGATTTGCCGGATCAAAAATAGGTTTTTCCGGTAAGGAATTCGTTAAGGCAAGAAATTTCATAGACGATTATCTTGTGAAAAAGACAGGAAAGACTCTGGCTGAGATTGGTGTAGAGTTACGGGCTTCAAACGATGTGAAACTTGCAAAGGCGGATGTTGAAAATAATGTCCTTTATATAAATCCGTCTGCGTTTAACGCCCTTTTCTCCACGAGCAAAAAAGCGGTTATAAGGCACGAACTTGCCCACTTTACAGGAGCAGGCGAGTTTAAGGCGTCTTTAAATCAACTATTGCCATCTAGGTTCTTATTGCCTAAATTGGATAAGCCCGGGGTTCATATGAGGATAAAGGCGCGCAGGAAAAATGCGGTTGGAACGCAGATTTCCGTTAAAAAGCGGAATGAACAGATGGTTAACGAGTCGTTGGCGCCTATAATGGCATTGACAGATATATATAAGAGGCGCGGGACGGAGTTGAAAGTAAACTCGGGAAAAGCAGGTATAGTAAATGGGTTAAAACGTCTATGGATAAGGCAAAAATTGACCTTTATTAGCCGGGGCCTCTTGTCCGGATATAGAATAATGTTTAGTAACGCATTGAAAGAGGCTGTCAGCATAGATCAGGCGCAACGGCTTGTGATTGTCAATGAAAGATTATTCAATAACCTTTCACTAACCGGTATTCGGCTGGAAATCGAAAAGGCTGTAAATGTTAAGACCAGGATGTTTGTGGATGCGAGCATCTCTAATATGGAGATAGATTATATAAAGGATAAAGTCAGATTAGAGGGTGTAAATACACAAAAGAATGAGATACACATAAGGCGCGCGTTGAGAGACGCCTTGAGATATATTATCGCCAACAACAATCTCTCTGGGGCAGAGACGAGATTGGTATTTGACGGTTTGAGCATTGTCGTTAGCGAATCTGATAAGGCCGTTGCGGGCATGTCCCAGAATAAGAAAATAATTATTAATAAGGGCATGCTCTCTGATTCAGTGCAGGCAAGAATATTTTTAAGGGCAAGTATTTATTATGGCGTATTGTCTGTGGCAAAATATGGCAAAACAGATCAAGATAGATTATTTGCTATGTTTGATTACATGGATTATATGATAAGGAAGGTGTCTTATAGAAAAGGTGTGTTATATTACCTGACAAGGGCAATCGATGAACTATTAGGCACAGGAATGTATGACTTGATGGAACAAATGATATTGGGCAATGCGATTATTTCTGCCAAGGATAAGCGTTTCTTTGGCATGGCCTTGAGGGAGTTGGGCAGGGCTTATGTGCGTTGGAGCGCCAGGTCATTGTTTGGTAGGCTATTTGGGTTTGGTATGTCTGTAAGGTCTGTTATGGATAGTATCGCGATTTATCTCAAAAACAGGCCTATTTACCCCGTGTTAAAACAGGGTTCAGGAGATATCTCTTTAGAGATGTTGGAGAAGTACATATTGACAATATAGTATTGAAAATATTTGCAATTCGTTTTATGATATATAAAGTGTGAGATATGGTTTTTAACAAAAAGGATGTGGTGTATGAGGAGCAGATGGTTTAACGTGTGTTTGCGGGTGCTTTTGGTTTTTTCTCTGGTGGCAGGGCCTTATTCAGGTGCTCCTGCAATTGCCGCTATCCCCATATCCGCTAATGTAAAATCTGCTCCCGGTGTCTTATTAAATGGTATGTCGTTTGCTAATAATGGCATATCCTTTCAATGGAAAGGCAAAGACATCTCTGATGTTGATGCGCAAAAATTGATTTCTTATTATTATACCGCCTTGGCAATCCCTGAGAAGGATTGGTGGGTGAATTTAGGGATTACCTTTACGGAAGATGATGTTATAAGCAACGGCCTTGCTGATACGGAATTGGGTTATACGCTTTTAAATGCAGATTTAAGGATGAAAACCATTGTAAATGAATACCTTTCACCTGATTCCGAGACAGGCGCAGCCTTTTGGGAGGAGATGTCAAACAGGCAGATAGACGGTTTTTCCCCAAGGTTTTGGATGGTGCCGGGTGAGATGGAGATAAATTACTCGGAAAAAGGGGTTCTCATCAAGGATGCGAAGATAGCCGTTAGGGCAGAGGTTGAGGATAACATCCCGGATAGTACAAAACAGGAGATAGAGGCCCTGCTTGATAAATACATCCTTCCCAATGTTGAAAAAGAGATAAACACGTCAAGTGAGTTTGCCCCTTTAAGGAGCGCCTATTATGCGATGGTATTGGCGTCTTGGACAAAATTGCATCAGGATGCGGCGCCTGCGCTAAAGGATATCGTCAATTCCTATACAACACCGGATGTTGGGGTTGTAAATATAGATAATTATGGGTTTTTGGTGTCGTTTGCAAGGCGTTATATGTTTACTGCCCAAGAGTCTGATGGATTCTCCGTGGTAGGCGGTGGTGGGAAATTTGATAACACATCGGAGGATGTGATAAAATCGGAGAAAGAGGTCTCAAACCTGCCTGAAACAGAGAATACAATAGATGCGCAGGTGCCTGAGATGAAAATTTCAGGATTGGAAGACAAAACAAAGGAGTTGGGGCTTTCTCATGGAAATGTAGCAATCGGCTATGGTGATATCAAGTTTGGAGAAGGCGTTTCAAAAGACGATTTTGGCACAAATGTATTCATATACAATGCGACGCAAAAGCCTATGCTTATTACCAAAGAGCTTGTGGATCAGTATAGGTTGGAAGAATCGCTTGGCAGGGGCAAAGTTATTGGCGCGCATTTTATCCAGTTTTTGGATAAAGATAGAAACCCGAAGGTAAAGGTTATCAGTTATTTTTCAGACCCTAAAAACCCTGCGGAGGTTATGAAAGATGGAGACGTTATTCCTTGGATGGCAAATGCCTATGATATAGCGAAGGCTATGACGGACTATCTAGAGAAAGTAAATAAGGAAGATTTATTGAAGGAACTGGACAAAGCTAAAGAGAATAAACTTATAACCAATGACCTTTACGAAAAAATTGAAACGAATATTACTAAAGTATCTGACGGTGAACAATTGGAGCCAATGGATGTTGTTGGACTTATGTATGGCCTTCGCTCATCTGATAGATTGCCGGAGTATTCAATGCAGCTCTTACGTAAGGTTTTTCCCGGATTAAGTATGACTGATATAGATCAGTATAACTTCAATTCCATTAGTTCGACGCTTGTGCGAACTTATCCTGAGTATGGATTTCTTATGCCTTTGTTTTCATATGACTTGGTGCATGAGTATTTGCATGTGTTCCGTTGGGAAGACAGAGGCTTGGATGAGAGAGCTATAAATACTGCGGAGGGATTTTTAAGTAGAATAGCAGACGAGGATAGTAATTTAAATGCTGTTTTAAAGGAGGTTGAGTCAAATATAGAAGATGCTATATATAAGAAAACATTTCCTGCAGGTGATTTTCTTCATGTTTTAGACTTAGGCGTGCCCGGGATGAATAACGGTGAGATAGTGAAGGATGAAAACGGCAATGTGATTATTCAGCAAGAGGGCCTGCTTGGCCTTATAGGATATGCTCAAACTGATAGGCAAAAGGCAATAAAGGAGTTCAGGGATAATTTAATAGATTATATGGATGGGGTTTATAGAGAGTTATTGACAAAGGAAAACGGTTTTATTTGGCCGTATAGTGAAAATGGGGAATTTGATAAAGATAAGGCATTGGCGAATCTGGATAAGATGGTCTATGATGTGAAGGAAAAGTTTGTTAGAGGAAAGAACTTTGATCAGATATTAGATGAGGCAAGAGAAAGTGTGGATGTAGCTTTAAAAGAGGGAAATATAAAACAACACGAGGCCGATGAAATCCGTCAATATATAAATGAGATGGCTAAAATATATGGATCAAACGATGATTTGAGTGATGAACTCAAAAAATGGCTGGATAAGACCTTCCCTAAAGAGTTTTTGGAAAAGGATGGAAGGCTATCATCAATTGTTAGTTTATATGCGGCTATATATTTCAACTTTTTTGAGAAGAATATCTTGCCGAAATTAAAAAAAGGAATTGAAAATATTGCGAAAAGCGGTGATTCTAAGATATTGATTATTGCCCATGCGCCGGGCAAGTCTGACCCAGCGCATTTCGGCCATATACAGGCGTTTTTTGAAAAGATGAGTGAGTTTGTTTATGTTTCTATACCGACAAATGACAATGGCGATCCGAATAGGCCGTTGTTGACTACTTATCTGGACAGGATGTATTTCCCTATAATGATGCAGTTTGTTTTTGGTGAGAATGTGGTCAATGAAATGAAACAGGCAAAGGATACTGAGTATTATTATTCAATCGGTGAGAAATTGTTTCCCGCGCTTGTTGACGAGCAGATAGAAAATGCTAAAAAATCCCAAAAGTACCTTGTGTTTACAAATTACTTCTTTGGGGTTGACCACCTTAAGGTTACCAAATCAGGCGCTAAAAAAGGGATTAATGAAAAAATCATACACTGGTATAAACAACTTGGTTTTAGCGAGCTTGCAAATAGAAATGGCCAGGTTGTCTTGTATAATCCAAATGAGATATATTTGGTTGTGGATAACAATATAGGTTGGGCTCAGGTGTTTTTGAATAAGGATGACGTGTGCTCTTTAGGGTATGATGAAAAGGAATTAGAGTTAATTAAAAGCCCATCTAAAGAAGGCGAGCCTGAGGTTGAGCCTATAACTGGGAAGGAATTGTTAGAACAGCTGGAAAACAACCCGGAGGAGTTTGCTGATGAAAACAATCTTGATAAGGGTTTGGTAAAGGCAATTGCAAATGCAATGGAATCCGACGAGCTTAGCAAAGACGATGTCCTGTCTTTGCCTCTAATAGCGGCTATTTCTGAAGATGAAGGGCATAAAGAGATGACAGATAATGCAAAGAAATTTTTGGATAAAATAAACGGCAAATCGGTTGGTGAAGGGCAGGCGGCTCCTAAGAATCCCGGAGGTTTGTTGCTTTCAGGCCTTTCCATTGCCGTAAGATAACAATGGCCTTGAGGAAGTAGTGTGAATGCAGGCAGGTTTATCCTGCCTGCATTTTTTTAGGATGTATTTGCCAAAGTCCTGCGCTTATATTATAATTCGATATGTATTGATAATGGATTGTGCGTATATCTCCAGGAGGGTTTATTATGAGATTGAGTGAATATTATCTGCCTACGTTAAAATCTGCTCCGCAGGATGCCCAGGTTGTCAGTCATAAGTTGATGCTTAGGGCAGGCCTTGTTAGGATGTTGGTAGCCGGGGTTTATCTTTACCTGCCTTTGGGATTAAGGGTATTGAGAAACATAGAGAATATTATAAGGGAAGAGATGGATGGCGCCGGGGCCAATGAGGTATTGCTTTCCGCCTTGCAGCCGGTTGATTTGTGGAAACAGTCTGGAAGAGATGAGATTATAGGCGATGTGATGATACGATTTGAGGATCGCAGGGGCAGAAAAATGGCATTGGGCCCTACGCATGAAGAGGTTATTACTTTCTTGGCAAAGCAGGAGATAAATTCGTACCGGGATTTGCCGGTTATTTTATATCAGATACAGACCAAATTTAGGGATGAACTTCGCCCGCGTTTTGGCCTGATACGCGGTTGTGAGTTTATTATGAAAGACGCGTATAGTTTTGACGTGGATGAGAAGGCATTGGACGTGTCTTATAAAAAGATGTTTGAGGCATACAATAGGATTTTTCAACGCCTTGGCTTGGAATTTTACGCAATAGAGGCGGATACAGGTGTAATGGGAGGCAGTGAATCAGCTGAATTTTTAGTGCCTGCGCCTTGTGGAGAAGATGTCCTGAACGTGTGTAAGGATTGCGGATTTACATTTGGTTCAGAGGCTAAAGCGTGTGTTAAGTGTGGTTCTGAAAATCTGGAGAAAAAACCTGCGATAGAAGTCGGCCATATCTTTAAATTAGGAACGAAATACAGTGATGCCTTAGGCCTCAAGTTTATAGACAAGGGCTCAAAAGAAATGCCCGTTGTTATGGGCTGTTATGGTATAGGCGTGAGTCGTTTGATTTCCGCTATAATAGAACAGCACAATGATGATAAGGGGATTATCTGGCCTGAAGAGGTTGCACCGTTTAAGCTGATTATCATTACCGCCAATATGGGCGCTGATCAGGTCTCCGTATCAGAAAGGATATATAACGTCTTGTCAGAAAAAGGTGTTGAAGTCCTGTGGGATGATAGGGACGAGAGGGCCGGGGTCAAATTCAATGACGCTGAGTTGATCGGCATACCGTATCAAGTAGTCGTTGGCAAGGGGCTTGCAGAAGGGGTTGTTGAACTGAAAAAACGAGGTGGAGACGTTCAAAAAATCGCGGTAGGCGATGTAATTGCTAAATTGGAGGAATTATGCAACAAGTAAAGGTGCGTTTTGCCCCTAGTCCGACGGGGTTTTTGCATATAGGAGGCGCAAGGACTGCCCTGTTTAACTGGCTTTATGCAAGGCATACGAATGGAAAGTTTGTCCTGCGCATAGAGGATACAGATAAGGAGCGCTCCAAACAGGAGTATATAGACGAGATATTGGACTCAATGAAGTGGTTGGGTATGGATTGGGACGAGGGGCCTGTTTTTCAGACGCAGAGAAGCGAGATTTATTTAGAATTTGCCCAAAAATTATTGGATGAGGGTAAGGCATATAAGGCAAAAGAACGCAGGAACAAAGGCGCTTCAACGGGGGCCAGCCCAAACAGGCCTTCAACGGAAGGGCAGGGCGATGCTATTATATTTGAGGCCCCTGATAAGGAGATTACCTTTACGGATCTTATAAGAGGCGGCATTACCTTTTCTTCAAGGCAATTAGGCGATCAGATTATCGTTAAGTCAAACGGACTTCCGACGTATAATTTTGCGTGTGTTGTGGACGATGCCTTATCAGGTATAACACATATATTAAGAGGAGATGACCATATTTCAAACACACCTAAACAGGTTATGTTGTACGAAGCGCTTGGGTTTGATTTGCCCCTGTTTGCTCATTTTCCGCTTATTATGGGCAAGGGCGGCGGCAGGCTTTCTAAAAGAACGGGCGCTACGGCGATTAGTGAGTTTCGCTCTATGGGGTATTTGCCGGAGGCATTATTGAATTACCTGTTGCTGTTGAGTTGGTCTCCGGGGAACAATCAGGAGATAATATCTATTCAAGAAGCTATTGAAAAATTCGACATAAAGGACGTGAACAAGACTTCCGCTGTATTTGATATAGACAAGCTCAATTGGATAAATGCCCATTATATCAGGGAAAAGAGCAGTGAGGAACTCGTTGGACTGCTAAAGGAATTCTTTAAAGAAAAATCGTGGGACGTTGACGAGGCCTATGCCGCCTCAGCGGTTAATCTCTTTAAAGAGCGTGTAAATACGCTTAGGGATTTTGTTGAGTGGGCAGATTACTTTTTCACAGACGATTATGAAAAGGAAGAGTCCGCAATCAAGAAACATTTATCTAAAGATATGTCAGAGTTGTTTTCTCAATTGGTTGAGGTCTTTGAAAATATATCCGATTGGAATCCGGATGTAATAGAGCGCGATTTTAGGGCGTTAGTTGATAAATTGGGGATCAAGGCCAAGGAGTTGATACATCCTACGAGAGCGGCGTTGAGTGGTAAGAAGGTTGGCCCGGGATTATTTGAGTTAATAGCCGTATTAGGAAAAGAGCGGACTATTGCGCGCCTGAAGAATTATATAACGCAGTGATTGGCAAAGGGATTTGTTTGTGTTAAAATCTGGCAGGCGTGTTCGGAGAGGTGCCGGAGTGGACGAACGGGTGCGACTGGAAATCGCATGTCCGCCTACAAAGCGGACCCAGGGTTCGAATCCCTGCCTCTCCGCCAATTGGTATTCTGGGGGGAATTTAAAAGGGCACGCCAGCCGATTTTCCCTTCAAATATTTTTTACCTTTGCGTGCGAAGCACGCAGGCCAAAAGCGGGCTTTTTCTCATCTTTGACTTGTAAAAATTTGCTTGCTTTCATTATATTTGTTAGTATAATAATGAAAGAAGAAAATATCAACAATTTTATGATATCAAAATATGGAAAATAATCAAGGCAATAAATTAGGAAAGAAAATCAAAAAGTTAAGAACTGGTCTTGGTTTATCTCAAGACGAACTTGCTCGTAAAGCTGATGTACCTTACACGACTTTAACTAAGATTGAAACAGGTGTTATTAAGAAGCCTTCGGTATATGTGGTGGCAAAAATTGCAAAGGCGTTAAATATTTCAATCGAGGAATTAATATAAATGAATTTAGTAAATATGAATAATGTAAGCTTAAAAAAAGAAGATATTGAAGAATTAAAATCTGACACGAAAAAGTTATATTCATTCGTAAAGACAGAAAATAATGGCAGGTTGTTTTTTGTATTAAATAAATTAGGTAAATTACCATATGATTTTGATGATGCTCCGCTTTTGTATTTAATAGATCATAAAGATGCAAAGATTAGATATTTAGCTATTAAAAATTTGGCTAAACTGGGAAAATTTTCGTTATTTCCTGTATTTAAAAAAGTTATTGCTAATGATCCAAGTGCGGATGTAAGAAGAGAAGCAACTTCTGCTATAGGTCGATTGCGTAACTCAAAAGCCATTCCTTTCCTCATTGAATTATTAAAAGATCCCGATCCCGAAGTAGTTATGCAAGCTATTAGGGGGCTTCTTGTTTTTAAGAACAACCAGTTAGTCGCAAAAGAATTAAAGAAACTAAAAGATCATCCCAACGAAATAATTCAAGATGTTATTAAAAAGGAATTTTTTCCAAAAGCCCCCAAAAAGAACTCCTTTAAACATACAGAATTTCCTGCCTTTCTTAGAAACAAGGTAGTTCTTGGAGATGTGCAAGAAATAATTAAGTACGTCCCAGACGAGTCAGTTCATCTTACCTTTACATCACCGCCTTACTATAATGCTAGAGATTATTCAATCTATCAAAGCTATGAACAATACTTGAAATTTTTGGAAAGAGTTTTTAAAGAAGTTCATAGAATTACTAAAGAAGCTCGTTTCTTTATTTTAAATACCTCGCCTATTATCATACCTCGTGTTAGCAGACAACATGCTAGTAGGCGGTATCCTATTCCTTATGATATTCATCCATTACTTGTAAAGATGGGGTGGGA
>CAYXYY010000050.1:0-6626 GCA_964469495.1 uncultured Planctomycetia bacterium | reverse complement strand
CATCTTAAACAAGACAGGCCCCAAAATCTAATACTCACCTTACAATGCCTTTTCTATATCCTCTATTATATCGTCCACTGATTCTATGCCTATTGACAACCTTATCAAATTAGGGGCAATACCCGATGCCATTTTCTGCTGTTCAGTTAACTGGCCATGCGTTGTGCTTGCAGGATGAATTGCCAAGCTCTTTGCATCACCTACATTGGCAAGGTGTGATATCAACTTCAATTTTGAGATAAAACGCTCTCCTGCCTCCTGGCCGCCCTTTATCCCAAAAACAACCATCGTGCCAAATCCGTTCTTCATATATTTAGAGGCCAATTTATGAGACGGGTCCGACTCCAGTCCGGGATACCTGACCCATTCAACAGCCCTATTCTCCTGTAAAAACAGCGCAACCTTCATTGCGTTTTCACTTGCCCTTTGCATGCGCAAGGCCAACGTCTCCACGCCTTGCAAAATAATCCACGCATTATCAGGGGATATGCATGCGCCCAAATTTCGCAAAGGCACGATACGCATTCTCGTTATAAAAGCGATATCATTTAAATCGCCCAAATCATGGGCAAACCTTATTCCGTGATAGCTCTCATCGAGTTCATTATAAAGGCTGAACTTCTCGTCCTTCCAGTCAAAGTTCCCCGCATCAACCACGATACCTGCTATGGCAGTGCCATGCCCGCCTATCCACTTCGTAAGAGAATGTATAACTATATCCGCCCCATATTCTATGGGCTTCATTAGATAAGGCGTGGTAAACGTGGAATCAACCGCCAAGGGCAAATTGTGTTTGCGCGCAATTTTAGACAACTCCTCGATGTCAACGATGTCCAAAACAGGGTTGCTGATGGTCTCCGTATAAATCAATCTCGTTTTTTCAGTAATTGCCCTTTCAAAATTAGATACATCACCCGGGTCAACAAATTTCACGTTTATACCAAACTGCGGCAGGATGTTGTTAAACATAGTAAACGTCCCGCCATAAAGTTTTGACGATGAAACCACTTCGTCCCCTGCCCTGCATACATTGATTACAGTATAAAAGATAGCGGCTGTGCCTGATGCCAAAGCCAACGCGCCTTTGCCGCCTTCAAGCGCGCAAATACGCCTCTCCAAAACTTCTTGGGTGGGATTGCCTATACGAGTGTATATAAAACCGCTTTCCTTCAAATCAAATAATGCCCTTGCGTGTTCAGCATCTTTGAACAGATAAGAAGCGGTTCTATACAAGGGAGTGGCCCTGCTTCCGGTGTTGTCTACTATATTGCCCCAGTGCAATGCCAACGTCTCAAAACCATAACTCCCCTTCTCCATAACATCCCCCTTTATTATTTCATTCTGGAAAGATTGTCTAAAAACTCCTTATTGTTCTTCGTTTTCTTTAAACGATTTATAAGCAGTTCCATTGCCTCTGCCGATGGCATGTCATTCAATACCTTCCTCAATATCCAGATTTTTTGCAATTGGTCATTTGGCACGAGCAGTTCCTCTCTTCTCGTATTGGATTTTCTGATGTCAATCGCAGGATATATCCTCTTCTGGAACAGGCTTCTATCAAGTTGAAGCTCCATATTGCCCGTGCCTTTAAACTCTTCAAAAATAACTTCATCCATTTTACTGCCTGTTTCAACAAGGGCCGTTGCAATGATAGTCAGGCTTCCGCCTTCCTCTATCGCCCTTGCCGCGCCGAAAAATCTCTTTGGCTTGTGCAACGCATTCGCATCGACGCCACCGGATAATATCTTTCCGCTATGAGGCACTACTGTATTATAGGCCCTTGCCAATCTCGTGATACTATCCAGCAATATCACCACGTCTTTCTTTTGCTCCACCAGCCTCTTTGCCTTTTCCAAGACCATCTCTGATACCTGCACGTGCCTGTCGGCAGGTTCGTCAAAGGTTGAACTAATGACCTCTCCCTTTACGAGACGCTGCATCTCCGTGACCTCTTCAGGCCTTTCGTCTATAAGCAGAACAATCAGAAAAACATCAGGCTGATTTTTCATAATACTATTGGCTATCTTTTGCAGTATTACAGTCTTTCCGCTATATGGAGGGGCAACAATCAACGCCCTTTGGCCCTTGCCTATCGGGGTAAGCAAGTCGATAATTCTCGTCTCCACCTGATCTGAATCGGTTTCCAAGTTAAAGCGCTCATAAGGATACAATGGGGTCAGATTGTCAAACAAAGTCCGCTCTCTAATCCTATCCGGATCGACCTCGTTTACGCTCTCGACTTTCAAAAGGGCAAAATACTTTTCACCCGGTTTTGGCGGCCTTATCTGGCCTTTTACCGTATCTCCGGTGCGCAAGCCAAACCTGCGTATTTGAGACGGGGATATGTATATATCATCCGGAGACGGCAGATAATTATACTTTGGAGAACGCAGAAAACCAAACCCGTCGGCCAGCACTTCCAGCACGCCTTCCCCGAACATCACACCATTGCGTTTTGCATTTTCCTCCAAGATATGGAATATCAACTCCTGCTTGCGCATATTGCTTACGCCATTGAGCCCCATTTCCTTTGCAAGCTCTATCAGCTCCTGCACTTTCTTTGATTTTAATACACCAATATCCAATCTGGGTTGTTCTTCTGTTTTTGCCTTCGTTGACCTTCCAGCCATCGTTATACCTCCTTAATTATATCTTTCCATATATTACTTACCTGCTTACGCAATGACTCAATCGTTGAATCATTGTTTATCACAAAATCACTCGCCTGAATCTTGTAAACAGATTCTTTAAACAATGCGTTTCTCCTTTCAAAATCACTTAAACTTCTTCCGGATTCAATCCACCTTTTTTTCCTGACATCAAACGGCGCGCTTACAAATATTATTTTCTCAAATTCGGATTGCCAATCCGCTTCAAAGAGCAAGGGGACTTCCCATATAAAAACCCCTTTATCTGCGTTCCTCTCTTGCTTTTCCATCTCTTGAAAGACCAATGGATACAGATATCTTAAATAGGCCTCTCTTTTCTCATCGTCATTAAATATCACGTCGGCTATTGCTGATTTTATATTAGCGCTGTCATTCATTTTCAAGATTTCCATAATTTTCTCCATCGTATTCTCTTCTGACAAGATACGAGCAACTACCTTATCAGAGTCTATAACGTGCGCGCCCAATTTTTCAAAGATCCTTGCAACAGAACTTTTGCCAGCCGCAATATCACCTGTAAGGCCTATCCTCATAAAACCTGCTCCAACTCAAGCCAATTTTTACCGGCTTTAACATTTACAACCAAAGGCACGGACAACTCAACGGCCTGCTCCATTTCTTTCTTCACAAACCTTGCCGTTCTATCCAAAATATTTTCTTCAACATCCAACAAAAGCTCATCATGTATCTGCAAAGCCAAAACTGCTCTATCTAACAGCCCCCTATCAATAGCAACCATAGCCTTTTTTATTATCTCGGCGGCTGAGCCTTGTATAACTGTGTTCACTGCAGCCCTTTTCCCGAACTCTATAACGGAATGCGCCTTTGCAGACAGTTCGGGCAAATATCTGCGCCTTCCAAACATAGTTTCAACATAACCATTTATCTGCGCGTTGGCTACCGTCTTATCAATAAACTCCTTTACACCCGAAAACTTTTCAAAGTACAAATCAATAAATTCTCTGGCCACATCAACGGGGATTGCAGCCTGTTCTGATAACCCGTATGCGCTCATTCCGTATATAATTCCAAAGTTCACACGCTTTGCCAGATCTCTGTCTTCCGGCGTGATTTCATCTATTTCCCTATTCAATATCAATGCAGCCGTTTGTTTATGAACGTCCAAGGCATTCCTAAACGCATCCATCAGGGCCTTGTCGCGACTCATATGGGCCAAAACACGCAACTCTATCTGAGAATAATCAGCGCTTAAAATATACCCATTCGAAAATCTTGAAATAAAAGCCTTTCGTAGTTTTTTACCCCATTCACTCCTTATAGGGATGGTTTGCAGATTAGGCTCTACCGCTGTCAATCGCCCTGTCTGTGTACTAATTTGAGAGAACTTACAATGTATTCTACCATCTTTTTCAATAGATGACAATAGGGGTTTTATATACGCGCTTATAAGTTTATTTACATGCCTGTAATCTAAAATTAACTTTGGCAACTCATCTAAAAGGGCTAGTTTTTTTAACACGTCTTCACTGGTGGAAGGATGCGACCGCCCTTTTTTTATAATTGGAAGATTCCTGTCATTGAAAAGCACATTTGCCAATTGTTTTGGCGAATTCAAATTAAATTCATAGCCAACCACGGAAAATATCCTTTTTATGATGTTTGATTGTTCCTCTTCAAGATCATCAAATAGAGACTCCATTTGCTTTTTGTCTATTTCAACACCTGAATTGCGCATCTTTAACAGGCATAAAAAAAGCGGGACATCCACTTCTTTAAAAAATTCAATCATACGCCGGTCCATCTGATTCAGCGCCTTATCATATAAATCAAATGCCGATTGCAGAAGATAATCCGAATTCCCAGTTTCACCGATATTTGCCAGATTTAAGGCTACCCCAAGCGGAATAACCGAGCCTGCAATACTATGCGGATTGAACTCTCCTATCCAGTCGCCTTGATCACAAATCAATTTTTCAACGTCCAAGTTAGATAACAGTTCCTTAACCACACCGGCAGGCGCCTCATACAACTCTTTACTGCCTTTTACAAATAATGCCCAGTGCCCGTTGTCTCTCTTTGAAATGGCAACAGCCCTGCCGGCCAATCGAGAAGAATCTCGCAATGGAACGTAAGAAACAATGTCCTTGTTTTCTTGGCGATCTTTATCCAAACGGCTTATAAGGGACTTAAAACCAAACCGCTGAAAAAATGCCTTAAGCCCGGTTATATCGTATTTAAGGCTATTCGGTATTTCAGGAACAGGCACGTCGGTATTCAACTTGATTAAACCTATGTTCCTCTCAATAAGTTCCTTTGAAGATAAAAGAGAATCCCTTATCCTCTTTGGAGTAATTTCCTCTATGTGAGAGAAAATACCGTCTATCGTTTTATAATTCTTTAATAGATTTTGCGCCGTTTTTTTGCCTATACCCTTTACGCCCTGTATATTATCCGACGAGTCGCCTACTAACGCCAAAAAATCCACTATCTGGCCGGGATATACGCCAAACTTCTCCTGCACGTCTTTTTCACCTATCAGATTTATTTTTCCGCTTTTATACGAACACAAAAACACTCCGCTTTCATCAGAAACTAATTGCATCATATCTTTATCAGAAGAGAGGACATAATAGGTATTTGTGTCTGATTCCCTGCAGAATGAGGCTATGATGTCGTCTGCCTCGTATCCCGGCGCCCGCGCGCATAATGCCCCGGATAAGTTTAAAAACTCCTCTACAAAAGGCAATTGTATAAAAAACTCGTCTGGCATCTGCCTGCGCTGGGACTTATAATCAGCATATTCTTTTTTGCGGATAGTCTCTTCCTTTGAATCAAAACACGCAATCACCACATCAGGGGCAATCTGCCTCACAGCGGCATTATACATATTAATAAAACCATATAATGCATTTGTGGGCATGCCGTCTTTTGATGCCATAAAAGGCAGCGCAAAAAATGCCCTGTAAACTAAAGACGAGACATCTATAAGCAGGATTTTCCTTTTCATAAACACATCATAAGACAGGTTAGAACCCTAAATCAATTCTTGCGCAAAATGTTTTAGCGTATTTTTGTATTCAGCCCACTGGCCTATATCAAACCAATTCTTTTCTTCTATCGGAAACACACCGACCCGCATACCCTTTTCCCTTGCCTGTTCTATCAACTTTACCATACTAAAGGCCTTATTCTTTGGCAAGATATTCAGGACATCAGGTTCCAAGACATACAATCCCGTGTTAACCAACACATTAAATCTGGGCTTTTCACGTATAGAGGACAACTGCCCGTCTTCCAGCACGTCCATAACGCCATAAGGAACAACTATATCCTTTTGTGAAACAACAATCGTAATTAGATTCTTTTTTTCCTTATGATAAGACAAAAGCCTTGAAAAATCCTCGTCAATAATAATATCGCAATTCGTGACAAAAAACGTATCTTTTAATCGTTCTTTTGCTAACGACAAACTGCCTGCCGTATCAAGAGGCTCGTTCTCCACTACGTATTCTATTCCCCAGTCCGAAAAATTATCCGCAAAATACAACCTTATCATTTCCGCCTTATAGTTCAATGAAAGTATAAAGTTCTGAAAACCATACCTTGAAAACCGCTCCATAATGTGATGGATAATAGGTTTATCCTCAAGCGGGATCAAGGGCTTTGGCAGGACCCTTGTAAAAGGCTCTAGTCGGGTCCCTTTTCCGCCTGCCATTATAAATACCTTATGGCTCACGTCCCTTGTCTGCCCAATCTCAAAGAAGTCTCTCCAAAAAAATATACCAACAACAACATTATCACTATTCACAACAGGGATCTGCTCCAGCTTATATTCAAGCATGAGCTCTTTTGCCTTTTCTCTTAAATTCACATCGTCAAGACGACATACTTTAGGCGAGCTTTGCATAACGTCCTTTACAGGACTGTCTAAAGACTTGCCCTTCAATAACGCCCTGCGCATATCTCCATCGACAAATGTGCCCCTAAGCCTTTTAT
>CAYXYY010000049.1:0-16488 GCA_964469495.1 uncultured Planctomycetia bacterium | reverse complement strand
TTGACATATACGTGGACTGCGACAACAGGGACGATAACAGGATCAGGTGCGAGCGTGACATATACAGCGCCGGAGGTCTCGTCAGACACAACAGCAACGATAACAGTGACGGTAAGCGATGGCAACGGCGGCACAGATAGCGATACTTGTCAGATCACGATAGAGGCGCCGGAGCAGGCAAGTTCAGCGGTTTTATCTGTTGGCAATGTGAGCGCGAATGCCGGCAGCGAGGTCCAGATACCGGTGTCTATAGACAGCACGCCGGATGGTGTTGTTACAGGCGTAAATTTTAGATTGGTATATAATTCCTCTGTTATGAGTTATGAAAGTGTGGCTATAGGTTCGGCAGCGCAGGCCGCTAGTAAGAGTGTGAGCGCGCAGGATCATAACGGATATGTTTCCGCAGTTGTTTTCGGATTAAATACAACGGGCATCCAAGATGGCCAAGTGGCAATTTTTACATTTAGTATAGATAGTGATGCAGATACTCAAAATGTGACAATATCGTTAAGTCAGGTTGCTTGTACTGATGCCGATGCAAGTTCGGTTAGCGCAACAACAAGTTCGGGCACTCTTTCCATAACAGCGGTTGAACAGGAAAACCACGCTCCTGTAATAAGTTCCGGGCCGACGCCGGCAGACAGCTCAATTGATGAAACAGAGACAACAACAGTAAGTGTGACGGCAACGGACGCGGATAGCGACACGTTGACGTATACGTGGACTGCGACAAATGGAACGATATCAGGAACAGGGGCGAGTGTAACATTTACACCTGCCAATATAGAGGAGGATACAACTGCAACCATTACAGTGGTTGTTAGTGATGGTAATGGCGGGTCAGATACCGGTTCTTGCACTATAAGTATCACTGCAGTGGATCAGACGCCACCTGCAAGGATTACTGATTTAGCTGTTGACTCAAGAGGCCCTACATCCATTACCTTATCTTGGACAGCGCCTGGTGATGATGGCAATATGGGTCAGGCCGATTCCTATACAGTGAAGTATTCAACATCGCCTATAACATTAGCAACATGGGCTTCGGCAACAACAGTAAGCCAGAATATTACGCCGAAAGAGGCAGGAGGAGATGAAACAATAACAATAACAGGCCTGCAGAAAAATAGGCGTTATTTCTTTGCTGTCAGGGCAGAAGATGAAGAAGGCAATATCTCCGGGCTGAGCAATATTGTTGCGGCATTTACTTTGAGAAGCGCCCGTCCAACGGTTTCCGCTGCGGCTAACCCATCAAGCGGCGAGGCGGAGCTTACAGTTTCTTTTACTGTTACTGCCAGTGATGATGGAAGTATTGTTGGATATGCATGGGATTTTGACGGACAGGGTTCTATCGATTGGGCCTCACACACAACGGGTAATTGCAGCTATACATACACAGAACCGGGCACGTATTATCCAACGGTTATTGTCAGGGACAATGATGGTTTGCGTTCTAGTTATATGCTTACGTTAACGGTTTCTAAACCTTCCAGTGAGGATGTCCCCACGATAGAACTCAGCTCAAATACAACGACTGGCACGGCTCCTTTAGGTGTGGTCTTTTCATTGGACATAGAAGATGATTATGAAGATGATGCTATATCTATTGAATGGGATTTCGACGGGGATCGCATTGTAGATGCAACAACGGATGGGACTGCGCGGCAAATGAAATACATATACCTAACGCCGGGTGTTTACAGGCCGCAGGTAAAGGTGTTTTTTGATGAAGTTTCTGTCTCCGCAGGCATAGAGGGTAATACTATTACCGTTAGCACACCATCAGGCAGTTTGCCCGGTTTTTCTCTCTCAGAACCTGTGATTTCTTATGAGACGTCTGCAGGGCTTGCCACGGCAACCTTTAGTATTTCAACTGAGACACCAAGTTCCTTCCGTGTGTTTAAGTGGGATTTTGACAGTGATGGTGTAATAGATTATGTTACGAGAAATGCATCAGCTAGTGTGACGCATACCTATTATAATCCAGATGAATACACGGTATCTGTTGTAGGTGTTACCAGAAATGGATATGCTATAAAGAGGACAACGTCTGTTAACATCTATCAAGAGACAACAGAGACATATCCAACGGCTGATTTCAATATGTCGGCCAACGGAAGTGCTGTAACTCAGGTTGAGGGAGTCCCTGCAACTGTTTTGTTCCAAGATAATTCCACATCGTCCAGCAATATACTGTCATATCAATGGGATTTTAACGGCGACGGTATAGTTGATGAGCTTTTTATAAGAGGGACTGATGCATATACTGACTTTGTAACAAACGGCATTTCCCATACCTTCGATGCTCCCGGAAACTATTTAGTTGCTATGGACATATTCAATGCAGATGGTGAACATGACAGTATTGCCAAACAGTTGTTGATTAAACCCTCTACTTCATCTGTTTTAGTGCCGTTTATTATAGCCCCAAAGACAGGGCTTACCTTTAGCGGCGATGTTTTTACTATCCTGTTTGCTGTTCCTAAGATGGCCGCTTTAGCAAATGCAACAAATGCCTCGCTGGAATATAAACTCTCCTCTGCGGAAGATTACGCCGAAGCAGAAGGCTTGACAGTCTCCTTGGCAAATCACTATGTGCAGTGGGATGTTTCTGAGATAAAGGATGGGACGTATGATGTAAGGGTTGTTCTGACAATTAATGGAACGGATTATACGTCTAATGCAATAGAAATAACCCTGCAGAAGAATGCCGATTCTCCGGATATTCAGGAAAGCAGGACGAATAATAGGTTGTATAAGAAGGAGCTTATCAGGAAGCGTCAGTTGAATAAAGTTCGCCTGCAGGATAGGACCGAAGTTGAGATACCTTCTGGATTGATTAGCAATGATGAGGATTATCTGGAATTGCGCCAGTTAACTGGTGATGACGTTTCCAGGCCATTAGACATACGCTCGGCTAGCAGGCGCATAAGGCCAATAGGCGTATATCGCAGGATAAAGCTTTCTTCTGCAGATCATGCGGAGTTTACAAAGCAGATCAAGATAGTCATTCCTTATCCAGATGACAATGGCGATGGATATGTGGACGGCACAACAGTGCCTGAGACAAATCTGGTGCCTTGTTATTACGATGATACTGCTGGTGAATGGAAAGACATCAATTCTTTCTTCATCAATATGACAGATAATTTAGTGGTTCTTTATACGAACCACTTGACTGACTTTGGCCTTGGTGAGGGAGAAGCAGTGAGTGAAACAGGCGGAGGAACAGGTACCAGCAGTAGCGGTGGAGGATGCTTTATCGTGACAGCGTCTTGTGGTTCAGATTCTCATGAGGTTGCGGTTCTTAGACAATACAGGGATAAGGTTCTTTTGAAGAACCCTATCGGACGTGGTTTGGTAAGGTTCTATTACAAGGTTTCGCCTCCTATTGCCGATTTTATAGAGAAGAGAGAAGGCCTTAGGAAGTTAGTCAGGGCATCTTTGCAACCGATAGTGAGTTTTGCGGAAGGTGTTGTATCTGAGAAGTAATAGCGGTTGATTGAGATGTAAAAAAGGGCAGTGGCAAACTGCCCTTTTTTATTTTATAATATCTCGTTATGTGGGATAAATTATCTGATGTGACTGCTTATGGGGTGGTTAAAAGCCTTTTGAACCGGCCTCTTGAGAGCCATAAAGGCGATTTTGGAACAGGCTTATTGATTGCAGGCAGCAAGCCTGATATGCCGGGTTGCGCTATGCTTGCGGCAAAGGCGGCTTTTACCAGCGGCATAGGCAAGGTAGTTGTGGCGACGCACCATAGAAACTTTTCTTCTGTTGCGGGTTTTGTGCCGGAAGCTATTTTTATGGACGTGAGAAAATTATTGTTGCCCGGATTCAGTAAATCTCTTCTTAAAAATATCCCGGCATTGAAGGCATGCGCGATTGGCCCGGGCATTGGCAAAGGCCTTTTTGCAAGGCGCGTTTTCTTTTCTGTATATGAGACCGGACTTCCTATGGTGATAGACGCCGATGCCTTGACGTTTGTCAAGGGAATGGTTTTTGACCGGTTTGTTATATTGACTCCTCATGAGGCAGAATTTGCCCGGCTTATTTCAAAGCCAGTGGAAGAAGTTAGAAAGAATAGGCTTGAGCTGGCAATAGACTATGCAGAAAAACATAAGTGTGTTGTTGTTTTAAAAGGGCATAAGACTATTTCAACGATAGGGCCTATTTTTATGGAGAACAATACTGGTAATCCGGGGATGGCAACAGCCGGATCAGGTGATGTTTTAACAGGTATAATCCTCGCACTTTTATGTCAAGGGCAAAACGAGATAAGCAGCGCTATTGCCGGCGCCTATATCCATGGGTTGGCAGGTGATCTGGCCGCAAAGTCATTAACGGTCTTATCATTAAGGGCATCGGATATTATTTCCTTTATCCCTCAGGCATTTAAAGAGACGCAAAAGAAAATGCCCGCTTTATAAGATAGAGAAAGTTTTTTGTTTTCTTTTACGATATATTTTTCAAGTTTTGTTATTTGTCTTCGTGTTAAAGGTTTGTTTAAAACGCCTTTTTCGTATGTGCCTGTATGTTTTATGTGTTTTAAGAGTTCCAGCGCGGAATTGAACTTTATCTCAAAAGAAAAGTGCCGCGCATCTATTATCTTGTAATAAGGCATGAGATATTGTATTACACTTTCATAAGACAAAAACCTTATTGCGGGTATTTCTTTTTCAAGAGAGATAATTATGGCCTTTGACAATTTCTCTAAAGTGCCTCTTAAGAATGTGGAAAAGGCAAGGACAGAATTGTCTGTAGATATATTGCGCAGTTTTTTTATGAGAGTGGGCAGGTCCTCTGACCACTGTATAGAGGCATTGGACACTATCAAGTTAAAGGAATTAATTTGATTGCTGTCTATTTGATCCATGTCAGATTCTATGATTCTTGCGTTTGGCAATCTTTGAGAACACAATTTCAACATCTGCTTTGAGAAATCAAGGCCTGTTATCTCCATATCAAATCCATTTTTCTCAAGAGAATCCTTTAATCGGGATGTCCAGAGACAGGTTCCGCAGCCTACGTCTAAAACCTTCAATGGATTGTTTAGAAATTGCCTGTGTTTCTGAATAACATTTAGGAGTTTATCGCCGAGTTCTTTTTGAACGAAGGAATGATTATCGTATTTGGATGCATGCCTTGAGAATGCAAGTTTGATATTGTCTTTTTTCATATTTATTGGTTTATCATCGATAGGATGTATTTTATGGTTTTTTCTTTAGCGCCGCGGTTTTTCTCTACAACCCTTTTTGCGTTTATTCCAAGCGCCTTCAGTTCTTGGATGCGACTTTCGTTTATATAAGGCAGAAGTTGTTTTGGATTTTGTATTTGAATTGCCCCGGCTGCATCGAGTAGGTTTTTAGCTATGTCTTTGAAATTATCCATATTAGGTCCGAAGAAAATGGGTGTTTGCCAATATGCCGCTTCAATGGGATTCTGCCCTCCGTGATTAATCAAAGAGCCTCCGATAAACGTAATGTCTGCGTATTTATATGCATGTGGCAGGATTCCAATTGTATCTATAATCAAGGCAGATGCATTATGGGGCATCATACCCTTTGTTTTAGAATATAAGGCAAACTTGATCTGGTATCTCGCCAGTAATTCTTCTATCTGGTTTACGCGTTCAATGTGTCTTGGAGCTATAATAAGAAAAACCTTGTTTAGTAATGAGGAGGTTTTTAATTCTTCCAATATCAGTTCTTCTTCATTATTATGCGTGCTTGCAAGAAGCAATGTTATTTTGCCAGAGGAATTGTTACTAAGTATGGTTTGCTCACGGATCTCCACGTCATATTTAAGATTTCCTGTTATTTGGATACGATGAGGAGGCATTCCCAATTCCTCAAATCTATCGGCATGTTCTTGATTTTGGGCCAGAATCATATCAACATACCCTAATAGGTATTCTGTAAACCACTTGTGCCTTTTATATGCCCTGAAGGCCTTGTCCGATATGCGCGCGTTTGCAATAATTATCTTTGTTTCTTTATCACGTGTGCCGACAATCAACGCCGGCCACAATTCGGTTTCCATAATAACCAATAGTCTTGGTTTTATTTTATTGATAAGGTTCTCCACACAGAAGAACATATCCCAAGGGGCAAGGCATATGGGCGATTGAAGTCGTCTTTGCAGATTTTCAAAACCTGTTGGCGTAGATGCCGTTGCAAGTGTGCTGATGCCTATGTTTGCGAGGTCTTTAATAAGAGGGATAGCCGCATTTGTCTCGCCTAAGCTTACAGAATGTATCCATACCTTGGATTCTATATCCTTGCCCTTGCAGGGCATTAATCTGGAAAGCATATAATTGAGCGGGCGGTTTTTTAGATACATTAAAGCAGGGCCTGTAAGCACTAGTCCAGCGCCGAACATTAAGTCATATAGTCTCTTGTATATCCAGTGCATATTTTAGTCCTTCCCCAAGCATATTATACAGCATAACCGTTAAAAATATCATAACTCCCGGAAATAACAGCCACGGATGCTGCGCAGTACCTGAGATGTTCATTGCCTCCGAGAGCATATTGCCCCAGCTTGCGTATGGTTCCTGAACGCCTAATCCAATCAGGCTTAGCGCCGACTCTCCTAGTATATACGAAGGAATAGAAATTGCAAGAGCAACTATACTATATGAGAATGTATGCGGGATTACGTGTTTTAATATAATCTTGTGTTGTTGCATACCGATTGCCTTTGCAGACAGGACGAATGCCTTATTTTTGATGGAAAGGGCCTGAGCTCGTATAACGCGCGCCATGCCCGCCCAGCCTATCATTGACATAATCGCAACTATCATAAACAATATCTGCCTGGAATCGGCTTTTAAAGGAAAGGCCGCCCGTATTGAGAGCATCAGGTAGAATCCGGGTATCAACATAATGAGTTCACATAAACGCATTATGACATTGTCAATAAATCCTCCTATGTATCCTGAAAATGCCCCTATTGTAGAACCCAATAGAAATGATATTAATGCGCCTATAAGGCTTATGCTCAAAGAAATGGCCCCTCCATATAGGATCCGCGAGAAGACATCCCGTCCTTTATAGTCCGATCCAAGTAGATAAACCATATCTCCTGATTTTGAAAATAACTTTGTTATTTCTTTTGTCTCAACATATATAGGCCCGGTTTTTGTTATGGTTTTCTTTGTTTTATATGCAAATGGCCCGATAAATTTTCCATTCAAAAATAGGTGCAATTTTTGTGGCGGGTGGTATGGCCTGTTTCTGTCTTCTCTGTCAAATGGATAAGGCGCGAATATAGGCGCAAACCAACAGATTATATACAAAGATAGGAGAAAGAATGCCAATAATTTATTTTTTTTGTTTGAGAAAAATCTTTTCCATCTTCTCATATCACTGCCTCTCTTATGCGCGGGTCGCTTACATATAAGAGTATATCACTGATTAAATTCCCAAATATAAGCATAATGCCGGAAATCATCATAATAGACATAACCAAATGCATATCCTGAGCCTGAACAGCGGAAAGCATAATCGTGCCCAATCCGGGCCAATTGCAGATTATCTCAACTAGCGCCGCTCCGCTTAATATATCGGCTATCTGATAGCCGAATATAACAATGAGCGGGTGTATTGAATTGCGCAGGGCATAATCAATGGATACGATGTCTTCGGGTAAACCGCGGGAAATGGCGTTTTTAGAGAATGGCATATTGTATGCCTTGCGCACGTTTGATTGTATAATCCTGTAAAGCGCGCTTGCAGACGGCAAGGCGATGACGAACGCAGGTATCGCCAAATGCCTTAGCAGGTCTATTGGTTTTAACCAAAACGGAAGTTGATTATAGAATATGGAGTGGGCCGAGCCTGTAGGGAGTAAGCCTGTTTTTGATGCCAAAGAGAGCAGGAGAAATGCAAGGAAAAAACCCGGAAGGCACATGCCGACAAAAGATAAAAAAGACAATCCCTTCTCCAATATGGATGTTTTTTTTATCGCGCCTATAACCCCCAAGGGAAGGGCAAGAGCCCAGATTATAAGCATAGATATGACAGATAATATAACCGTGTTTTTGATGCGTGATTTAAGCACGTCCTTTACAGGCGCCTTAAAATAAAACGAATAACCAAGGTCCCCTTTTAGAAAATTTCCTGCCCATAGCAGATATTGTTTTAACATTGGTTTGTCAAAACCATATTTATGTTCATATTGTTTGATAAGTTCTTTGGACGTTAATGGGTCCATTTTCATCTGTTCAAATACACCGCCGGGCGATAACTTCATCAGGACAAATGACAAAATAGACATGCCTATCAGAATAGGTATTGCCCATATAAGCCGATTTAGAATAATTCGCCTCATAATTCTATTATATTGGTTTCAACCTTTTCCTTCTTGACGTATTCTTTAAACAAAGACAATATGTGATTGTCCATAGACAGGTATATTACCTGCCATCCGTTTTTTACCGCATTGAGCAGAGTTTCAATGGCATACGGCCTTCTTTGATAATCTGTAAATTGCAGTATGTCGTCCAGTACGATAAAACTCTTTCCCAGTTGGTGTTCTAATATGGATACCCTTAAGGCCAATAGGATTTGTTGTTGCGCGCCCGAACTTAATAGATGAAAGTCCCGCTCCTCTGCATCGAGGTAGAGTTTAAGGCCGTTGCTGATTGAGAATTTCCAGCCTTCGTATTTATTGCCTGTAAATGCCGATAGATTTCTTTGGAATACGTCGCTGTTTAATATCTGTTGCGCAATCTCGCTTGCCTTTTTAATCCTTGCGTTTTTTACCTTATTCCACATAATTTTACTGATAAGGTCTTTTAACAGGGCCTGCATCTCTTTTTCTGTTTCTTCTTTAAGTTCCTGAATGGATAGAAAGATATTTTTTATGCGGTTTGAATATTCAACCCCTGTCAGCCGACAGGCCTCGTTTAGCTTGTTTCTTAACTCTTCTTTGGACGCTTGCAATCTTTCTTCCAGATCGGAAATGCGTTTTTCAATGTCTGATTCTTCCTCAAAAGAAAATTCAGCAAAGAGATCATCTGAAACACTATCCAGATCCTCTTGAGAGACGTTTAATCTGGCAAATTCCACTTTCAATTTATTTAGTTTCTCAAGAACCGTTGTCCTTTCCCTTGACAGGGCATTTATTTTTTCCCCTATTCGGTCAGGTTCTATCCCGAATTTAAGCGTGTCGGCTTTTAGTTTGTCTAATTCGCTTAACAGGTTATTCAAAGATTGTGAAATGGATTCCTGTTTTATCTTGTTTTCTTTTTCCCGTTCTATTATAGCGGAGAGTTGTTTAGGACTGTTGAGTTGCATATTGGTTAATTGTTTAATTGTGTCTATCAGTTTTTGTTCTTTGCGTTTGGAGAATAATCGCCGGCCTGATAAAAATGCAAGTAAAAGCGCGCCTGCGCTTAATATGATTCCAGAAAAAACTCCTGAAAGGCCTTTTAGAAAATAGATTGCCGCTATGGCCGATATCCCCAAGATGACAGACAACGTCAGGCTCAGGGTATGCGGTTTTGCATTAAGGCCTTCCCACTCATTCAAAATGGCCTCAAGCTGTTGCAATCTTTTTTCGGAAAACGCTATTGTGTCTAAATCACGTTCTTTTTCCGAGACCTGACGTTCAATAGTCTGCATTTGGAGGAATATGGCCTTTAACGCATCTATTGTCTCTTCTTTGATATCTTCAAGTTGAGTTTGGAGTTCCATAATCTGCTTTTTAAGGTGTTTTGCATATATAAGTTTGTCTTGTTTAATCTGATTAAGCCTATTGGACAATAGTTCCTTTTCCCTTTCCAAGGCAAATGCCTTTGACAGGCAGACTGTATCAAATATTTCCAAGGCCTTCTCTATGGATGAGAGTTTTTCTCTGAGTTGTATCAAGAGTTTATATTGCCCTGTTTTATTTCCTGTGATTTCATTGCTTTCAGATAATCTGACAGAACCTGTCCCTTTTAGAACTTCCCATTCCAGAAACCTTTCTGGCATAGCCAGCTTTTGCAGATATGACGTTATATTGGAGTCGGTATGGATATTGAGGTCTCCTGCCCGCGAGATAAAAAGCCTGTATATCCACGGTTCTATATCTATGCATTTTGTCTTTCTTGATTTTTTTACGTTGTTTAGTAAAAACGGTTTGTCATTGCATAAAACAGATAGCTTTGCAATGCCCTGAAATTCATTATCCTTTCTTGCCCCTATCTTGTCCGATAGGTTTGTTGAAAACAAGTTTCCAAGGCACTCTGCCATTGCCTCTACAATGGACGTTTTGCCTTTTTCGTTTTCGCCGAAAATAATCGTCAATGGTTTAAATTCCAGCCTTCTTTCAGTAATAGGCCCCCAATTGGATATGTTCAGTTCTTTTATCTTTATCATATCTTCATACCTTCACGGAAAATTGATAGCCCGCGCATAATACATTCCTCTTTTGATACCTTGAAAGCCTCTGCTTCCGGCAGGGTTGTTGACATGCACTGCTGGATAAAGTCGTATATAAAATCCTTATATGCAGAAGGAATAATCTGAATATCGTTCTTTACAGAAACAGACTTAAATATTTTAAGGGATTTTTTGAGGGATGATTCAATACGTTTAATATCGTCTTCATTATTTGTGGTTGTTGATATTCCTGTTAACGTTATTTCAACGGACAGGTCGCTTTCATAATCTTCCCTGCCTAAAAATGCATTGTTGATTTTTGACAACAACTCTTTTATTATCAATTCTTCTTCAAAACTGTCGTATATCCCCGGAAATATGGATAATCTATCCTGCCAGTATAACGGTCCTGATTGTATGATGCGGCGTTGAATCTCAAACGTTTCAGTGTCTAATATAAAGAATTGCCTTGGCCCGGCCTCATTTTTGCTCAATGCAAATGCAGACCCGCAGTACATAATGTTATCGTCGATATAACTCGGCTGGTGTATGTGCCCGAGGAAAGTCTTAACTGGTTTAAACTCATTGATGTCTGCCATGGTCAATGGGAAATAGCCTTCAGGCACCAGAGATGTCCGTGAACTTATAAAGTCGCAATGGGATATAAGCGTCCAATTGCCGTGAGAGATTTCCTGTGAGAACTTATTGACGCTATCTGCAAGTTCTTGAGAGGCGCTTTTGCCTTCTTGATACGGCAATAGCAAGATGCGCGCATCTTCTAATAGGGCCGGCTCCTTGTATACGTTGACGTTTTCTATTGAGAGCCTTTCTTGAGAAAATATATCGGTTTGAGTAATGTCGTGGTTTCCCAAGATAATAGATATCTCAATAGCGTCTTGAAATTCCGAGAATATATTTCGCAATTCCGTATAGGGAAACGGGGGTTTATGACACAGATCGCCTGCAATAATCAGATGCGGTATATTCTCAGAAGCGCATTGTATTAGTATATCTTTTAATATATTGCCTGTAATTGAGGCATTTTCTTCACTTATGTGTATGTCGGATGCTATTGCTATTTTCATTTAAGAACCGCTTTTTTTAATCCGCGCAATGCGTTCCCAACAAAGGCCTCGTTGTCAATGATGTCCTGTTCAGTTAACGGCCTTTCATATGCAATGCCCTTGTCAAGCAGGTGCTGTCTCAATACACCGGGCAACAGCCCGCTTTTTACCGGCGGAGTTGCGAGACGGCCGTTTAATTCCACGAAAACGTTTGTAAAACTTCCTTGCGTAATAAATCCCTCTTCATTGATAAACAAGGCCTCATCGCATGCGAGTTTTTGCGCGTATTGAAGGGCCTCTTCAAAGACCTTACGTCGCGTTGTCTTATGATATAGCAAAAGGTCTTTGCTTTGCAAGGGCTTTGGATATATTGTGATTAAAAATTGGTTTGGGCTATCGTTTAAAACAGATGAATTGATGTCTATATCCCCCCAGAAGTTTAAGGCCAACCGCAGTTTAAACAGGCCTTTATCCGGAAGTTCGTTTAACGCCATGCGTATCTTTTCAAGGACGTCATTTTCATTAAACAGAAATCCGAAGAATCTGGCGGAATTTGAAAGCCGTTTTAGGTGCAGGTCCAATAGGGCAATGCGCTTGTCTTGAACGCGCATAGTTTCTATCAGGGAAAAATCTACTCCCGCGTCTATAAAGAACCGCGCCTTTGCCAGAGACTCCTTGTATTCCTGATAAGGCTCAGAGTCCCATACAATGCCACTGCCTATACCAAGACGGCCACGGCTTTTTTCTATGTCAATATCCAGTGTGCGAATAGATACGTTGAATATGGCATCCTTATTCGGTGCGATAAATCCCATAGTCCCTGTATATATTCCACGGTAAGCGCCTTCAACTTCCTTGATGATTTTTTGAGTGGATTCTTTTGGCGCGCCTGTAATGGACCCGGAAGGGAATAGCGCCGTAAAGATTTCCTTCCATGATGTGTTTTCTCTTAATCTGCCGCTGATGCGGGATGTTAATTGCCACAGGCTTGGCAGTTCAATTAGGTTAAATAATTTAATTTTTATGGAGTTTATATCGCATATCTTGCCCAGATCATTTCTAATCAAATCAACAATCATAATATTCTCAGCCCTTGTTTTATCGTCTATTTCAGGCTGTTTTGGTTTTTCCCATGTGCCTTTCATTGGTTCAGCTGTTATCTCTCCGTTTGTTATGTGAAAAAACAATTCCGGAGAGCAGGACACAAAGGCCCTGTTGTCAAATGCCAAGAAAGAGGAAAAAGGCGTTTTCTGAGAATCCAAGATTTTGAATGCGAGTTTTTGCCAGCTTCCTTCAAAGGAAAAAAACAGAGGAAACGTATAATTCACCTGATAAGAATAACCTTCTTTTAATGCCTGTTTTATTTTATGAAAGCCTTCTAAATAAGAATCAAACCCTTTGGCGCTTTTAATATTAAATACGACAGAATCTTCTTTTGCGGGAAGGTGTTTTTTGAATTCGTTTTCTGATATGGGGCTTGCCTGCCATGCCATAGCCATAGGATAGGGAAGTTTGTCTGCATCGTCGGAAAAGGCCTCATAGGCCATATACATAAACACATAGTGTCCATTGTCAATAGCAGAGTCAATAAACCGCCAAAAGGCATCGGGCCTGTCCATAGACAGGCGCTCTGCCTCATCAAGGCGGAAAAATTGATTTGCAAAAAACGCTATATTGAATCTATCTCGTTTCATAAGCCGTATTATACGGTAAAAAGCAAGACAAAGAAATCTAATATATAAGAGTTCTTATACGTTTTATGTGATACGTTGCAAATATATTGGAGTAGTTGCCCTGTATGTTTCTATGTGATACAATTAAGATTCAAAACGGAGGGTTAAAATTATGGATATCGAAGTTGGAATTATAGGCAGTGGGCCGGCAGGCTTGCAGGCGGCAATACATGCATCCAAACGTGTTTCTTGCCTTGTATTTGGCAGGATTGAAGACAGTAATCTTTATAATGCGCATATAAACAACTATTTGTCCATTGAACATGAGATAGAGGGGAGCGAGTTGCTTCTCAGCGGCGTTGAGCAGGCAAAAGCTGCCGGGGCGCAGTTTCTTGAGGAAGATGTCTTTAATATAGAGATATTGGATAATGGTTTTCAGATAGAGACTTTGAATAATAAATTTGTATGTAAAGCAATCATAATCGCATCAGGAATATCCCATAAGACGTTAAATGTTCCGGGAGAAAAAGAGCTTTTGGGAATGGGCGTGAGCTATTGCGCAGACTGTGATTGCATGTTTTACAGGAATAAAACAGTTATCGTAGTTGGCGGAGGAAGCGCTGCTCTGCGCGCCGCAGATATCCTTCTGAACTTTGCTTCTAAGGTTTATCTGGTATTTGACGAGTTTTCAGTGGACGAGCCGCAATTAAAAAACATACAGGAAAAGGGCGCAGAAGTGCTTTTAGATAGTATTGTAAAAATCAACGGGACGATGAAAGTGGAGTCAGTGGATTTATCTTCTGGAAACAATATCCCGGTTGACGGGGTTTTTATTGAATTAGGCGCTAGGGCGCTTAAGGACTTGGCAATAAACTTAGGAATTGCATTGGACGCGAAGTTCATGCAGTACATTACGACAGATGAAGGACAATCGACGAACGTACCCGGCATTTTTGCTGCCGGCGACATAACAGGAATGCCGTTCCAGCTGGCAAAGGCCGTAGGTCAGGGTTGTGTGGCTGGGATTTCAGCGGCTGATTTTGTGAAGCAGGGCATTACTGCGAAAACCTAAGAAGGGGGGGAGATGTTTTTTGTTAAAGTAAAAACCTATTTTTCAAGTGCCCATAATCTTAGAAACTATAAAGGCAGTTGCGAGATGTTGCACGGACATAATTGGGTGGTTGAGGCCACGTTTAAAGGTCGCCGCTTAGATGAAACAGGCATGCTTTTTGATTTTAGAAGCGCTCGCAAGTGGTTGTATGAGGTTATAGAGGGATTGGACCATAAGTACCTAAACGAATTGCCTCAGTTTAAAGATACGAACCCGACGTCTGAAAACATTGCAAGATATATTTTTGTGCGATTGCGGGATAAATTGAGAAAAGAACAGGTATTAAAAGTGCAGGTTGCGAATATAACCATATGGGAAAATGAAAGATCAGCTGCTTCTTATGAAGAAGACGACTAAAGAGAAAGCGATTGTCCTTTTTTCAGGAGGGTTGGATTCAACAACCCTTTTGTATTATGTTATGGAGCAGTATGAGCCATTATGCATTGCGTTTAATTACGGGCAGAGGCACAATAGAGAGCTTTCATCTGCGCGGGAGATTACGCAGAGGTTGAATTTAGAACTCTTGGTCTTGGACATCCCTTTCCCGGACAAAGGCAGTGCATTGCTGGATAGAGGAGAAAAAATCCCCGAACAGTTAACCGACTTTATCCCTATAACCTACGTTCCGGGCAGAAACACGGTATTTATTGCGTTGGCATTGAGTTATGCAGAAGCATATTCTATTAACAAGGTCTTTATTGCAGTTAATGCAATTGATTATTCGGGTTATCCAGATTGCAGGCCGGAATATATATCAAAGTTTAATGAACTTGTGTCTATTGGCACAAAAACAGGCGTCAACGGCAAAGCTATAGAGATTTTGGCGCCATTTGTGCATATGACAAAGGCAGATATAATAAAATTAGGCATGAAATTGGCTGTGCCATACGAACTTACATGGTCTTGTTATAAGGGGGAAGACAGGCCTTGTGGTGTATGTGATAGCTGCAGATTAAGGTTAAAGGGTTTTGAAGATGCAGGATTCACAGACCCGCTGTTTTCTCAATAAGGCAAAGATAAACGAGGTATTTGTCTCTATGCAAGGGGAGGGCACTCTAATTGGCGTTCGTCAGGCCTTTGTGCGTTTTGCTGGATGCAATCTGGATTGTTCTTATTGTGATACGGATTTTTCAGAAAAGATGGCATGTGATTATAAGTACGTATTGGATTTTATCAAGGAAAATGCGCCAATACATTCAATCGTTTTTACGGGTGGAGAACCTCTTTTGCAAGCTGGATTTTTGAGACAACTATGCGATAATTTAGATAAAACGATTACGTATTTGGAGACCAATGGCACGTTGCCAAAGATGATGGAGTTTTTAGTCGATTGCATAGATATCGTTGCAATGGATCTAAAGATGCCTTCAGTGGCAGGTATAGCGCCTCAATGGGAAAGGCATCGGCAATTTATTGACCTCTTGCAAAATACGGATTTAGATGTTATTTTAAAGGTCATAATAAGCGAGGATGTTCTGCAGGACGATTTGGATACATTGCAGGATATTCTGTGGAACTTGAAAAAAGATTGGCCGGTTGTTCTTCAGCCAGTATATGAAAAGACGAACCGGCAATTAATGGATGTTATATTTGGGATTCAGCGTAGGTTTTTGAGAATAGTAAAGGATGTCAGAGTGATACCGCAGGTGCATAGATTGCTTGACATAGACTAATTGGAGGGGTTATGGCTTCAGAATACGAAGGAAGACAGGAACATATAAGAGATATGGAGCTCCCTGAGATAGAAGTATGGGAGAATAAATATCCTGATAAAGATTACTGGGTTAAACTGGATGTACTAGAATTTTCTTGTATTTGTCCAAAGACAGGCCTTCCTGATTTTGCGCAGTTTTATATAGAATACATTCCCGATAAGTATTGTTTGGAATTAAAATCCTTTAAATTGTATCTGACTGCCTATAGAAACATAGGTATTTTTCATGAACACGTAGTAAACCGTATATGTGATGATATAGTTAAGTATGCTTCCCCAAAAAGGCTTTTTGTTAAAGGTGTATTTAATATCAGGGGAGGTATCCGCACGACGGTGGAGTGTTCGTATCCGTAGGATTTCCAATGGGCCGGTAGCTCAGCTGGGAGAGCATCTCGTTCGCAACGAGGAGGTCGGGGGTTCAAATCCCCTCCGGTCCATAGAATAGATTTTGTAGGGTAGGTATTGCTTTGGATGTGAGATAACGCAGGGGATTTATGTTATGATTTGAACCCCCGGCCAGGGGTTGTTAAGGGGAGCAATCCCCTTAAAGCGAAAG
>CAYXYY010000048.1:0-43964 GCA_964469495.1 uncultured Planctomycetia bacterium | reverse complement strand
CTGGGAAACGGAACAGACATAATTCGGCCTCAAAAGAGAAAGAGGTGGGAATGGAAATAAAAAGAGCGCGCGAAAATTTTTCAAAAAATACCCCCCTTACAATTACAGATGATACCTTATTATTCATATTTAAGCGCATTTTAGTGAAAATACATTCCTGCCACAGCCACAATGTTAAACAACTCCTGGATTTTTCTATAATTGCGCATTTGCCCAAAAAAGCAAAATGTATAAAAAACTAATATCTCCGATTGCTTTTTTAGAATGCATCCGATAGACCTTGATTATGCCGCAGATTTGTTATATAAATGCCATACTAACCAGCCAGCTATGTCTGTGCCAATCCCTTTTATTTTAGTCATCCCTGTGGGAATAATAGGCTTAGCTTATAATTCACTGGATATTTTTAACAATCTCCACACATCGCCCGCATAATCCCGGGAATGCGTCATTCTTGCCTGTATCAGGGGAATAGTTCCAACAGCGCTGGCACTTTTCACCTTCTGCTTTGGAAACGACAACACGCATATCATGGCCTTTCTTGACCTCCACAGAAGATACGATAAATACGTATTTCAGATATGGAAAATGCTCTTCAATTAGGCCAAATTCCTCTTTGGGCAATTCTAATTCAATCTTTGCCTCCAATGAACTTCCAATAATACCCATAGAACGCGCTTCTTCCAATTCCTTCAAAACTATATCCCTAATCTTATGTATCGCATCCCACTGCATTAACGCCTTCTTTGATATGCTGTATTGCAAATTCGGCCAATCTGACAGGTGGACAGAGTCCTCTTTTCCCATATGTTCCCAGACCTCATCACTGGTAAATACCAATATAGGTGAAACAACTCTGACAAGCACTGACAATATATCGTATAAGGAGCTCTGCGCAGATAAACGCTCAAAGGATTTCGGCGCATATACGTATAACCTGTCTTTTAGTATATCCAGATAAAAGGAACTCATATCCATATTACAGAAATCATATATCAAATGAAACACCTTAAAGAACATATATGAATCAAACGCCTGCGCCGTGTTTTTCGCCAATTCATCGGCCTTGTAAGCGCCCCACATATCTATTGGCATTCGCTTATCAAACGCCACGTAGTCCTTCTGAACGTCAAAACCATTCAGGTTCCCCAAAAGGTATCTAAACGTATTTCTTATCTTCCTGTAGGAATCAGCTATCTGCTTTAATATCTCATTTGATAGTTTTATGTCGTTATGATAATCGGCAAAGGCCACCCATAATCTAAGAATATCTGCGCCATATTGTTTGAATATGTCCTGCGGGGCTATGACATTGCCCATGGATTTAGACATCTTTTTACCCTCGCCATCCACGACAAATCCGTGTGTCAAAACCGTTTTATAAGGGGCAATGCCTCTTGTTGCAACCGATGGTATAAGGCTTGACTGAAACCATCCGCGATGCTGGTCACTGCCTTCCAGATACAAATCAGCTGGTTCAACCAAATCCTCATCACGCTCTAAAACCGCGGCAAAACTTCCGCCTGACTCAAACCACACGTCAACTATGTCTTCGCCTCTGACAAATTCCTGAGATGAACATTTAGGGCACTTAACGCCCTTCACAACCGAATAAACTTCGTCTGTAAACCATACATCAGAACCCTTCTCCTGAACAAGATTAGACAAATTTCTTGTAATCGCTTCATTTAAAAGCGGCTCATTACAGTTCTTGCAGTAAAACACAGGGATAGGCACGCCCCAGTATCTCTGCCTTGACAAACACCAATCCGGCCTGTCTTTTACCATTGCGTATATACGCTCTCTACCCTGTTTAGGGACCCACTTTACCCTGTCTATTGTCGTCAACAAATCCTCTCTCAATCCATTGTGGTCAATGGACATAAACCACTGATATGTTGCCCGAAATATCACAGGGGATTTACACCTCCAGCAGTGCGGATAGGAATGAGTTATCTTATCGCTATGCAAAAGCAGTTTTTTATCCTCTAATATGCCTAACACCAGTTTATTCGCAGAATAAATATCTTTACCTTCAAGGTCTGGCAGTTCATCTTTCACACCCTCAAACCTGCCCTGGTCATTTATTGGCATTATTATATCCAGCTTATGCCTTAACCCTGCCATATAGTCGTCATATCCATGCCCCGGGGCAATATGAACAAAACCCGATCCGTCTTCTTCTGAAACAAAATCCGCGGAGATTACCTTTGACCGTCTGTTGACAAACGGGTGATTGTACTCCTTTCCAATGAGTTCACTGCCTTTGACTGTCTTAATCACCTTAAGTTCGCCAAACAATTTAGACAGCGCCTTAATCCTGCCTGCCATCATCCATATCTGCCTGCCCTCTAATTCCACAAGGGAATATTGGGCATCCTCTTTCAAGGCAACAGCTGTATTGGAATAAAGCGTCCATGGTGTTGTCGTCCATATCAAAAGATATTCATTCTTATCGACAGGGAACAATACAAATATAGAAGGCGATGTCTTGTCCTTGTATTCAACTTCTGCCTCTGCTAGAGCTGTCTCACAGCTTGAGCACCAATGCACGGGCTTTCTCCCCCTGTAAATAAAGCCTTCTCTTATCAAGTCCGCAAAAAGGGCATACAAACCCGCTTCATAGCGCGAATCCAACGTCAAATACGGCCTGTCCCATCTTGCCAATACCCCAAGGCGTTTAAATTCCTCTTTTTGAATAGAAACAAATTTCAAGGCATAATCCTTTGCCTTTTTTCTGAATTCAAGCTGGCCTATATCCTCTTTCCTGATGTTGAGTTCCTTGAACAGCTGATGTTCCACAGGAAGCCCATGGCAATCCCATCCGGGAACATAAGGACACCTATACCCGCGCAACGTTTTAAATCTTAAAACGAAATCCTTTAATATCTTGTTTAACGCATGGCCAATATGTATATGCCCGTTTGCATAAGGAGGCCCGTCGTGTAAAAGAAAGACCGGGGCATCTGCGCGTCGCTCCATTATCTTGCCGTAAAGGCCTTCATCTTCCCACCTTTGCAGACGTTTAGGTTCATTGGCGGGCAGGCCCGCGCGCATAGGAAACGCTGTTTTGGGCAGATTCAAGGTATCCTTATAATCAGAAGCGCTCATTTTTTGGCCACCTGCCTTCCCCACAACACAAGAGGAGACGCTATAAAGATAGTTGAATACGTTCCGGTAATTACGCCGACTAATAACGCAAACGCAAAGTCATTCAGGACCTCTCCTCCGAACAGATAAATGGATAAGACGACAAAGGCCGTTGTCAAGGACGTGATAATAGTCCTGCCCAACGTCTCATTTATTGCGATGTTAATAATATCATAGAAGCTCCTGCGCTTTAACTGACGCATCTTTTCCCTAACTCTATCGTATATAACAATAGTATCGTTAACGGAATAACCCGCAATAGTTAACAAAGCCGTCACAATCAAAAGGTCAATTGTCCTGCCCGTAAATGCCAAAAACGCAATAACCACCAAGACATCGTGTAAAAGAGCGGCAACTGCGGCAGCCGCAAAATTGAAGTGGTGAAAACGCAGGCCAACGTACACCAAGATACCTATAAGCGACCATATAACCGCCAAAATCGCTTTTCGTTTCAAGAACTTCCCAATTGACGGGCCAACTCGCTCCACCCTAACCAAATTAGGAGATGCATTTGAAAATTTGGCGTTCAATTCCTCTTGTATCTTATCAACGGTATCGGTCTTTGTCCTGATAATAACCATTGTCTCATCGTCTCTAAAACGCTGTATAGAGGCACCTTCTATGCCGGCCTCTTTAACCGCCTTACGCAAATCCTCTGTAGGGATCTTTGAAGTAAACTTATATTCCTGCAAATACCCCCCTGCAAAGTCTATCCCATACATCGCCTTGCCACGGGAGAAAAACACAACGCCTCCCCCGATAATTATCGCAAGCGAAATAAGGTAAGCAATCTTTCTGACGTTCAAGAAATCAAAATCCGTCTTGCCCAAGACGCTCATCATATGCAATTTGGTAAACGAAGGCAAATAAAACATCGCCTCAACTATCAGGCGAGTAAATACTATTGCGGAAAACATACTTGCCAAAAGGCCGATAGAAAGCGTTACAGCAAAACCCCTAATAGGGCCTGTGCCGAACTGGAATAACATAAAGGCCGCTATCAATGTCGTCAGATTAGAATCCAATATCGTTATAAAGGCCTTATCATATCCGTTCCTAATAGCTATCTTAAGTGGATTGCCTGCCGCAAGTTCCTCCCTTATTCTTTCATTTATCAAGACATTTGCGTCAACTGCCATACCCAACGTAAGGATAATACCCGCAATACCGGGCAATGTAAGCGTTGCGTGAAAGAATCCGAGCCCGCCCAATATGATTATAATGTTAAATAAAAGGGCCAAATCCGCAATCAATCCTGTCAGCCCATAATAAACAATCATAAAGATAAATATAAGCGCCGCGCCTATAACAGCGGATTTAATACCTTTCTTGATTGAATCCTGTCCCAAAAGAGGCCCGATTGTGCGCTCTTCAACTATCTCCATTGGAGCAGGCAATGCGCCAACTCTAAGCACAATAGCCAAATCGCTGGCGCTTTGATTGTCAAACCTACCCGAAATAACCGCCCTGCCATTTGGAATTTGTTGCCTTATCTGAGGGGCAGACTTTACGACACCGTCTAATATAATCGCAAGCCTTCTGCCGACATTTTTACCTGTTATGTCGGAAAAGGCCTTTGCTCCCTCGCTGTTAAATTCAAGATTAACCACAGGCTCGTTATATCCGGAGGAATCATACCCCACATATGCATTCTTTATCACATCGCCCTTGATAAGGGCATCCTTTTCCAAGACAAACGACTGCCCATCTTCCCCGTACAATACCTCATATCCGTCAGGAACATCTCCTGACATTGCCCTTCTAATAATTTCAGGGTCTTCTGTCACTAGTTTAAACTCAAGCTGGGCAGTCTTTCCTATCAAAGAAATAGCCCTATTTCTATCCGTAACACCCGGAAGTTGAAGGACTATCTCATCTGTTCCCTGCCTTGTAATTGAGGGCTCTTTTACGCCGAATTGGTCTATTCTGTTGGTAATAACCTCTATTGCCCTTTCAACAGCATCATCCTTATCCTTTGCGGGCAACTGGCTGGTATCCACCTTCATTACCAAGTGCATACCACCCTGCAAATCAAGGCCTAAATTAATCTTTTCCTTCAAAGGTAGAGCAGACCATAGAGAAAAACCCAAAACAACGACAACAGCAACAAGCCTCCATTTAATCCATTTATTCATGAACCCTCCCTTATTAAAACCGATTAAGAAATCTTGCGGGCAATTGCCGCCCTGTCAACATCTATCTTGACATCTCCGCCTATACGCAATGCTATGGTGTCATCTTTCACGCTGGCAACCATACCATGTATTCCTCCACTCGTCACAACCTTATCTCCGGGTTTCAAAGACATAAGCATCTTTTTGTGTTCCTCTTGCTGTTTTTGGCTCGGTTTAATCACAAGCAGGTAAAATACGCCCACAATGAATATAAACGGTATTAACTGCGCGACTATCTCATTCATAACTACTCCTTTTACATTTCAAACATAAAATAAATGCCCGCCTTAAAGAGGCGGGCATTTTCAGAATCTATTCGTTATCAGAGGCCTCGGATTCCTGTTCAGCTGTCTCTGATGCATCAGAGGAGCTTTCAGGCTCACTCTCCACCTCTTTTTTCTCCTCGCCCTCCATGCCTTTCATACTAAGGCCTATCTTCATTTGGTCCTGATCAACCTTCGCGATCTTTACCTTAACCGTATCGTGAGGTTTCAGGTGTTCTAATACGGCCTTATCCATCTCGGACATATAAATAAGGCCTTCCAAGTCCTTTTCCAATTTCACAAATACGCCAAAGCCTGTAATTTTTACAACCTCGCCACTTACAACTGTGCCTATCTTATACCTCTCTACGATTTCAGGCCAAGGATTTGGCGTAAGTTGTTTTATGCCCAATGCAATTCTCTGAGCATCAGGGTCTATCGCAAGGACCTTTACCTCAACCTCATCGCCCTTCTTAAGAAGCTCTTGGGGATGCGAAACCTTTCTCGTCCAAGACATATCAGAAACGTGGACCATACCCTCTATACCGTCTATAAGTTCAACAAATGCGCCATAATCAGTAAAACCTTTGACCTTGCCCTTGATTACCTCGCCAACAGGTATCTTTTCCTCAATAGTATCCCAAGGATTCTCTGTCAACTGCTTTATGCCAAGGGACATCTTCCTTTTTTGGGGATCAATAAACAAAACCTTTGCCTCTATCTCATCGCCGACCTTATAATAACTATTAGGATTGACATTCCTCCTCACCCAAGACATCTCTGAGACGTGCACCAATCCTTCCACTCCGGGTTCAATCTCCACAAATATACCATAAGGCATAATATTAGAGACATTGCCCTTTACGATGGAATCCACTGGATACTTGTTCTCTATATCCTGCCATGGATCCTGAGTAAGGTGCTTAATACTCAAAGCAACCTTGCCGGTTTCTTTATCTACGCTCAATATCTTTATCTGAATCTTATCTGCAACCTTCAATATATCGGAAGGATGTGAAAGTTTTCCCCAACTCATATCAGTTATATGGAGAAGCCCGTCAACACCTCCGAGGTCAACGAATGCGCCAAAATCAGTTATGTTTTTGACAATTCCCTCGCGCACATCGCCTTCTTTAAGTTCTTCCCAAAGTTTCTTCTGGGCCTCTTCCCTTTCCTTCTGCAACGCATCTCTGCGGGAAATAACGATGTTCTTACGCAATCTGTTTATCTTAATAATCTTAAACTTGAATTCCTTGGCAATAACGTCCCTTTCCTTGCCCCTAAAAGTTGAAAGAGAATTGGGGAGAAAACAATCCATACCATAACTATCAACAATAAATCCTCCCTTTACAATTCTCATAACCCTTCCTGAAATGATACTGCCTTCACTACACTCTGAAAGTATCTTTTCCCATCCGATAGCCCTATCCGCCTTTCTTTTAGACAGAATAAGCATACCGTCATCGTCTTCAGCCGTCTCAACAAACACATTTATCTCTTTACCTATTTCAAGGTCTTCCGGGAAAAACTCATCTTTAGGTATAAACCCCTCTGATTTATACCCTATATCCACCATAACTTCCTTTCCCGTAAAGCCGATTATCGTGCCTTGTAAAACCTCACCGTCTTTCACTTGTTTTATATGAGCCTCATACAATTGAGCCATTTCGTCCGACATTATATATACCTCCTAACTTACGATTTACCGTATTAACAACCTTCAATTAACCCAACGATATCCCTGACAAACCAATCAGGAGTAGAGGTGCCGCTGACAACACCGACAGATTCAGCATCCTGCAAAAAACCGCAGTCAAAGTCATCTAACACTGAAATGTGCTTTGCTTTAGAATATTCCGATGCAATCTCATAGAGCCGTCTGGTATTAGCGCTTTTACTGCCTCCCAACACCAGCATCACATCGCACAACTTCGCCATTTCAGCGACTTCTTTCTGCCGGTCAACTACATCACGGCATATAGTATTATATACCCTCACCTCCTTTTCAGGCAGACGTTCAAGCACCTGCTTGATAAGCCTGCTATAGAGTTTCGTAGATTGAGTGGTTTGAGACAACACACCAACCTTATTTATTTTGAAATTTAAATTATCTTGCAAAATGCTTTCTTTGTCAATGACTTTCGCCTCTGGCACGATATCTAAAATAGCCCTTATCTCCGGGTGCTGTTTATCTCCGAAAAGCAAGACATCATATCCTTCGTTTTTTAATTTTTTTGCTATATTTTGAAGCGCAAGGACATAACTGCAAATCAAATCAACTATAATGAGATTTCTTTCTCGCGCTTTAGAAAGGATTTCCTGCGGAGTTCCGTGGGAAGTCAAAAGCAAAACCTCCCCCTCAGGGACATCTTCCACATAAGAGACGTAACGCAGGCCCTTTTGGGCATACTCCTTAACCACATTCTCATTATGGATAAACATACCCAGACAGAAGATAGTTCTGCCCGGGTATGTCTTCAAGGCCTCTTCTATTCTTGATATGGCCTGTTTTACACCTATACAAAAGCCACTATTCTGCGAAACTATAATACGCTTTTTACGAGAACCCATACTTACGATTAACCAAACAGGACCTTTTCCGCCGCGCTTACGCCAGACCCTTTGGGTTTAAATCCAAACTTCACCAACGCGGCCTCAACAGCGGCAAGTCCCATTATCACATCAAAGGCCTCTATATATCCCATATGGGCCATACGGAATATCTTGCCTTTTAATTGAGCCTGTCCTCCTGCCATAGTAACACCCAATTCATCACGCATATACTTCACCATACCAGCGCCGTCAATCCCTTCAGGAACCTTCACCGCAGTTACCCCATTACTCGGATTTTCGGCAAAAAGCTCTAATCCAAGTTCCTTGAACCCGGCTCTAGCAGCCTCCGCAAGCCTTTCAAAAGAACCCCACATATTCTCTATTCCCTTTTCCTTGTAATAATTACAAACCTCTCTCATAGCCACAATAAGCCCAACAGCCGGGGTAAAAGGCGTATCAGGTTTTTCTATCACCTTCTTATATTTTCTCAAGTCAAGATAATACCTGCCGGTTTTGGCCTCATCAACCCACTTCCACGACCTCTTGCTTAAAGCGATAAAACCAAGCCCCGGTGGAAGCATCAGCCCCTTTTGGCTGCCTGAAACAACTATATCAACCCCCCAATCGTCCATCTTTAACGGGCTTACTCCCATTGAAGATATAGCGTCAACCACAAGCAATGCGGAACTATCTTTTGTAATCTTTGCAATAGATTCAATGTCCACATCAACACCTGTTGAGGTTTCGCAATGTGTTATAAAAACGGCCTTTGCATCGGGGTTATCCTTTAATGCCTTTTTAACATCCTCCGCTGAAAGGGCATTGCCCCACTCCAACTTAAGAGGAACCGCTTTTATGCCATATGCCTCTGCCAACTCTGTCCAGCGCTGTCCGAATTTTCCAGCCTCAACGGTTATCACTGTATCTCCGGCAGAGGCAACATTAGCAACCGCAGCCTCCATTGCGCCAGTGCCTGAAGAGGCAATCAAAAAAACAGGCTCTTTTGTCTGAAATATATACTTCAAGCCCTCTTCAACGTCCTTTAATATGGCGCCGAACTGCGGCGTCCTGTGATGGATAATAGGCCGCGACAAGGCCTCCTGCACAAAAGGCGGCAATACCGTCGGGCCTGGTGTTAATAGATACTTTTTCATCGTTATCCTCCTATGTATTATTATATGGGTTTTAGGTCAATAACCTTATCAACAAGTCCATATTCCTGAGATTCATAAGCCGACATAAAATAATCTCTGTCTGTGTCTTTTTCTATTTCCTCAATAGGCCTGCCTGTATGATCGGCAAGTATCTTATTGAGTTTCTCCTTCATTTTTAGAATCTCTTTTGCCTGAATAGATATATCGGATGCCGTTCCCTGCACGCCTCCCCAAGGCTGATGTATCATTATACGCGAATTAGGCAGCGCAAAACGCTTTCCTTTTGTGCCCGCGGCCAAAAGCACAGCGCCCATGCTTGCCGCCTGTCCAATACAATAAGTACAAACATCGTTCTTTACAAAACGCATTGTATCGTATATAGCCAGTCCGCTAGTCACCGAACCACCCGGAGAATTGATATATATATTTATATCCTTTTCACTATCCTGCATCTGTAAGAACAATAACTGGGCAATAACTATGTTTGCGACGTTATCATCTATCGCCGTGCCTATGAATATAATTCTGTCCTTCAAAAGGCGCGAATAAATATCATAAGAACGCTCAAACCTTCCCTCCTGCTCAACAACCATAGGTATAATAGACTGATTTATCTGCCCCATTTCAACCTCCTATTTCACCTTGCCTTCAGCCAAAGACACCAGATACCTAAACACCTTATTGTGGTCTATCTCCAAAGCCACATTGTTCCACTTATCCTCATCTTCTTTTAAACGCGCCAGCAGGTCATCCTTCTTCATATTGTAATACCTTGCCTGATCCTCAACCACTGCCTCAATCTCCTCTTCACTAGCCCTTATATCCTCTTTGCGCGCTATCTCCTCCAAGATCACAAAGAGTTTTGTCTGTCGTCCGGCCTTTTCCTTGATTGTTTCGCGCTGCGCGCTAAGGAACTGTTCAAGCTGCGGCCCTTTTATCCCCATACGCTCCAATTGCCTTGCCATATCAGATGCTATCTCTCTTTCTTTTCTGTAAACCCACAGACTCGGAACATCAGCAACGGAATTTTCTAAAAGAAAATTCTCTACCTCCTCCGCAAACTTTCTCTCAACCTCAACCTTTTTCTCGGCAAGCATCTTTTTTTCCATCTCTTCTTCCATCTTTTGAGCTGACTCATAATTCAGACTCTCGCGAATATAGGAATCAACCTCTTCATCTGTTATATCCTTTTCGTCCTTATTTTCCTTTTGCGCAATAGATTTTTTGATGTTCGCCCTCAAATCCTCAATCGCCTTCTTTAACTCCTTTTTATCCAATTTGGGGCTCTCTTTTTTTATCTTCATCTTCTTATAATTAGCCAGTTTAACTTTCGGCCATACGGTAATAATAACCGACACCTTTGCTGATTCATCTTCTTGAACCTCAAAAGCGGTAAACATAGGGATATCCAACGGCTCAAGCCCTTGTTCTTTTGCCTCTTGAAGCGCGCGTTCCATTAGATAATCACTTAAAACGCCCTCTTTTATATCATTCAAAAAACGCTTCTTGACAATATCAACCGGCGCCTTACCCTTTCTAAATCCCGGGATCTGAACCTTCTTTTGAACCTTTTTAACCGCCTTTGACCAAGGCCCTTCAAATTCCTTCGCATCAATAACAAACGTTATCTCCTTTTCCGAAGTGTTCTTCTTAGACTGACTCATCTTACTTCTTCCTCCTTACAATTTAAAATCATCGCCAAGATACATCTTTCTCGCATGCTCGTTATCCAGCAACTCCTGAGGAGTGCCGTCAAACAATATCTTTCCATTTGCAATCAGATACGCCCTATCTGTAATAGACAATGTTTCTCTCACATTATGATCCGTAAGCAAAATACCAAAACCTCTCTCCTTTAGGCCCAAAATAATCTGTTGCGCCTCTGAAACAACAATAGGGTCAATACCTGAAAACGGCTCGTCTAAAAGCAGGAACATCGGGTTCATAAGCAATGCCCTTGTAATCTCCAACCGCCGCCTTTCCCCGCCTGAAAGCATATAACTCTTGCTTTTGCGAAGATGCAATAGATTAAGCTCTGCCAAAGAAGACAATAGTTTTCTCTCCCTTGCCTTGCGGGACAAAGGCAGGGTCTCTAAAAAAGCCATAATATTTTCCTCAACCGTTAATTTACGGAATACTGATGGTTCCTGAGGAAGATATGCCATACCAAGCTGGGCGCGTTTATGGATAGGAAGACTTGTTATATCCTTATTATCAAACAATATCTGCCCGCTGTCAGGCTTAACAATACCCACGACCATATAAAACGTCGTTGTCTTGCCAGCGCCATTAGGCCCAAGCAATCCCACAACTTCGCCGCGCTTAATCTTGATATTAACCCCGTCAACTATCTTGCGCCCGCCATATTGCTTTGTAATATCCTCAGTTTCCAGCAAGTGCATTCTGCCCATCCTCTCCATAGAACAAAACAGTCGGCCTGCCAGTCATTACCAGCTCCTGAGTTGAAACGTTATAGTGCGCCTCTTGGCCTTTGGTTTCATTATCGCCTTTGATAATCCTGACGTTGCCCTTGGCAACGATATCCGTAATCTTGTTATCGTCATTATTAAAATAAACAAACAGCTTATCCGAATAAATCACCGCGTCCTTATCATGCACCACAACATTATTATTAAAAACCGCTGTTTTCTTCTCATAATTAACCTGAAGAGGCCCATCACAAGTAATAGAAGTCTTTACCTTCTTATTGCCTTCCATCCTTTCTATCTGCACGACAACATCCTTTTTCATATCAACAGAGTTTTCATCTATCTTCACCTGAGCCCCGTTTGACTGGGCAATAGAAGCGCCTTTAATAGCAACCACATGGCTGTCTGTGTGAATAGTATTGCTTGCAGTATCCCACATCGCCTTGTCTGTGATAATCTTTGCGCCTGTTTTAGACTGCGCAATAACATTCTCTGACAAAAGCAAATTGCCCGTCCTCTGATTATACAGGCCTTTATCCGACGATACCTTTATAATATCCTCCTTGGAATACCCATGCCCCTCAATCTTGTCAAAACGCATCACATCATCCTCAATATAGGCCGTCTTACCGTTCAGATCCCAATCCTTTGAACCGTCAGGGTTAAAACCGCTCAACTTAAACCCTTCTATCGTTTGAGAAACAGAAGACTGCCCTGCATCATTTGCCCAAACAGGAACAAATAAACCCAAAAACAAGGCAACAACAAAAAACCGCCTCATACAACCACGCCTTTCAACCTTCCCACGGCCTCTTTCAACCTGTCCTCAGGGACAGTCAAAGCAAACCGGATATACCCTTCGCCTGCCCTTCCGAAACCAACACCCGGAGTTGCCACAATAGAGGCCTTTTCCAACAGCGTCTTGGCAAATGAGATGGAAGTCTCACCGGCAGGCACACGCATCCACACATAAAAAGTGGCTTTGGGCCTGTTTACTGCAAACCCGGCATCAGAAAGCTCATCCACCAATACATCGCGCCTTCTTTTATACATCGCCTGAATCTGCCTTATATGCTCATCCCCATTCTTGAGGGCCTCAATACCAGCAAGCTGGATGGCCTGAAAAATCCCTGAATCCATGTTAGACTTAAACTTGGATAACGCCTTTACCGCATCCTTATTGCCACAAACCCAGCCGATACGCCAACCAGTCATATTATAAGTCTTTGAAAGAGAATGAAATTCAATAGAATGTTCCTTGTTCTTATCCACCTCCAAAATGCTTATAGGTTTATACCCGTCATAGGCAATCTCAGAATAGGCCATATCTTGGGCAATAAGAAAGTCATATTTCTTTGCATAAAACAAACACTTTTCAAAAAACTCCCAATCTCCCACAGCGGAAGTCGGATTATTAGGATAATTTAGATACAAGATCTTCACCTTGTGCCAAACAGACTCCTTAATCTTATCAAGATACGGCATAAACCCGTTTTCTTCAAGCAAAGGCAATTCATAGACCTCTGCGCCTGCCAGAAGAGTAGCATTTTTATATGGAGGATAACAAGGAGAAGGTACCAAATTAACATCGCCGATATTATTCATTGCAAACGGCAGGTGCGCAATCCCCTCTTTAGAACCAATAAGCGCGAGGATCTCCTCGTTTACAGACAGTTCTACATTAAAACGCTTCTTATACCAAATAGCTATTTGTTCCCTTAACTCAGGGCATCCCTGATCCATAGCATACTTATGTGTTGATGGATCCTTTAAGGCATTACACATCGCATCTATAATAAACTGCGGGGTGGGAGTATCCGGATCGCCAATACCAAGATCAATAACATCCTTGCCATCCGCAACAGCCTGTCTTTTCGCCTTGTCTATATCAGCAAAAAGATACGGCGGAAGTTTTTCCAAATACCTTGAAAACTGCATAAAACCCTCCTTGAAGAATAAAAATAACAAATCAAATTATCCCAAAAATATTTCTATAAAGGAAAGATATTATACTACTGAAAAGCAATTCAGTGAAATGTTTTATGACACCAAATAATCTTAAGAGTTTTGGAGGCAAGATACTATTTTAAAAAATCCACTTAATTACTTACACAATAAAATAAAATTTTAATAAACCAACGTTCAATAAATATTATAGAAGAGATATACCTATCATCGGAGCACAAATTACCCGATAACCTTAACTGTTTCCCTATACCCCACAGACATAAGTTCTCTTGCCTTTGTAAAATCCATAAAGTGTACAAAAGAGGTATCCGGATGGATTATGACGTATCCTTCTCTCATCTGCGCCATAGCAATAGAGGATTCCATGATAAAAACAGATTGCGTCAAAACGTCCATTATAGACGGTGAAAACTTATCGTGATGCCCAAAAACATTACTGATAACGTCCCATATCTTATTGTTGGACTTGGATTCCAATTTTGGCGGGCCGCACAACACGTTCACAACCCATGGCCTAATCCTTTCGCCCCATAAATGCTTTGCTTGAACAATAGCCAAAGGGCTTGAAACCCCGCCATCTATCAAGAACATATCTCCTTTGCTCACTGGCACGAATATCCCCGGTATGGAATAACTAGCCCGCAATGCATTTATTATCCTGCCTTCATTTAAAATAACAGGCATCCCTGTTGAAAGCTCTGTGGCAATGCAGGCAAAAGGCACATTACAATCGGTAAAATCGAAATCAGAAAAGATCGGATTAAACAACTGTATTGACTTTTCACCTGATACAAGGCCGCCTTTTGACAAGTTAGCCCAATTTACGTCCAACGTCTGCAGAACGTCTTTCCAATCCAAACGCAATGCAAAGTCAATCAACCCTTCTATTTCGAGATTTAATGCGTAATATGCCCCGATAATAGCGCCTATACTCGTCCCTATAACGGCATCAAACATTACGCCTTTTTCTATTAATCTTCTCAAGACACCCAAATGCGCAAGCCCCCTTGCCGCTCCGCTGCCTAAAACCAATACATTTTTTCGTCGTCTTAAAAAATGCATTTACCTCTCCAGCGCGTACGGAGGCAACACAGTTGAGGCCGCAAATACTTCAGGTGAAAAATACCTCAACTTTTTGACATTGCCCCATGAAAGGGCGATTCTGGCTCTGGATGCATATGACTTGCACGATATGCCTTTTATCCCGAGAATAAATGAGAAGAACCCCCCCACATAAGTCGGCACAGGGGCAAGATAAGGCACGACCCGTCCAAAGATGTTTTCCACTTTCTTCATCTCTTCTCTCAACTCGCCTTTTTGAAAAAATGTTGAGCCTGTTTGTCTGCTCATCACACCTTTTTTATTCAAGATATTGTAAACACCTTTATAGAATTTCGCGCTAAACAGAACTTTGCCCGGGCCGATTGGATCTGGAGAGTCCACTATAACGACATCGAACTTCTCTTTCGTATCTTGCACGTATTTAATTCCATCATCTATTATCAACTTCGTTCTTTTATCTTCGAATGCCTTTCCACATATAGACCTAAGGTATTTTTTTGCCAGATCAACCACTGCTCCGTCTATCTCGACCATCACGATTTTCTCAACGGTCCTGTATTTAATGACCTCCTCTAGTGTGCCCCCATCTCCACCGCCGATTATAAGAACGCTTTTTGGCTTGCGATGCATAGACATTGCGCAATGCGCAAGCATCTCGTGATATATAAATTCATCTACTTCTGTTGTTTGGACAATATCGTCCAATACAAGGACCTTGCCTAAAACAGAATTTTCAAACAAAAATATCTTTTGAAACTTGCTCTTGCCCTTATACAACTCCTTATCAACAACGATTGCCTGCGCATACTTGCTATGATAAAGATCTTCCTTAAACCACTTCATAAAAATCCCCCTTTAAGTATATTATTTCACTTTACAGAACTACTCCACCCTTGGGGATGTCTTTTTCTTTTATAAGCAGGCGTTTATCCTGTATATTGGGATAAAACTGCCTAAACAGCATATATGCGCCTTCCACATCGGCGTTCATAACAGGATCTGCCGCAAATGCATTTTTCAATATATATAGTATACGTTCTGTCTTTTTTGCGGAACTCAAAACCGTTGAGGAAGCAATCCTGCTAATACGCTTAAATGCCGCTTTGAATTTTTGTCCCAACAGCTCTTGCCAATACGATTTATCAAAAGCAATAATCTTAAATAAAATCATCGAGGCTTTATCCTTATTCCCAGGCTTATAAGCCATTGCATAATGCAAATCACAACCCAAGATAAGGCCTAATTTTTGCAACAAATCTTCAGACATATTTTTCAGAGATTGATTTAATCGGATTTTACCATTAAACCTGCTGTTGCCCAAAATAAAATATTCCCTATATGCAAGCGGCATTTTTACAGGCATATTGGCTACAACATATTTGATAAACTCCTTATCCTCAACAGAGGAATTTTTGGCTATAAACTTTGCTATCTCAAATAAGGCAAAATTTAGATTTTTCGCATTCATCACCATTCTAATCAAATCTGCTTGCAGTCCCCTCATATCAGGGAATATATGGTTAAGCGCCAAGGCAATAACACCTGCCTTAGACCTATCCATGCCCAAATCGACCAGTTTGTCCTCTATCAAAACAAAACTATTGGATTTATAAATAGTTGGGATTTTCTTACCTTTGCCGCCCTCTTCCAACAGATCTTCTAAAGCAGATTTCATCGCCTTATCCCGATCTTGAGAGGGACCTTGATTCTGGCCGTTATCGTCGTAATCATCATTTATCAAATCATTATAAGCAATGCCAAAAACATCCAATAAAGGCATTTTATCAGAGCTTTCTATAAGGGCATCTTTGTTAATTATTATTCCATCCTGCCGACTAAAAAACACAATCGAAATAACTCTCTGTTGTTTATACAATGTCCATTGTTCCATATCCTTTATAAATTTCCTCTCAAGGGATATATCTTCAGCCAGCCGGTTATTCAAAATCTCTCTTGGAACTGACAAGGAAATCCCCTCAAAGGATATATTGTAAACACGCCCCTTGGGCCCCAGTTTATAACGCTCCGCTGTATATTCCCCTTTGACATTATTTGCCGTTGTTTGCCTATCATACGTCAGATCTATGCCGTTAAACTTGGATATTATTACCCTTTGATCAAACAACCCTGCAATGCGTTTCTCAAGCAGTTTCTGCATCAGCTCATAAACCCCGTATCTGACATCTTCATCTTGCCAAAGCCCATATAACAGCGGCATAGACCATGCCCTGACAGATGCCAACTCCATGCAAAATGCCCTATCCTCTTCAGATAGCTTATCAACGTGCGTAAAGAGATAAGAAACCAACACACTCGCAGGCCTTGCAGAATTATAATCATTATCCAACAACGCAATAACGTCCAACATAGATTTAAGCAATTTCTGCGCGGCAGGATACTTATCAGCCCGTTGATACAAAGAACTTATCTCGTCCTTATAAGCCGATCTAACATCATCACTATAAAAGGCATAGTTCAATTCCTTCCATTCTGCCCCTGCTTCTAACAAAAGCCTTTTGGCTGTTTTCTTATCCTTTTTCTTATCCGAGTGCCTCATACGCAGGCTATCAGATATGTTCTTTATCATCTTGTTTAGATAAATACTTACCTTGCCCACTAATGGTTCCTCATCCTCCTTAAAAACAGCGCATCTGATAGCATCCATCAACAGGCGTTTTTTTAACTTGTCCTTAATAGGCATATCGAGCAACATACCGTAAACCTTTTTAAACTCCTTTCTGCTTTTCTTTGCGCTTTCAAAATAATTATTCTGCAAAAAATACCTCGTCTCATGAGATTCTACACCTGCCGCTACCACGAGATACGCAGTAAGAAAATCCCTTATGCCTTGCGGAATAGCAAGCCTATTGTTTTTACACAAATCCAAAACATCGTCAATAACATCTCCTTTTGGCGTATATCCTGTCCAGTTCATAAAAATGGCCCCTACTTCTTCCAGATTATAGAGCATGTCCTCTAAATCATCTGCTGATAATTCATCTCTATTCCTCAATACAACATAAGATTTAAACAGGTTGCCTGCAGCAAAGTTTAATTGACTATTGGTTTTGGCGTAATCTAATGCCTTTTCACCAAACAACTTCAAACCATAGTCATCTGCGGAATTGATTATCAGCGGGAAAATCCATGCGAACAACTCCGGAAAATTTTCGTTATAATAATCAAAATCTATTGCTATGGATTTTAAGTTATCTTTTGATGTATTCCTATTAGATACATAATCTATCAATAACGACTTAGAGATTATATAACGCGATAAGTTCTTATCAACCCGTCTCAGATCTTGCTGTGAAATACCAACGGCCTCTATATCATTACTTATCTTTACGGCAAGATCGTTTTCTCCTGTTATAATAGCAAGATACTGGATATCCTGATACACGATCAACATCCGAGCATAAACCTGTATAGGTAAATCTTTACCCGCGACTTTTAGTTTTGCGTAAAAAGGATTAAGCGCATCGGAAAGGTCCTGCAACAAATCATATGAATTGACATGAAAAGCGGATTTTATCACCTTATTAATAAGGCCTTGCGCGGATTTTATGGCAAAAAAATTATCTATTCTATCAATAGGCAGTGATTGTAATCTTATAAAAGCCCTTATAATCGCGCTGGCATTTGTGCCTAACATCTTGTCGGGAATTTCGGAAATAGCGGCAGAGATTATGCCAAAAGGCATATCTATCTCACCACTTGCGAACGACCTAATCCTCTCTATTATGTACTTCAATAAAACATCCTCTTCTTCCTTGGACAATCCATATATATTGGCATAAGCCATAAGAGAAACCGCTAATTCCATAGCCTTTAACGAATGTTCCTTCTTGATTACACTCCATTGCTTAAGCGCCTTACTGGCAAGAGGTGATAACTTTGACTTGCTTGACCTTGGGTTGTAGGCCATTGCCTGCAATATCAAATAAGAAAACTCAGCAGGTATAGATTCGAATCTCTCTGAAAACTTATCTATAAGCTCACTTGATCGAATTATTCTATCGGCGATAGAATTACAAACAGCGTGTTTTTCCGACTTTTCCAAGACCTCTGACAACATCGAATAAACAAAAGAACGCATCTTTACATTAGCATTATCAAATATCGCATACCACAAGGCTATTTCTGGATAAGGCTTGACGAGTTTATCCCTTATAATACTATAAGAACCAGAGACCTGTTGCTTCGATCCCTTTAAGGAGCAGATAGGAACCGATTTACTAAATATATCGTACATAATATCTCTTAAATGCGCTCTCGAATGTTTTGTATTAACAATACCATCCACAAATTCGGCATCTTTTGTAAAAATGCCAATCAATACACACTGCGGCAAATAAAGAGGATTAAAAGAATTATCACGCACCATCTGAATAACACGCTCTTTTGTTTTGCGCAAGAGTTCGTTATAACCTTTTAACAGTATCGTTTCAACAGTTCTATACGAGAAAACGTTAAGATTTTTACTGCCACTTGAAAGTTTGGAAAGTTTAAGGCGGTAATCTTTAGGAACAAATTCCAACAACCTGCCTTTTAGGACATGTATATCTGCCCCACGCTGTTCAAAAACAGGCAGTTCAGATGCAAAAGACAAAATAATAGCGTATGCATCAATTACAGAATAAACTGACTGATTATCAAGGCTGTTTCTTGCGTTAGATAAATTAAGTCTAAACTCAATGATGTCCATTAATCGCAGCAAACTATCCGTCAAAAACTCATCCTTTGATACAGGTGTGAGTATATTTTCCAAAAACAAATGAAAAAACCTATCGACAAGTTCCTGTATTGATTTTGATGGAAACGTTGAATCCAAATCCAATTTAGAGAACAACAATAAACTGGCCTCGTATCCTGCCCTTAAATCAATAGATAAGCCTTTGGCCTGTAAAGATGCGCGCTGTGCCCAGCGAAACAATGGCAATACCCTTGCAACCAAATCCATTATTTCATCCTGCTTAAGTTTATCAGACAAGGCCGGCAATAACTGCATCATCTTATCAATAGAACGAATCCTTATTATGAATTCATTAAGGTCATCTATTTTATTCAGTCTTTTTTCCAAAATAGAAATATTTTTGTATATAACGCCGCGAATTTTATCGAACGACTCGGGGTCATCAATAACCTGATTTAGATAACTAATTAACGCCTCTTCTTTACTGGATTTCGATAACAATAGTTTCGGTTTTGTCTTCTTTATCCTATTCTTTTTCTTGAGCTTCTTTTTAAGACTTTTAGTATGCTTAGGTTTTGCAAAACATGCCAACATGCCCCCGCTAAAGATAGAAATCATATTCTGCGGATCTAAAACCTGCAGATTGCCAGAATACATGGTATCTGCCACCATCTTGCCGAAAGCGCCTGCCGCAGGCATCAATAAAAATGCCATTGCGGAAATCCCGGATATAAAGGCAGGTTTTCTAACAATGGAACCCCAAAACATATAAATGGCGCTTGATGCCCTATTGAAATGAAACATAAATTTAGATTTATTGCCCTTCACTTCTGCAACAGAGATGTGCGGCAATATCAATGAAAATTTATCGGACATAGACATTATAAGGCCATCTAATACTCGTTGAGGGATAATCTGCTGCAGCCTCTGCAGGACAAACTCTGAATCGTCAAGACTACCATTAGACAAAGCGAAAAAGGCAGCATTATCTTCTATCGCAAAGACAGCATCCCTTATGCCATAAGAGACGCCCATTAAAAACGCATTAGCCATCTTCCATAACAAAAACCTATCTGAAACACGCAGCCGCCTTTGCAGCTCATCAAACACCCTTATCAAATCCGCAGCATTCCCTGCCTTATCTTGAGAAAAACACACTGCCCTTAATCTGCCGCCCTTTGAGAATACAGTATAATCATCCAAAGAGCCTGAATTCATGCCAATGGCATAGGCCATTCCAGCCCCAAGGCCTAATTCGTAAGCCAAGGTAAGCATACCCCTTTCAGGCAATTCATAACTAACGAGAAAGTCGCTAATCAGCATACCTGAACTAAACTTGATTTTCGAAATATTCCCTTGTTCTTGAATTGAATATAACCTTCTAAGTTTAGGAAACAAAACCTGATAGATCCTTGCAAAATCTGCTAATCTATTTGAATTATTGCAAAATAGAAACAGGGAATCCAATCCAAAAAGGTTCTTTGCATCAAAATAAAAGGAATAACCATCTTCGGTTATTCTTGGCAGCCCCTCAAGCACGCCATATCTATAATAAAATGGCAAATCAGAAACAGCCTGTGCTATAATCCTCCTGACAAGCGTCAAACCGATTCCTCGTTTTTTCAATAGCTCAACTAAATTAAGAGGGCCTTGCTGCCCATACAAAACCACATTTAAATCCATTGAACGCCTAATATCCTTCACAATAGGACGTTCTGCGCTGTCTATTAACAAGACACCATTGGATAAAATGCCTTTATTAGACCCTATCAACTTCTTAAATCTCGTTTCAGGCATAGCATACAATCCAAGCCCTTTGCAAAACTCAACATCCTCATCCGGAACAACCAAATCCAAACGGCAAGGGAAAACCACCCCGCTTATTTGCCCGGCAGCCTCTTTTATCTTTGCGCGATCAACAGGCAGATGCACATATACCTGTTCTATCGAATAAAGGTCTTTTTGCGGCAAAAACAAGAGCTCGCGTCCTTTTTCCCAACCCATTTCACGAAAATCATCACGTGATTTTATCTTACCGATAAAAGGCTTGCGACCAAAATTAACCCCGCCTAGATAATACACAAAAGATTCTCCACGAAAAGACTTATTAACATCCTTCATAAAATCCTGCATATACAGGCGTTTGAAGAATAAAGGGTCAAAAGGCCGGCCAGAGACAAAAGGCAATATAGTATTTCCATATAATTTATCGGATTTTTTGCTTAAATACCTTTTAAAATGAACAGCCAAGACGTAAATAGCATACAAATCCCTCAATTCTTTATAGGCATCGTGATTAGATACCATCTTATTGAGTGGCGCGACAATAGACTTCACGTAATCAGGCATTCCCTTGGACATTTTCATCCTAACCCTTAAACCCAAGGATTTTACGGCCCAAACACCATCTCTATACTTGACCAATCTTGCCTTCAATGGCTCTATCCAAAATATAGGAAAAAACTCCAGATCCTTGTCTGATTCTAATGCCAACGGAAAAAGCAAACGGCTAATATCCTTCTTAAATCTCAAATCAGTCCTCAAAAAAACAGGCGCAATATCAGTATAACTCAACGAAAGAGCACTAACCGGATCGTTTGGCGTCAGATTCACCCATAAGTCCTTCTTATTTATAGATAAAAACTCCAAGAATATCTTTTCAGTCTTTTCAATCGAAAAACTAAAAGAGCCCTCATCAACAAACAACCTCACCGCATTATTGGGCAAAATCTGCATAGCAATAGGCGCAGAAAACAAATTATTGACAGACGAGGCATAAGATTGCCCTGTAAAAGAAGAAAAGACAAGAAGAAAGACCAAACACACATTCAAAAATCTATTTCTTCCTATTCTGTTCAAACCCCTCTCCTTTGCACAACATTTAAACCTTTTTAAAATTATACAACAAATTAAGGCAATTTGCACGAATTTTCTTTTATTCCCCCTTACACAATGGCCTTATGGCGCTATTTCAGCGCTATAATTTTCAAGCAAATTATTATTTCCCCGATAGATAGGATATTAATTTTTTATTGGATGCTATCATTATGGTTTTCAATAGATTCAACGCCTCTTGCACCTGATAATCGTATTTTATTTCTTGAAGTGAAACCGAATCCTTATCTTCCGCATCCAAGAGTTTATCTCCCCTTTTTATAATATCAAATATACGATCTACGTCCATATCGCCTTTCAAGATATCATCCAGCTCCTCTTGAGTTAAGGTGTACTTACGTTCAACAACAACATCCGGCATAATCCCTTCACCTTCTATACACCGATCGTCCGGCAGATAATATTTTTCAGTCGTCAATTTTACTGCCGAGCCATCATTTAAAGAGAATATCTGCTGCACAACACCCTTTCCATAACTCTTTTCACCCACCACAATAGCCCTGCCATAATACTGCATTGCCCCTGCAAATATCTCGGAAGCCGAAGCAGAACCTTCATTAATCAGTATCACCAAAGGAATATTCGTAATAGGGCGGGAATAAGAGGTCTTATAATGCCTTTCCTTGTCTATTCTTCCCTTTGTATACACAACCTCGCTTCCATTTGGCAAAAACCTGCCACAGAGATCGACGGCAGAGACGAGCATACCTCCAGGATTATTTCTTATATCTATAATCAGGGCTTTTATACTCTCTTTTCTGATTAATTTTTCCAATCCATCATCCAAATCCTTGACCATATCGTCATTAAATTTCGTAATACGAATATAGCCTATCTGCGCATCCTTATCAATAACTTCAACAGCGGTAATCTCGTCTATCTGGATGATATCCCGTTCAATTTCGACCTCTATCAGGTGATCCACGTCTTTTCTGAGCAAAGACAACTTCACTTTTGACCCAGGAGCGCCTCTAATCTTGCTGACTGCCTCATTTAAAGTGATGCCTTGTGTGATTTCTCCGTCTATTTTAACAATCTTATCTCCTGCCTTAACCCCAACTTTCCAGGCAGGAGACCCTTCAATAGGAGCAATAACCGTCAAAAAACCATCCCTTATTCCAACCTGAATACCTATGCCCCCAAATTTACCTTCGGTATCCCCTAAAAATTCCTGATATTCATCAGGGGGCATAAAAATAGAATAAGGGTCCAAACTATAAAACATCCCTTTAACCGCGTTATATATAAGGTCTTTCGGGTCAAGAGGCTCTACATAGGCAGTTCTTATAATGGTAAGAACATCGGCAAAAACCGCTAAATTCTTGTAAACATCCACTTTCTCGCGTATCTTTTGCAAAACGCCGGCAGAAGAAGTTGCAGCAATCAAGAAAAATGCCATTAAGATAGATACAGCCCTTATCTTTTTATTAGTCATCGCCCCTCCTATTATGGGATAAAAAAATCAAGAGGACAAAAGAGATTCCAATATCTCTTTAACCTTCTGAGGATTGGCCTTGCCTCGCGAGGCCTTCATAACCTGTCCTACTAGAAACATAACCGCATTCTTTTTCCCTGCCCGGTAATCCTCAACAACCTTTGGATTCGCCTCTATGGCTTCTTTGGCAAATTCCTCAAGCTGAGATGAATCCTGTACCTGCAAAAGGCCCTTTTCCTTTACCACATCAGCAGGACTATTCCCTCTTTCAATGGACTCCTTTAACGCTGTTTGAAGCGCAATATTATTTATCTTTCCGCCTGCCCACATAGAACATATCTCTCCCAAATCCTTAGGGGAAACAGAAAGCTCGCCCACAGATAACTGTTTATCGTTTAACTGCTGAAGCAATATACTTATAAACATATTCGCCAACTTTTTCTTATCCTCAACACCTTTGGCAGCCTCTTCATATAAATCCGCCAAGGCCTTTTCCTGACACAAAACAGATGCATCGTATTCAGTGATATTATAATCCTTTTGCATTCTTGACATTCTCTCTTTGGGAAGTTCCGGAAGCATTTCTTTAATAGAATCAATATAGGAATCCTCTATCACAATAGGAAGCAAATCAGGCTCGGGGAAATATCTATAATCATGCGCCTCTTCTTTACTGCGCATAGAAACCGTAACCAACTTATCCGAATCCCAAAGCCTTGTCTCCTGAACAATCCTTTGCCCATCTTCAATGGCCTTGATCTGGCGTTTTATCTCAAACTCCAAGGCGCTTTTAACAGCCTTAAAGGAATTCAGATTCTTTATCTCCGTTTTCACACCAAACTTCTCATCGCCCTTCTTGCGAACGGATACGTTTGCATCGCACCTCAAAGAGCCCTTTTCCATATCACAATCTGAAACACCCAAATACTGGATTATCTGCTTTAACACAGTCAAATACTCATATGCCTCATCAGGGCTTCTCATATCCGGCTCGCTGACAATTTCCAGCAAAGGCACGCCTGTCCTGTTGTAATCCACCAAAGACATCCCTTGCCCGTGAATCAACTTCCCCGCATCCTCTTCCATATGAATACGGGTTATGCCTATCTTTTTCCCCTCTCCATTCACAACTATATCAAGATGCCCATTAACACAAATAGGCATATCATACTGAGATATCTGATAGGCCTTTGGCAGATCAGGATAAAAATAATTCTTCCTATCAAACTTGGTATACCGGGCAATAGAACAATTCAAGCCAAGCCCGGCCAATACAGCCGCTTCTAATACCTTTTCATTAAACACAGGCAAAACGCCGGGCAGGCCTAAACACACCGGACAAACATTGGAATTAGGTTCTGAACCAAATTCGTTTTTACAAGAACAAAATATCTTTGTCTTTGTCTTCACCTGAACGTGGACTTCCAGTCCTATAACCGCTTCCCATTCCATAATCAACTCCTATCTTACGAAATATTTGGATGCTTATTATGCCAAGGTGTGGCCTGCTCATACGCATAAGCTGTTCTAAACATAACAGACTCGCCAAAAGGCCTTGCCATAAACTGCACGCCAACAGGCAACCCGTCAGAGGCAATAGCGCAAGGCACAGATATTGCCGGTATGCCAGCCAGATTGGCAGATATAGTAAATATATCAGACAAATACATAGAGAGCGGGTCAGACAACCTATCTCCGAGGCCAAACGCCGTTGTCGGAGAAGTCGGCGACATAATAACATCGCACACCTTAAACACATCCTCAAAATCCTTGCTTATAAGCGCCCTCATCTTTTGGGCCTTAAGATAATACGCGTCGTAATAACCACTGGACAGGACATACGTCCCTAATATAATCCTGCGCTTGGCCTCTTTGCCAAAGCCTTCACCCCTTGTCTTTTTGTACATCTGCCAAAGCCCTTCGGCTTCAGCGCGATAGCCATATTCTACTCCATCAAAACGAGCCAAATTAGAACTGGCCTCAGCAGTTGCAACGATATAATAAATCGCAACACAATACTTCGTATGAGGAAGGCTTATTTCAACCAGCTCCGCGCCAAGGTCATTTAAAACCACCTTAACGTTCTCAACAAAATGCCTGACCTCTTTATCAACCCCGTCAATAAAGTATTCCTTGGGAACGCCTATTTTAAGGCCTTTCAAATCCTTTGACAAAAACTCGGTATACTTTTCAACCTCAACCTCTGCGCTCGTGGAATCCTTCTCATCATATCCGGCGATAGATTCAAGAACAAGCGCGCTATCCTCAACAGTCCTGGAAAAAACACCTATCTGATCAAGACTGGAAGCAAAGGCAATAAGCCCATAACGGGATACCCGCCCATAAGTCGGTTTAAGCCCAACAACCCCGCAAAGGGCAGCGGGCTGGCGAATAGAACCACCTGTATCAGAACCAAGAGCAGCCGGCACAAAACCAGCGGCAACAGCGGCGGCAGAACCCCCGCTTGAGCCTCCGGGAACCTTTAAAAGATCCCAAGGATTTTTCGTTGGAAAATAACAAGACGTCTCACAAGACGAGCCAAATGCAAATTCATCCATATTCACCTTACCGGCAATCAACGCGCCCGCCTCCTTCAACCTCTTAATAACCGTTGCATCATACGGCGGTTTAAACCCTTCCAATATCTTAGATGCGCATGTCGTTAACTTGCCTTCTTCACAGATATTATCCTTAATAGCGATAGCGCATCCTGACAAGTGCCCATTATTAGAAGCAGTTTTCACATCGCCCCATTGGCTATGAGGGACAAATGCATTAACCTTACCATCGTACTGCTCAATTCGCTTCTGCAGGGCATCGACGTAATCGGCAAAAGACAACTCTCCGCTGTTAACAGCCTGTTGAACCTCTTTAATCGTCAAGAAATGAACGTCTTTCATCATATCACCTTTGGAACAGTAAAATATCCATCTTTATTATGCTTTGAAGAGGCAAAGACCTGATTTTTGCCCAAAGAAATACCTTCAACATCCTTTCTCATTCTGCTATGAATTGGCAAAGGATGATAAAGGGGTTCAAACCCATCGGTATCCACCTCATTAAGAAGCCCTATATAATCAAGGATATCCCCTAACTGCTTTGAGAACAAATCCCTTTCTTCATCGCTAAGTTCTATCCTGATAAGGTCGGCTAAATAATCCACCTTTTCAAACATAAAAAGACTCCTTCCGTCAAAAAAGCCACTCTTATATTAACCTATATTATACACATCTCACGGGATAATTCAACGCAATATCCCAAACAAGCATATATTATATTTGTATATAATTTGATGTGGATATATAATGAGTTTTATATGGAAAGAGAATTCAAATACATATTCGGGCCTGTGCCATCCAGAAGGCTGGGAATATCTCTTGGCATTGACTTATTGCCCTCAAAGATATGCTCGCTAAACTGTATATACTGCGAATGCGGCCCAACTATGAGATTAACGAACCGCAGAATGGAATACGTTCCTACAAAAGCGGTCATAAAGGAACTAAACAGCTATCTAAAAACAAGGCCGAAACTTGATTACATCACCTTTTCTGGATCAGGCGAACCAACACTCCACAACAAAATCGGAGATATAATAGATTATGTAAAAGACAAATATCCTGAATACAAATTGGCATTATTAACAAACGGGACATTATTTTACAGAAAAGAGGTTAGAAATGCCGTCCTTCGTTGTGATACGATAATACCGTCGTTAGATGCCGGGGATAACAACATTTTTATCAAGATTAACCGCCCTTACAAAAAATTATCTTTTAGGAAATATATCGATGGATTAATAAGTATGCGCAATGAATATAACGGCCTATATATTTTAGAAATATTCATTGCAAGAGGCGTTAATGACTCTAAACAGAACTTTAATCAAATAGTTAAAATAATCAAAAAAATCCAGCCTGACAATGCCCAGATAAACACATTAGACCGTCCGGGCGCTGTAAACTGGGTTCAACCAAGCCCTATCTCAAAACTAAAACTATTGAATTCCATGCTAATCCAATCAGGCATAAACTCTGAAATCATTGCAAGAAAACGCATTAATAAAGCCTCTCACTCCCAAAAAGGCCATAATCTTACACAAGATATCCTCAACAGCATAAAAAGAAGGCCCATGACAATAGAAGACATATGCGTTGCTTTTGGCATAAGAAAGGTCGAGGCCAATAAATACTTATACCTGTTGAAAACTAGCGGCGAAATCAAGATAAAAAAAGAAAACGGGAAGGATTTTTTCCTTCCCGTTTAATAAACTCAAGATAAGAAATAGAACTTAACGCCTTTTCCTGCGAACGATTCCTGCCAAGCCAAGTCCCAATCCAAGCAGGACCAATGAAGCCGGTTCAGGAACCATATCTCCTTCGGCAAATGTCTCAGGATATCCGCCATAAACAATCCAGTTATTATTATAGTCTGCCGTCCCTGTCGGCCTAGACTCAAAGTCAATAACGATATCAGAACCATAAAATGGAATAGAATCCATCTCATCAACATCCTTAAAATAATCAGCCCACAGCCCGCCGGTTACATCAAGATATCCACGGCCATTACCATTAATACTCTCGTAATTAAAGTCATTGCGCATCGTATACCAAAGGTTATCAACGGCAGAATAAACGTCATGCCCGGCCATCTCTAACAGGAGACTTCCCTCTGTTGCGCCCGGAAATGAATCAACACCTGTTCTTGATGTTGGAGGCGTTAAGTTGTCATAAGGCACAGCGCCGGGAGCAGTCAAATCCTCCATATACAACTTGGCTAAACCACCACTGGAATAGGTCACAGTATCATTCAAATCACCCAAAACAGCCACGTCGTCAAATCCCCAATAAAACAAGGTAATTTCTTTTCCCGCATCTCTGACTGCATCATACAACACCAAATCTTCCAAGGGATTATACGTGGGATTTTCATAACTGGTATTTACGGTATCCACAATTATTTGATAAACCTTTGCCATACCAAAAGAATCCTCCTTGCCATCTCCAAAGGATGACCATTTTCCATCATCCGTAGCGCTTGGATTACTCGTATAATACGGATTAGTATTGATCCCTTCAATCTCATTATTGTTATTCAACGCATATATCCTTCCCCAATCGCGCAAATCAGAAAAAACAATCTTTACCGGCAAGGCATATGCACTCTGCATAAGCGCAAACACAGCAATCCCAAAAACCATCACTACCGTCTTTCTAAGGTTCATTCTTTCCTCCTTACTTTTAAAACCTTCCAATAAAATTACCCCTGTTTAACCCACTCCTGCTTTTCAATGTCATCCACTTTACTATATTTCCTCATATTATGCAAGAGAAAAATGCACTTTTTTGATATTTTTTTCGGCAATTTAAGATGACTTTTTTAAGTTGTTTATTTTGAAGAAGTTATAATCTTTTTTAAGAAGCAAAAATAAGGCGCTTGCAATAAAAACTATTGCAGGGCCAACAGATATATCCAAATAATAAGATGAAATAATTCCAAAGACGGCCATCAACGCAGATAAGATACATGAAAATAAAATCATACCCTTAATAGATTTTACAAATCGGTTTGCTATTGCCGGGGGGATCAAGAGCATTGACATAAGCAGTATGATACCGGTTAATCGCAGCAGGGCCGCGGTTGCCAACCCGCAGGCAATCAAGAGCCCTGTTTTGAACAATCCTACAGGAATGCCCAATGATGCGGCATATTCTTCATCAACTGCTATGGCCTCTAATACATGGAAAAATAGGATAATAAACAAAAGCACCAGAGAAACTATCACAATGCTCGTCATTATACCGAGTTTATCCACTAATAGTATATTTCCAAACAAAAATCCGGCTATATCCACTGCATAATCCGAGGCGGCCCGGGCCAATACCAATCCAATGGACATGCCTAAGGACCAGATCAATGCTATTGCCGTATCACTGCCTGACATCTTTGAATCGGACACAAGGGATATTATTACCGAGACGATAATCACGTATGGTATTAGAACAATAGATACGGGAAGTTGAAAATACAATGCAAGGCCTACCGCTCCAAAAGCGCTATGGGCAATACCGCCTGCAAGAAAAGACATCTTTTTCACGTATATAAAACTGCCTACAAATCCCGATACGATGCCTGCCAAGATCCCTGCCCCAAAGGCGTTTCTCATAAATTCATAAGACAACAAATCAATCATCATGACTCCTTAATACTCGATGAGGAATGCCATGCGCAATTACATCAACAGGGCAATGATACGTCTCTTCTATCACGTCTGTCGGAAGTTTATCCGATGCTCCGTGAAACACCATTCGCCTGTTCAGACAGGCTATTTTATTTACGTATACTGAAAGCACGCCTATATCGTGTGATACCATTATAATAGCCGTGCCCTGACTATTAATCTGCTTTAACAGCAAAAATATGTTATCCTCGCCTTTTACATCTATACTTGCCGTGGGCTCGTCCAATAACAATAGTTTTGGATCCTTCATAAGACTGCGCGCAATTAATACCCTTTGTTTTTGGCCTACGGACAAACTGCTGAACCGCTTTGCAAACGAACCTGTATATCCGCACCTATAAAGCAATTCCGTGGCCTTCTTGATATCTGCATCAGAAAAACGAACGGCAAACTTTTTATTAGGCCCAAGCAGGCCTAATAAACAGAATTCCAGCACAGTAATAGGAAAATCCGCAGGCACTGATGCCTGCTGTGGCACATAGCCTATCTTTTCCAATGCGTTTTTTGCCTTCAATCCAAGTATCATAACTTCACCCTCATACGGGAAAATCCCTAATATGGCCTTTAACAATGTCGTCTTGCCCGCGCCATTCGGGCCTATTATTCCGAGAAAATCCCTTTCGTCAACATCTAAATTGATGTTTTCAAGGACAAGCTCCCTGCCATAATAGACGTTCAGGTCCCTTATCTGCAATATAACGGCCATTCTACTCCTTATCTTTTTTTCTAATAAATCCTTCAAATTTCTCTGCTATCCCGTCAAACTGCTGCAAAGGCATTTTGGGCAGAGGACCTGCTTCTATAACTATTAAATCCTCTTTTGACAAAAGTTCATTCACAAACGGGTTATTCCTTGCGCTCTTTGACTCAAACATAAACGGTATATTCTGAGCGCGTATCTTATCCATGATTTGTTTTATCTGTTTTGCCGAAACCTGCCTCCCTGAACCAAAAATCGGCAGGCTCACAATATTATATCCCTTTGCAAAATACGCCCAAGCAGGTTTATCGCACACAAACCCCGTTATATTCCCCGTTTTAACTGCATCCATTATGCGTTTGTCCAGTTTTATCAGTTTATCTATGTAGTCCGTTGCATTTTGAATCAAGCGTTCCTTCTTATCAGGAAGAAGCTCTGCCAATCCCTTTAACGTATTTACCGTCATAGTAATGAGGTTTCTCGGCAATAACCATACGTGCGGATCATCATTAATCAGGTTTATTGTATCAGATGTATTCAAGATAATAATCTGCCTGTTCTGAGCAATTAAGGATGCTTCCCAATTTTTCTCGAATTCAAGGCCACTGCCTATCTGAAACCAGATCCTTGCGGAAGAAAACTTCTTTAACGTACTGGGCGGCGGCTCATAGGAATGTGGATCAGCGCCTGCAGGAACAAGACACACAATAGAGACATCCTGTCCTGCTATCTGCTCTACAATCTCTATCTGCGGCAATATACTCACGGCAACTATCGGTTTCTCTGCGCTAAAAATCACATTGCCAACACAGAAACTCATAAACAAAAACACAGCCATTACCTTCTTTAACATGTCTCTCCTCCTATCTAACTGCAACAGCAACCGCATAATCTTCCGTATGAGATATAGACACGTCTATCCTATCGGAAAAACCCTTTACGTACGCATATGGCCTTCCCGAAGGGTCTCTTACAATAGAGATATCTTTAAAAGAGATTTCTCCATCAAACAACTTCAAGACCGCTTCTTTGGCGGCAAATCTTCCTGCTATATGCTGGAAAAAAACCTTGCCTTTTTTCTTATTTGCTATCATTATCTCCTGTTGAGAAAATATACGATTCAAAAACTTATAATCCCAACGTGATAAGACCTCAACTATACGTCTGACACTGACTATATCAACCCCTATGCCCATATACCTAATCCGTATTTTGGCTTGAGAAAACCGCGTTTATAAGCTCTCCAACTGAATTTCTCGCGTCCAATAAATCCTGTGGATTTTTGCTCCACTGCCTCTCGTTATTGACAATTCCCCTTAAAGACAATAGCTTTTCCACTAAAACTTTCTCTTTTTCGCTAAACCTGCCTTCATTATACAAACGCCGTAAGATGCTCCAATATTCATAATCCTCTATGCCGTCTCTTATCAAACTGCATCGAATTGAGGGAAGGACTTTATCTTTATACGGATAAAATAACATACCATTTCCATTTTGATGCCATGGTGTATTCATCGTATCATCCCAAGGATCGGATTGCCAGAAATTTACCGCCCAATACAACATGCCCCCCGCGCCCCTTTTAAATGCAACTAAACTGGCGATCCTTGGCTCAACACCTAGACTGTCAATCACAAAATTAGGCGTCTTCCCGTCAGGCCCTGAAACGTACATCCACAATTCCCTGCCTGAATCAATCCACTTTTTTGCCAAAGCCTCGTCATAATTCGCTATCTGATAGCACCATATATCAATGGAATCGGCCCAGTTTGGAAAACGCATCGGGTCCCATAAACCATGATAACATACCATTAGTTTGAGTTTAGGCGCTGACTGCTTTAATATATCCATAACCCATTTAGGCCTTTTATCTCCTATCCGGCCTTCATCCCAAGCATATACGTATGCCATATCCAACAGGCCTGCTGATTCCAATGATGCCTGAAAATCGGCATACATCATAGCAACTTTTTGCATATCCTCTTTTTTTTGCGGCCAGTTATTCCCAAAAGACCCGCCATACCTACTGCCAACAGCAAAGTTATTTAGTCCGTTCTCCACATACGGCCTTATAAACTCCCTGAAATCCGGCCTGACCGGATCTATTTTCAACATAGGAGACATCTTATATTTTAACATCAGAATATTTAACTGATGTTTAATCTTACCAATCCGCGCTTTCCACAAAGGATAATCTTCTCCCCTATGCCGCGTAAAAAACTTTGGGAAAAACGAATCGTACACATCAAAGGCCGTTTTCAACAAAGGCCTGTCAGAAATCCTAAAATTCCATATCGTTATGTGAATTGGAATAATATAATCATCTGCATTTGGTATCACGATATGTATCTTGCCTTCATATTTTCCGGGTTGAATAGACGGGCTTGCAAAGACATCAAACCAAAACAATTTCATCTGGCCCATAGATATATCTATGGGTTTAGACAGGTCGAGATCTATCAAAGGATCAGGCCACTTGCCTACATAAGACACAGGATAATACGGCCTCTTTGTTTCAACAAAATTTACGACATGGGGTTCTATTGTGATTCCATGGGGCATCTCAAACTCTAAACTGAAAGAAATATCTTTTCTCGCCTTAAAGACTAACAACTGAAATGATTCACTTTCGGCCTTTGCCAATTTAAGAACCAGTTCATCCTCTAACGGCAGGTGATTTTTAATGAAAGATAAATTTGGCCTGACCTTGTAAACTGACGGCAATACCTTTGCGGAAAACGGCAAGACAGGCATTGCATAGGCGTTTTTTATCAGACTTGGGAACCTAAAGGCATTTTTTTTTATGTTAAGCCGAAAATTATCAAAAAATAGTTCTATGGTAGAACCCGGGCCAGGCACAAAAACCTTGATATACGAGATTTTGGAAACGTCCAGTGATTGGCTCAACTTTCCCATAGGAACAACGACATGTGTCCATTGCTGAGGGGCAAGGTTATAATTAAACTCTGCTGTCTTTTTGGGATAATTAGCCCCGCTTTTAAATTTCACCACAATATTTACGCCTTGCGCAGAATTGTTATAAACGTCAAAAGCAAAATCGCTATATCCTGACCAATCCAATAACTTTGACTTATTATAAACCTCCCAGAACAAGCCCGGATAAGCAGCTCCCTGCGGAAATTCCGCAAACAAAGAAAAAGAGCCCTGAGAGGCTATTTCTTTTGTCCTTTCAACATACAACCCGTCATTTAGCGCAAAGAACTTAAGATCGCGCGCATCCTCAAACCCCAATAACAACGTCTCGGATTTTACTTTAAGAGAAACGTTTTCCGTCTTTTTATTTTTATTCGGGGTGTTGACAACAATCTTGCGATGGCTTCTAGTATTTGCATGTTCTACGTTTCTTGCCGCATCAACTATAGCATGAGAAGGCCTATCCCAAATTGACAAGATAATAAATGCAGAGGCCAAAGCGCCAATTATTGTGCCTAATATAAACGAAATCAATATATCCTTCACTTCTCCTCCAATCTATGACGTAATAAAAACCCTATCATCTTTTCATACAAACTCACAGGAATATCCTGCGGCCGCGCCTTTTTATCTATCTCAAAGACGTCAAAACACTGCTCAATTAACTGGTTATTATATACCTTAGTCAAATTGTTCCACAAGGATTTTCGTCTTGCCATAAATGCCGACCTTAAAATGCGTGATGCATCATCATAAACAAACTGCAGGTTATGGGGCGTAAACTTGACAAACGCCGAGTCAACTTTAGGCGCAGGATAAAAAGAATTCCTTCCAACACTCAACTCTTCAGAGACGTCAAAAAACATAGAACAAATAACAGAAAAATAACTATACCTTTTTGCCCCTGCTTTTGCCTTTATCTTATCTAAAAGTTCACGTTGTATCATTAAAAACGCGCATTTCAGATCCTTGACGTTTCTAGCCATAATCTCTATTATATCCCCTGTGATGTAATATGGTATATTGGCAATCAAATAAAAATTATGCAAAGTCTCCCAATCAAATCGCCTAACATCTCTTATCACAAGCTCCATCCTATTATCATTCAACACATCTTGCAAAAATGGCAATAATTCCCTGTCTTTTTCTATGAGAAGAAGCCTTTTCGGGTTTAACTTAAGCAGTTCTCTTGTCAAAGCGCCCTTCCCGGGCCCGATCTCAATCAAAAAACTTTCTTTAGGAACACTTTCAGACAAGAGATGCGATATACGTCTTATTATATTCTTGTCTTTTAGAAAGTTCTGTCCTAATGATTTTTTAGGCCGCATAATCCAAAAGTTCAAATGCCTTTTTTATCGCTGAAAGCATTGGCATGTAATCCGCCTTGCCTTTATACGCCATAGGATATGCCGTGCCATGACAAGGCGAGGTCCTTACAAAGGGCAGTCCCAAAGTAATATTTACCGCTGAACGAAAGGCCATGGCCTTTATCGGAATAAGTCCTTGGTCATGGTACATAGCCAAAATCCCGTCAAATCTCTTTCTATTTTCCTCCCAAAATAGCGTATCCGCAGCAAAAGGGCCAATCGCATTTATACCATTCTCACTTGCCTCGCCTATAGCAGGGATAATTATTTCCTGCTCCTCTGACCCAAGCAAGCCGCCTTCCCCCGCATGCGGATTAATGCCGCAAACAGCTATCTGCGGGTTTCCCTTAAATTTGGATAAATATCCATTAAATATCCTCAACAAATGCACAATCCTGTCTTTTGACAAGGAAAAAGCCACGTCTTTCAACGGAATGTGCCTTGTTGCAAGCAATACAGTCAACAAATCCGAAGCAAACAACATCTCCACCCAAGCAGCATTAAAGTATCGCTGCAAAAACTCTGTATGGCCTGAAAATTCCACGCCTAATCCGGCTATGCGCTCTTTATTAACAGGGCCTGTCAGAATGCCCAGACTCTTATCTCCTTTTATAAGCTCGCAGGCCAGTTCTATGGCCTTTAAAGCGGACCGCGCGCCTTGTTCAATATCAATATTCGCGGAAAAATTCTCCACTACACCCGTATCTATCAACTCAACAGAAGGGTCTAATGATAGCGCTTTTTTGCGGAGAAATTCAACAACAGACCTCTCGCAGATAAATATAATCCGCTTTTTCTCTATCTGCGCAAGAGTATTCACCGCCTCTACGGCAACTTGCGGGCCAATGCCCAATATATCCCCTGAAGTTATAATGAGCCTATTCATTTTTCTTAACAGCAAGTCTGAAATCGGTGTGGTTTACTTCCTCAATAAACTGTGGAATATCCTTTACCTTGCCAATCATAACAAAAGACGGGTAGATAGACGCATTGGGCTCATATATCGAGCCGTCTTTTTTAGAATAACTGTAATACACAACTGAAATAAACAAAATAATAATCAAAAGAATAGAAGTAATAATCAATTTGAATTTTCTTGAGAGCGTCGTTGCTATACTTAAATTAGCATAAAACAATATGCCGAAAATTATGCCAAACAGCAAGAACTGCAGCATAGCAAGAGAGAATGCCATATTAAATATATAGCCTATATAATTTAACCCATAGGAACATAGAAAATATAAGACATAAATAAGGAAAAACGTGACCATTTGAAACAGAAATTTTGGACTGTGTTTCGCCACCTTGCCTATCAATGCCCAAAAGCCGCACCACATAGAAGCAAATACAAACCGCGCAATGATATCCATAACGATTTTTATAGCGGGGAAGTCTTTTGCCCCTCCGCTTAAAAGATAATCTGTCAGGGAGATAAACAAAATAACAATCAATATGAAAGGGACAGCCACATGGTCTTTTGACAAAAATTTTATAAAACCCGGCATTTTATATAACAGCCGAGTCTTTTTGACTTCGGAATCTTTGGCAAAAAAACGCATCTTTGTATTGCCAATAACGACTTCTTCTCCTATCTGAATCGGAATAAACCTGCCCCAATAATGGTGTTTATTATAAAATACGCCATTTTCATTCCCAACCTCATTTGCGTATAATAAACCATTGTTTATCCCAACTTCCAAATGATGCGGGGAAATAAATGGATCAGCAAGAATCAAATCGTTATCAAATGCCCTGCCTATCCTTATAGGGAATCTATTAAAAACCTTATACTCTACAAAGGACATTTGATGTGTTATCTCAACAACTATCTCTTCCATGTTATTTCCTTCAAAAACCTCTCCACCAATCTGATTGCATCCTCTTTCGTTATGCCTGATATATTAATATCCGAATTCAATATCTGTTTCGGAAAGTCCAAAGAAACCAAAGAAAAAGAAAGTTCATACAAACTCTTAAATTCCCTCAATGGCCTCATACAAAAAAACAGCTTGCAATTCACGCCGTTGACATCGACAAAATCCGACTTGCAAACAGGTGGAGCTATGTGCTTGTCTGTTATCCAGGGAGAATACAACATATTTATTGGGGTTGCTTTATAAAACTGGACTGCATTGTGGTATCCTAAAGACGTAATAAGATAATAATCAATCAACAATCTGCCCAATAACAAATCAGGGACAACGAAAATATAGTCATTATTATATATCTTCATCACCTTAATTCTTTGTTTCGCATCGCTGTCCCTTACATCTTGATTTTGAGTCCATACATTTAGTGCAGGGTCTATGTCTGCGGGCAACAAAGCGATATCAAAATCCGTCTTTGGCCATTCCTTTATAGCAAGAAGCCTCTCAACTATCTTATGAGTGTATTGAGCAACCTGTTTTTCAACCACATCGAGCCATCCCTCTGACGGCGGATTATATTCGTCATTCTCAACAGTGTTCTCATATAGTTCCACTAAAAACTTTGTCGGCACGATATAACTAACGTTATTACCTTCGGTAGCAACATTAATACCGATTAAGTTGCCATTTACATCAATCGCCGGCCCGCCGCTCATTCCCGGATTGATAGCGCCTGAAAATAAAAACCTGTTATACCAACTGTTTTCTACTATGCCGTTATATAGGCCATCGACAATAATCACGCCCCTGTCAAAAAGATTCCCAAGAGAAAAAATCTTAAAACCCTTTGATATATCCTCTTTACGCGCATCAAACACAAATACACCCTCTTCATTATGCAACTCATCGCAACACTTCAGAATAGAAATGTCATGGATCAAATCTATTGCATATAATCTGGCTATCCCCTCTTTACCCGAAGGCGATATCCACCTTATCTCATAATTATCTGGATAATTTACGACTTGAGAGACGACGTGATAATTTGTAATCAAAATGTCATCTCTCCTAAAGAAAAAAGCAGAACCTGCAGAGGCCTTTTTCGATGAAACCATATCTATTACATGAATCCGATAAACGCCCTTGTTCACTTTGGAATACAAATCCTTTCCAAGAGACACGATAACAGAGGCATTTTCTTCTACAGAATGAGGCAGATTTTTCACGGAAATATCCGCCTCGCAAAACACACTAGAGAAACAAAAAGAGATAACGAACAACATCCCCCAAAACTTATTCATACAGCCCCTTTAGAGTTGCCAACGCCTATAGCATATAGCCTTTAACAGAGTTAAATCGACCGGCCTTGTTATCTTTATATTCCACGACAGGCCATCTGTCAAATGAACATTGCCTTTAAATGCTTGCCATACAGCAGAATCATCTGTAAAAATGTTTCCAGACTTAACCGCCTTTTTGTATGCCTCCAATAAATCCTTATACAAGAAACATTGAGGAGTCTGCGCCTCTGCCAATAAAAAGCGGTCCAATGTCTTGACAACGGCCTTTTTTTGCCAGTCAACCTGTTTAATCGTAGGAGATATCGGAACAACGGGAACACAGGCCTTATATTTCAACGCTGCGTCAAAGACTCTTTTCACAAGTTTTTCATTAATAAACGGCCTTGCCCCATCGTGCACAAACGCATAATCAACAAACTCATCTTGCAAAGCAAGCAGGCCGTAAAACACAGAATCCTGGCGCTCCTTTCCACCCTTTGTTATCTTCACAATCTTTGGGACCCTTTTCCACAACCTATCGGAACCGGAATAAACCAAAACAATCCTTTTTACAAACGGCAGTTTTCTAAACACATCATAGCTATGGCGCCACACAGGTTTTCCGCCTATTTTCTCAAACAACTTATCTGCCCTGCCAAAACGGCGGGAAGAACCTGCCATCAACAAAATTACACCGACATTCTTTTTCATCATCTTTTTGCTGAACCCTGAGACAGCCTTGCAAACAATATAGTCCCGGCAGAGGTTTGTATAATATTTGACAATTCCACCCTCACCTGCCTGCCGATAAACTGGCGCGCGTTCTCAACGACTACCATAACCCCGTCGTCTGTATAACCTACAGCCTGCCCCTTTTCTTTGCCTTCTTTATTCAATCGTATCCTCAATTCGTCTCCAACGGAATATATATTTTTTATAGCGGAAACCAAATCGTTGATGTTTAATACGGTTATTCCCTGCATAGAAGCAACCTTATTCAAATTATAGTCAGTCGTTATCACCTTCCCATCCAAGAGTTTTGCTAATCTAATCAGCTTCTCATCAACCCCGTTTATATCAGGAAAATCCTCTTCATATACGTCAAAAGAGATATTCTTATCCCTTGATACATCGTCCATAACAGATAAAACCCTCCTGCCTTTAGAACGTTTCGCATGATCATGGGAATCTGCCAAGGCCTGCAACTCGCGCAAAACAAAACGCGGAATAATAATCCGTCCATCCAAAAACCCCGTCCTTATAACGTTAAAAATCCTGCCGTCTATCAACGCGCTCGTATCCAAAATAATAGGCATGTCAGGCCTGTCTGTCCTTTTAAAACGCACATAAGGAAGGACTATTGCAAACTCATCCTTTTTCTTTAGAGAAAACATAAAACCTATGTACAGGAAAATAAACGTAAGAACCGGATAGGACAATTCTATAAACGTTGGATTAGTTCCAACCGTAATCATAATATCCTTTACTATTTTAGCCATAAGCATGCCCAAAACAGCGCCAAACAATCCTGAAGTCAACCCTCTTATTGAAAGGTCTTTTAGAAAAATCTCCATTATCACGAAAATTACTCCCAATGCCAATCCCGCATATAACCCGTGATGTTCCATTCCTAGCTTTGAGCCTATCCTAAAACCCGTTGCGCCCATAAGCCCTATAAAGGCAAGTCTAAAAACTATAAAAGCCATTTAACAACCTCCTTCCAGCTATAACTGTAATAACTTAAATAATAAATTGGTATGATTAATAAGGACATCCTGAGATAAATAGGACAAAATAGGCATAATGGATATAAGGACCAAAGTGCCTACCAATATCTGAACAGGAAGACCTACTATAAATATATTCATTTGGGGAATCAGCCTCGTAACGATTCCCAAACTAATTATAACAAACAACAGCGTCGCGATAATTGGCGCCGCTACCTTCACAGCAACAGTAAACAGGGCAGCAAAAACACTATTTATCCCAAAAACTATATTGGCATTTGGGACAAATTTTACTGCCAATGGAAACGTCTTAAACCCATCAATAAAGGCAGCCAACAGCCAATAATGGAGCCGCAGGAGAAAAAATATCATCATAGAAAGCCAAAACAGCAAAGAACTGACGACTGACTGCCGTGAAAAACTTACAGGGTCAAACAGATTTGCTATAGCCAATCCCATTTGGTATCCTGATACCTGTCCTGCTAATTGAACACCTGAAAAGACCATACGCGCAAAAAACCCCAAAGAAAGGCCAAACATGGCCTCCGTTATACCGAGAAAAACAAGCCCCTGCGGGCTTTCATACGGAATAGACGGAATTGGCAAAGATGAAAACAAGGCAAAACTAAAAAGTAATGAGAACAACACCTTGATCTGATAAGGCACCTGATTTGCCCCTAACAAAGGAGCGCTTGAGACAAAACCGAATACACGCAAAAACACCAAAAAGAAATACTGAAACGCCTTTAATCCAAAATCAAACATATCTCACCTCATTTACTTGGCAATATGTAAAACCCGTCAGAGGAAGGTATGTCCTGCGCATCGGCCTCATCTATGGCATGGATATTGCCTATAAAATATGCCTGAAGCTCATCTAAAAACCTTCCGATATCAAACGGATTGCCATCAACAAAAAGTTCCACCCTGCCATCTAGCAAATTACGCACCCAGCCGTTAACCCTGTTTTTGCGCGCAATACGCTGAGCAGTCCACCTAAAGCCAACACCGTGCACGTATCCTGAAAAAAATAAGCGCCTTTTCATTGCTTCATAAAATATACATCGCTATCCATCTAAGGAAAACAACGATTCAAGGGCTAATTCAGATCTATCCGCATTCCAATAGACCCTGCTAATCTCTTTTACCAGGCGCAACCCGTCCTTTTGCCTTTCCATAAAGACTACCAAATCCAAGGATGCGGCAATTAATCTTTTAACAACATTCGGATTTGCGCTGCTCAATCCGCCCATATACACGAGAGTTTCCAATCTAGAAAGGGCATCCTGCGAAGAACTTGCATGAATAGTACTCATGGATCCGCTGTGTCCAGTATTCATGGCCTGTAGCACGTCTAATGCCTCTTCGCCCAATATCTCACCCAAGATCAACCTGTCAGGACGCATATGAAGGGCATTTTTCACCAACCTGCGCAAATCAACCTCGCCTTTTCCCTCCAGATTGGCAGGCCTCGTCTCCATATAAACCACGTTTTCATGAGACATACGAATCTCCGTAATATCCTCTATAACAACAACCCTTTCTTCGTAGGGAATCTCACCCGCCAGGGCATTTGCCAAGGTTGTTTTGCCAACGCCTGCCCCGCCCGCTATAAAGATATTTTGCCTGCCTTTAACTGCGTTTTTTAAGAATTCTGCCATATCCATTGATATAGTATTCATATTTACCAATTCCTCTAAATCCCAGACGTATTTCCAAAACTTCCTGATAGTAATAACAGGCTCGCCGTTAACTATAGGCGGAATCACGACATTTATACGTGATCCATCCGGCAAGCGGCCACCCGCGATCGGTTCAAGTTCATTTAACTTCTTGCCCGCAGACTCAACAAGCCTATAGACATAACTCAAATAATGAGCATCATCTCTAAACCGCACGTCGGATTTTTCAATTCGGCCGTTTTTTTCTATAAAAATTCGTTCATGAGAATTTATCATAATCTCCGATATCATAGGGTCCGCTATCAGTGGCTCCAATATACCAAAACCAATAAATTCCGAAATTAATTCCTTGGAAATCTGTTCGCTTAATTTTTTCTGATGCCAAGGCAGACACTTCTTGACGAGGTCATCTATGTATAATTCCACATCTTCCAGGTCATTTTCTTCAAAAAAACCTATTGGCAAAGAGGCCAAGACCTTGTTTCTGACTTCCTGTTTAATCTTATCGTGAGCGTTTCTATTCTTTTCCATTAACATCCCCTCTTTTTAAGCACGTCCTTTACCAATTTCAAATCCACACCACGCACGAGTTCTATCTTTCCAATACGACGAGGTAAAACAAAATTAGCGCAACCTCCCGCAAACTTTTTATCATGGAGAAGAGCCTTATACACGCTGTTTAAAGAAAGCTTCCCATTGTTATAACAAATCGGCAATTTATAAGCGTTTATCAGAGATTCTATGCGCAATGCATCCTTTTTGACCAAAAGGCCCAATTCACAGGCGATATCATTTGCGCAAACCATACCAATAGCAACAGCCTCTCCATGAGAATAAACACCATAGCCTGCAGCATTTTCAATTGCATGGCCAATAGTATGTCCATAATTTAAGATGAAACGCAGTCCCAAAACCTCTTTCTCATCTCTGGACACCACATCGGCCTTTATCTTAACGCATCTTTCAATAAGGAATTGCCAATCTATCTGCTTATTTACAGAATCCTCTAAAAAACGAAAAAGCATCCTGTCTTTTATCACGCCATATTTAATTGCCTCAGAAAGGCCATCTTTTACTTGCTTAATCGGCAACGTCTTTAAAAATACGGGGTTAATAGCAACTAAAACAGGTTGGTGATACGCGCCTATAAGATTTTTCCCCATAGACAAATTGATTGCTGTTTTGCCTCCGATGGAAGAATCTATCTGCGCAAGCAGAGTAGTCGGAACCTGAATAACAGGCACACCTCTTCTATAGGATGAAGCGACAAAACCTGCAATATCTCCAACAACCCCTCCGCCGAAAGCGATAACAACAACCGAACGCATCTTATCATCTATTCGCGCAATTTTACTCACAACGGTTTCAAAAGAAGAAAAAGATTTGGCTTCTTCGCTATCCTTGATAAAAATAACCGAAAAATTCAGATCTTTGAGAGATGAAGAAAAAGATTTTCCCCACAACCGCCATATCTTTCTGTTTGTTATCACAACGGCCTCTCTTCCGTGATAATTAGACGACAAAAACGATTTAACATACTGCAGGGCCGACTCATCAATCACGATAGAATATGACCGTTCTTTAAGATTAACCTTTATCTCTTTCATTTACAAATCTCCTTGGAACATAACAAACACACTCCCTGAAAATCCCGGGGCATTACGAATATCCTCTCATAAACGACAAAAACATCCTCATAATCGTCTACTATACATAAACCCTTCATACCAATTTTATAAACAACACCTTCCACATACGACTCGGGGGAAGGCACAAGATTTGGATAAAAAGAACCATTTTCACTCGGCACAGAATATACCCGCTTCCATCCATATAAAACCGCTGGAAAACGATTATAATAATTTATACCAAGATTATACCTTAAAAAATCAGCGTCTACATTCATGCCATAAGCGAAATAATTAATATCGCTCATTATATTACAAAGAACAAGACTATCCTTTTAGCACCCAATAAATCAACATACAAATTACCACCGCCATAAACAAATAATAATCATAAAAGTAAAAAAAGTCCAAGATACCGTCCTTAAACGAGGCCTTTGTTTTCACGAGTTCCTGTTCTCTCTCATGAAAAACGGCCTTTGTTATCTTATCTTTTGCAGCCTCTATTTGCTCTGCCTTAAACCTAAGATGCACGCCGGCGAGTTTATAAGAAGGGATAACTCCCTTCTCAGCGAGTTCTATAACTTTTTGCTCGCTGATTGCAAACATATCCGCAACCTCTTCAAGAGTAAGCAGGTGTTCCATTGCCAATCACCTTATCAATTTTGAGCAAAAGATGACCCGCCTTGAGCAATCCACGAATCAATCTCGCGCCTATCGAATAACCAGGCCGTATTAATGCGCCTTGCAGGCATAGTCCC
>CAYXYY010000047.1:0-13767 GCA_964469495.1 uncultured Planctomycetia bacterium | reverse complement strand
GCCAATTGACTTGTATAAGGGCAGTGAATATTTTTTACACAAAAAGCAGGAGAAATGGAAATACAGGGTTGGATATATTGATTATGAGGCCAGTTTAGACGTGCGGGCAAGGGATTCCATTGCCTTGATTAACATAGCAAGAAGGTTCATAAATAGAAATTACGTAAAGCACCTTGATGTGGGATGCGCTATGGGCGCCTTTGTTATATCCGGATTGCATAATGGATTTAACTCCTTTGGAGTGGATTTGTCAGGATATGCAATAAAAAGGGGCAGGGCAGAAGCCCTGTTCTTAGATTGGCATGCCTTTTTTGTTGGATTAATAGATTATATAGAGAGGAATGCTGAAAGGCTGTATTACCGCCTTGAGCGTCCAGTTATTCACGGGGATTTTAATTTGCGCAATATATTGTGGCAAGAAAATAGCGATAAAATTGCCCTTGTCTGTGATTTTGATACTGCAAGGTTTGAGGCGCGCATATGGGATTTGGTAAGGAGTTTTGATTTTTACAAAACAAGGGCTGATTTTTATAACTGGCTTGCAATTTATGATAAGCAGGCAAAGGAGTTAGGCCTGCCGATTGCAGAAGATGAGATTAAGTTTATTCCGTATGCCTTTTTGATATTAGATGTTATCCGTTATGAATGGCTTATTCGCTTTGGCAATATGGAAAGGGTAAACAAAGACGATAACGAATATGAGAAGTTCAAAAACTGGTTCAAAGAGGCAAAGCAATATTATCAACTAGTACGCCATTCAAGTTCAGCAATTTTCTCCTTAACCTTATCTGATTATATGGATAAGCCAGATTCACGGGTTTTAAAGGTGTTAAACTCTTTAGGATATGAGTTTTTAGGCAAAAAAGACGGGGGTAAAAATGCCTCGGTTTTTATAGTAAAGAAAGGCAATAAAAAATTAGTTGCAAAACTGATGCCTTATGAAGTCGGGAAAAGATACGGGGTAAAAGAGCGATTTGAAATAGCAAAATTCTTTAGCGAGAAATTGGGAGAACATTCTCCTTTTCCAAAACCGTATGATTTGATTGAGTATGGTAATGGCAGGGTTTTGTATATAGAAGAGTTTATTGAGGGCTTTTCTTATATTAGTAGGCGCTATAATCTGCTAAAACCTGCATTAATAGTAAGAGAAATAGAGGCATTGATTAATGTATGGACATTGAGTTTTGAAATGCCAAGGTATGCTGGCCTGATTATAAACGATATTGTTCGGCAGGATATAAGATATCTGAAAATAGGCAATGAATATGTTGTTAAGTTTCTGGATATGGAGGAGAGAAATTACATTACAGAGACGGAAGCCTTTATCCGTTATTACACTGAGCAGGAATACGATTATGACAGGGATTTATTTGTTAGGCTATTTAAACAGGCAAGGCCTTCTTCTTCTCTCTGCAAATTAAGTAAAAGGAATTATATCAAATATGGACATATTTATTCCTCTAAGAATAGTGTTAAGTGTGCCAGATTTAAGTGGTTTATTTCCATGGACGGGAATGGCACATCTTATTTTAGGGGAATCGGGATTAATCATAATAATATGAGAGCCTTTTTGCCGTCTAATAACAAATCCCTTTTTCTGGAGTATTTTTACCAGTTTTTTACCGGAAATTTGGGGGATATTAGTCATGTTGGCACAGAGATTTCTTTGAGACGTATCTCTTTAACCGAATCAGGCAAAGGAAGGCCATCTTCTTTTAATGTTTCTATATATAAAGAGATAGCTTCGCGTATATTTTTAATTGCCTCTGATAAGGTTTCCCCTTGTGATGCGCAACCGGGGAGTTCCGGTACGAATACGCTATATCCGCCATTTGTATCTTTTTCTAAAATAACCTTAAATTTCCTTCGTTTGGCCATAAAAACTACTCCTTTCAATCAAACTATAGCATATGATTTTACACCTGTCAATTTTGCCGACTCTAAAACAGGTTCCAGTTCTGCAATAGAAATTAAGATCCCCACATATCTTGTATCAAAAAATTTACTAAAAATAGCGCCTTTATTGAAATCTTTTGGATTCTCAAAGATAGATAAATCCTTTAATCCCGGTTCTTTTGCTAATGTATATAGGGCAATTAAAAAGGGCAAGTATTATGCAATTAAGGTCCTACGCGATAGAGAGAAAACTATTTTTAATGATTTGCTTGAAAAATGGCAAGACAAATTACAGGTAGCAAACTGTAAAAATTTCTGCCGCATTATGCACTTTGGAAAGTTTGAAGGCGTAGAGTATCAGATTATGGAGTATGTTGCGGGCAAAACTCTTTATGATTTCCTAACAGAGGAGAAGAACTATTCTTTAGATCTTGCTGTGAAGTTATCTAATGAGATTGTATCTGCTATTGCCTATTTGTTTTATCGCGGGCTATTCCATGGCGATTTGAGATTGAATTGTCTTCTAGGAGGGGCCAATAATCTGTTAATTACGCCTGACGACAAGGTAAAGATTGTTGATCCTGGTGTGCATTTTCATATTGATTTTTCCAAGGGGAAACAGATTGATATTGATGCGGTAAGCTCTATTGCCAGTATTTTATTGCAATACTCATCAGCAGATTGGGATGAAAAAGAAGATCTTTTAGATGAATATTTTTGGATTATATCCGATCTTGAAGAAATAAATCCGGAAGATAAAACTTCTTATCAAGGATTTATTAAAAACAGGCTTAATTTGTCTTCGTCTATTACTTCTAACTCTCGCACAAAGATTTTTAATCTTATGCCTTATAGAGTAGATATTCATCCGGATTTTGCATCGTTATCTTTGAGCGGTGAAAAGGTTGTTGAAGCAAATTTATTTACAGGGTTGTCAGAGCAAAATAGGGCTTTAAAAATTGTTATTTCTCAAGATAGATTCCCTGATCTATATACTGCGCGAGTTTTTTTCCCATTTCTAATAGGGAAGATAGAGGATTTATGTATTCCATATCTTGCTAATGGAGATATATTTCTATTCTTGGGCGAAGGCTCTAGCTATTTTGGGAGAACTAGAAACAAATTGAAATTTAACATAGTGCGCAAGAGAGGATATAAAGAAAGGCGTTTCTATAAACACCTATCCTTTGTATATCACTTTTCATCACCATTGTCATCTTCTTCTGTTTCTTATGAAGAAAAAAGGGCAATTGAGTTTTATGAGATGCTTAAATATATGCGAAATTTCTCTGATATTCGTATGATTGAGAACGGGAATTATGGGGTTGTTTTTAAGGCTTTGCGTAGCGCAGATAATAGCGACGTAGTTGTCAAGTTCACGTATAATTGGGGTGATTTTATGCAAGAAAATCTTGAAAAGTGGGAAAAAACGTTAAAGGGTAAATCTCATCCCAATGTATGCGCGCTTTTGGATTACGGGGAACTAGCAGATGAACATTATCAGGTTTTGGAATATGTGGAAGGCGTTGGGTTAGATCTTTTATTAGGTTCTAATGCCATGTTTAAGGAAGAGAGAAGTGAGGATTTTGTTTTTCTTTTGGATCAGGCCTTTAAAGGAGTCGCTTTCCTATTGTCTCATAAACTATCCCATAGCGATTTCCTTGATTATAAATATGATAATGCAATTGTTGATACCTCAGGACGTTTGGTATGGATAGATCCTAACTTGCATAGTCCTTATTTCCCAAGCAGGTCTTTAGATATAGATGGTATGAGAGAGGTGTTTTATGATCTCGGCCTTAGAATAAAAAATTGCCTTTTGTGCGATGATTATTACAGCCTTGATTTCTATGAGCAGGCTATAGTCCCTGCTTTATATGGTATAGAGTCGCCAAATGACTATACGAGGTTTGTAGAGTTATTAATGAGTAATGATAGATCATACTCCTTGAAGGACTCTGCTGATAGAATAGGAGGTATTGTCAAATCCATAATGAAAATGCGAGTTAGCAGCGCAATTCATATAGAGATAAAAGGGTTGGATATTATAAGGATTATCTCAAATGAAAATTTAGAAAAAGAGATTCAAAGAAAAAGTTTGTCTGCCTCGGCAATCACAGATGTATGGATTGATAATATTTTGTTTTTCTTTTTAAATTCAATTAGTGTGTTTGCCGTTTTTTGTGTATTTACGCTCTTGCGGTATTTTCTTCATGAGATGTCTCATTACATAATGGCAAGGATGCTCGGATATAAACGTGTCAAGATAATGTTGGCGGCTGTTGATATGCATTTATATAGAGGGAAATTGAATAGAAGTAAGGCAAGGGCAATTATAGCTTTTGCCGGGCCTTTTACGGATATGTTAGTTGTTATGGCTATGTTATATGCAGCCATGTATTATAATGCGAGTTTTCGTTACCTGACATATGTTTCTTCTCTGACTTTTTTGACAAATGCCTTGCCTATGAAAATGAAAATCATATTAAAAGATGGAAAGAGTAAGACTCTTTATAATGACGCAAAACTGGTAGCATTTTATTTCCAAGGCCGAAAAAAGAGAAAATCATCTTCTGCAATTAGAAAAATTTTTCTCCAAAGAATTGGAATTATTTCGGCTATATTTGTATTTCCATTTATCTGCGGTTATTATTCCCCAGATATCAGTTTATTTTTTATCCCCATATATGCATGGAAGGTCATTCCTAAAATAACTGAGAAGTTGATATTGCTCGAATATAAATTCGCAAAAGGTAAAATCGATTATCATATAGAACATCGGATTATTTTGGAATCTTTTGACGAATATACTTTAAATAGAAAAATTGCAGAATATGAGATAGAGAAAGAATTGGTTTTGCGGACATATCCAAATGTTGATTCCATAGACTCAATAAAGAAAATCGCAAAAATGGAAAGGGCGCTTGTTGCCGGAGATTGTAAACATATTGCAAGAACTTCTCAAAATAGTATTTCTTGGAGGGAATTCACAGAAGGAATCCCTGAAAGATTTGCGCAAAAATCTATCTGGTTTTCAAAAATTAAAAATCATTACCTGCAATCCAAGTATAATATACGCGTTTTTCAAACATCTTTCAAAAATAGGGGAAGGTATCTTGCGATTTTTTATAAAGGAAATTCCTCAAAAGAAAAGCTTTTGCTTATAGAAAACCGAATAAAAACATTATTGTTGGATTTTGATTTATGGGATCTAATTTCATCATATGATTTAGCTATTGGAATTAAAGAAAATGGTTTTATAGGAATGTGTGAGAATAAATCTATAGAACAAAGGTTGAATTCCTTGCTTAAAAATAAAAATTATCAATATGATGCGGAATTTTCTTTTTCGGAGGCTTCAACAGGGTATGAAAAAGCATATATATTGTCTGATTTGCATATTGCTGATAAATCCGTTGGCGATTATTTCGGACGAAAAGCAGAAAATTATTTGATCATCCTTTTAGAAAAGGTTGTTCAGGAAAATGCCTTGCTTATAATAAATGGGGATTGGTTTGACTTGTACAAGGCATGTATAGAACATATTTACAAAAACAGAAAAAATCTTTTTTCTCATTTTAATAAGCTTAAGAGCATTGTTTATATTATGGGCAATCATGATGAAGATATGCGGATCGATGAGGTCTCGCAAGTATTGCGAAGAGCTTTGCCGGATGTGGATTTGCATATCTATCCGCAATATTATTATAACAAAGAACTGGGGTTATATGCGGAACACGGGCATATTTGCGACGGTTATTGCAATTCCAAATTAACGCGCTATTTTGAGGTGATTCTTTATAAATTGAAAAAACTCTTGTGTTTAACAAAATTAGAAAACCCCGAGAATATTGATTTGTTTTTTGCAAATCTGGATAAGTGGTTTTTTGAAAAAGTTGCTTTTAACCCTTTATTTAGAAATAAGGTGTTGCAATTTAAGATAAATAATCTTATTCAACGAGCGTTATTTGTGAAACAGATTTTAGATGATGTTAATATAGTTGCTTTTGGCCATACACATACAAAATTTTTCATCAATGAATGGTATATTTCAAGGTTTATAGGAGATGCTGTTAATCTGGATGATTTTTCTGTCATCAATACGGGGGCATGGGCCATTCCATCTCCAACTTATAAATACCAGTGGATAGATGTAATTTATGGATATCGCAAGATAAATATGGAAAATCGTAAAATTGTGGATTGGACTAATGATGTCTTTGAAATATCAAGGACAGGAAATGTGAAATATGTTGAAATTAGCCATTTGGGAAAGTGAAATATACGCGATTGCCCATTAGTTTAAGTGCTATTTGCTGTAACCTTATAGACTCTAATGAGGTGTACAGGAATATTGATTAACTTTTCTTTTCAGGGATCGGCACAGACATAGCTGGCTGGCTAGTATGCTATTTATACAACAAGTCTGTGGCATAATCAAGATCTATCGGAGGCATTCTGAAAAAGGAATCGGAGATATCAGTTTTTTATAATACTTGCAGATAAAATGATTTATTTGGGAACAAATTTAGTTTTTTATAGATTTTGCTTTTTGGGCAAATGCGCAATTGCAGAGAAATCCAGGAGTTGTTTAACATTGTGGCTATGGCAGGAATGTATTTTTACTAAAAATGCGCTTAAATATGAATAATAAGGCCTTATCTGTAATTGTAAGGGGATCTCTTTTGAGGCCGAATTATGTCTGTTCCGTTTCCCAATTATCATAAATAAGGGATTGACGTATAAGTCATTGTGTGGTATAAGATTTTAAATGAAAGAGAAGTCCGATATATATAATACGCTTGCGGATGTTTACTTCTCTTCTGGCTCAAAAGGGGGACAAGGCGAGAAACCTGCCATCCCCATAGAGAAGAAGAGATGGATGTGGTTTTCTGTATTGGTGAATGTCCTTCTCTTTCTAGTAGTTATTATCTTTCTAAAAGCGTTTTTATTCAGGCCTCAGCCAATGTTGCGTGGCGTTTTGGAAGTGCATCCAGGACAAAGGCCTATAAAGGTTGCCTTTGATTTTGACGTAAAAGGGGCGCCGAATACGATTGTATATGAGCTTCCTTTGGAAGGTATTGACGTGTCTGAATATGCTAAGATGGTGGTGCCTATGCGGTTTGATTCTGGTGAGAATCATATTGTCAGGCTTGAGGTTATAAATAGGTTCCGTGAATCGGGCGAGGTTTCTATTACAGGTGTTGATAAGCATTGGCAGGATTTTATTATAAATGTTAAAGATGTGCCGAAGTTAACTGATTTTAAGGCGCTTAAAAAGTTGCGATTTTTCTTGGATAAATGGAATGTTAATGCGAATAAAGGCACTTTTTATATAGGAAATGTCAAATTTATTAAAGGAGATTAGGGGGTAGTTTTACAATAAAAAAAGGGGGGGCTATGTATATATTTGCAATAGCAAATCAGAAAGGGGGGTGTGGCAAGACTACTACGTCGGTAAATCTGGCCGCATCATTAGCTCATCTTGGCAAAAGGGTTTTACTTATCGACTTTGACCCACAAGCGCATGCCAGTGTTGGATTAGGAATTAACATAGATAAGGTTGAATACTCTATTTACGATGTGCTTTCCTCGCTTTCAACAAAGAAAGTTGATATGGATAATGCTATCGCTCAGGTAAAAGAAAACCTATTTATAATCCCTTCAAACATACTTTTGACGACGTTAGAACAAGAGTTGTCGGATGCAATAGGTAGGGAAACGAGGCTCACCGATGCTATTTCGTCTATGAACAATGCATTTGACTATATTTTGATTGATTGTCCTCCTAATCTCGGGTTTTTAACTATCAATGCATTAAGGGCTGCAAATGAAGTTATTATCCCCCTTGAAATGAGTTTCTTCTCTTTTAACGGCGTAAAGCAGCTCTTGGATGTTGTGAGTTTGGTAAGAGACAGGCTGAACCACAATTTGAATTACAGGATCCTTATGACGATGTTTGATTCTCGTTTGCAGTATTCGTATCAAGTGCAGGATGAGATTAAAGAAAGGTTTTCAGGAGAGGTGATGACCTCTATTATTCATATAAACGTCAAGTTAAGAGAGGCCGCCAGCAATGGGAAACCTGCCTTGTATTATGATAAATATTGCCGAGGGACAAAGGATTACTTGACGCTGGCAAGAGAGATTATCACGGGCATAGAACCCAAGAAACCCTTAAATGAGGAATGGAAACCTAAAAATAGGATTGCCAAAGAAACCAAGATGCAGGGGAAAACAAGGCATCAAGCCTCTATTGGCAGGGATATGCCTGAAAGGACTGTGGAGTTTGTTTTTCCTGATCCCAATGCAAAGGAAGTCTATATTGCAGGCGATTTTAATTCATGGAGGGTTGGCGAAGATACCCGTTTGGAAAAGAAGAACGGTATGTGGGTTAAAAATATGACTTTGCCACCGGGAAGATACCGTTATCGTTTTGTTGTTGACGGCAGATGGATTGACGATCCGAATAATCCGATTAAAGAAAAGAATCCTTATGGGGAATTGGATTCTCTATTGAATATAGGTTAATGGAGGTACTCTATGGAGGAGCATATGGAGACATCTCAAGAGATTTTTGACGGTAAGATATGGGCTATAATGGGTTATATAGGCCCGTTATGTTTTTGGCCTCTAATTAGGGCCAAGGATAATCCGTTTGCCTTGTTTCATGCAAAGCAGGGATTGGTGATATTCCTTATACAGTTTGTGCTATGGGTATTTATGTTTCTGCCTTTGCTGGGTTCTATTTTATTTTCCATAGGCAATTTTCTGTTGGGCATAATGTCTTTGCTGGGCTTGTTTAATGCCTTGAACGGCAATTACTATAAATTACCTTTTATTGGTCGCCTTGCAGATGAAATTGTGTTATAATTAGGTTTCTTATAGACATATTTATCCCGATGCAAAACTAGCATCGGGACTTTGTTATACTTTTATTATATGGCAATTTTGAAGGAGGTTTTTTTATGGGTGAGTGGATTGGAATAGGCAGGCGCGCAAGACGTTGTTATGGTTTTGATGAGGTGGCTCTTGTCCCGGGTGATGTTACTATAAATCCTGAAGAGGTGGATGTTTCATTTAATTTGGCCGGAATAGATTTTAAGATACCTTTTGTTGCATCTGCAATGGATGGTGTTGTGGATGTTAAATTTGCCGTTGAGATGAGCCGTTTAGGCGGACTTGCCGTATTAAATCTTGACGGTGTCCAGACGAGGTATGAAAATGCCGATGAGGTTTTAAATAAGATAGCAGAAGCAACTCCCGAACAAGCAACAGAGCTTGTTCAGGCGATTTACAGAGAACCAATCAAGGAAAAACTCATTGCGCATAGGATTAAAGAAATAAAATCAAAGGGAGCGATTGCTGCTGTTAGTTGTATCCCTCAGAATGTGGAAAGATTCGGGCCGATTGCAGAGGAGGCCGGCGCGGATATATTTGTTGTTCAGGGGACAGTTACGTCTGTTAAGCATATATCCTCGGCATATAAGGCGGTGGACCTTGAAAACTTTTGCAGGATAATGAAGATACCGGTGGTTATTGGCAACTGTGTTACCTATAAGACGGCATTGGCCTTGATGGAGGCCGGCGCATCGGCATTGCTGGTTGGCGTTGGCCCTGGCGCTGCATGTACAACGCGCGGCGTGTTAGGTATAGGTGTTCCTCAGGTGACGGCCACAGTTGATACAGCGGCCGCAAGGGATTTTTTCTATCGCAGGACAGGCAAGTACGTTTCCATCATAACGGATGGTGGAATGAGGACAGGAGGCGATGTGTGTAAGGCCTTTGCATCAGGAGCGGATGCCGTAATGATAGGTTCTCCATTTGCTAGGGCAAAAGAGGCGCCAGGCAGAGGATATCATTGGGGAATGGCAACCTCTCACAGCAATCTCCCGCGCGGTACGCGTATTAAAGTTGGAGTGACAGGCACATTAGAAGAGATATTGCTCGGGCCTGCAAGGGTTGACGATGGATCGCAGAATCTCGTTGGCGCGTTAAAGACCTCTATGGGTTCTTTGGGCGCAAAGAATATCAGGGAGATGCAGTTAACGGAGATTATTATTGCTCCGTCTATTCAAACGGAAGGAAAACTGCATCAGATGGCGCAAAAAATAGGAATGGGTAAATAATAACATACTTATATGATACACATTAAGGATTACAAATACCTAAATGAGGGCAAAGGCGTTGTTGAAATAGATATTCCAAAAGAGTTGTTTGTTTCTTTGTCCCAACACATTGGTAAACCGGCAAAGCCTGTTGTAAAGGTCGGCGATGAGGTGAAAATGGGCCAGCTCATTGCGCAGGCTGATGGTTTTATAAGCGCAAACATCCACAGTCCTGTATCTGGTAAGGTGAAGAAAATAGGAAAGATTGCCCATCCTGCCCTTGGGGCAGCTCAAGGAATTGTTATAGAGAATAATGGTTTGGATGAGCCTGCCTTTAGCGCAAACAGAACTGTTGAGGAAGTTGATAAGCTTTCTCTGGAGCAGTTGGTTAAGATCGTTCAGGATTGCGGTATAGTAGGGCTTGGCGGCGCTGCGTTCCCGACGCACGTAAAACTCCAGCCTAAAGATAAACTGGATACGCTTTTGATTAATGCTGCGGAATGCGAGCCGTATATCACCTCTGACGCGGAGTTGTTTTCTATCAAATACAAAGAGATATTTTCCGCTATATTGTTGGTAAAGAAACTGTTGAAAGTTGACAGGGCAATAATAGGTATAGAGGATAATAAGCCGGAGTTGATAAAGCTGTTGAAGGACAATGCCCCGGAGGCAGTAGAGGTCTTTCCTTTGCCGGCTATGTATCCGCAAGGCGGTGAAAAACAGCTTATAAAAAACGTATTGGGCAGGGAGGTGCCGTTGGGTGGTTTGCCGTCTGCCGTTGGTGTTGTTGTTCAAAATACAGCGACTATGTATGCCATTTATGAGGCAGTCTATTTAAATAAACCTTTATACGAGAGGCTTTGCACTGTTTCTGGACTTGGCGCAAATGAACCGAAAAACCTGTGGGTAAGGGTTGGTATGCCGTTTGAATGGGTGATTGAGCAGGCCGGGGGTATGAAAGATAACGTGGTGAAGGTAATAGCCGGCGGGCCGATGATGGGATTTGCCCAGCCGAATTTAAACGCGCCTATTGTGAAGGCAAGCGGGGCAATATTGTGCCTGACAGATGCAGAGGCATATATCGGCGATAAATGGGAGGCGTGCATCAGGTGTGGCAGGTGTGTTGATTACTGCCCTATGGGGCTTCTGCCCGCTGATATGGGAATGGCAATAGAGAGAGAAAAGACAGAACAATCCAAGGAGTATGGATTAATGGATTGTATAGAGTGCGGGGTTTGCACTTACGTGTGCCCTTCAAAACGTCCGATTGTGCAATGGATAAAAAAGGCAAAATACATAGTGAGGAAGAAGAAATGAAGGAATCACCTGTAAAATTTGTTTTTGTTTTGTCTGTAATCTGTTTATTTTCAGCTGCGCTGTTGTCTATGGTATATGCCAAAACGCAGCCTATCTTGAAACAGCAACAAAAGGAGCAGGAGTCTGAGGCTATGAAATACGTACTGCCTTCGGCAGAGTCTTTTAAATACGAAGAGGCGTGCGGCCTTTGGCAGGGATTGGATAAGGATGGAAATGTAGCCGGATATTGTTTCAAGGCTGAGGAAAAGGGCTATTCAAGTGTTATAAAGATGATGATAGGTATTGATAAGGATTTTCGCATAACCGGGATTAAAGTCCTGTCTCAAAACGAGACGCCGGGCCTTGGCACAAGAATAATAGAAGTAAAAGCAGATCAGACCCTTTGGGATGTATTAGGTGGAAAGGCAAATAAGGCCTCGGGGCCGGCTATCCCTTGGTTTTTAAAGCAATTTTACGGAAAGACGTTGGATAATATAAACGAGGTAGAGACGATTAGCGGCGCAACGATATCTTCTTCTGCGGTTGTCAGAGCGGTTAAGAGAGAATTGGAAAATATAAAAGAGTGTGTTTTAAATAAGGAGAACTGATGTTAAGCATAGGCTCATCTCCACACATACGCGATAAAGAGACCGTTAAGTCCATAATGTGGTGGGTGGTTGTAAGCTTATTGCCGGCAGGCGTGGCTGGTGTCTGGCTTTTTGGATTGCGCGCTTTATACATAATGATTGTTTGTGTCGTATCGGCTGTGATAACAGAGTTTTTAATACAGAAGTTTCTATTAAAGAGAAAGATAACAATTTCCGACGGAAGCGCTGTTGTGACAGGCCTGCTTTTGGCCTATAACGTATCTGTTGGCCTGCCGTTGTGGATGGCAGCGCTCGGGAGCGTATTTGCAATAGCGATAGGAAAGATGGTTTTTGGAGGGCTTGGCAGAAACATCTTTAATCCGGCATTAATAGGAAGGGCATTTTTAGTTGCATCTTTCCCCGCTGCAATGACAAGGTTCTATGAGCCGTTTCAAAAGGCGCTGGTTTCAACCGCAACACCTCTGGCTGTTATAAAGGAAGGAGGCGTTGCAACGGTTTCTTATAAGGATTTATTCTTGGGTATAAGAGGCGGGTGTATTGGAGAAACCTCTGTCTTGGCTCTCTTAATTGGCGCAGGAATACTATTGTGGAGAAGATACATCTCTTTGAGAATACCACTTGCGTATATAACAACGGTAGCTGTCTTGACGTGGATATTTTCAGGCAAGGCATTATTCACAGGGGATTGGCTGTTTCATATTCTTTCAGGCGGGCTTATTTTAGGCGCGTTTTTTATGGCAACGGATATGGTAACATCGCCGATTACTAAAAAGGGGCAGATTATTTTCGGGATAGGATGCGGAATAATTACTTCAGTAATAAGGATTTGGGGAGGGTATCCCGAAGGAGTCTCTTATTCCATATTAATGATGAACGGGTTAGTCCCTCTAATAGATGCATATATTCGTCCGAGAAGGCTTGGTGAAGGGAGCAAAAAATGAGGGCAAAGGAAAATTTTCTCAAAGGAATCTGGGTTGAGAATCCTATTTTGGCTCTTGCGTTAGGCCTGTGTCCCACACTAGCCGTGACCACTTCGCTAAAGAATGCCGTAGGAATGGGGTTAGCCGCCACGTTTGTTCTCATATTTTCCAATTTATTGGTGTCTATATTCCGAAATTTTATACCATCGCGCATAAGGATACCGAGTTATATTGTTATAATAGCGACGTTTGTTACATTAGTTGATTTGCTTATGGCAGCTTACATGCCGGCGCTTCACAAACAGCTGGGGATATTTGTACCTTTGATAGTGGTCAACTGTATTATTATGGGCAGGGCAGAGGCCTTTGCCTCAAAACATGGGCCTGTTGCTTCTGTTATAGACGGTATAGGGATGGGAGTAGGATTCACATTGGTTTTGGGATTGATAGGCGCAGTCAGGGAAATATTGGGCGCTGGCAAATTATGGGGGTTTGCGGTTTCTTCGTCATTTGTCCCAGTGTTGGTGTTTGCCTTGCCGCCGGGCGCATTATTGGTGGTTGGTTTGTTTATGGCCTTGAAACAGTCATTAGGGAGTAAATAATGGGCAAAGAGATATTTGCGTTATTGGTGCTAAACCTGTTTACTGCAAACTTTATCTTATTCCGTTTTCTGGGGATGTGTCCTTTTATCGGCGTTTCCAAGGAGCGCAAAGCGGCCTTCTGGATGTCTATGGCGGTAATCTTTGTTATGGTCATCTCTTCAATCATAACATGGCTTTTGTATAACTATGTTTTAGCTCCTATGGGGCTGAATTATATGAGGACTGTTACATTTATACTGGTTATTGCAACGGCAGTGCAGATGATAGATATGATGATGTTGAAGGTCATGCCTGCGCTTCACAAGACGTTAGGTATATATTTGCCGTTAATAACCAC
>CAYXYY010000046.1:0-45786 GCA_964469495.1 uncultured Planctomycetia bacterium | reverse complement strand
GTAAAGTTAAGAATATTAGATTTGAAGAGGGGATTTGGGCTGGTCCTGATTGGGTTTATTGGACATCTGTTGTTGCTCTGGTTAAATGTGGTGTTTTTGTGTTGGCTAATCCGTACAGCGTGGTGTTAAGAGGACATAATTCTATTATCGGTTTGGGAGAAAAACGATATATGTTTTATAAAAATCTAATCAATACTATATATTTTATGTCCAATAAATGCAATTTTAGTATCTATGAAAAATGGTGTTTTTTGAGTTTGAATTTTTTGCGCTTGGCTAAGTTGGTTAAAAAGTCTTATTCTATTGATAAAAATATAAGATATGTTTTTTACTTTTCCTTGCTTCTAAAATCTTTTTTTTATAACCCCTTTAATATCTATATTTATAAACATATAGTGGGAGATATTTTATTAAAGAGATGGAGATCTAAATGAATTTTATTTTTATTGGTTATGAATATTGGAATACACCGATAAGGAGGCACCATCATATAGTAAAAAATATTGCAAGAAATGGTCATTTTTGTGTGTTTTTAGATCCCCCTGTCTTTATCGGCAAGATATTAAAAAATAAGAAGGTTTCTTTGCCAAGAATAAAGCGGGTGGATGAGAATGTTATTTTATATTCACCAATAAGTGTTTTACCTTTTAGTAGGTATAGAATCCCTCGTGAAATAAATTCTGCTATTTTTAGACGAGATTTGGAAAACATATTTAAAAAGTATAAAGTGAATGGGGACAAAACAATTCTATTTATTTGGGATTTTTGGGAAATAGATAACTATTTGAATAAGATAAAGTATGATTTGATTGTGTTTGACATATACGACAATTATATGGAATATCATAGTGATGATAAAATGAAACAAAAAGCGTTGGATAAAATCATTTTTGCAATAGATTGTTCGGATAAAGTGTTAACTTCTTCTTCTATGCAGTATGAATTTGCTTGTAAATACAAAGAAGAAGAACAAGTTTTTCTTATTCCCAATGGTGTTGATGTAGAAAATTATTTCAAAACATCTTTTGTGTCAAAGATCTTTGATGATGATAAACCTATAATTGTTTATTTAGGAGGAAATAGTTTTTCTTCCTGTCCCAAGATAGATTGGGATTTGCTAGATGTAATTACGGATAGTGATGAATATAATTTTTTGTTTATAGGTCCATTAGGAGATAAAAAGAATATTATGTTGGAACGTATCAAAAAGAAAAAAAATGTAGCGTTCATAGGTTTGGTGGATGCACATAATGTCCCCTCTTTATTGCGGAATTGTTCTATTGCTATGCTACCTTGGAGAATGACTAAGTTTACTGAATGGATTTTCCCTTTAAAGGTTAATGAGTATATGGCAGCAGGTTTACCAATCGTTTCGGTTGGAATTCCTGATATGATTAATTTGAGAGGAAAATATCCCAAAGATATTTTTGTCGCTGAAACATATCATAACTTTATAGATCTTTGTAAAAAAGCACAACATTTTAATAGCATGGAAGATCAAGCACGGCGAAAGAATATTGCAAAGAATAACTCATGGATGAATAAGGTGGAGGAAATTTTGGCAACTATAATTAGCGAGTTTTAAAAGTTTTCTATGGATAATATGGTTGATTCTTACGTGAAATTGTATGAGGATGTGTTTGAGTGGGTATAATTTTTATGGCGGTTAATATGAAATATATTTGGGAGAAGGTCTTAAATGCACAAATTGTTGTTGTCCTGTTGACTGCTATTTTAACGTTGATTGGTAATCATTTTATTCAAAATTCTATTTTAAATCGTCAATTGCATTATGAATATAAGTTATTTATGGCAGAACAATCATCTCGGGTGATGAATGAGTATTCTAAATCAAAAGATTTATGGAATAATAAGTTGCCTTTTTATCGGACTTCTTTAGGTGTTTTTTGGGGGAATGATGTTGCTTCGTTGCTTATCCGTGAATCTAATGGAATTTTATTAGATTGTATTCAGAAATATTTTGTGGGTGCTCACAATATTATCCGAGGATGTATTTTTTCTAGAGGTAAAATCTCAAAGGATCATTTGGAATTATTACGTTCAGATTTGAAGGTGTTATATTCGTATTCGGCAAGGATGTATAATATGTTTAGTGTAAAGGGAAGAAGTTTGTATCAATAATTTTATTTTTAGAAGGTGATTTGTTATGAATTTTTTATTTGTTTTTAATTCAGGGGTTGCCAAGCATGGTAGTTTTGAGGATTTTATGATTGAGTTGGGCAGGCAGATTAAGGTGCGCGGGGATAGGGCGGGGTTTGTGTTTCCTCGCATTGGGGATAAGAACGTTGCAGAGGAGATTGGCAGGGTTGGTGAGGTTTTTGTCGTTGATGGGGATTGGGGAGATAAGGCGGTTGTTGGTAGGATTTTGGATGTGGTTGACGGGTTTGGCGCAGATGTTGTGAATACGCATTTTTGCGATTTTAATTCTTTTTTTGGTTTTTACAGGGCGTTGCGCAGGCGCGGGGTTAGGGGTGTTTATCATTATCATGGCGAGATTTTGCCGATTTCTGAGATGGCTTGGTGGAAGAGGTGGGTTTCTTCTATTAGGTTTTTTTCTTGGTATGCGGATTTGATTATTACGGTCTCAGAGGCTAATGCGCGCTTTTTGAGGTTTTTGAATGTTAGGCCTTTGGTTGAGGTGGTTTATAATGGTATTGATTTGGGTAGGTTTGATGGGCATTGTGTTGATTATGATGGGCTTGCGCGATATGGTATTGGCCGGGATGATGAGTATGTTTGTTATTTGGGCTCGCTTAATGAGGGGCGTAAGCGGGTTGCGGATTTGTTGGAGATTTTTAGAAGGGTTTTGCAGAGGCGCAAGGGTGTTAAGTTTTTGGTGATGGGCAAGGGTGATGTGGATAGGTTTAAGGGAATTGCCTCTGATTTGGGGATTGGCGATTCGGTTGTTTTTACGGGACTTTTGAGGGATTATCCTTATGGGTTTATTAGTGGGGCGAAGGCGTTGGTTAGCGCTTCTAAACAGGAGTCGTTTGGCCTTGTTTTCGCAGAGGCGCTTTTGTTGGGTGTGCCTGTTGTGGCTTGCAAGGTTGGGGGGATTCCTGAGGTGGTTGTTGATGGCAAAAGCGGGTTTTTGGTGGATAGGGATGATTTTGACGGGTTTGCTGATAGGGTGGTGCGTTTGTTGGATGATGAGCAGTTGCGTAATGAGATGGTTGCTTTTGGCAGGGATTATGTAAGGCGTAATTTTGATTTGCGCAGGCAGGTGGAGAGGGTGATTGATGCGCTTTCCAAAAAGGATGGGGTATGAGGCAGACGGTTTATTTGGTGAAGGCGGATAATAGGTCTATTACGTTGCGTATTTATGAGGGCAAGAGGTCTAAGTCTATTCGTGTTGGCGGGTGGTGGAAGGTTGACAGTGGAAATAAGTTGAAGTTTTATTTGTCTCAAAAGCAGGATTTTTTGGGTAATAGGAAGTCTGTTGTCTTTTATGGTAGTTGGTGGGTGGATAGGGATAATTATTTGGTGTATGAGTTAAAGAGCCCTAAGGGGCTTAAGAGGATTGTGTTAAAGGGCGAGTTTTTGCGCTTTTCTGATAGGTCTTTTGTTTATAGGTTGGAGAAAACAGATACGGTTTTGAAGTTGAAGGGCAAGGTTCGGGGCAGGTTTTTGTTAAAGGGCGACGTGATTAGGTATGACGTTTCTGTTGAGGGCAGGCGGTATTCTTCGGGGTCAGTTGTGTCTGTTGCCGGGCGTTGGGTGTCTAAGAAGGGCAGTGTTGGGTTTTTGGTAAAATATAAGAAGCGGTTTGTTTTGGCGTCGTTGCGCTTTTCCAAGCGGATTAACAGGCATATTAGCCTTTTTGTAGAGGCCCGCAGGTCTGCCAAAGGCGACTCCGTTATGGTGGGCATTAGGGGCAGGTTTTAGGATGAGAATTGCTATTGATGTTAGGACAACGCAGGCCCATAGCAGGACAGGCCTTTGGGCGTATACTCAGGGGGTTGTTGAGGGCTTGTCTTGTGTTGATTTTGAGGATTCGTTTTTTTTGTTGGGCGCAGGAATGAGGGTTCGCCCCGGAGATTTGCCATTGAATGTGGGAGGCAATTTTCAAAAGGTCATTTTGCCTGTCCCTGATAGAAGTTTTTTGGGAAGCAGGTTTTTGTGGAATGAGGTTATGTTGCCCGGATTTTGTTCTGTAAAGGGGGTTGATGTATTTTTTCAGCCTGCCGGGCATAGAATCCCGTCTTGGGGAAGGTTTCGCAAGTTTATTACGATTCATGATTTGAGGTCTTTGCATATTGACGATTTTTTGCCTCAAGATATTGATGGGTTAAAAAGGGCGGTTAAGCTGGCTGATGGGGTTATTTGTATTTCCGAGTTTACTAAAAATGATGTTGTGGAGCATTTAGGCGCTGATGAAAAGAAGGTTTTTGTTGTTTATAATGGTGTTGATAGGATTAATCGGGCCCAAGATGAGGCTGAGATTGTTGCGTTTAGAGAAAGGTTGGGGTTAGACAGGCCTTTTTTCTTTTCCTTGGGCATGGTGCCGAGAAAGAATGTTAGGCGTTCTATTGAGGCGTTTGCAAAATCTGGTTTGAGCGATGATTTTTATTTGGTTTTTGCCGGGGCGCATGGCGGGTTCTTGGATGAATATAAGGCTTTGGCTCAAGGCCTTGGTTTGGGTAAAGCGGTTGTGTTTGTTGATTATATTGACGAGAACGATCTGCGGTTTTTGTATTCTTCGGCAATAGTCTTTGTTTTTCCTTCTCTGTTTGAGGGTTTTGGTTTGCCAGTTTTGGAGGCTCAAATGTGCGGTTGTCCTGTTATGTGTTCTAATGTGTCGGCCTTGCCTGAGGTTGTTGGGGATTCCGCTTTGTTGGTTAACCCGTATTCCGTTGATGAGATTGCCTCTGCGATGAGGCGTTTGGCCGAGGATGAGAACCTGCGCAGGCAACTCTCAGAAAGAGGCCTTAATAACGCGCAAAGATTTAGCTGGCAAACCTGCGCGAAAAATCTCCTAAACATTTTCTCCAATTCCAAAGAAAAGTGAGACTCTGCTCTCCAGAAACATTCAGTCTCACTTCTGAGATTGAAGGCCGACTTGTGAGACTCTGCTCTCCAGAAACATTTGGTCCCACTTTTTGAGCCTGCCCCGTTGTGAGACTGTGTTCTCCAGAAACATTTGGTCTCACTTCTGGGATTGGGACGGACTTGTTCCTATTTCCATAGGCTTGTTATAAAGATGTTGCATTGTAATGAGTTCTGGTTATATAATTACTTTTAGGATTTACAGGGGTTTACTTCCCTTAGGGCTCTGCCCTAAGGCGCGGGGCTGATAACTCAGCCCCTGCTTTTTATTCTAAAGATGCCGTATAAAACAATTATTTATATTGATGGCTTTAACTTGTATTATGGTGTTTTAAAAGACACACCATATAAGTGGTTGGATTTATATAAATTGTCAAAGTTATTGTTATCTAATAACGAAATAATACAAATCAAGTACTTTACTGCTAGAGTATCCGGCCATGACTCTGTAAAACAAGATATTTACTTAAGGGCTATTAAAAAGCATATAGACAATGTAGAGATAATTTATGGCCATTTTCTCACACAACAGATTAAGATGAAAGACATTGATTCTGGAAATTTGGTTACTGTTCTTAAAACTGAAGAAAAAGGTTCTGATGTAAATTTAGCTGTGCATTTAGTTAATGATGCGGCGAAAGGAAGAATGGAATGCGCTGTGGTTATTTCTAATGACAGTGATTTATTTGAGGCATTAAGAATTGCTAAGGAAGAATATTTTATAAAAATTGGCATTATTTTCCCTTCCAATAAAAGAATCTCTAGAAAATTGTTATCAATCTGTGATTTTAGCAAAAAGATAAGGAATCGAGTTCTTGAACTCAGTCAACTACCAAACGTTATACCTAATTCAACAATAAAAAAACCTTACAATTGGTAAATAGTCCCCATTGTGAGACTAATTTCTCCAGAAACATTTGGTCCCAGTTTTGAGGCTGGGCCAACTTGTGAGACTGTGCTCTCCAGAAACATTTGGTCCCAGTTTTAAATAAGTTTGGTTGTGTTTTGGTCAATGCCTTTTTGTTTGATATTTATTTTATGGTATAATTGGGTTTAAGGTTTACCGTGTTTGGGTAAAAACCAAAAAGGAGAATAAGAAAATGGATAAATTGCCGATAGGTGTGCAGGATTTTAAGGTCTTAAGGACATCAGAGGAAGACTATATCTATGTGGATAAATCGGAGTTGTTATATAACTTAGTTAAAGGTGGCAGGGTATATTTTCTCTCCCGTCCGCGCAGGTTCGGCAAGAGTCTTATGATATCCACGCTGGGGTATTTGTTTCAAGGTGAAAAGGAATTATTTAAAGGATTATGGATAGAGGATAAATGGAATTGGGATGATAGATATCCTGTGATAAGGGTGGATTTTAGCGAAATTAAATTTGAAAGCGCAGATGAACTTCAGAGTAAAATTTCGGATATGTTGCACAATACGGCCGATGTGTATGGCGTGAAATTAAAAAGCACTTCCTATGAACAGAAGTTTAAAGAACTAATTCTAATCCTCAAACAAAAACATAACCAAAACGTGGTAATCTTAATAGACGAATACGACAAGCCTATGCTGGACCACATAATAGAAAAGGAATTGGCAAAGCAGGTAAGGGACGTATTGAGGGGTTTTTATTCCATAATCAAGGCAAGCGATGAGCATATCAAATTTGTGATGCTCACGGGAATAACGCGGTTTAGCAAGGTAAGTATATTTTCAGGCCTGAATAACCTAGAAGATATAACAATGGTGGATGAATTTTCCACAATGCTCGGTTATACACAGGAAGAACTTGAGCATTATTTTAGCGAATATATAGATGCATTGGTTGAAAAGATGAAGAAATCTAGGGAAGATATCCTTTCGGAGATAAAGGAGTGGTATAACGGGTATAACTTCAGCGAAGAAGGGGAGCGGGTATATAATCCATTTTCAACGATGCTGTTGTTAAAGCAAAAGAAATTTGAATCCCACTGGTTTGAGACTGCTAATCCTTCATTTTTAATGGAAATCATAAAGGAGAAGGGATTTTTTATGCCAGATGCAGATGGCCTAGTATTGTCAGCAGAGGCGTTGGGCGATTTTGACGTGGAACGGCTGGAGATAGAGCCGTTATTGTATCAGACAGGGTATTTGACGATAGATGAGGTGAGTTTAAGCCCCAGGGGCATACTAAGGTATAGATTGGGAATGCCGAATAAAGAGGTTCAGATAGCGTTTAATGATACGTTGATAAAGTATTTGACGGAAACCGATCCCAATACAAGGATGGAATTGCAGGATAATATGTATCTTGCGTTGGAGAATGCGGATAAGGATGCGTTTGAGAAGGAATTAAGGGCGTTATTTGCGTCCCTGCCGTATATAAGTTATGTGAAGAACAATATATGGCGATTTGAGGGTTATTATACGAACATCATCTTTTTGTATTTCAAGACATTGGGAGTGCCGGTGAGAGTGGAAGAGGTGACAAACAGAGGCAGGATAGACTTGGCGCTAGAGTTTAGGAATAAGATATACATCATAGAGGTAAAGGTGGGCGAAGGCTCTGCGTTAAAGCAGATAAAGGAGAAGAGGTATTGGGAGAAATACCAAACCAAAGGCAAGGAGATAATTCTTGTAGGGATAGAGTTTAATGAAGAGGAGAAGAACATAACAAAGGTTGAGTGGGAAAAAATATAGGAGGGTTGTTGTGGGATTATGGAAGGGTGTTATTGAGGAGTATCGCGATTTTTTGCCTGTGTCTAGGAAGACGCCTATTATAACGTTGAGGGAGGGAAATACGCCTTTGATTCCCGCTCCCAGTGTGTCTAAACGTCTTGGCAGCGGGATCGAGGTCTATTTAAAATTTGAAGGCGCAAATCCAACGGGGTCTTTTAAGGACAGAGGTATGACTATGGCTGTTTCCAAGGCCAAAGAAGAGGGGGCCAAGGTGGTTATGTGCGCCTCAACCGGAAATACGTCCGCTTCTGCGGCCGCGTATGCCGCGAGGGCTGGAATGCGTTGCGCTGTTGTGGTGCCTGCGGGTAATATTGCCTATGGCAAGTTGTCTCAGGCCCTTATTCACGGCGCTGTTGTCGTGCCTATTGAGGGGAATTTTGATGAGGCTTTGACTTTGGTTCGTCAAATAACCGAGGAGTATCCCATTGCCTTGGTTAATTCAATTAATCCATATCGCATTGAAGGGCAAAAAACAGGTTCAATAGAGATATGCAGACAGCTTGGTTCGGTGCCCGATTTTCATGCCATTCCTGTTGGCAATGCAGGCAATATAACGGCCTATTGGAAGGGGTATAATGAATACAAACAACGCGGATTTATAAGGCGTCTTCCTGTTATGCTGGGTTTTCAGGCAAGTGGAGCCGCGCCTATTGTCCGAGGCAGGCCGGTTAAGAAACCACACACGCTTGCCACTGCTATTCGTATAGGAAACCCTGCGAGCTGGAGACAGGCGGAAGCGGCAAGAGATGAGTCCGGTGGGCTTATTGATAAGGTTACTGATAGGGAGATTGTTGCCGCATATAAGTTTTTGGCCTCTAACGAAGGTGTTTTTGTGGAACCTGCGTCCGCTGCCTCTGTGGCGGGTATCTTTAAGCTGGCTGATGCAGGGTATTTTCGGAAGGCAAAGAGGCGTTTGAGGAAAAAGGTTATAAGAATTGTCTGTATATTGACAGGACATGGGTTAAAGGATCCTGACAGGGCGGTGAAGGAGTCCAAGGCAAAGATTAATCCTGTTGAGCCGACTAAGAAGGCCGTTTTGAAAAGGGTCTTGAAATGAAGGAGATTGAAAATATCCGTATGTTGATTGAATCCGAGAAGGAATGGGGGATTGAAGAGCCGTTTTGCCTTTGTTCGGAGCCTGTTGGCGCTGATCTTGATGATGAGGCTGTTCCCTCGGAACTAGATTCCCTGCGCAAGGAGGCCCTTTCGTGTACGGCGTGCGGATTGCATAAGACACGGAAAAACGTTGTTTTCGGCGAGGGTTCTGCCTATGCAGAGTTGATGTTTGTAGGCGAGGCCCCGGGAAGGGATGAGGATATTCAGGGAAGGCCTTTTGTAGGAAGGGCTGGGATGCTTCTTACTCGGCTTATTAATAAGATGGGATTTGAGCGCGATGAGGTCTATATTGCCAATGTGTTAAAGTGCAGGCCCCCGAACAATAGAAACCCCTTGCCTGATGAGATAGTCTCGTGCAGGCATTTTTTAAGGCGTCAGATAGAACTCATCAGGCCAAAGGTAATCTGCGCGTTAGGCAAATTTGCCGCCCAGCTCTTGCTTGAGTCAAACACTCCTATATCTAAGTTGAGGGGAAAGGAATTTGATTATATGGGCGCAAAGCTTATCCCAACGTATCATCCGGCTTATTTACTGCGAAATCCACGGGATAAGATTGTGGTGTGGGAAGATGCCAAGAAGATTCTTGCCCTATTAGGAAGGCTTATTCCGGAATAATTATGAAAAATAAATCCATTTTACAATATAAGCGTTTGTTGTCTTTTGTTATACCCTATTGGTATTTGTTTGCCATTGCATTAATTTTTATGCTTTTGAGCGCAATCTTTGACGGGGCATCTCTTTCTATGATTGTCCCTTTGGCTGATAGGGTTTTGGCTGACAAACCCATTACGTTTCCATATAAACTTCCCGGGTTTTTAGAGTCATTTATTAATCAGATAAATGTTATAGAACCTGTAAAGATGCTTAAATTCGTTGCGTTCGGATTGATTGTGGTGTTTTTCTTAAAGGCGTTATTTGAGTTCGTGTATAAATATATAATGTCGGATATTGGACAGAGAATTATAAGGGACCTTCGCCAAAAGATATACGATAAATTGCAGGAGTTGTCTATGGATTTCTATTCCAAGTACAGGTCCGGTGAGCTTATTTCGCGCATTACCAATGATGTGATATTGCTTGAGAACAGTATTTCTTATGGCACAACTGAATTTTTCTATCAAGGGTTTCAGGTTATCGTTTTTGCAGGGATTATCTTTGCTATAAATTGGAAGTTCGCGGTGTGGATTTTTGTGATTGCCCCTTTGGTGGCCTTGCCTGTGTTTAAGATAGGCAGGATGATAAAAAAACTGGTGCATAAGAGTCAGAGGAGGATAGCGGATATTAGCTCTATTTTGTTTGAGACTATTTCCGGCGCGCGTGTAGTTAAGGCCTTTTCAATGGAGGATTATGAAAAAAGGCGTTTTGCTGAAAAGAATAACGATTATTATAAATTGCTTATAAAACAGATAAGCAAGAGGCTCTTGCTGTCTCCTTTATTGGAGTTTACCGCCGCTGTTATCGCGGCGATTATCCTGCTTGTCGGAGGAAATGCCGTTTTGAAAGGCGAGATTTCTTTTGGTGTGTTTACGTTGTTTTTGGCCTCTCTTTTGTCTATGATAAGGCCGATGAAGAGGTTGAGCACTATACACGCGTTTTATCAACAGGCAATCGCCGCAACTGAAAGGATATACGAGATACTTGAAGCGGCTCCTTCGGTTGTTGAACCTGATAATCCACGTGTTTTGTCTGATATCAAAAAGGGAATTGAGTTTAAGGACGTGGTATTTTCATATGAGCAGGACAGGCCTGTTTTAAATGGAATTAGTTTTTTTATCCCGGCTGGCAAGATTACGGCGATAGTCGGGCCTTCCGGGAGTGGTAAGTCCACTATTGTGAATCTGCTTTTGCGGTTGTACGACCCTGATAAGGGTGTGATATTGTTTGACGATGTAGATATTAGGGAAGCGGCCTTGCGTGATCTGAGAAGCAAGATTGCCATCGTCACTCAGGATACTGTTTTGTTTAATGATACGATTGCAAATAATATCGCATATGGTTCTGCAAATGCGTCTAAACAAGACATTATAAATGCGGCCAAATTGGCAAATGCGCATACTTTTATAGAAGAACTGCCTGCGGGATATGATACCAATATAGGCGATTTAGGTCATAAGTTATCGGGCGGGCAAAAACAGAGGCTTGCCATTGCAAGGGCCATATTGCGAAATCCGCAGCTTTTGATATTAGACGAGGCAACAGCGCATTTGGATTCTCACGCAGAGAAGGATGTTCAGGAAGCTTTGGAACCGCTGCTTAAAGAGAGGACGGTTGTTATCATAGCCCATAGGCTTTCAACTATAAAATCGGCTGATAACATCGTTGTGCTTGCAAACGGCCTGATTGCTGAACAAGGCAGGCATAAAGAACTTATGGAACAAGACGGTATTTATCACGGGCTTTACAGGTTGCAGAGCTTATGAGGGATTTTCTGAAAAACAAGATATTCTTATTTTATGGGCTGATTGTCTCTTTTATAGGCCTGACGATGTTATATAGCGCCTTGCACTATAAACAATCAGTTGTTTTCCCTTATCTGTTGGTTAAGCAATCTGTTTTTTTTGTGTTGTCTTTGTTGGTGTTTTGGTTTTTCTCTTCATTGGATTATCACAAGTTAAAGGGTATTGCCTTTGTGTTTTATGTGATTTCTATTATCCTGTTGGTATTGGTGTTTTTTGTCGGTCAGGTAAGGTATGGCGCGCGCCGGTGGCTTAGTGTTGCGGGGTTTGTTTTTCAGCCGGCAGAGTTTGCAAAGATATCCGTTATCTTGATGCTTTCTTATTTGATGTCGCTTTCTGATAGATTGTCGTTAAAGAGGATTATGAGCGCCGTGTTTATTGCGGCAATTCCGTTTATCTTGATATTAAAGGAACCGGATTTGGGGACATCGCTGGTTATATGGCCTATCACGATTGCTATTTTGTATATAAACGGGCTTTCGTGGAAGGTCATTGCAGGGCTTTTTGCCGGCGCTCTTAGCGCTATTCCTTTTGCATGGCATTTTTTAAAAGACTATCAAAAACGCAGGGTTTTGGTCTTTTTAAATCCTGAGACCGATCCATTGGGAGCAGGGTATACGATTACACAATCGCGTGTTGCAATAGGTTCGGGCGGATTATGGGGAAAGGGTTGGTTGGCTGGCACGCAGAATCAGCTCAACTTTTTGCCTGAACGGCATACGGATTTCATATTTTCTATATACGCGGAGGAATGGGGGTTTATAGGTGTTGTGGTGTTGTTGGTAATTTTCTTGACTATGTTGATGTATGCGGTAGATACCTCGCGCAAGGCGAGGGATAGATTCGGAAGCAGTCTTGCTATGGGCATAGCAGTGTATTTCTTTGTCCATATATTTGTGAATATTGCAATGACAGCAGGGTTTTTGCCTGTTGTTGGTTTGCCTCTGCCTTTCGTCAGTTATGGCGGCACTTCGCTCTTAATCTCTTTTATGGGGCTTGGCATTTTACAATCTATAAGGAGGCAGTCTAGTGTCTGATGCTATTTTTAAGAAAAACCTATCAGTGGTTGTCAAACGCAATGCGCATCTTGCTAAACGATTGGTAAACGAACCCATACCCAATGAATTGAAGTTATTGAAGACCAATTCACGATATCCGACCCTTGGCCTTGATTTGCAGGGAAAGATTGCCTATTTCCATACAAGGGATAATCCGGTAAAAGAGGCAAAAGCCCAATTTGAGTCTTATCAAAAAGACCCAACGGTGAATATATGCGCGCTTGGAATAGGATTGGGGTATCATGTGGCGGAACTTGCAAACCATCTGCTTAAAGACAATTACGTTATCATAGTTGAGCAGTACCTGCCGATATTTAAACTTGCCCTTATGACAGTTGACTTGACTGCTATTTTGGCCAATAAGCACTGTATGTTTTTTGTGGATGCAAGGCCCGAACATATATTTGAGGCCTTGAAGATGCAGATATTCCATATTGCCAATAATCGTATGGTATTTTTAAGGCATGATACCTCATGCCTGTTGTTTGCAGATTATTATAATAAGGTGGAGTCCGGGATAAAGGACCTGATTCACTGGGGCAAGACCAATTTTGCGGCTGGCGTGAAATTCCGCTATAAGTATCAGGAAAACATATTTAAAAACGCGCCTTTCTTTTTCTCAAGGCCGGGTATTGACCACATAGAAGACGAGTTTTATAACGTGCCGGCTATTATTGTCGCTGCCGGGCCGTCTTTGGAAAAAAACGTGGAGCAATTAAAACAGGCCAAGGGCAAGGCCTTAATCATTAGTGTTGATACTGCTATCAGGCCATTGTTGGATAGGGGAATAGAGCCAGATCTCGCCATTGCCATTGACCCGCATATAGAGAACTTTATGCATTTTAAGCGCGTTTCCAATGAGGAATTGGACTTTATGAGGATAGTTTTGGACCCGCAGGCCTATTTTGAGATAGCGCCAAAATATCCTGACAGGGTTTTGCTTGCGCCTCTAAATGGGTCTATATTGCTGGATTGGATGAATACCTTCGTGAAAAAACGTTGTTTTCTGGATAAGGGAATGAGCGTTGCCCATAGCGCGTTTTCCCTGGCAAATATGCTCGGGTGCGACCCGATTATATTTGTGGGGCTGGACCTCTCGTTTAGAGAAGATGCAACGCATATTAAAGGGGCCGCAAACTTCAAGGATACGTTGGAAGATAGAAAACTCCGTAGGGTAAAGGGGCTTTTGGGCGGGGAGGTGTTAACTGACGATGTGTTTTTCGCATATATCAGGCATTTTGAGGTAGAGTTTTCAAAGGCGTCTTGTAAGGTTATAAATTCAACGGAAGGCGGCGCTTTTATAGATGGGATGGAAATAATTCCGTTGAAAGAAGCAATGGAAAGGTTTTTAAATGAAGAGTATAATATCAAAAATACGCTTTTAAACGAGCCTGATGTGAGATTTAACCGCGAGAAGTTTTTGGAAGCGGTTGATGTTTTGCTTGAAAATATAGATTGGGCGGGAAAAAACTTGAAGCAGGCATTGGATAGCGAAGATGAGGGTATAGACAGGGTCAGGCGGCTTAAATCTGCTTATAACCAATTGAAAGAAAAAAGATTGTTGATGAATCTTGCTGAGGAGAACATAGAAGAAGCGGCGTTTCTGCTTACGATTAGGCAGATATGGCACAAGGAAGGGCAAAGCCAGATTGAGAGCGATATAGGAAAACTGGAGCTTTACATAAAACAGTTTTTAAAGAGTCTTGATTTTATAGAGAAAAACGTAAAACAATTAAGGGACGAATTGTTGGCAGGAGTTGATTCTTGAATCTTTAACCTTTAAATAGGGAGGGAGTATGGGGACAGTTATAGTAGATGGGAATAAAGATTTGATAACTTATGACGGCCAGCCCACGAGTTTATCTGAGGTATTAGACGAGGTTGAACGTCTTTGCGAAGAAAAAGAACGCGAGATATCTCAAATAAAGATAAATGGCAATCACATTCCTCCGGAGAATATCAACGAATGGATGAATAAGACGGTAGACGAGATAGATACGATGGAGATAGAAACGGTTTCCGCTCAGGAGCTGTCCCTGCGCCAGCTTTTGACAGCCAGTTCGTATGTCGCTGATATAGAAAACATAATTGAGCAGTATATAGAAGACGGTAAAATGGAATATCAAGACGCTGTTTTGACAGTTGTTTCTATTATGAATAAGTGGGAAGAGATATGCAAGCTCATTGATTTTGCGGCAAATCAGCTTAACGTTGATTATGTAAGCATTGAATTTAACGATATGAATTTTCAGCAGCAGCACCTTGCTAGTATGGAGATTATTAACGAACTTACAAAGGCGATGTCTGATAAGGACGTCGTAAGCATCAGGGATATATTGGAATATAGGTTTGTCCCGCAGATAAAGACATATAGCGAATTGATAAAGGCAATAGCAAAGGAATTTGAGAATGGATTGGCAAGGTAAAAAGGTATTGATTACCGGCGCGGATGGATTTATCGGCAGTCATTTGACTGAACGGCTTTTGTCGTTGGGCGCTTATGTTCGCGCGTTATCCCAATATAATTCGTTTAATTATTGGGGGCATTTGGAGGAGTTTTACAAGGATTATGAGAATCTGGATGTGGTTAGCGGAGATATAAGAGACCCGTTTTTTTGCAATGAGATTGCAAAGGGTATAGAAATAATTTTTCATTTAGCGGCGCTGATTCCGATACCTTATTCCTATATAGCGCCGCAAAGTTATGTTGAAACAAATATATCAGGAACCTTGAATATATTGCAGGCAGGGCAAAAGGCCAATGTCAGCCGTTTTATTCACACCTCTACAAGCGAGGCCTACGGGACGGCTATATACACGCCTATAGACGAGAAACACCCCTTGCAGGCGCAGTCGCCTTATTCTGCGACAAAGATTTCAGCAGATAAGTTGGCAGAATCATTTTACAGGTCGTTTGGATTGCCTGTTGTAATTGCAAGGCCGTTTAATACATACGGCCCGAGGCAATCGGCAAGGGCTGTGATACCGACGATAATAATACAGGCCTTAACAAGTGATGAGGTGAAATTGGGGGATTTAAGCCCAAAGAGGGATTTTAATTACGTGCAGGATACGGTATCGGGATTTTTGGCAATAGCTGATGAGGATGACTTTATAGGAGATGTGGTTAACATAGGGTCGGGGATTGCTCACTCAATTGAAGATGCTGTTAAGGCCGTTGAAAAGGCGTTGGGCAGAAAACTCAATGTGGTTTTAGATGAAAAAAGGGTAAGGCCTAAAAATAGCGAGGTTATGCTGCTTCTGTGCGATGCTTCCAAATTGCGCAAAACCGGGTGGCAGTCGGAATTTGACTTTGAGAAGGGCATTGCTGAGACGATAGAATGGTTTAAAGAACACTTGTCCGCTTATAAAAGCGATATGTATAATATATAAATCAACGAGGAGGTTATTATGAAGATAGAGGTTAAACAACCAACGAAAGAAGAATTGGAAAAATTAGGCGTTGAATCATGGCCTACCTGGACGAAAGAGGTCTCAGAGTTTGATTGGGAATATACAGGTAAAGAGACCTGTTATATATTAAAAGGAAAGGCCATTGTTTCAACAGATGATGGCGATGTTGAAATCAAGGCAGGGGATTTGGTCGTTTTCCCAGCGGGATTAAAGTGCGTATGGAAGGTAATAGAGCCTATAGAGAAGGTATATAACTTTGGCTAAAGCAAAGCGAAAGAATAGAGTAGCGGTTTTTTGTTCCGGCAGCGGGTCCAACTTTGAGGCGATATGTAAAAACGCATCTAAAGGACTGTTGGATTGCCAGATTGTATGTATGTTCTGCGACAGGCCTGATGCCTATGCCTTTGTCCGCGCAGAGAAATTGGGCGTGCCGTCTTTATTTTTATCGCCAAAGGCATATAAAGATAAATCGGCATACGAGAAGGCCATTGTCAAGGAGCTTGCTTTGTTTAATGTTGATTGGATTGTTCTTGCAGGATATATGCGGATACTTTCACCGTATTTTATCCGTAAATTTAGAAACAGAATAGTCAATATACATCCTTCATTATTGCCTGCCTTCAAGGGCGCAGATGCCATAGGAGACGCCTTAAAATATGGGGCCAAAATAACAGGTGTGACAGTTCATCTTGTAGATGAACAAGTGGATCACGGGCCTATTATAATGCAAAAGGCAGTGGAGATAAAACAGGGTGATGATAAGGATACCCTTGCCCAAAGGATACATAGAGTTGAACATAAATTATATACACAGGCCCTTAATCTATTGTTCAATAGAAAGTGGAAGATTGAAAAAGGAAGAAAATTTGTCCTTATTGATTAGGCGATATGTTTATATATAAATCATTCAGCCTGCCTGAAGACAACTTGTTTTTTGACGATACGTTGCTTGCGCTGGTGAATAATAATCTGCCGTTTGTGTTTAGGGTGTGGGAGTCTGACAAATATTTTCTGGTGAAAGGTATTTCCTCTCCAGATGAGGAAGTGAACATTGATAAGGCAAATCAGCTGGGAATAAGGGTATTAAGGCGGCGGTCGGGCGGAGGAACCGTTTTGCAAGGCCCGGGATGCGTGAACTATTGCGCTGTTTTTTATGCGGAGCAAATACCAAGTGTTTCGGAATCCTTTTCAATGGTGCTTAAAGAGATAATAGGTGTATTTAAAAGCCATAATGTAGATTTGATATTCAAAGGGCATAGCGATCTCGTTTATATGGATAGAAAAGTTTCCGGCAATGCCCAGAGAAGGAGGCAGAATGCCTTTTATGCGCATGGCACCTTATTATACAATATGGATATGGAATTGATTAGCGAGCTGTTAGCTATGCCAAGCAAGGAACCTGAATATCGCAATGGCCGTTCTCACAGAGATTTTTTAACGAATCTGCCTATATCAAGAGAACAGGCCTATGGTCTGTTTTTACAGGTATATAGAACGCTAAAAAAGGTAAGAGACTTATGATAGCTGTGCCGTTTGAACTATGGGTTGCAATAGGGACGTCGTTGGTGGTCCTGTTTTTTGCTTATATGTGGTATAAGGATGTGAAAAAGGGCAAGGAACGTCCTATTGCCGGAGATCTGCGTCATGAGGATGTGATAAGGTGTAATATATGCGGGGCAGTGTTTAAGAAAAACAAGGATAAACGCTGCCCCGTGTGTGGAAGTTATAATTAATCGCGCCTGCCGAAAAGCCTTAAAAGCATTAAGAACATATTAATAAAGTCCAGATATAATGCAAGGGCGCCTAAAATGGACATCTTTAATACAGAGTCTTGATTATTTGCCGGCAGGTTTTGCGCCATCCATTTTATCTTCTGCGCGTCATAAGCGGTTAATCCGGCAAAGACGATAACCCCGACGATAGATATAATGAAATCCAGCATAGATGAGTGGAGAAATATATTGACAAGGGATGCAATGATAATGCCGATTAAAACCATAAACCCGATAGAACCTATGGCTGTCAGGTCCTTACGTGTTGTGTGTCCATATACAGCCATTGCCCCAAACATTCCGGCGGTTGAGAAAAAGGCGTTTGCAATAGTTGCTTTTGCATATGCAAGGAATATAAAAGAGAAGTTTACGCCGGTTAACAGGGCATAAATTATAAAGATAAACATACTTGTTGTGCCTGAAATTCGTGTGGCAGAAATAGAGAATACCATAATAAACTGGACTATAATGCTTGTCCATATTATCCACGAATTCATTACGAGAAATGTGATGGCGTTTGTATTACTTGCAATGTAGGTTGCAACCAATCCTGTAAGCGCAAGTCCTGCTGCCATCCAGCCATACGTGGATTTTACGAAATCCTGAACAACAATGGCCGATTGATTTGATTCATAAGTTGTGTAATCCATAACAGCCTCCTTTTTTATACAAATACATTTTACTAAACACACATTATCTTTATTCATCAGAATATTATACTATTTTCGCACATTTTGCCAATCCCTTTTTTCGCTCTTTAAATCGTTTTTTATGTTTTAGATTTTCCAAAAATTACTTGACTGTGGGGCGTTTTTGTATATAATTATACTTGTGTGGAATAAAGTGGGACAAAGTGGGTTATGTTTTACGGTGAATATCACCATATATTAGACGAGAAGGGCAGGTTTATATTGCCTGCGCGTTTTAGACAGCAGATTAGCCGTCAGGATGTCCGATCTATGTTTTTGACAAGGGGACTAGACAGGTGTTTGTTCTTATTTACAGATGAGGAATGGCATCGTCAGGAGAAACGCTTTAAGGCGTTGCCTTTAACTAGCAGTGAAGCAAGGCGTTTTAATCGGTTGTATTTTTCCGGCGCGGTTGAGGTTGAGGTAAACCCAAGAGGAAGGATTTTGGTCCCGCAATATTTAAGGGAGTATGCGAATATAGAAAAGGAGATTGTGGCTGTGGGGGTTTCTAATCGCATTGAGATTTGGGCAAAGGATTCTTGGGAGAGTTTTTATTCAGGTTCGGTTGATGATTTTGAACGTATAGCTGAGGGGATTTTGGATTTATCGGGCAATGGCAATGAGTGAGTATAGCCATAGCCCTGTGCTCTTTGATGAAGTTTTGGAGTTTTTGGGCCCGAAGGCGGGGGACGTTTTTGTGGATTGCACTCTTGGGTTAGGCGGACATGCTAGGGGGGTATTGTCGCGTATTGTTCCTGGGGGGGTGCTTTTGGGAATTGATGCGGATAAGGAGGCGATTTCTATTGCCTCGCGTTCCCTGAAACAGGAGGGGGCGCGCATCTTTTTTTGCAACAGGTTTTTCTCGGAATTAGACGTGTGTATGTCTTCTTCTGGCCTTGATTATGCAAATGCCTTTTTGTTTGATTTGGGCGTTTCTTCTATGCAGTTTGACAACCCTGATAGGGGATTTAGCTTTCGGGCGGATGCGCCTTTGGATATGCGGATGGGTAGGGGCCTGCTCTTAACTGCATCAGACATAGTCAATAAGTTTGGCGAGGATGATTTGCGCAGGATATTTGCAGAGTATGGAGAGGAACCTTTATCGGATAAAATTGCCAAGGCAATTGTTGCTTTTCGCAGGCAAAGGCCTATTGACACGACGTTGGATTTGGTTAGGGTGGTTGAGTCGGTTAAGGGTGGAAAAAGGGGCAGGCTGCATCCGGCAACGCGTGTTTTTCAGGCTCTTAGGATTGTTGTGAATGACGAATTGTCCCATTTGAAAGAAGGCTTAAATAAGGCCTTTGAGTATTTGGCGCCGGGCGGACGTATAGGTGTTATTTCTTTTCACTCCTTAGAGGATAGGCTGGTAAAGCGGGCATTTAAAGAAAGGCTTGGCAGTGGTTGGAGGCTCTTGACTAAAAAGCCTGTAAGGCCTTCGGATGAAGAGGTTGCGGTCAATCCGAGGTCCCGCAGCGCTAAGCTTCGGGTTATTGAGAAGCTATAGGAGGTGGCTGGTTGAAGCGGTTTTTGTTTGTGGTGGCTGTAGTTTGTTCTTTGGCTGTTATCTATGTGAGCATCAGGGTGGAAACGGTCAGGCTTTGTTATGGTATTAGTCAGTTGTATAAGCAGAAGGATAGTTTGTATGCAGAGAAACAGTTTGCCCTGTGCCGATTGTTGCAGTCTATATCTCCTGAAAATGTAGAACAACGCCTTGCATTGGAAAAAGATAATCTCGGGTTTAATCTGCCGTCAAAAGTGGTGGTGATTGAAGCCCATAACGTTTCTAATGGCTCTAAAAGGCTGACGTGGAGGGATATGTTGTTTGGCGAAAAACAGGCCTTGGCAGAATCTATTGAATAGTTATGGAGGCCTCGTTTCTAAAAAGGATATATTTATTACTTTTTCTTTTAATCTTGTCATTTTTCATCGTGATTGCCCGCGCTATCTTTATCCAGCGCTTTGAATATGATTTTTTCTCTTTTAAGGCCAAGAAGCAGTATAACGTGCCTATTAAGCTGTTTTCCAAAAGGGGGTCTATTTTAGATAGGCGTCAACGTATCTTGGCGTTTGACCTGCCTTCTTATTCCTTGTATGCCGAGCCGCGTATGATGTCTCTTGAGGAAAAGGAAAGGGCAGCGTCTATGTTGGCAAATATCCTTAATCTGGATGAAGATTACATCTTAAAACGTTTAAACAAGGATAAGGCCTTTGTCTGGATTGCTCGCAGATTGCCTTTGGACTTAAAGATGAAGGTGGATAGTCTTGGCATAAAAGGGCTTGGATATCGCACGGAGTTTGCAAGGGCATATCCTGATAATAAGCTTATGTGCCAGGCATTGGGTTTTACTAATGTAGATAGAAATGGGATATCCGGGATAGAGTTGTTTTACGACGAGTTTCTGTCTGGGTTAGATGGCGTTCAATGGTTAATAAAAGACGGCAGGCAGGTAAAAATGCCTATTGGAACTGAATTAGTCCAGCCAAGAGACGGGCTTTCTATTGAACTGACTGTTGATGAGGTTATTCAGGATATAACGGAAAATGCGTTAAGGCATTTGGTTGAAAAATATCATCCGGATGCGTGTTGGGCGGTTGTAATGGACCCCTTTACAGGAGAGGTCTTGGCTATGGCTAACTGGCCGGGATTTGACTTGAATGAATATAGCAAGGCAAGCGATGATCAGATGCGTAATCGCGCTATTACAGATATGTTTGAGCCGGGTTCTGTATTTAAGATTATTACGGCAACGGCTGCGATTGAGGAAGGTATAATGGATGAGGAAACGGAAGTTTATTGTGAAAACGGGGCATATAGGGTGTTAAGCCACACTTTACACGATCATCATCCGTATAAGACACTGACGTTTCGCGAGGTTATTGAAAAATCAAGTAATATAGGCACGGTTAAGGTCGCTCAAAAACTCGGCAAGGAGAAGTTGTATTCTTATATAAGGAAGTTCGGATTCGGAAAGAAAACAGGGATTGATTTGCCGGGCGAGGTTGCGGGGAGCATTAAGCCGCCTGATAAGTGGTCTGGAATAAGTATTGCCGCTGTCCCTATGGGGCAGGAGGTAGGCGTGACAAGTATTCAGCTTGCCCGCGCTGTCAGCGTGATTGCAAACGGCGGGTATCTTGTTAAACCTTATTTGTGCGCCAAATTTTTGGATAAAGATGGTTCTGTGTTAAAGAATTTGTCTTCTTATAAGAAGAGAGAACGCATTATTTCACAAGATACGGCTGAAAGGGTAAAGGAGATATTAACGGGTGTTGTTGAACGCGGAACCGGGAGAAGGGCTCAGATAAAAGGGTATCGCGTTGCAGGCAAGACCGGAACCGCCCAAGAGATTGTTAACGGGAAGTATTCCAATACGGAGTTTATGAGCTCATTTGTGGGATTTGTGCCAGCTGATTCGCCTCAATTTGTTATCTGTGTGACGGCCGATACCCGCAAGCCGTTTCACTTCGGGGGCGTTGTCGCTGCTCCTGCGTTTCGCGAGATTGCGGAAAAGTCTTTGAAATATCTTGGTATTGCCCCGTCTAAAACAAATGAAAAACAGGCCATGCCTCAGTAATTTTCCGGCTCGGCGGTGTATATAGGCGTTATGTATAATGGTTTGTAAAGGCCTTTGTTTTTTTTCAATCCTTTTATGTTATCGTGCCCTAATGTGTTGATGTATTTGCTTAGTTTGTTTGCCTCTATGCACATTTCGTAAAATATCAAGCTCGGCAGGTATTTGTGTTCGGATTTTAAGGAGGATTCAAAGATTATTGTAAAGGTGTTATGGCCTATTATTGCGCTTGATAAGGCAATGAGTTTGTCTTGTATATACAGGCCTTTGACGTGTGTCTGAATGCCTATTTGATTTAGTTTCGGCAGGATGTTTTCGTAAAAGTTTAGTTGTATCTGGATTTGCGCGTCTAAAATTATCCGCTCTTCTTTGTTGGATGTGTTTTTTGCCTTTGCCCATTCTTTTACCAGTAGGTGGATATCTTTTTGTTTCGGAATGTCGGAGCTTGTTTTTATTGGGAGGTTTTTTGACTGGTTTATCAGATTTTTTCTCTTGTGAAACATTCTCTTTATGGATGATGCCTTGTAGTCATAGATGTAATACCAATCCTGTAGGTTTATTCTCTTTTTCCAGGCTATTGCGCGAAGTTGAGGAAGCGCTATGTTGTAGGTTTTGTGTGTTATGTTTTGTGTCGTTCTATCGTTATAGGGGAGGCATGGATAGTATTCTGTGAAATTATCTTGGGCTAATATCGTTGTTGTATTGTTTTCTGTAAAGTAGGATATCTCTGTTTCAGGATAAAAGGTGATTAGGTTGATCGGGTGGTTGAAAAATGACTTATATATGCATCTTTCTTCACGGATGTTTAAGAGTTCTTTTAGGGTGGAGAAGTCTATTCTTCCGGTTTTATCTTTGAGCCTTTGCATATAGTTTCCTAATAGCCTTGGTCGTCCCTATCCCTTTTTGTTTGTAATTGTTGTAAAATTTGCTGTTTAGGATGTCCTGTTTTATGTGTTTAAATTCCAAGCCGTTGTATATTTGGCGCATGGCTATGGCAAGCATTATCGTTAGAATAACGGCTTGTGTTAAAAAGAGGTTGCGCATAGGTTTACTATACCATATTTAGCGCGATTGTAAAAGAAAGGCTATAATATATTTGCTGTTAATATGTGAGGTTATGGTGTTATAATATGCAGGGTTTGTGTGTGTTTTAGTGGGGATTGGGAAAGGAGTTTTAGATGTCCATAATGGGTATGTGCGCAACAGGCAAGCGATTGCCTTTTTTAGATATATTGTCTGATCGGGAAGGGGTTGGTGTTGATTTTATTATGCAACAGGTTGCCTGCGGGCAGGCGGTGATTCCTTTTAATCCAAAACACGATATTGAAAAGCCTGTTGTTATAGGCAAGGCCTTTTCCGTTAAGGTTAACGCTAATGTAGGCACTTCTCCTGATAGTTGTAATGAGGCTATAGAAAAGGAAAAGATTATTGCTGCCATTAATGCCGGGGCAGACTGTGTGATGGATTTGAGCATCGCTGGTGATTTGTCTAATATACGCAGAGAACTGCTTTCGGTTTCTCCTGTGCCTTTTGGCACGGTTCCTATATACGAGGTGGCATTGCATTTGTTTAAGCAGGGCAGGGATGTTGCTGATATGGAGATAGACGATGTTCTTAAGGTCTTGGAAAGGCAGGCAAGGGAGGGTGTTGACTTTTTTACCATCCATGCAGGGCTTTTGAAGAAGGCCGTTGATTTGTATGTGCCCAGCAGAATTATGGGAATTGTCAGCAGGGGAGGCGCGCTTATTGCTGAGTGGATGGTAAAAAGGGGTGAGGAAAATCTGTTGTATGTTAATTATGATAAGATATTGGAGCTTATGAATGACTATGAGATTACTATTTCCTTGGGCGACGGCCTGCGCCCGGGGGGGATCAATGATTCAACGGATAAGGCCCAGATTCACGAATTGTTAGTATTAGGCGAGTTGGTTGATAGGGCGCGAGAAGCAGAGGTGCAGGCAATGGTGGAAGGGCCGGGTCACGTTCCTTTAAATCAGATAGAGGCGAATATGCTATTAGAGGACAGGCTTTGCAATGGCGCTCCTTTTTATGTGTTGGGGCCGTTGCCAACGGATATTGCTGTTGGGTATGATGATTTGGCGGGCGCTGTTGGCGGGGCTTTGGCGGGTTGGAAAGGCGCGGCGATGCTTTGCTATGTCACTGCATCGGAACACATTAGGCATCCTGATATTGAGGACGTTAGGAAGGGCGTGATTGGCGTGCGCATCGCAGCTCATATCGCAGATATTGCAAAGGGCAATGAAAAGGCTTGGCAATGGGATAACGCTATGTCTGAGGCGCGTTTTTCTCAGGATTGGGACAAACAGATTGAATTGGCTATTGATACTGAAAGGGCTAGGAGTTTGAGGGATAGTTCTATGCCTGAGGATGAAGATATTTGTACGATGTGTGGTAAGTTTTGCGCGGTTAAAAGGACTAAAGAGGCAAATAGCCGCGATTAATTTGTTTTACACTCAAAGGTATATTTGATAAAATATACTTTTGAAGGAGGCATAACGGTGGTAGAAGTAGAGTTAAGCAAAATAATTATTGATGAAAAGCGCCATGACCAGGTGATTGTTTTAAAGGAAACAGATGGCGGACGGATTTTGCCTATTGTCATAGGGCTTCCCGAGGCAACTTCTATTAAGATGAAGATAAGCGGTTTTGATCCCCCGCGTCCGTTAACTCACGACTTGTTGAGAACGGTAATAGAGTCTTTGCATGGCAATTTGAAGTCCGTTGTTATAGACAAATTGCAGTTTAATACGTTTCACGCAAAATTGATTATGTCAAACGGAACAGACGAGGAGAAACGTATAGATTCCAGGCCGTCAGACGCTATTGCCCTTGCGCTTAGAATGGACGTGCCTATATATGTTGAAGAGGAAGTCTTGGATTCGGCAGATATTTTCGATGTATAAAATAGCGATTATCTCCGATTCTCACGATAATTTGCCGGCCTTAAATCAGGCCGTTTCTATTATGCGGTCGTTGAACGTGAAACAAATCCTGCATTTAGGCGACTTTATCGCGCCTTTTGCGCTTGCGCCTTTAATTGAAAGCGGTATGCCTTGGTATGGTGTTTTGGGGAATAATGACGGTGAGCGCAATGGCTTGTTGGCTAAGGCCGGGGGGGCTATTTTCGAGGAGATAGTTAAACGGCTTGATATAAATGGCAAGTCTATTGTGATGACGCACAGGCCTGAAGATTTGCCGGATAATCTTTCCAATGCAGATCTTGCCCTTTGCGGCCATACGCACAGGCATTTCATAGAGTTTAAAGACAATGTCTTGTATGTCAATCCGGGTGAATTGTGCGGATATCTTACGGGGATGAGGTCTTTTGTAGTTATGGACATTGAGACATTTAGCCCGGAAACTATCTATTTCTGATATGAAGGGATTTTATCTGCGCCCTTTTGAAGTCCGTTTGTTTTCAGTTTTATCACAGCTGTGCCCTGATGCTTATGTTGTGGGTGGATTTGTTCGCGACCTTTTATTAAGGCCTAAAATTAGGCGCAAGGATATAGATGTTGTTTGCGGGGATTCACTGCTTTGCGCAAAAAAAGTTGCCTCTGCGCTTAAGGATTCTCACTTCGTTGTATTAGACAAGGATAGGCGGATTTTTAGGGTGGTTGTGAGTGAGAGCTTTCATTTGGATTTTGCGTCCCTGCAGGGCGGTTCAATTGAGCGGGACCTTGAGAGACGCGATTTCACCTTAAATGCAATAGCCTTAAGTCCAAGGGATTTCTCTTTGATAGACCCTCTCAAAGGCAGGAAGGATATTGAGAAACAGAGACTGCGTATCTGTTCTGATGATGCGTTTAAAGACGACCCACTGCGGATACTGCGGGCATATTCTATAAGCGCTGACTGTGGCCTGTCTTGGGCAAGGCACTTGTCAGGCCTGGTGTTTAGGGATTCGCATTTGCTTAAAAAGGTTGCCTATGAGAGGATTAATCAGGAGTTGAACCGTTTGTTTTCTTCTGCAAATACGCATAAATGGTTTTTGAAGATGTATGAAGATGGCCTGTTTGAGATTTTGTTTCCCGAGGCATTGTCTATGGAGTCTCTGGATCAAGGGCCGTATCATCATCTTGATGTGTTAATGCATTCTTTTGAATCGCTTTATTATGGAGAAGAATTGCTGAGAAAAATAAAGTATGTTTATAACATTAAAGATAAGCAACTGTTGTTTGACTATTTAAACGATTATATAGGGGATTGGCAGAGAATAGCGCTTTTAAAGTGGGTGATATTTTGGCATGATTTGGGAAAACCTATTTCAAGAAGGCCTCATAAAGGCCGAATTGTGTTTTACGGGCACAATAGAAGCGGGGCGATTGCGATAAGAAAAATGATGAGGCGGTTGAAATTTTCTCAAAGACAGTGCAAATGGGCGGGCTTAATGGTGGATATGCATTTAAGGCCTGGCGATCTGACCAAGGCCGAAAGTCAAAAGGCATTCTATCGTTTTCTTCGCCAGTGTGATGGAGAGGACTTGGCAGTGTTTTTACTCTCTTGGGCCGATGCGCGCGCAACAAGAGGCGAGAAAAACCCGTTCGTGAATTTCACCAGACATAGAAAAAGGTTGATAGAGTTTATTAATACTTCACTGCGGATAAAAAAACAGCCCGTATTGCCAAAATTAATAGATGGCAATGAGGTGATGAAGATAACTGGTTTGCCTCCGGGCAAGGAAGTTGGTAAAATATTAAACGAGATTAAGGAATTGCAATTAGCCGGAAAAATTACAACGCGCAAGCAGGCGAAGGCGTATGTAAGCGCATGGGGAAGGGGAAAATAAGAAAGAGATACTGCTTTTCCCGGTGGACTATTTGATTATAAAGCCGTCTTTGCTTGTATTTGCATGTGTAAGGTGGTAGATTATTTTATGAGAGGGGATGGTGGAAGATATTATAATAGAACTTAATCAGGTGTATAAGTCCTTTGGCTCTAAGGATGTCCTTAAAGGGATTAACCTTTCCATCGCAAAGGGCCAGACGTTAGTTGTGATTGGCCGTTCCGGTATTGGGAAGAGTGTTATGCTCAAGCATATTATTGGTTTAATGGAACCGGATAGCGGGAGTGTAAAGGTGTTCGGGCGGGATTTGTCTTCATTGAGCCATCGGGAAATGAATGAGTTGATGCTTTCTATGGGAATGGTTTTTCAAGGCGGGGCGTTGTTTGATTCTCTAACTGTGAGCGAAAACGTTGGGTTTGTGTTGCGCGAATACTATGGGTTAAGTAATGCCGAGATTGATAAACGTATCGCCGAATCACTTGATCTTGTGGGATTGGATAATGGTGTGTGGGATTTGCTTCCCTCAAGTATAAGCGGGGGAATGGCAAAGCGGGTTGCTATTGCGCGCGCTATTTGCCATAGGCCGAAGGTTCTCTTATATGATGAGCCGACAACAGGATTAGACCCGATTACAGCAGATATCATAGATAGGCTTATTATGCGTATGCACGATGAACTTGGCGTCACTTCTGTGGTTGTTTCTCATGATATGACCAGCGCTTTTAAGATAGCGAGCAGAATAGTTATGTTGCATAACGGAAATTTTGTTATAGATGCTGAACCTGAAGAGGTCAAAAACTCACAAAATCCTGTTGTCAGGCAGTTTATTACAGGCAGCGCTTATGGGCCTATGACCGGCGCAGGGCGGATTAAAGGAGGATAAGGTGGCAAGAAGAGACGATTTTATCGCTTTAAAGGTTGGCGCGTTTGTATTGGCGGGATTGGCTGCGTTGATGGTGTTTGTCCTGCGCGCAAATGAATTGAATTTTTTGAATAAGGGATATGTTATTAAGTGCACGTTTCCTGAAGTGCACGGGCTAAAGGTAAGTTCTCCTGTCAGGGTTTCGGGTGTTTTGGTCGGTGAAGTAAAAGAGGTTAATATAGTGTATGATACGATTAATAAGCACTCTTCTGTTGAGGTCCAATGCGCTATAAGAAAGGGTGTTGAGTTTCCTGTTGATTCGCGCGTTGAGATAATCTCTGTGGGACTTTTGGGCGATAAGGGCATAGAGATAACGCCGGGAACTGATTATGAGCATATGGTTATGCCGGGTTATATACTCAGGGGCCAGTCTGAAGTCAGTATGCAGGAGCTTATTGCTTCAGGCAAAGACGTTGCCGAGGAGATGAAGAAGAGCTTGACACGAATAAATCAGATGATTGGAGACGATGACTTCTTTGCATCAATTAAGGATTCGGTTTCCAAGGTCGGCGACGCATCCGATGAGGCCAAGGAGGCGATAAAGGACGTTCGTGATATTTTGTCGGCCGTGAAACAGGGGGAAGGCACTTTGGGCAGGTTTATTTACGATGATACTGTATATACCCTGCTTGAGATTATGATTTTTGATTTAAACAGGGACGTGACGTCCTTAATAAGGGATTTAAAAGCGCATCCGTGGAAATTGTTTTTCAAGACAAAGGAAAAGAAACGTAAATGAAAACAAAGACGATTTATTCTTGTCAGGAATGCGGATATACTGCCGGCAGGTGGCTTGGAAGATGCCCTTCTTGCGGGGCGTGGAATACGTTTGCAGAGGAGTCTGTTGCCGATGTCAAGGTCGTTAATAAGGCGAAAAGGAGCCGCGAATCTAAGGCGGTGCCTATCACTGATGTCGGTTCATCAGGCGCAGAGAGGTTTTTGACAGGAATCAATGGGATAGATCAGGTCTTGGGCGGTGGTATTGTCAATGGCAGTGTGATATTACTTGGTGGTGATCCTGGCATAGGTAAGTCCACTATGTCTATGCAGGTTGCTGGCAGTTTGGCAAAGAGCGGGAAAAGGATTTTATATGCCACAGGAGAGGAGTCTTCTGCGCAGGTTGCTTTAAGGGCAAAGAGGCTGGGCGCGCTGCACGAAAACATACTGCTTATGTCTGAGACGGACTTATCTGTGATATTAAAAGAGGCGAAGAAGGTAAAACCTGATTTGCTGATTATAGACTCTATTCAGGTGATATTTTCCCCTGAATTGGCGTCTGCTCCGGGCACGGTTTCTCAAGTAAGGCAGTGCGCTTGCCAGTTGGTTGATGCATTAAAACCGCAGGATATATCCCTGATAATAATAGGGCACGTGACCAAAGAAGGGGCATTGGCCGGGCCAAGGACATTGGAGCATCTGGTTGATGTGGTGTTGTATTTTGAGGGCGATAGGTTTGCTGATTTTCGCATCTTGCGCGGTATAAAAAATCGCTTTGGTTCAACCAATGAAATAGCTATGTTTGAGATGTCTTCAACCGGGCTTAAAGAGGTGTCTAATCCTTCTACGTTTTTTATAAGCCATTATGCGACAAATGAGCCGGGAACGGTTGCCGGGTGTGTGATTGAGGGGTCAAGGCCTATTATGCTTGAAGTGCAGGCCTTGGTGAGTAAGAGCAGTGGTTTTGGCGCGCCTTATCGGCGCGCTCAGGGATTTGACAATAACAGGTTGACGTTGTTAATCGCCGTGTTAGAAAAAGTTATGGGGTTTAGTTTATATGATCAAGATATATTTGTGAATATTACAGGTGGATTTAAGGTCTCTGACCCGGGGGTTGATTTGGCTGTGGCTATGGCTATTATTTCCAGTTTTTTGGTCAGGCCTATTGAAGGCAAATCCGTGGTTATCGGCGAGGTGGGGTTGACAGGAGAGGTGAGACGTCCAAGCCAATTGGAGAAACGCATATCGGAAGCAGGAAAAATAGGCTTTAAAAATATATTTGCTCCTGATAAACTTGCTGATATTAAGGTGCATTCTATACAAGAGGCATTGCTAAAAGCGGGGTTAATGGTATGATGTTTTCTCTTCATAGATTAAAGATAATTATTGGATTGGTATTGCTTTGGTTTTGTGCCAATGCGATTATATTTTTTATAAATCGTTCGGTTAAGAATCTGAAGAAGCGCCACCTTTATAGAAAGAGTGTGGTGTATTTTGCCTCTCTTATTACATTGGCTGTCGGGCTTCATATTGTTTTGCCAAGGGTAAATGTATCGCTTATATTGGGAATCGGAAGCGCCGGTATTGCAATGGCCTTGCAGGAGGCTGTTTTGAGTTTGGCAGGCTGGCTGTATGTCCTTATTAGGAAGCCTTATGATGTTGGAGACAGGATAGAGGTTTCCGCGGTTAAAGGCGACGTTATTGACATTCGGGCATTCCAAACGACTTTACTTGAGGTAGGTAATTGGGTTGACGGTGAGCAAAGTACGGGTAGGATTGTCCATATACCCAATAGTTTTGTATTTAAACATCCTACTTATAATTATACGAGGGGATTTGAGTTTATATGGAACGAGATTAGTTTGGTTATCACCTTTGACAGCAATTTTGAAAAGGCAAAGAATATATTGTTGGAATTGGGCAATAAGTGGTCGCAGGACAAGGAGTCCATTATCGCTGAAAAGATAAGGCGTATGGCGGATAATTATATGATACATTTTAATAAATACACACCTATCGTCTATACTTCCGTTGTTGACAGTGGTATCAAGTTGACATTGCGGTATATGATTGAGATAAAACAGCGCAGGAGTACGGCAAGCAATATATTTGAGGAATTTTTAAAGAGAATAGACAATGAACCTGATATCTCTTTGGCTTATACGACGTATAAGCTGTTTTATGAACCGGAGCATAAAAATGCCGATTGACCCATCTGTTGCATATGCGTATTTTCAGGAAAAAAGCGCTCTATACAAGGATTACGGATATGACGTTATGGCGGAAAGGCATGCCCTTTTGCAATGGGCAATGCCTTTTCAGGGGCATGTTCTGGAAATAGGCACCGGACGCGGGTATTTTACCGCCTTGCTTGCCCAACTAGATTTGAATGTTATCTCTATTGACGCTGATGATGAGATCTTGGATTTTGCCGCCGCTTTTGCGCGCGCTTGGGCGGGAAGAAGCGATAAGGCGAGTATCAATAATGTAGAATTTGTCAAGGCAGATGCGCGCTCTTTGCCTTTTGAGGATGGCCACTTTGCAACAGTGATTAGTTTTAATATGTGGCACCACGTAGAAAATCCCAACGACATATTAAAGGAGATAAAAAGGGTTTTGGCCTCAAATGGTTTGTTGGTAGTGGCGGATTTTTCAGACGAGGCCTTTGAATTGGTAAATAAGATTCACCGAAATGTCTATGGCCAGCCCCATCCTGTTTTACAAAACGATTTTGATGCCATATTAGACTTCTTTCAACCTTCTCAAATAAGGGAATATAAAAGCAGATTTCAAAGGGCAATAGCAATAGAGTTATGATACTAAAAAGAATCTTACTTTCTATCCTGCAAAATGTTTATTACCTTTTCAGTGATTTCCATAATCTGTTATACGATACAGGTATTTTAAAACAAGTAAGGTGTCAGGCCATTGTTATTGGCGTTGGCAATATAGCATTTGGCGGGACAGGAAAGACGGAGGTCGTCTCTTATCTTGGGAAAACCTTCCTTAATAGCGGGAAAAAAACTGCAATTGTGCTTAAGGCATATAAAAGCAAAATAAAGACAGATATTGTTGAGCAGAACGATATAAATGCGGTTATCTTTGATGAAGCGGCTCTTATTAAACAGCGCCTGCCTGATGCAATGGTAATTGTTGCAAGAGAAAAGTGGAAGGGGGCTGTTTATGCTGATGAGAAAGGCGCAGAGATTATCATTGTTGACGATGCGTTGCAACATAGAAAATTGAAATGCGATTTTATGATAGGTTTGTATTCTCCGTTTAGCAAGTTTTTCAGAGAAAGGTTTTCCGCTTTAAATAGGACAAATCTGGTTTTGATTTCTAAACTGGAATTGGTCGAAGAAAGCCAAAGGGAAGGGGTTATTAAAAAGGTTTCGGATAGATTAGAGGAAAACATACCGGTGATAGGTGTGAGATACGAATTAGATGTTCCGGAAATAAAAGGGCCAGTGGGCGCGTTTACTTCTATTGCCAGGCCTGATAATTTTTTTGACTTGCTTAAAGGATATGGCTGTCAGTTGGAACTAACTATTCCTTTCCCTGACCATTACCGATATGAGGAAAAAGATGTAATGGATGTTTGCATTGCAATGAGTGAAAAAGGAATAAAAAAGGCCATGACTACTGAAAAGGATATGGTAAAGATTAACAATTTGTTGCGTCTCTTTGAAAAATATGGCGTTGAAGTAATTCCTGTTAGGGTAAAACTGGCATTTTTAGACGAATTAAACCAGTTGGATTTTATCTTAAAAAGGCGCATAAATTTTTGACAAGATGAAAAGATGATAAAAAGGGATAAAATATAGAACAATTTTAGGTATAGGGCTTATGGAACGAGAGAGGATGCAGTGAGACTACCAATGAGCCTTTATGGCCGTTTCCAAATGGGGATTTGATTGAATAAAATATGAGTATATAGACCTATAATCAAGATTTAGACGACGCCCCTAATATAATGGGCAATGAGGGGTTTCCCGCAGATACATGGGAGATTGGGTAGTGAACACACAAGATGTGCAGGGCGTTGTGAATGTTGCGGCGGGGCAAATCTATTTAATATTAATAACGATAAATCCCGATAAGACACAGGATGTTTTGTTTCTTTAAAAAATACTTGTCAAAAGGGTGGTAATGCTCTTATTATCTTGATATAATCTTTTCTGATTTTGAAGGTTATATTGGCAGGGTTTTATGAAAGGAGTGGCTTATGGCTAAGATCTACTATGAAAAAGACGTGGATAAGTCTGTTCTAAAAGGCAAGAAGATTGCCATTATTGGTTATGGTATTCAGGGAAGGGCTCAGTCTTTGAACTTGCGTGATAGCGGTTTGGATGTTATTGTCAGCGAACTTAAGGGCACGCCTAATTATGATAAGGCGGTTGAAGACGGATTCAAGCCGGTTGATGCGGCTGAAGCGGTTAAAAAGGCTGATTTAATCCAGATACTTACGCAGGATCACGTTCAGCCTGTTGTTTATAAAAATGCGGTTGAACCAAATCTTTCCAAAGGCAAGGCTTTGGTATTTTCACATGGATTTAATATTCATTTCAATCAGATTGTGCCTCCGAAAGACGTTGACGTGTTTATGGTGGCGCCAAAGGGGCCGGGCAGTTTGGTCAGGACTATGTATGAGGAAGGCAAAGGCGTTCCATGTTTGGTTGCTATTCATCAGGATGCAACAGGAAATGCATTGAAATTGGCACTGGCCTACGCTTGGGGTGTTGGAGGTATTCGCGCGGGCGTTATTGAAACTACTTTTAAAGAAGAAACCGAAACCGACTTGTTTGGCGAGCAGGCAGTATTATGCGGAGGTGTCTCAGAACTCGTAAAGGCAGGTTTTGATACGCTTGTTGGGGCCGGTTATCAGCCTGAGATAGCCTATTTTGAGTGTTTGCACGAGTTAAAACTTATAACGGATATGATATACGAGGCCGGTATTACCGGTATGCGCAAACGTGTATCCGATACCGCTGAATATGGCGACCTAACTCGCGGGAAAAGGGTGATTAATGAAGATGTTAGAGAAGAGATGAAGGAAATCCTTAAGGAGATTCAGACAGGCGAATTTGCCCGTGAGTGGATTGCTGAAAATCAGACGGGCAGGCCTGTATATAATGCGCTTAATAACATAGAGGCCGCTCATCCAATTGAAGAGGTGGGACGTAAGTTAAGGGCAATGATGCCTTGGATGAAGAAGTAAGCAATGAAAGATGTCCTAACTTTTATTATGGCAGGGGGCAGGGGAGAGAGGCTCTCTCCCCTGACCAATGACCGGGCCAAGCCTGCTGTGCCTTTTGGCGGAATTTACCGGATAATAGATTTTACTCTGAGTAATTGTATAAATTCTGGCTTAAGGCGCATTTATATCCTCACGCAATATAAATCAAGTTCATTGCAGAGGCATGTCAGTTTGGGCTGGAATATATTTACTCGGGAGATAGGTGAATTTATAGAGGTTATTCCTGCCCAGCAAAGGACAGGCGAGATGTGGTATAGAGGCACGGCCGATGCGGTTTATCAGAATATTAATTCCATAGACGCTGAAAACCCTGCTGACGTGCTTATACTTTCAGGTGACCACATCTATAAGATGAATTATATGGATATGGTGTCTTATCACAGGTATATGGATGCGGATTTGACGATCGCCGCTGTTGAGATGCCCAAAGAGGATTGTATTCACTTCGGCGTGCTTGAGACTGCGAGAGGCGGAAAGCTCACGGGATTCCATGAAAAACCCAAAGAGCCTATTACTATACCGGATAAACCCAATAAAATTTACGTGTCTATGGGTATTTATGTGTTTAAACCTAACGTCTTAAAAGAGGTGCTTGAGGAAGATTCCGCAAAGTCAAGTTCTGCGCACGACTTTGGGAAAAACATAATTCCTCAGATGATAAAGGACAAGAGAAAGATTTTCGTATTCCCTTTTCATGACGAGAATAACAAAAAACCGCTTTATTGGCGCGATATAGGCACGATAGATGCTTTTTATGAGGCGAATATGGATTTAGTAAGCGTAAGCCCTGAATTTAATTTGTACGATTCTCATTGGCCCGTCCGCACTTATCAGCGTCAGAGTCCTCCTGCCAAGACTGTTTTTGCCGGCGGTGATACCGGTGATAGAATCGGTATCGTATTGGATTCGCTGGTAAGTTCTGGATGTATTGTCAGTGGAGGAAAGGTGAGTTCTTCCATATTGTCTTCTATGGTGCGTATAAACAGTTATGCAAACGTAGAGGAGTCTATTCTTATGGAAGGCGTAAACGTCGGGCGTTATGCAAAGATTAGGCGCGCAATCATTGACAAGCACGCAGTTATAAGCCCGGGTGTGGAAATAGGTTATGATCTTGAAAAGGATGGAAAAAGATTTTTTGTAAGCCCTCAAGGCATTGTCGTTATACCGAAAGGCATAAAGGTAGAGTGATAACAAAGGCAAAAATTTCACACGCAAGGCAGATATATGATATAATTGCTTCCTACGCAAGGTCCGCAGAGATGCTTCCGCGGGCATTATCCGATATATACGAACATATACGCGATTTTTTCGTCTATGAAGAAGATGGCCAGGTTAAAGGAGTTTGCGCCTTGCACATTGTTTGGGACGATTTGGCTGAAATCAGGTCGTTGGCCGTTGAAAAAGACAAACAGGGAAGCGGAGTTGGAACCGAGTTGGTGAAACAGTGTTTGGATGAAGCAAAGTCTCTTGGTATTGAAAAGGTATTTGCATTGACATACGTGCCGGTATTTTTTGAAAAGTTGGGGTTTAAACGGATAGATAGAAATAATTTGCCAAAGAAGATTTGGATGGATTGTATTCAGTGTCCGTATTTCCCGGATTGTAAAGAAGAAGCTGTTGAGATTGTTTTTAGTTGATGAGGAGGTCCTATGGGCAAGACTATGGCAGAGAAGATTTTGACAGCCCACTGCCCTGAAAAAGAGGTGAAGGCAGGACAATTTATTTGGGCGAAAGTAGATTTGATGTTGGGCAATGACATAACAGCGCCATTGGCTGTTCGTCAGCTTGGAAAGTTTGGTAAGGCAAAAAAGCTTAGCGCGACGGATAAAATTGTGCTTGTGCCCGACCATTTCACTCCCAATAAAGACATAAAAAGCGCAGAACAGGCAAAACTCTTAAGGGAGTTTGCGTCTGAAAATAAGATAAAACACTATTATGAAGTGGGGCGTATGGGTATTGAACATGCCTTATTGCCGGAACTTGGGCTGGTTGGACCGGGCGACTTGGTGATAGGCGCTGATTCTCATACCTGTACTTATGGCGCAGTAGGCGCGTTTTCAACTGGCGTTGGTTCAACTGACCTTGCCGTTGCATGGGTCACAGGGCACGTGTGGTTAAGGGTTCCGGAAACTATGCGGTTCGTTTATAAAGGTAAATTAGGGCCATATGTTTCAGGAAAGGATTTGATTTTATATACGATTGCTGATATCGGTGTAGATGGCGCGCTTTACAGGGCAATGGAGTTTACAGGGCCTGTTATAGAAAACCTGCCTATGGATGGGCGTCTTACTATGTCTAATATGGCAATTGAGGCAGGAGGGAAGGCGGGCCTTATTGCGCCGGATAAAAAGACGTGGCAATTTATCAAGGCCGTTGCGCCAAGCCGTTATCCAAGGTTGCATCGCAAATGGAAGGAATTGGCCAGTGATGAGGATGCGAATTTTGTGGACGTTAGAGAGTACGATGTATCTAAGTGGGAGCCGGCCGTTGCCCTTCCGCATCTGCCGAGCAATGTAAAACCGGTTTCAAAGGTGAAAAACGTAAAGATAGATCAGGTCGTGATAGGTTCCTGCACAAACGGCAGGCTATCCGATTTAAAAGAGGCCGCGGATATATTGCGTGGCAGAAAGGTCGCCAGCCACGTTAGATTAATAGTTATACCGGGAACTCAAAAGATATATTTAGAGGCCATAAAACGTAAATGGGCGGAGGTCTTCGTAAAGGCCGGCGGCGTATTTTCCACTCCCACTTGCGGGCCGTGTCTTGGCGGGCATATGGGAGTTTTGGCTGAAGGCGAGAGGTGTATTGCAACGACTAACAGGAATTTCGTAGGACGTATGGGGCATCTTAAGAGTGAGGTGTATCTTGCAAACCCGGCTGTTGCAGCTGCATCTGCAATAAAGGGAAGGATTGCCCATCCGAAAGAGGTGCTGTAAGGAGGTTCTAAAATGAAGATAAAGGGTAAGGCATGGAAGTTTAGAGACGACATCAATACGGATGAAATAATACCGGCAAAATACCTTAATACGACTGATCCTAAGGAACTGGGCGCAAGGTGTATGTCCGGTATTGACGAATCCTTTGCGGATAAGGTTTCTAAAGGCGATATCATTGTCGGAGGGAAAAATTTTGGGTGTGGTTCTTCCAGAGAACATGCCCCGGTATCTATAAAAGGTGCAGGAGTATCTTGTGTTGTGGCAGAGAGTTTTGCAAGGATATTTTTCAGAAATGCCATAAACATAGGCCTTCCCATAATTACATTTGACAAGGCCTCAAAAGAGATATCAACCGGAGATGAACTGGAAATAAACCTGAAAAAGGGCGCGCTAAAGAATCTTACAACCGGCAAGCAATTTGAAATAGAGCCGTTTCCTGAGTTTATGCAGGAGATAATAAATTCCAAGGGCCTTATCGACTGGGTCAAAAAGATGCAATAGGAGGTTTTTATAATGGCAAAGACGTATAAAATAGCTGTGATCCCCGGAGACGGGACAGGGCCTGAGGTAATACGTGAGGGCAGAAAGGTCCTGGATGCCGTATCTGATAAGTATGGTTTTAAATTGGACTTTACTGATTATGACATTGGCGGTGAAAGGTATTTAAAGACAGGCGAGACCTTGCCTGATTCGGTATTAGAGGAGTTAAAGACATTTGACGCTATTTATTTAGGCGCAATAGGCCATCCAGACGTAAAACCCGGGATACTTGAACAGGGTATCTTGTTGAAACTGCGATTTAGTCTGGACCAATACATAAATTTAAGGCCTGTCAAGCTATATCCCGGTGTATGGACGCCTTTGAAAGATAAAGGGCCTGATGATATAGACTTTGTTGTCGTCAGAGAAAACACAGAAGGACTTTATTGCACGTCTGGCGGATTTTTAAAGAAAGGCACGCCCGATGAAGTTGCTATACAGGAAAGTATCAATACGCGCAAAGGCGTTGAGAGATGCCTGCGTTATGCATTTGAATATACCAAACGCAGAAATAAAGATAACAAACTTACTTTGTGCGGAAAAACCAACGTGTTGACCTATGCATTTGATTTGTGGATGAGGGCATTTGAAGAAATAGGGCAGGATTACCCTGATGTAAAAAGGGACTATGCGCACGTGGATGCAACGTGTATGTGGATGGTCAAAAACCCTGAATGGTTTGACGTGATAGTCACGGACAATATGTTTGGCGATATCATTACCGATTTAGGAGCTATGATACAAGGAGGTATGGGGATTGCCGCAGGGGGAAATATCAATCCCGATGAAGGCGGTGTTTCTATGTTTGAGCCGATAGGAGGATCTGCTCCTAAATATACAGGCAAGAATGTCATTAATCCATTGGCCGCGATATGCGCAGGTGGTATGATGCTTGAGTTCTTGGGCGAGGGCACTGCTGGCAAGGCAATAGAGGATTCCGTGATGAAGGTAACAGGAGAGAAGTTAAAGAGCCTTTCTGCGGGAAAGATGGGATACAGCACGACAGAAGTAGGAGATCTGGTTGTTGATTTTCTTAAATAGGGATAAAGATGGATTCTAATCTGAAACAACTGATTATAAAGGAGATTAAGGAATGGCTTGAGGCGATTGTCGTCGCTGCTATATTGGCGTTTTTTATCCGCGCGTTTGTATTTGAGATATACAAAATTCCATCCGGGTCAATGGAGCCAACTTTGCAGATAGGAGACAGGATTCTTGTGGTAAAATATCCATACGGGCCAAGGATACCTTTTAGCGGAAAACATCTGCCTGCAATGAAAGAGCCCAAGATAGGAGATGTTATAGTCTTTATATATCCGGAGGATCCGACGCGCAATTTTGTAAAACGCTTGGTCGGCAAGGGAGGCGACACGATAGAGATAAAAAATGGATTTGTTTTAAGGAATGGCGCGCCTCTGACAGAGCCAAAGGCCTTTAGGTCTATATCCTACAGAAATATGGGCCAATATGGGCAGGAAGGACAGCTAATAAAGGTGCCTAAAGACTGTTATTTTGTGCTTGGAGATAACAGCTCTTCATCCAGAGATAGCAGGTATTGGGGATTTGTTCCAAAGGAAAACTTTATAGGAAAAGCGGTATTTAGGGTCTGGCCTTTTAACAGGGCAGGAAAGATAGAATAGGTGTAGCTTAACTAAAGGAGGGTTTATGGAGGCTTACTGCGTAAAATGTAAGGCTAAAAAAGAGATGGTGGATGCAAAAGAGGTTGAAATGAAGAATGGCCGTTTGGCAATGAAAGGCAAGTGCCCTGACTGCGGGACTTCTATGTTTAAGATTCTCGGGAAAAAGAAATAAATGCCGAAAAAGTCTCTCTCATCAGAGGAAAAGACAGAGGTAATAAGACGATTATTAGAGGACAAAAAGGCCGAAGATATAGCGGTTATAGACGTTCGCGGAAAGAGTAATTTTACGGACTTCTTTGTCCTCTGCAGCGCCCAGACGCGCCGTCATATAAAGGCCTTAAGTGAGCTCTTGGAAGACGAGCTTAAAGGCAGGGGCGCGCGCATATATCGCAATACCCGCACTGGTGGCGATGATGACTGGGTTGTGCTTGATTGTTTTGACGTTATAGTCCACATATTTGACCCGCATATGCGGTCTTTTTACGGCATAGAAAAATTATGGAAAAGGCCTGCGAAAGAGAGAAAAAGGTCAGATGGACAAACAGATTAAGGCCAAAATACAGGAAAAGTTGAGTTCTGTTTTTAAAGAACTGACAGGGCTTGACGTAAAAGCAATTGTTTTGCCTTCAAAGGATAGCAGACTTTGCGATTTGTTTAGCCCGTCTGCAATGCAGATTGCAAAGCAGGCGCATATGAGGGCGGATGAACTTGCTCAATTGGTTGCCGATAAAATGCAAGAGGCCGAGGAGTTAGCAGGTTCTATTGACAGGGTAGAGGCAAAATCCGGGTTTATTAACTTCTTTCTCTCAAGCGATGCGGAGTCTTCTTTTCTAAGGGGAATTTTAGAGGGGGGAGACTCTTTCTTCTCAGGGTTTATCCCTGAGCAAAAGCGCAAAAATATCCTGCTGGAATTTGTAAGCGCCAATCCCACAGGCCCATTGTCAATAGCCCACGCAAGACAGGCCGCCATTGGAGATGCTCTGGTAAAGATATTGCGCTATGGCGGGGCAATGGTTTCAAGCGAGTACTATCTGAATGACGTAGGATTTCAAATACAACTTCTCGGAGAGTCTTTAAAAGCGCGTTGTTTGCAGGTAAAGGGCATTGAATCTGAATTGCCTGAAAACGGATATCAAGGGGCTTATTTGAAGGACATAGCAGAGCAACTTCTAAAAGAACGCCCTGATTGTCTGGAGACGTTTTCAATCCAAGATTTCTCAGAATATGCAGTAGAGAAGATACTATCTATCATAAAAAAACAACTGTTGGATTTTGGTGTTGAATTTGACAATTGGTATTCTCAAAAAGTAATGGAGGAAGAAGGCAAGGTAGATGCCGTATTGGAGTTCTTGAAAGAAAAAGGGCTTTTATACGAAAAAGACGGGGCGCTATGGTTCTCCTCGTCTAATTACGGTGATGACAAAGACAGAGTGCTTATAAAAAGTGATGGCGCAAAGACCTATTTTACAGCAGACATTGCCTATCACAAGGATAAATTTAATCGGGGATATGAGTTTCTAATAAACATATGGGGGCCGGATCATCATGGATATATACCGAGATTAGAGGCCGTAATAGAGGCTATGGGCTTTGACCGAAAGGCAATGCGCGTTATCATAGCGCAGTTAGTCACTTTGTATAAAGATGGCCAGCCCCTTAAGATGTCCACGAGGGCAGGGCAGTACATAACTATTGACGAATTAATAGAACAGGTTGGCAGGGACGCTGCAAGATTTTTCCTGATAATGAGAAGAACAAATTCCCACTTGGATTTTGATATGGACTTGGCAATAAAACAGGCCCCTGAAAACCCTGTGTATTACGTCCAATATGCGCATGCAAGGGCATGCAGGATATTGGAGATGGCAAGAGAAAGGGATTTAAGTATTGAGAATATATCAGATTTTGACATCTCATTGGCTCAGACAGAGGCAGAGAAAGGGGTCTTGCACAGTTTAAGGGGATTTGAAAACGCATTGAAGAGCAGCGCGGAAGACCTTGACCCGTTCCCCGTCGTAAATTACCTAAAAGACCTTGCAGGCGATTTTCATAGATTCTATGAACGGTGCAGGGTATTGGGGGAAGGTATTGAAGATGATTTGGCAAAAACGCGTTTGGTTTTGGTGTTTTGCATAAAAGAAGTGTTGAGAATTGGATTAAGTCTTTTAGGGATAAGCGCCCCTGAAAGGATGTAAGATGAGCGAATTTGATATAAAGCGCATTGTTGCACCTGAAGAATCGCAGGAAGAAGCAATTGTCAGCCTTTCTTTGAGGCCAAAAACCCTGTCTGAATTCATAGGACAGGGCCAGATAATATCCAACTTGCAAATAGGCATAAAGGCCGCTTTGCAAAGAGAAGAGCCATTGGAACACATCCTGTTTTCAGGCCCTCCGGGACTTGGAAAGACAACCCTTGCCAATATAATTGCATCTGAAATGGGGTCAAGACTAGTGGCAACGTCAGGCCCTGCGCTGGAACGGCCGGGGGATTTAGTGGGAATACTCACAAATCTGGATGAAAAAGATATCTTGTTTATAGATGAGATACACAGGATGCCCAGAATTGTGGAAGAGTTTTTATACCCTGCGATAGAATCATTTAAGATAGATTTCGTAATAGATAAAGGGCCTTATGCCAAGACTGTAAAATTCAACCTAAAACCTTTTACTTTAGTAGGCGCAACGACGAGAAGCGGGCTTTTGAGCGCGCCTATGAGAAGCAGATTCGGATTCTTTTACCACCTTGAGTTTTACAGCCCTCAAGACTTGCTTGAGATAATAGTGCGTTCAGCAGGGCTACTAGAAACAGAAATAGATAAAGATGCCGCTCTTGAGATAGCAAGGCGTTCGCGCGGAACACCTAGAATAGCAAATCGTTTGCTCAGGCGCGTTCGGGATTACGCGCAAGTTGAGCATAACGGCCATATTACCTTGCAGATTGCCAGATTCGCCTTGCAAAATTTAGGCGTTGATGAATTGGGATTAGACGACTTGGATAGGCGTGTGCTGATGGCAATCATAGACATATATAAAGGCGGGCCGGTCGGAATAGAGTCCATAGCAGCGACACTTAACGAAGAATCTGACACGCTGACTGACGTAGTTGAGCCATTTTTATTAAAAGAAGGCCTTTTGAAAAGAACTGCCAGAGGCAGGCAGGTGACGGAAAAGGCCTATGCCCATCTAGGTGTAGAACAGAGGCCGAATGGTGAGCTATTGTGAAGCAAGTGCTTGTCCATGCCTGTTGCGGGCCGTGTCTCATATATCCATTTGAGCAGTTAAAACGCAATGGTTTTCTCCCATCTGCGTATTGGTACAATCCGAATATCTTTCCTGAAAAAGAATATCAAAAAAGGAAAGAATCCCTATTATCATACTGCCACAACCACGAGATAACCGTTTGCGAAAGTGAAAATGAATCGCGTCAGGAATATTATAAGTGGTTGTTTTCAGGTTTGTTGAATGCCAAAAACAGGTGTTATATCTGCTGGGAGCAAAGATTGTTAAAAACAGCGATCGCGGCAAAACAGTTAAAATTCAGCGCGTTTACGACAACGCTTCTGGTCAGCACGTATCAGGACATAGATGCGATAATGCGCATCGGAAAGGCGATTGCTGATAGAGAAAACATAGAATTTCTGGCGATAGATTTCAGAGCAGGATTTGATTATGCCCACTGCAAGGCTGAAGAAGAGGGCCTTTATAAACAGAGATGGTGCGGGTGTATATACTCCTTCAACGACAGGTTTAATGCCATGTCCAAGAGGCATCGTCCAAAGGCAAGAAAATAGGCGATTTTAATCAAAACAAAGACAGGATATTTCACTTGCGGAATATCTATTCGGGTGTATAATAAATAAATTTATATAAAAGGTGAGATTATGGATACATTGCGTATTTTTGATACCACATTAAGGGATGGAGAGCAGGCTCCGGGAGCTGCTTTAGACAGGGCCGGGAAAATAGAGATTGCGCGTCATTTGGAGCGTCTTGGCGTAGATATAATAGAGGCTGGGTTTCCCATATCTTCCCCAGAAGATTTTGAAAGTGTTAAACAGGTTTCTGAAACAGTAAAAGGGCCTGTTGTCTGCGGCCTTTCGCGATGTCTCAAGCAGGACATAGAGGCTTGTAGAGATGCCTTAATGCCGGCCGCAAGGAAGCGTATTCACCTGTTTATCGCCACATCTCCAATACACATGGAATATAAACTTCGCAAAAAACCGCACGAGGTTATGGAATACGCAATAGAAGCTATAAAATATGCCACCAAGTTCTTTGACGACGTGCAGTTTTCTCCTGAAGATGCATCCCGCAGTGAGCCAGAGTTTTTATATAAGATTATCGAAGCAGTTATAGAGGCAGGCGCGACAACGATAAACATACCTGATACCGTTGGATATGCAGTGCCTGAACAATATGCATCTTTGATAAGCGGCATTTTAAATAATGTAAGCAATATAAACAAGGCAGTTATATCCGTTCATTGTCATGATGATTTGGGTATGGCCGTTGCGAATTCATTGGCGGCTGTGAAGGCGGGCGCAAGGCAAGTAGAATGCACGATTAACGGTATGGGAGAAAGGGCGGGCAATGCTGCAATGGAAGAAATTGTCATGGCGCTTCGCACGCGCAAGGATTATTTCAACATAGATACGAATATCAATACAATGGAGATAATGCGCGCGAGCCGGTTAGTTAGTAAGCTGACGGGATTTGTTGTTGCGCCGAATAAGTCCATCGTTGGAAGAAATGCATTTAGGCATGAATCCGGGATTCATCAAGACGGCGTGCTTAAACACAAAATGACATATGAGATAATGTCTCCTCAAGATGTCGGTATAGAAGAAGAGGACTTGGTGTTAGGTAAACATTCCGGCAGGCATGCGCTTTCTGTAAGGCTTAAAAAATTGGGACTTGATATGGAAGGCGCTGATTTAGACAAGATATTCGAGGCGTTTAAGGCATTGGCAGACAAGAAAAAAGAGATCTTTGATGATGATTTAATCGCCATCGTGGAAAATGAAATGCGATTAGACGTTGATAAATGGCAATTTGTTTCTATGGAGACGTGTGTTGCAACGGATTCAGAACCAAAGGCCTCAGTTGTTCTGTTGTATAAGGGAAAACAGTTTTCAGCATCTTCATCAGGCGATGGCCCTGTTGACGCGTGTTTTAAGGCGGTTGACAAGATCACTAGGGTTCCGGGCAAACTCTTAAGCTATACCATACAGGCCATTACATCTGGCAAGGATGCTCAGGGCGAAGTCAGTTTGAGTGTTGAATTTGAGGAAGGTATCGTAATAAACAGCCATGCCGCAAGCACGGATATCATTGAGGCAAGCCTCAGGGCATATTTGAACGCGGTTAACAAAGTTTACAAAGGTTAAGGAGGAGAAATATGGTAGAAAAACATCAAAAGATCCATCAATCAACCAAGTCTAAGGACAAAAAGGCAAAGATATACATCATCGATGTTACAAACAGAGATGGTGTGCAGACGTCCAGAATTTGTTTGTCTAAATTGCAGAAGACAATGATTAATATCTATTTAGATGAGATGGGCATTTGGCAGAGCGAATTTGGTTTTCCATTCACACACCATGAGAGAAATTATCTGAATGCCAATTTAAAATTGGCCCAACAAGGTATGATTCGGAAAATGAGATTAAGCGGATGGGTTCGGGCAATAGTAAAGGATGTAGAAAAGGCCAAGGAATACGTGCCTGACATAAAATATCTCAACTTATCTATTTCCACGTCGAATCAGATGATTACCTATAAGTTTCAGGGCAAGTTAGACAGAACAAAGGTGATAAAAAATATGGTGCAGGCAGTCAAGGCCGCGAAATCAATGGGCATAGAGGCATTAGGAGTTAATGCTGAAGACGCCTCTAGGACAGACCTTGATTATCTTATAGAGTTTTCACAAGCAGCAAAAGAGGCTGGGGCCGACAGAGTGCGTTATTGTGATACGTTGGGATACGACAGCCCGTTTAGTATTTACGAAAGGGTTTATGAAATAGCTAAAAAGGTGCAAATACCTATCGAGATACACTGCCATAACGATTTAGGCATGGTTGTTGCAATATCTGTTGCTGGTGCAAAGGCAGCAGTCGATGCGGGAGTCGATGCATATATAAACACTACCGTCAATGGCATAGGAGAAAGGGCAGGAAATGCAGATTTAGTTTCAACAATTTTGGCGTTGAAGTATAGCAGCGGCATAGGAGGTAAATATCCATTGGATGAATCTATAAACCTGAAAATGGCATGGAGGATTTCAAAATATGCCTCTTATGCATTTGGTATACCTATTCCTATTAATCATCCGGGTGTTGGCGAAAACGCATTTGCCCACGAATCAGGTATTCACGCTGACGGCGCGTTGAAGGACAGAAGAAACTACGAATTATATGACTACGAAGAACTTGGCAGAGGTGAAGCAGAAGTAATAGAAACTGGCAGGCAAATCACAGTTGGCGAATACAGCGGTATTAAAGGTTTCAGGAACGTTTACGAGAGGTTGGAAGTGCGGTTTGATGACGAAAAACAGGCTGAGCAGATATTGGAACTGGTGCGTTATGCCAACGTGCACAATCAAAAGGCATTGACAGAGGATGAACTGAGATTTATAGCAAGGTATCCGGCTATTGCAAGAGAGATCTTTACAATGGTTCCTCCTGAAATATCTGCAGAAGGAATAACACCATTGGTTTAATAAAAGGGCTCTTGCCCGTTTTGCCCAACAAAATCGGGGCGTAGCTTAGTTTGGAAGAGCGCCCGCCCGTTGGGCGGGAGGCAGGAGGTCCTATGAGAAATTATGTTTATGTAATACAAAGCAAAAAAAGTGGGAGATATTACATAGGTATTACGAACTCATTAGATAGGAGATTAGAGGAACATAATAGAGGACACACAAAATCTACGCGAGGGAAAGGGCCATGGGAGATAGTATATAGCGAAGAGTATGAAGAACGAGAAATAGCGTTAAGGCGAGAAAAATACTTAAAAAGTTATCGAGGCAGAGAAGAGCTAAAGAATAAGTTATTGTCCAATAGCTAACCATGGCTAATTCCCAACAAAATCGGGGCGTAGCTTAGTTTGGAAGAGCG
>CAYXYY010000045.1:0-33520 GCA_964469495.1 uncultured Planctomycetia bacterium | reverse complement strand
CCTCAAAAGAGAAAGAGGTGGGAATGGAAATAAAAAGAGCGCGCGAAAATTTTTCAAAAAATACCCCCCTTACAATTACAGATGAGGCCTTATTATTCATATTTAAGCGCATTTTTAGCGAAAATACATTCCTGCCACAACCACAATGTATTTATATTGCCCAGCAATATTTTAAACAACTCCTGGATTTCTCTATAATTGCGCATTTGCCAGAATCCCGCTGGATTCAAGCAGACGTGGAAACATTTCACGATATCGTTGAAAGAGAATTCTTTGAAATAGAACATTTCCATTCAAGAGAAGAGTTTATGCAAAAGCCTATTGTTATCAACTATTCTTTAATCTAAAACCGACTAACAGCTATAAAGAGAACAAAACACCTTATGAATTGGCTAAAGAAAAAGAACCCAATATCTCCGATTTCTTTTTCAGAATGCCTTCGACATATCTTAATTATGCCGCAGATTTGTCATATAAATACCATATTAACCACACAGCCATGTTCGTGCTAATTCCTTTTATCACAATATTCGATAATCTATTTTTCTAATTCAGACAAGTGGTGCATCTCCATCAATTTATCGGATAGATATTTCTTAACCCTCCGCGATTCAATCACTCCAATGGGTTTTCCATCTTTATCAACCACTGTAAGGTATTCAAACTTATGCAAGTCATCTATAATATCTTCTAATAAATCGTCTTCTCTGGCATAGGCAGAAATCGGTTCCATTATGTCCTGCGCAACGATAAATCCTCCTAAATCAGATAATGTCAGGACGTTTTTTATACCTTCTATAGTCAATGAACCATCTAACTGACCTTTAGAATTAACAACAGGATAATATAGATAATCTTGTTTTTTAACAATGGAAATAATCTTTTCAACCGGCATGTCCTCTTGAATAACTGGCACATTGGTATCCATTACGTCTTTTATTGAAATCTTCTCTATAAGGTCATCTTCTGTAATATTGAGTCCGGCTTCTCCTGAGTTTATGATGGCTATCCTAACGAAATAAGGCCCTATTAATTGCACGACAAATGTCGTCAGGGTAACAATTGCAACAATAGTCGAACCTAAATCTTCAGGGAATATCTGGGCAGCTAGAATAGAAAGGCCTATTGCAGCGCTTGCCTGACTAAATAAACAAAGCGGCAAAAACTTCTTAAGTTTTTTATGCCCATTTGAAAGGATAGCGCCAAAGATAGCGCCTATCATTTTCCCCAGACTACGGCCAATAAGATACGCTACCACTAAAGACAAAACAATAATATTGAAGTGCGATACGTTTAATTTAGCTCCAACCAATACGAAGAATAAAACGTATATTGGCGCGGCAAATCTCTCAACCACATGAAAGGCCTCTTTACTTCTTTTAGGAGTATAGTTTGCAACCACAACACCTAATGCCATTGCGGCAAGCAACATATCCACTCCCAATGCAATAGCAAGTCCTAACGTCATTAGAACTCCGCCTATCAAAAAGGCTAATACCCTATCCTCCTCTGTATATCTCTTAATAAGATATCCCAAAATAAATCCAGTGAAGCCTCCAACTATAATAGATCCGAATATCTCATAAATAGGATGCAATATGGATTGCATTAAACTGACAGTTTCAATCCCGAGAATAACCGAAACAATACTTGCGACTATAGAAAAAAGCAGAAACGATAATCCATCATCTAATGCCACAATTCCCAATACAGTCGTCGTTAAAACACCTTTTGCCTTGTACTCCCACAACACATTTATTGTAGAAGCAGCATCTGTTGCAGAGGCAATAGCGCCTAACACAAGGCCCAAAGAAATCGATTGTACAAGGTTATGTGTGAAAATGAAAGAAACAGCTCCTGCTAATACACTTACAACAAAGAAGGCCGATAATCCTTCTGAAAATAGGATATATAAAAACTGTTTACCATATTTGGCAAATATTTCTTTTCTGAGTTCTCCCCCTATCATAAAGGCAATTAGCCCTAATGCAAAATAATTAAACGGCTCTAATGCCTTTATCGTTTTATCGTCTACAATATTAAGGCATGTCTTGCCCAACAAAATCCCAATCACTATATAACCAACAACCTGAGGAATACGTAGCTTTTGAAAAAGTCTACCACCTATTGTGCCACCAAATAATGCAAGCCCCAACAAAAACAACACATTTAAGTGAAACCAAGAAATCTTTGTGTGTAAAAACAATAAAATATATTCCATTGTCATCTCCCTAAATAAATATAGGGGCAGATTCCCTGCCCCTATTGCTCAACTGAATTAAACAATTTATATATCAAAGTACATATAGAACTCATGTGGATGCGGCATAAGTTTGAGAGGAACAATCTCCCGCTCTCTCTTATACTCAATCCACGTTTCAATAACGTCTTTTGTAAAGACATTACCCCTGAGCAAAAATTCATAATCCTTCTCAAGGGCATTGAGGGCCTCGTCAAGAGAACCCGGCACGTTCTTAATCTTTGCCTTTTCCCTACCGGAAAGCTCATAGATGTTCTTATCCATTGGCTTACCCGGATCAATCTTGTTGATAATACCGTCAATCCCTGCCATAAGCATCGCAGCGAACGCAAGATACGGATTTGCTGACGGATCCGGCGGCCTGAACTCAATCCTCTTTGCCTTAGGATTATCACTATACATAGGGATTCTTACAGCAGCAGACCTGTTTCTGGCAGAAAATACAAGATTAACAGGTGCCTCATAACCAGGGACCAATCTCTTATAAGAATTTGTGCTTGGCGCGGCAAATGCGAGAATAGCCGGGGCATGTTTCAATAGTCCTCCTATATACCATAACGCTGTCTGACTTAATGATGCATAACCGTCTTTATCATAGAACAGAGGCTTGCCGCCTTTCCAAATACTCTGATGGCAATGCATACCTGAACCATTATCCTTGAAAATAGGCTTTGGCATAAAAGTGATAGTTTTATTATACTTAAATGCAAGATTCTTTAAGATGTATTTATACATAAGCAAACTATCAGCCGTTCTAGTTAACGTGCCATACTTGATGTCCATCTCACACTGTCCACCCGTTGCAACCTCGTGGTGATGGACCTCGCATGGAATGCCTATACTTCTCATGATAAGCATTGCTTCATTTCTAAACTCCTGCAGGCTGTCATGAGGAGGCACAGGGAAATAACCCTCTTTATAACGGGGTTTATATCCAAGATTGGGATTCTCCTCGCGGCCTGTATTCCACTCGCCTTCTTTTGAATCCAAATAGTAATACCCAAAGTTCTCTCCCTGATCAAACCTAACATCGTCAAACACAAAAAACTCTGCTTCTGGTCCCCAATAACTCGTATCACCTATGCCCGACTCCTTTAAAAATGCCTCTGCCTTTTTTGCGATATAACGAGGGTCCCTTGTGTAAGGCTCTTTCGTTATGGGGTCATAAATATCACATATAATGTTAAGCGTTGGTGTCTTTGCCATAGGGTCTACCATTGCTGTACTTAAATCCGGCATAAGAACCATATCACTTTCCTGAATCTGCTTAAAACCGCGTATACTGGAACCATCGAATCCAATCCCTTCCTTTAAAATTCCACCGCCTGATTCCAAATCATCAAGTAAATCCTCAGCTGGGATAGAAAAGTGCTGCCAAAGTCCTGGCAAATCATTAAATCGAATATCAACTATCTTGACATTGTTATCTAATATTATTTTCTTAACATCCTGCGGGGTCTTCTCTTCGTACCCTTGAGCCCTTGTCACCAAACTACTCATAAAACACCTCCATTACAGTTAAAACAACCGGACAAACAATAGAAAAGCTTTATTAAGCAGGACGTCATTGCCCAAAAAATCTTGCAGACATCATTGCCTGCTAAAGTAGAAATTTTACTACTTCTGCAAATAAAGTCAACAAAATTATGTTTGCCAAAAAAGCCCTTATTGTGTAATATATAGAATCAACGCCCACGTAGCTCAGTCGGCAGAGCAGCGGTTTCGTAAACCGCGGGTCGGAGGTTCAAATCCTCTCGTGGGCTTTTTATATAACAACGGCTCCTGCCGCAGCATCTATCCCCGTCTTAAAAATCTCCAGTGGAGGCATTTGAACGTCCGGCGCAGAATTTGCCTTTTCAGGTAATTGATATTGAAATGAGGCTCGTTCAGGATGCGGCATAAGCCCCAGTATCCTGCCCGTTGTATCACATATCCCGGCAATTGACTCAAAAGAGCCATTGGGATTATCTATGTAAGCAAAGGCTATCTGGCCGTTGTTTTTTAATTTTTCGATTGTATTTTCAGATGCAACAAAACGGCCTTCTGCATGGGCAACAGGCATGGAGATCTCCCTTCCTTGAAGGGCTTTTGTCCATATACACCTGCTTTCAGGCACTTCCAAATCACACCACTTATCAATAAAACAACCGCTTGTATTCTCTATTAAAGATGCTTCATATCCCTTTCCTAATCCGGGCAATAGCCCAGCCTTTACCAATACTTGAAAACCATTACATATACCTATAACCAGCCCCCCAGACTTTACGAGTTTTTCTACCTGTTGCCTAAAAAAGAGGTTTAATTCCATGGCCAAAACCCTCCCTGCGCTGATATCATCACCATAAGAAAATCCGCCAGCAATGCAAAGTATGTTATAAGACAAAAGCATTGAAGGCATTTCCTTTAACCTGTTTATATGCAAGATTTCCACATTGGCCCCTAGATGAGAAAATGCATAAGCAGTTTCTCTATCACAATTAGTCCCAGCTGTTTTTAATATCAACACCTTAACTTCTTTCATTTATTGCCTTTCTTTTTGCCTTTGAAAAACAGAAGCATATCTCTCTCTTTTTTGGATATGCCAACATAAATATTCTCTTCATTTTCAACTACAGGTTCGTTCAGCCATTTTACCGCAATCAATGCAAAGTCCTGTAGGTTCTCCTGACCTATAAACGACTTTATATCTCTGGAAAGCCTTTCAATTAAAGCGCCTGCCGGGAGTTTATGGTTGGCCAATACCAATTTGCCCAGCCTGTCAACATCATAAGATCTTCCATTTTTGTTCTTCATAGAAAAGATATTGGGCGTATAAATTATGACTATATCCCCTTTTTTAAGGGGAATCTCCCTTGGCTCATAGAATATCTCCCTTGATATGCCAAGCAAAATCCGCTCTTCTGCCTCAAAACACCTAACGCTTGTGCCTTCTGCGCCCAATACTATAAAAGAAACCCCTCCAGCGCCAGAATAAACCAGTTTGTTTTTAACCGCATCAAATAACAAGTAAATAAACCTGCACGTCATATTCAGAGAGTTATTCTTTACAAGGGCCTTATTCATACTGTAAACCACCTCTCCAGGTTGACGGCTTATTGTTGTCTGAGACTTTAAGAAACCGCGCAAATATGAAATCTTTAACAAGGCATCCTTTCCAGAAGAAAATACATCTGCAACTGCAATAGCTACATGTTTGTTGTCCATAGGCACAAAATCGTACATTCCACCTGCTATGTGCATTGACTTGACTTCTTTAATACGCGTATCTATCCATGGAAGGTCTGATGGCGGGAGCAAGGTCGTTTTCTCTTTTATCTCCGTGATGATACCAGCCTCTATCTCCTTTTTCTGCGCCATAATCTTTCTATGGAAATTTTTCAATAACAAGATCACGGGGAACACTGCCAATAAGGCTATTATTGGTTTTATCGCAAAGACGAATATGCCGCTATGCGTTAACAAAAAGTAAGAAGCAAATAAGTATCCGGATATTTCAAGCAAAATTATAACAATCGCCGCGCTCCACCTGTAATTTATAAACACAAAGGCCATTAATCCAAGGCAAAGAATTAACACCAAATACTGCAGAAAGATAGGCAGAGACCTAATGAAAGATCCCTGCAAAACAGCGCTTAAAGAATATCCCAATACGTGATGCAACGGCATTTGCCCTATTATTGTGGGAACGTTTTCTGCAACCGACGGTTCTGATGTGCCTACTACAAAAATCTTATCAGCTGCCTCTGCGTAAGGCATAATTGAAATGCCTCTATTTTTGTATTTCCTATACAGTCCCTCGGGTAATACATCTGTAAAGGAAATACTCTCTATTTTATGTTTTGGCAATGCATATGGAGCTAAATTTAATCCAACCCCTTTATAATAATCAACCGGCAGTGTAAAACGCGAGGAATCCGGCAATGCCCATTCTAATCGCTTGCTCTTTTTTGAGAAAACAAAACTTTTATCGTCAAAACCCCTTAGAAAAGCCAAAACCTTCAAGACCATATGAGAAATCATCTGCCCTCTATACCCAATAATTGGATAGAATCCCTCTATGTTTCCTATTGGATTTTGATAAAAATCAAGCACCCCGACAAAACAATATGGCAATATCTTTCTCCACGGCAGTAGAATCACCCTGTCGGCTGGCGCAATACCCGCAACTGGCGTATAGATCTGTTTAAAACGAATAGGGACAAAGACATTATGCTGCAATCTCAAAACCTTCTCTAATGCATCATCTCCACTGGTGCCTGTCGCTCCCTCTATCGATATAGAAAAGATAATCGCCTTTGCGTCTTTTAATCTCCTTGCCAATAAGGCCATTGCCTTTCTATCCATAGGCCAGACTTTGTGATAGGCATCCATTGTCTTTTTATCTATATCAACAAATGTTATCTGCTCCTGTAATGGAATTAATCTGTCAGACATTAACACACTTGATTTTCTTAGGATATAATCTTTAAAGATATATTCTGCATTTAAAAAGTATTGAGAATTTAAGAAAAAATATAAGAGAACCAAAGAAAGAACAGTTAAACTAACATAAAACCATTTAGTTAATGTCTTCATATAACACCTTTCTTTACTTATAAAGAATCCTGCGCAAATACAAATTCATCACAACCACCATGGAAATGCAATGCAATATTATGTACGCGCACTATCCATTTGGCTATATCCATACGTATGCTCTCAAAATCGCTGATGTCATCCTGCTGGGCCAATATGCTTTCGAGTCTGCTCTGTTGTCCCTTTTTATGGCCGCAGATTAACACCTTAATATGACCTTCTTCCTTTACCATTTCTATAACTATTTTATCGCTTGAATCTATGTATTGCAACCTAAGATCCATCGCTGTCAAAAACAGGTATTCCAATGCCTTCACATCTCCCAATACCTTATATTCACTATTATCATGCTGAAATTCTATATTGACCAGATCCGCAGATACAATGCCTATTGCTTTATCCAAAACAGACTTCAGATCAACTGTTTTAAACAACATCTTATTCGTTACGGTATCTATTATGGACAGATCCAGGATTTCCTCAAAGATATCCAGAATTTTTCTCGTTTCTTTTCGCGCATCGGTAACAAAATCGGCAACAGATTCATGCTCAACAGCATTTACGGCATCTTCCGCGTACTCCAAATCACGTTCCAAATTATGCAATGGAAGATAAAGGGATTTAGATATCTTTGATAAATACCTGCCCTTTATCTCATTCTCCCAAGCGAACTTATGCATCTCTTCGTTTGAAATAAGTTCTTTAAACACAGCAAGGTATACGTTTTCGCCAATAGACTCGATTACCACCCAGAATGGTATTCTAACGCCGTTCTTATTCACTATAGATATAGGTATTGGAACTGAAAATCCATTTTTTTCAAGAGTAGAAATCATCTCTGATATGCGTCTGGAGATATTTTCAGGAAGAATCATGTCCAATCTGCAGTTATCTGTTCTAACACAGTCCATTGTCATCTCTATATTTTTATTTATATCCAAGACACTACCATCTTTTGTAAATACGATAATACCTTCTTGTATTGAATCTTTTAATGCGTTGTAATACTTATCCATGGTTTTCCCCTTATATAATGTTTAAAATGGCCTGAGCGTCTTCCAATCTTTGATAAATACCCGGCATAATGCCTTGGACTTGTTCTAACGTAAGGCCTAGTGAATCGCAACGCAATCCTTCTTCTTTGGGCTGCCAATTATCCCCGCCGTCCCCTATTGCCATTGCCCTTATTATTTGATCAGCTAAATGTACAATTCCAACATCAATAGCAAATTCTGATGTGTCCGGGCTATGGTGTTTTGAAACCACATCTATAAGAGACCCGGGCATATTCCACTTTTTAAATAAAACCCGCGCCACCTCCGTATGATGCATAACTTCCTTTTGTTTCTCCGCTTCATAAAAAGAGATATTCTCATCTTTTGCGAATTTTACCAAAGACAAAAACTCATCTGAAGATAAATTCCACATAACCATCTTCCCAACGTCATGCAATAGCCCTGCTGTAAAAAAACGCTCATTATCAACTATTCCCAATAACAAGGCAATCTCTCTTGCGGCAATACCACACCCAACACAGTGTTTCCAAAATTCCTTCTTGGAAAAATAATCCGTATCAGACAAATCCCGCAGCATATCAACAGCGGAAAAGCTCAAAACAATACCTTTTACTGTATTAAAACCCAAAACAACAATTGCATGGCTAATCGTCTTAATACTACCGTTAAACCCATAGAATGGCGAATTTACAATCTTTAAAAGCCTACTGCTTATTGCCATATCATGGGCGATTGCATCAGACAAATCCCTGCCGGAAGTTGTGGGCGCGTCCAACATACCGACCAGCCGCGTCACCAAATCAGGCAATGCCGGCAATCTGTCTATGCGGTGTAACTTCGACAAATCCATGGATTATTCGTCTCCATTAAGTAAACTAATGCTATCTAACATGTACTTTGCAACAGTATTGTTAGGATCTGCATCTATTGCCTTTTTCAAAAACTTCCTTGCGCAATCATAGTCTTGCGCATCAACACAACTCATTGCCTTATCAAAATATGCATTAGAATCCCCTGATTCAGACCCCTTAACCTCATCGGGTTTCGGCTCAATTGCAACAGAATCTTTAAGCGTGGTTTTCTCCGTCTCTTTTTTGCCTTTTGATACTGTTTTATTACTTACAACCCTTTTGCTCTCCTCTTTATCCTCACTTGTAAAGCTTGGAACTATATAAGAAGCCGCTGATTTTCTTTTGGTTTTTCTCCTGCTTTCGCTCTGCTTTCTCCCTGCGGATTTTTTTAACCGGCTAATTTCCCTTTCTCTTGATTCAAGCTGCATCTTAAGTTGTGTTATCTCCGCTGACTTTTTCTTTAAAGAATCCTTTAGCCTGTTAACTTTCTGTGTCAACTCCGTAATACGGTCCTTTAGTGTGCTTAAATCAGATATTCTATATTCTTTATCCGATATTGAATCCTCCAATTCCTTGATTTTATCTTTCAACTCTGTTTCTTTTTGCAAAAATGCCTCTTTTTGAGACGCTATCAATTCCTGAATGCGCCTTTCATAGGTGAGTATCAGGTTTTTCTTCTCGTTTTCTAATACGCTGACGCGTCCGCGCAAATCTGACACTTCTGTCTCAGCCTTGCTTAATGCCGAGGCCTTTTCCTTTAATTGTTTGGTTAAACCGTCAATTTTACCCTTTAATTGGGAGTTCTCTATCTTTAAATCCTTTACATCCGCCTTCAAAGAACGGATCTCCTCTGACATAGAGGCGACTTCTTCTTCCAATTTCTCCTTGTCTTTCTTAAGAACGTTTATCTCTATGTCTTTTTTGCTTATCTTTTCTATATATCCTGATATATCCTTCTTAAACTGCGCGTTCATCTGATCTCTTTTTGCCTTTTCATCATCTTTGATGTTATCTATTTCCTGCTCCATATCATCTTTATAATCCTGAAAACTCTTTTGAAGCTCTATGTATTTTTGTTTTGTCCTTTCCAATGAGTTTATTCTGGCTTTTTTCTGCTGAAGCTCTGTCTTTAACGCAGTATTTTCTTTTTCCAGTTCATTTAACTTCTTTCTCTGATCAGAAATCGTGCCTGAAAACTTCGTTTTTAAGGTCTTTTCTAGATCACTATAATTTTTCAATAGCTCCTTTATCTTTTCATCCTTTTCGTCTAAAAGCTTGTCTTTATCCGCAATATCACGTTTCAATCCCATGATTATGCCCTGCATATTCGTCTTATACCGCTCCAATTGCGTCTTAAATGCCTGTTCTTGTTCCTCTAATTTTTCATTAAACTCCATGTCTTTTTGTTCCATCTCTATTTTATGCTTATCCTCAAGCCAATCCAGCTTCTCTTTAAACTGGGCATTCTGTTTTTTTGCCTTTTCTGTATAGTAATTGCGCCATTTTTCTCTGGCCTCAATAAGCGCGTTCCTAAGTTCCTCAACCTCTTCCATGGATTTCTGCATAGTGGAGTTGTCTTGCTCCTGACTTGTGTAAAGCATACCCTTTTGCATAGCCGACTCTATCTCTATCTTTAGATTACGGAGCTTCTGTTTGATAACCGTATCATTGGGAAACACAAACGATGCCCTGGCAAAGTATTCGTAAGCAGAAACAAGATCTCCTTTATCCAAATAATTCTGCCCCTTTTCGTAAAAGGCCTTGCCGTCTTCTGCCAATGCGTTGACGACTTCATCCCTGTCAATTTGAGCTATCGCCATCTGATTGAAAAACGCAACGCTTACCACAAGCATTAAACATGAAAATAAACCTTTCAGTTTCATACGCCCCCCTCCTCTAATTTTGCCAACAAGTCTTTATCGTATAAAGGCTGTAAGAAATCCTTCAGCCTTTTATCCACATAAGCCGGGCATGATATGGACAGGCCTTCCTTTGCCAGAGCAACCTCTATTATATCTTTAGGCCGTTTTCCGTTTTCATCGCGCAATATACGAACAACGGGCCTTTCCAATGCCTTTTTATTCACACCAACGACAATGGCCTTTCTGCCATCACTTAACATGACCTCCTGCCCGGGAGAAAACGGAAGCACTATATTCTCAAACAAATCAATATATTCAGGCTCAAACAACTCCCCCTTAAAGGCCTTCATCGCCTTTATAACCTTATCCCCGGGATACCACATACTCAATGAGACAAAGTGTTCTGCGATAGAAACTATTTTGCTGTATAAATGCATATTGCGGGGGTACCCGTAAAAATCCTTTTCAGGTATATCTTCAGGATATCCCGTGTTATTGATGTATCTGTGGTGTTCAAGTGAAATAATACCCATTTGAGAAGTGAGCCCCTCTGTCTCGTTAATAACCATACACCCTATCCTCGGGTGTTTGCGATAAACTTCGCTGTCCTTGCCGCCATACTTTCCTTCAAACAACCCGAAAGGAAACCCCGCATCGTGCAACACTGCCCCAGCAACTAGATGCATAAGCCTCTCGCTGTTAAAATCACCCAATCTTATGGCGATATTTCCAGCAAGCAATGCCACGTTTATTGAATGAAGCGATAAATAATTAGTCATATTGTATGGAAATGGCATCAATGGCAGGTGTTTTACCCTAAAATTGGAACGAATAATGTAAATCAAGTCCTGTATATTCTTCTTATACCTACCTGTCTGGGCAATCGTCATATTGCAATGCCATCTCCAATAATCCCTAAATTCATGCCCTATGCCTGCCCTTGGCTTATCTTTAAAGAACTTATCTAATATAGTCTCAACTGTTTTGGCAAAGTCATCTAGCATAAATTTCAACGCTATGCGGGAATCCTCATCTATAATAAAATCAAAACGCACTCCGTCTAATATAGGGTCCTTTATGGCAAGCAAGTCTATGCCAAGGGATTCTAATTTTTGTAAATGCCTGTGCAAGACCTTTATGCCCTTGCTTGCAAAACGCATCCTTAAGCCTTTATGGCTCATGTATATGATGTCCCTGGCAATCTCTATTTCCTGGCCTACTTCTTCAAAGGCATCTCGCAGTTTATCAACAGGAATAAATCTCAAAAAGCGCCCCCCTCTTCCTGAGTATCTATAAGGTTGTATATAAGTTCCACCTCGCCTAAATGCATATTATTTTCAAGCGCAATCTCGCGCGCTGTCTTGCCTCGCCTTTTCTCTGTTAAAATAAGCCTGTATCTCGGGTCAGTTGACAAAGAATCGGATTCCTTCTCTTCCATTACGTCCCTTGCCATACCAAGTTTTTTTATCCTAACATCTGCTTCCCTTATTAATTTTCTCAAAGAATCCTCTTTCTCCTCTAATGCATCCATCATCTCGTCAAAGAGCTCAAGTATCTGCGTTTTAATTCTATATAATTCTCTATCCGCCAATTACGCCTCCTTATCTAAAACATTGCCCGTATCAAGGCCTTTTTTCTTTTTCTTCTTCGTGTATAAACTGTAGTGTCCTTTGCGTTTTTCTTTATCCTCTTCTTTCTTGTCGCGCACCGTTGCCTGATCAGACTCCTTAGTCTCAACCACCTTTTTCTTTTCTTCCTCTATCTGTTTTTTCCTTTCAGCATCTATGTTATACTGCATAGCCAGCAAATGTTCGTTCTTCGACGACTGCACCTGCTCGGCCTTCTGTATGTTTACTATAGAACTCTGAAAATCTATTGGCCTGATGGACATGTTATACCCTTCTTTAAAAGGGCCGTCCTCAGGAAAAACAAAATATTAGAATGCACCTGCGAGACCCTCCCTTCAGTCAGGCCCAAAACCTGTCCTATCTCCTTAAACGTAAGGCATTCTATATAATACATATAAAGCACCTTTTTATCCCTTCCTTCCAGTGTATCCAAGAGATTCCTGATTTCCTCAGCTATCAGTTTCCTGTCCAGTATAGCTGATGGATCAAGCCTTTTATCCGCAATCACATCCTTTAAAGAACCGTCTGTTTCATCGTCCTGAATGTCAAGAGATAAAATAAATGCCGTATTGCTGAGGTTAATCAATTGCTGCATCTCTTCCTCTTCCATCCCTATACGCTCAGCAGCCTCGCTTAAATGCATTATACCCTCTCTGGCCTCTATTTCCAACAACTTATCCTGCATGTGTTTTATCTTGGAACGAAGCCCTTTGGGCAACAAATCCTCTTTTCTGAGAAAGTCCAATATCTGACCTTTTATTCTCCACGTTGCAAATGTCTCAAACTTAACCCCGGCAGAAACATCAAAACGTTCTATCGCATCTAATAGCCCAATTATTCCATATGAAAACAAATCATCCGTCTGCACTTTCGTCGGCAAATTAGGCCTCAGACGCAAGACAATCTTTTCCACCAGCGACATATACCTATCCACCAACCTGTCTCTGGCAGACATATCTTTATCATTTTTATAATCTCGCCACAACTCCTCTTCGCTGCGATCATCCCTGCTGCTGTTGTTGCTGCGGCTTAAAGACATTATCTATTGCCTCCTTGAATACCGATGTAAAAGCCACGTCAAGAATGCCACCCAACACATATGCGCAGAACACAACTGCCCATAGCCTTGACAAAACGCCCGGCAGGCTCATCTCGTTAGATATGGCTAAAAAAGCCACTATAATCAGGCCAATAGCGCCTATCAAGGCCTTACACATAAATTATATACCCCCCCATTTATATGCTATATTATAACAAAATTTTCTCACTTAATAAATAGCGCAATGCTAAACAACAAGCCCGTCCACATAACGCGGCAATTGACTCTGCACGAACTTATCTACATAAGCACGATCTTCCTCTGTCATATCCAAGAATACCATCCCTGTTATAAATTCTCTGCTGTATTGGTCCCATCGCTTATTTACGACTTCACAAAGGGCCCTTATGGGTATACCACTGTCAGGCAACGTAAAAACTATCCTCATTCGCGTATGCAATGGAACCTCTCTCTGAAATAATAATGCTATTCCCAAAACACTTATATCCCATACAGCGGCCTTGCCGCTGCGGATTAATCCCTTAAGTAACGGGCCTGTTATCTTATAATCGGCCTTGCTAAACATCCTGATTCTGGGCTTTTCCCTTTTTTGTCTTCTATATATCACCTTTGGTTTTTGCAACACCAACTGTGGCACTGTATTTTTTTCCTCTATTGTATCTTTTACTTTGGTCTTGAACTCATATCTTCCCGATGGAAGCCCCACAATTGCCAGAATCACTTCCGTGCCTTTTGGCAAATACACAGGAACGCTCCTTTCTAAAGGCGCGCTGAGAACCAGATAGTCGTCAAAGACCTCTTCTATTCTACCTTTATAAACTACTCGCGGCCTCTTTGCCACGAACATCTCATAACGCTGGGCAGGTTTAAAAATAAATTGAAATTTTGGGCCGCCTGTCTTTTTCTCTTTCGGCTCCAACGCCTCGCCAATACCTTTGAAAAAATCGGCTAAAAACTCTCTAAAACTCATCCCTTCCCCCATATATTTAGGAGCCTGCCCAACCACCCTTGAGATGAAACCGGTTCTTGTTCAAATTCGCTAATTAATTCCTTGGCTATATTCGTTATCATCTTGCTGGCAGGCGCATACGGATATTCCAATATAAACGGCTTGCGGGTCAAAACCGATTGGACAATTCCGTCATCTTTAATAATATACCCTGCCTTTTTGATATTGATGTGCAGAAACTGCTTTGCCACCATTGCGATGCGATTATATATCTGGTCGGCCTCTTTATAGCTCGTAATCATATTTAAAACCAATCTCGCATCCAACAACGGGGCCTGCTGGGCCAAAACCTTTATAACGGCATAGGCATCTGTGATTGCTGTGGGTTCAGGAGTTGTTACCAATATAACCAAATCCGAAGCGGATAAAAAACTCAACACGTTCTTAGAAATTCCCGCGCTGGTATCTATCAATATGAAATCCGCATCGGCCTGCAAACGGTTTAGCTCATCTATAATCTGGTAACGTTCGTTGTGTGTCAGGTTGGCTAAACGGGCAATACCCGATGCTCCGGGAATAATACGTATGCCAAGAGGCCCTTCAACGATAATATCATCCAAACGCTTATGCCGTTCTAAGAAATGGTATAAATTGTACTTTGGATTTATATTCAACAACACATCAACATTCGCCAACCCCAAATCAGCATCCAAAATCACAACGCGTTTTTTCTGCTTTGCCAATGCAATGGCAAGATTAATAACTATATTGGTCTTCCCAACGCCGCCCTTGCCGCTGGTAATGCTTATGGACCGGGCGTTATTCACGGCCTCGGCCTCAACAAGTTCACGCAGCCTTGCTGCTTGGTCCTGCATATTCCTCCGTTTGTTTACATATCAGTTCAGCTATATAAAAAGGCCTTGCCTCTTCTATATCGTCAGGCACAGACTGCCCGTTTGTAATATAAGAAATAGGTAGTCCGGAATATTCTATTGCCTCAATCAATACACCAAAAGAAGGCGTTTCATCTAACTTGGTAAACAGGAGTTTATCTATTCTAACCTCTTTAAAACGCTTTATCACGTCTAATACGTTTCCCGGATTAGATGTCGCGCTCAAAACCAAATGCACCTCATCAGGCTGCATGGCAGATAAGAACGCTTTAAGCTCTGACATCTGCATATCATTCTTTTGACTCCTTCCAGCCGTATCAATGAAGATAACATCCCTATCCCAGAGTTTTTTAAATGCTGATTCTGCATCCTGAGGACTGACAACTACTTCTAACGGCAATTTCATAATATCTGCATATGTCCTAAGCTGGTCAACCGCCGCTATTCTGAACGTATCAACTGTAAGCAACCCAACTCTTTTTTTCTCAAGCAGAGCAAATCTCGCAGAGAGTTTCGCAATAGTCGTTGTCTTGCCCACACCTGTCGGGCCAATTAATGCTATTTTGTAAGGCCTTGCCAAATCTGGTGGAAGCGCAATGGAAGAGGCCTTGACAACAGACTCTACTTTACGCGCAGCATGCATAACAATTCTTGAAATGTCAGCATCCCTTCCACACTCAGATAATAGCTGGTCTGTCAACTCTTCTGCCAAAGGAGGAGAAACCTGTTGATTTAAAAGCATTGCATAAAAATCGTGATACGCTCCAGGAAAAGAAATAGCAAACTGCCCCTTGTTTAAAATTTTATATGCGATTTGTTTTATCTCATTTATCTCATCTAACAGGCCCTTTGCCTCTTGAGTTTTCTTAGGCGCATCCACTTTATTCTTTGCATATGCCTGAGCAGTTCTTTTGGGGGCTATGGGCATTCTCGGAGGCAGTTTAACGTCGGGAACCTTTACGTCATTGGATGCGGTAATCTCTACAATCTGCTTGGCGCGCCAGAACAAAATCCCGCGTTTTTTAAACGTGCGCGTATGCAAAATAACCGCATTTTCGCCCATCTCGCGCCTTATCTGTTCCAAAAGGACACGCATGTCATTGCCAACATATTTCTTTATGTTCATATTATAACCCCACGATAGCCTCTGTAACTATATCAACACCCGATACCACTTCATTATACGACAAAACCGGCAAATATGGGAGATTTCTCTCTATAAATCTGCGCAGATACAACCTTATTTGCGGATTGACCAAAAGCACCACATTATCACCTTTGGCAGATACGCGGTTATAATGATCCGTCAGAGCATCCATAAAACGCTTCGTTTTTTCAGGATCCATTATTATGCGCGCCTCAAAATCACCCCTTTGAAGCGAATTCTTAAACTCTTCTTCTGCTTGAGGCGTTATTGCAATACAATGCATCTTTCCGTCCTCTCCAACATATAAAGAAGTAATTGTCCTTGCCAAACCAAAACGCACGTATTCGCTTAATATATCAGGATCCTTGATCTTGCGCCCATAATCTCCTATGGCTTCTAGTATGGTAACAACGTTTTTTATTGGTATCCTCTCTTTGAGCAGGTTCTGGAGAACTTTTTGAAGCTCGCCCAGAGACACAACCCCGGGAACCACTTCTTCCACGATAGCCGGATACTTTGACTTCACTGCATCTACAAGGTCCTTAACCGACTGTTTCGTAAGTAATTCATAGGCATATGTCCTTATTACCTCCGCCAGATTAGTGACAATAACCGTACCAGCATCAACCACTGTATAGCCATTTCTTTCAGCCCTCTGAACCTCGTTTTCATCTATCCACCACGCAGGAAGTCCAAAGGTAGGCTCTGTTGTCTGCTCTCCCTGAAGCCTGCCATCAGCAGTCCCGGGATCCATTGCAAGAAACTGGCCCGGACGCACCTCGCCGCGTGAAACCTCACTGCCTTTTAGACGAACAACATACGCATTTGCAGACAAACGCATATCATCTCGCACCCTGACTGGAGGAACTATTATACCGAGTTCCTGCGCAATTTGACGACGAACGGCAGTAACCCTTGAAAGCAGATCACCGCCTTTTTCCTCATCAGCCAAAGCAATTAATCCATAACCTATATCAAGTTCAAGCATATCAGAGGTAATCACATCCTCATACGAAGAGATAGGCTCTTGACTGGCAACAGGCCCTTCTTCCGGAACCCCGCCTTCTCCGACTGCGCCTTGTGGTGAAACACCTTCCTGAGCGCCTCCCAAAGCAAGTTCAGGCGAGCGTTGCACAACAACGCTGCCTATAAAAGCTATTAATCCGGCCATAAGCAAGAACGGCACTTTAGGGAGTCCCGGAACCATAGCAAAAAACACCAATAGGCCGCTTGCAATAAATATCGCCCTTGGAGAAGCAAACAACTGCATAGCCACTTCCATTCCCATATTCTTTTCAGAAGCGGCGCGGCTCACAATAATACCTGCGGCAGTTGAAATTAAAAGCGCAGGTATCTGCGTCACTAAACCGTCTCCAACAGTCAAAAGCGTATAAACCCTTGCAGAATCAACGGCCGGCATATGTTTCTGAAATATACCGATGACAAAACCGCCTATGATATTTATAAGCGTTATAATAATACCGGCAACGGCATCTCCCCGAACAAACTTGCTGGCACCGTCCATAGCCCCGTAAAAGTCTGCCTCTTGGCTTATGCGCATCCTACGCCGCATTGCCTCGGTTTCATTTATAAGGCCGGCATTTAAATCGGCATCTATCGCCATCTGCTTACCCGGCATAGCATCCAAAGTAAACCTAGCGGCTACTTCCGCAATCCTTTGAGCGCCTTTGGTGATAACTACAAACTGGATAATAACCAATATGCAGAATACAACAATACCGACTACATAATTTCCGCCTACGACAAAATTTCCAAATGCCTTAATAACCCGCCCGTCAAAATTATTGCCTTGAAGAAGAATCAAACGCGTTGACGCGACGTTAAGGGAAAGCCTAAACAACGTTGCAATAAGCAATAGAGATGGAAATGAAGAAAAATCAAGGGCCTCCTTTGTATAGATTGCGACTAACAAGATTATAACCGCCAAAGATATATTCAAAGTCAAAAGCAGATCTAACATAAAAAACGGCATAGGAATGACCATTACGATGACCATACCTATAACCGCTAACGCAAAAACTATATCACTGCTTTTGAAAAAATTCTCAATAGTATTCTCAGCCATTTAAACCACCTTAATTATACAAACGCTTTTTTCTTTTTCAACTTATAAACGTAAGCAAGGACTTCTGCAACTGCCCTATATAACTTTGCAGGAATAGCCTCGCCGATGTCAACGGTCTTATAAATAGACCGGGCCAACGGAGGATTCTCCACAATAGGGACTCCGTTGGCAACAGCCACCTGCTTTATCTTCTCTGCAATCAAACGCATACCCTTTGCAACCAGCACAGGCGCAGAATCTTTTGCAGGGTCATATTTCAACGCGACGGCGTAATGCGTCGGATTCGTAATAACCACATCTGCTGTTTCAACATCCTTCATCATACGCTGCCTTGCAAGCTCTCTCTGAATCCTCTTTATCCTTGCCTTTACATGGGGGTCACCTTCCATCTGTTTGTATTCTTCCTTTATCTCCTCCTTACTCATCATCAAATTGCGTTCATACTCCCAACGATTAAAGGCATAATCAAAAACAGCAATAATGAATAATGCTCCCACAAGTTTTAGAGAGAGATTATACAGGACACCGCCTGCAACGGCCAATACCTGCCTTACCGGCATATCCATAAAAAGAACGTAATTTGGCATCTGCGATTTTATCGTTTTATATACGATATAAACGACGATACCAACCTTAAAAACGTTGACCAAAGCAAGAAAAATAGAACGCATAGATAGAAACCGCTTAAACCCCTCTATGGGATTTAACCTCTCTAATTTAGGAATAAGCGCTTGGCCTGAAAAAAGCACTCCCACCTGAAGAACATTAGCCAAAATACCAAGCAGCATCAAAACCAAGAGCAGAGGCCCCACAGCCTTAATTATACTAACAACTAAAAAGAAAGTATAGACAGAAAGGTTTGAATGTGTAAAATCTTTGCCCAAACTGGCAAAACCAAGCATAAACATATTGGAGAAAAAATTGACAAGATGCGGCAAATAAAAACGAAAGAATAAAATAGCACCCATCAAGATAAGCACACCGCTCAAATCATTGCTGCGCGCAACCTGCCCTTTCTCCCTTGCCTCCTGCCTTCGTTTAGGGGTAGCCGGTTCTGTTTTTGATGACCTATCGTTATCAGGCATAATCTAAAAAATAAAACACACCACCTATAATAATTTTCCACCTGACTTTTATTATAACATATCTACGGACACATTGATAAAATAAAACGAAATATCCCCACCACAAATATCAAGAAACGTCTTTTAACAACTCCTTTTCAGCAGTTAGTAAAGGCATTATAACCTCGTCTAAATCCCCTGATAATATCTCGTTTAGTCTATACGTGGTAAAATTAATCCTGTGGTCTGTCACTCTTCTCTCAGGGAAATTATACGTACGGATTTTCTCGCTTCTATCTCCCGAACCTATGCTCTTTTTTCTATGAGAAGCAAGGGCATTTTGTTGTTTTTGTTTTTCTAAATCCAATAGTCTTGCCTTCAAAACTCGCATAGCCTTCGCTTTATTCTTTATTTGAGATCTCTCATCTTGGCACGTCACAACGATACCGCTCGGCAAGTGTGTTATCCTGACAGCGGAGTCTGTCGTATTAACGCCTTGCCCTCCGGGGCCGCTTGAACGATACACATCTATTTTTAACTCGTCAGGGTTTATATTAATCTCCACGTCCTCAGGTTCTATTAGCACAACCACACTGGCAGCCGAAGTATGTATTCTCCCGCCGGTTTCTGTAATCGGAACACGCTGGACCCTATGGACTCCGCTCTCATAACGCATGTAATAATACACCTTATCTCCTGTCAGAGAAAACACAATCTCCTTAAACCCGCCTATTTCCGTAGGGTTTGCCTCTAACACCTCCAATTTCCATCCTTTTGTTTCAGCATATCTGCTATACATCTTAAAAAGGTCAGATACAAATAAAGATGCCTCCAGCCCTCCCGTACCTGCGCGAATCTCCATAATTACGTCCTTATCCGCATCAGGCACATCTGATAACAAGATTTCCTCCGCCTGTTTTTCCAATTCGGATAATTGGGATTTCAAAAGCGCTGATTCTTCCTTTGCCAAAGATTTAATCTCCTCATCATCAGAAGACAAAAGCTCTTCTGCATCTTTTAAGGCCTTTTCTATCCCAATGTATTTTTCGTATATAGCCGCCTTGTCCTTCAATGAAGAAAGCACCTTTACAGACTTTGCATATAATTGCCTATTATTGACTACATCCGGATTGGAAAGGCCTTCTTCGGCATCCTTGTATTCCTCAAACCAATTCTTGAATTTATTCCACAAATTAGCCATTATTCGCTTGACTGCTATACATCTGCACTATGTGTGAAAATATTCTGCCTGCAACGTCTCCCTGAGCAAGCCCTTCCATTGCCTGCCTCATCGTATCTCTCTGCTCTTGGGAAGACTTTAATAATGTCAAATATTTTATTATATCTATGCTATTATTTGCCGTAAATGCAGCGCCTAATTGGGTCATTATTCTGCGATTTCCATCTTCCTGCCCGGGAATAGGGTCAACAAGTATCATAGGTATGCGTTTCGTAAGTGATTCTGTCACCACCAATCCGCCAGGTTTTGTTACTATTGCATCGGCAACAGACATTGCCTTTGTCATGTCGTCTATCATCTTGTAAACCTTAAGCCCTTTTGCAACGTCTTCTAACGGCTTAATCTCATCATAGAGTTTGTGATCCTTGCCACAGCCAACTATCATTTGTATATCCCGGGATAAGACTTTGACAGCATCTATCAACATTTCGGTTCTAACAGTTCCGCCTATCATAAGCGCGACAAACCCTTCTGACAAACCGAAATAACGAAGCAGCTCCTCTCTTGGAAGCTGCTCCAAAAAGCTCTGAGGGACAGGTATTCCGCTAACGGTAATCTTATGTTCAGGCACGCCCATATAAACCAACTCGTCTTTAACCGCATCTATTGCGGCAAAATAGTGATCAACGCCTTCTGAAACCCAAAAACTATGCGCAGTATAATCAGTTACAATGGAAACCAAAGAGCAATTGCACAGATTTCCTTTAAACATAGAAATTACGTCGTTTGCCATAAAATGTGTTGAGATAATTACATCCGGTTTATATTCCTCTAAGAAACCTATTAGCTTGCGGGCCATCATCTTGTTGATAAACGACCGCCAACTTTTTGGAAAGAATCTCCCCTTGCCCTTATCTGATATCTCGTATGCCAGCTTCCACAACCACTTCGCATTTGTGACTATCTTCATATAACCGGAAGAATAAAAGGATTTAAACCATGAAGGAGTGAAATCCAAGATATCCAATATAGAGATTTCGTTATGCCCGGCATTAACAAAGGCCTCATAAACTGCCTGAGCTGCGCGTTTATGCCCGTTGCCGGCAGAAGCGTATAAAATCAAAACCCTCACTTATCCCCCTTTAACAAAAACTCCACAAACGACAAAAGGTCCCTGCTAATAACATCGGGCTTATAGAACGGGCCTTCTCTGTATATTTTAACACGTCCGCTTAAGACAAGACAGGATTTTATTCCGGCTCTATATGCCATCTCTATATCCTTCTCGCTATCTCCAGCCATATATATATCGCCTTCTATATTGTCCCTGCCACCCAATGTATTTATTGCCTCCTTTACGAAATAATCAGAAGGTTTCCTGCATTGACAAGCTTCATCAGGCCTGTGGATACAATAAAAAAATGCATTGATAAAGGCCCCTTGTTTTTTCAACATATCTTTTAATTTCTCGGTTATATCCTGTAAGTCCTTTTCTGTATAAAGCCCCCTTCCGACGCCTGATTGATTAGAAATGACAAATACCTCGTAGCCTGCTGAATTGAGCATAGCAATGGCCTCTGCAGAACCTTCCTGCAAGTATAGTTCCTCAACGGATTTTACAAAATTCCCATAACCCGGAAACTTATTTATCACACCATCTCTGTCTAAAAGGATTAATTTACGCATTATCAATAACCACCTCTATAACCTTTTCAACCTCTTTATTCTTTAAAAACGGGTGTATTGGTATATTAACAATCCGCTTTGCCAGATATCTTGCATTAGGACATCTTGCCTTTTGGTGTTCCTTTTTAAATACAGGCTGATCAGGTAAGGCCATAGGATAATAAATAGCAAACGGAATCTCATTTTTTTTCAACGCCTTAATCAGACGCTCCCTGCTTTTGGGGACAGCGGCAAATGAATGATAAGCAGATATAGAATACGGTGGCTCTTGTTGAACCTTAACCCTGCCGTAAAAGGCATCTTTATATTTATCTGCTATTTTTCTGCGTTTCTCCGTCCAAAACGGCAAGAGTTTTAACTTCTCATTCAAAACAACCGCCTGCAATGCATCCAATCGGGTATTTAATCCTGCCTCCTTATGGACATACCTCAATTTCTCCCTTCCCAAATCCCTGATAGATAGGAGCCTTTTGTAAATGCCATTAAAGTTTGTCAATGCCATTCCCGCATCTCCCCAAGCCCCCAGATTTTTGGTTGGATAGAAGCTAAATGCCCCTATATCACCGATCGTGCCAAGAAAAGAATCCTTGCCATTCTCGGATATGTGTATCCCCATATGGGCCTGCGCCGTATCCTCAATCACATATAGGCCTTTTTCCTTTGCATTGCGCATAATTCCATCCATATCACAACTATTACCGAACAAATGCACGCAAATCACGGCCTTTGTTTTCTTATTGGCGAGCCTTAATATTTCCTGTGGCAATATATTAAACGTATCAGGGTCAACATCGGCAAAAACAGGTTTGGCGCCAAGGTAAACAGGCGCAAAGGCCGTTGAAATAAAGGTGAAAGCCGGAACTATCACTTCATCGCCTTCCTTAATTCCCAATGCCTTTAACGCAAGGGTCAAAGCATCCGTGCCTGAATTAACGCCAACGGCATAACTCGCCCGCAACACATCTGCAAAATCCCTTTCAAAGGCAGAGACATACTTAGACAATATAAAAGCGCCCTGTTTAGAAACAAGGCCTATCTGTTTCAATACCTGCGGAGAAACCTTTTGGTTTTCATATCTTATAGGAAATAAATCCATAACCTTCCTTTATTGCCTTATAATATCCAACATCTGCTTATGTATCTTGCCATTTGTAGCCAATATCTCGGGATAATATATATCAAACCTTCCCCCGGAAAACTTGGTAATCCTGCCTCCTGCCTGTTTCAATATATATGCGCCGCCAGCAACGTCCCATGGCTTCAAATGCATTTCCCAAAACCCGTCTAACCTGCCGCAAGCCACATAACACAAATCAAGAGCAGCGGCCCCATCTCTCCTTACGCCTTGAGAAGCATATAAAAATTTCCCAAACAACTCCAGATTATTATCCTTTAATTCCCTAAAACGATAGGCAAACCCCGTGCAGAGAAGCGCATCATCTAACTTAGAAACAACGGAAGGAGATATAGAAATTTTATTTAAAAATGCGCCTTGTCCATCGTTTCCCGCCCAAAACATCTCGTCTCTAACAGGATCATAAACAATACCCATAATAGGACGTTTACCCTCCACCAATGCAATGGAGATGCAGAAAAATGGATACGTATGCGCATAATTATTCGTCCCGTCAATAGGGTCAATCACCCAGTAATAAAGCCCGTTAGGCCGTTTCGTATTTTCTTCCTCAGCCATAAAACCAAAAGACGGTTCTATCCTTGACAAATTCTTTATAAGATACTTCTCCACGTACAGATCAACCTCTGTCACGAGGTCCTTATCCGCTTTTGAGCGAAAATCCGCCTTGCCTAACCTACTTATCATATACTTACCACAAGAGAAAGCAAATTCCTTTGCCCTTAAAAGCAGTTTATCGTATAATTTCTGCGATATTTCCTGACGTGCCATAAAACACTATCCTAATTTTTTCAAAATCAGCTCTGCAGCCTTTTTCCCTGACATATACATACCACCAAAGGTCGGGCCCATTCTCGGTATGCCATATACTGCGCAAACAGACATCCCTGCAACAAACAGGCCATCGAAAACCTGTCCTGTCTTCTCATACAGGATATCCTCGGCCCGTTCTATATGCATGGGCCCTTCGCCGGCCATCTTGAGCATATTCCTTTTCTCAAGCATACGGGCGATAAATGCATCGTGTCCAGTAGCATCCAAAACAACTTTTGACTCAATGCAAATTGGGTCTAGCATCCGTTCAGTCCTGGGAAGATATTTTATAGGGGCCCAATTAATAACCACCCCTTCAACTTTATCGTCTCTTACAACGATATCCTCAACATATGTAAGATTCAATATCTTTGCCCCGGCAGAAATCGCGTTATCTATCAATCTGGCGCAGACCTGAATTGCATTTGCAGAAAACAATCCTTTGGAATGTTCTTTCAACTCCAACCCTATCTCCTCCAAGACCTCATTACCCGGAGAGCGCACAGTAAGCACATTCATCATATACCCTCCGGACCATGCGCCTCCACCGGGAGACTTAGACTGTTCAACGAGAAGTACGCTTTTGCCTGCTTTTGCCAAAAAATACCCGCAAACCAGTCCGGCTGGCCCTGCGCCGCAAATAACACAATCAACAGATACAAGGGATTTTAACTCCTCATAAAACTCATCTATAATAACCTTTGAAACAGAAGCCTCATCTGCCTTGGCAAACATAAACCCCTCCTTTATAAACAACCGCGCAAACAATGTCTTAATAATATATCAGAAAATTCGCAGAAAAGACACAATTAGATAAAACCCTGTTTAACCCAATCCTCAACCTTTGATCTAATCTCATCGCGAATAATCCTGATTTTTTCTAATTTCTCTTCTTCAGAACCATCAATCGCAGAAGGGTCATCAAAAGGCCAATGCAACCGCTTTGTCTTTCCGGGAAACACAGGACACCTTTCAGCGCTTACATCATCGCATACGGTTATCACAAAATCAAAAGACCTGCCTTTATCCAGAAACGATTGAACACTTTTAGCCCTGTTATTGGATATATCAATACCTATCTCCTGCATAACCCGCACGACCAGTGGATTTAATCTGCCCGGCTCAATACCGGCGCTCTCCACGTCCAAATCCTTGTTTAATGCCTTTAGAAATGCCTCTGCCATCTGACTTCTCGCGGAATTATGAATACAGACAAATAAGACACTCCTCTTCATAAGAACTCCTTATTTACAAAAAAAGCGGAAGAAAAAATCCTCCGCTTTTTTCCAATACAACCGAAAACGACTATTTAGTTAAGCGTTATTGCGCCTGTCGGGCAGGCAGAAACACATGCCCCGCAATCAACGCAAGTAGCTGCGTCAACCTCTGCCTTGTTATCATCAGTCATAGAAATAGCGTTAACAGGGCAGACCTGAACGCATGCTTGGCAACCAACACACTGTTCTTTATCAACTACTGCTGGCATATGCAACCCCCTTCCTAAAAAACAAAACAAAAAAATTGCGGGGGATGGATTTGAACCATCGACCTTTGGGTTATGAGCCCAACGAGCTACCAGCCTGCTCCACCCCGCGATCTATTGCAGAATATAACACCTCAATTTCCTTTCGTCAAGAACTTATTGCCTTCCACATGGGAAACGGAACAGACATAATTCGGCCTCAAAAGAAAAAGCGCTGGGAATGGAAATAAAAAGAGCGCGCGAAAATTTTTCAAAAAATACCCCCCTTACAATTACAGATAAGGCCTTATTATTCGTACCCAAGAACCTTTTCATTAAAAACACCCCTCTAGTGCAACCGCAATACAACGCACTTACATTGCCCGGCGGTATTTTTTATAGGCATAAAAAAACCCTGGCGACTACCTACTCTCCCGATCCCTCGCGAGATCAGTACCATCGGCGGAAGAGGGCTTAACTACCGTATTCGGAATGGGAACGGGTGTTTCCCCTCTCCTATGGTCACCAGGGAAATTATTGATATATGTATTTGATAGAAAGACTACCGGGCCTCGTTGAAAATAATGGTTAAGCCAATCGGACGATTAGTACCACTCGGCTCAACGCCTTACAGCGCTTACACCTATGGCCTATCAACCTCATAGTCTCTGAGGGTCCTGATGGGGAAGTCTCTTCTTGGGTCGAGCTTGGCGCTTAGATGCCTTCAGCGCTTATCTCTTCCGGACGCGGCTACCCTGCCTTTGCCCCTGGCGGAACAACAGGTACACCGTCGGTCCGTCTATCCCGGTCCTCTCGTACTAGGGACAGCCACCCTCAAACTTCCTTACGCCCACGATAGATAGAGACCGAACTGTCTCACGACGTTCTGAACCCAGCTCGCGTACCGCTTTAACCGGCGAACAGCCGGACCCTTGGGACCTTCTCCAGCCCCAGGATGCGATGAGCCGACATCGAGGTGCCAAACCGGACCGTCGATAGGAACTCTCAGGTCCGATCAGCCTGTTATCCCCGGAGTACCTTTTAGCCGATGAGCGACGGCGCTCCCACAAGCCACCGCCGGATCACTAAGCCCGACTTTCGTCTCTGCTCGACCAGTAAGTCTCGCAGTCAAGCTCCCTTATGCCTTTACACTCAACGTGCGATTGCCAACCGCACTGAGGGAACCTTTGGGCTCCTCCGTTACTCTTTAGGAGGAGACCGCCCCAGTCAAACTGCCCAACTGGCACTGTCCCCTGCCCTGATTCAAGGGTCAAGGTTAGAATCCTAATGTGTCAAGGCCGGTATTTCACTGGCGGCTCCCCTACAGCTGGCGCTGCAGGATCAAAGCCTCCCGGCTATGCTACACATGACACACCAAAACCCAATACCAGCCTACAGTAAAGGTTCCGGGGTCTTTTCGTCTTATCGCGGGTAGGCGGCATCTTCACCGCCACTACAATTTCGCCGAGTCTCTGGTTAAGAGAGCGCTCCCGTAGTTGCACCATTCGTGCGGGTCGGAACTTCACAATCTTTTTGTTACCAAAAAGTGTAGACTATACCATCACCTCGCTAGTTTCCTTAGGAGAAACTCAATATAAATCTCCATAGAAACTCTTTTTTAATGCGAGGGCTCGGCGTATTGTCCTGCTTATTTAAGCAGAACCTCTCCTTTCGGATCAGTCGTTACGGGGTCAATCCATCCAAAATTGGAAGGACGACTTCCCTCGGGATTCCCCTATACATTGGCCCGCAAATTATATAGGGCTCCCCCGATATGAGCCGAGTTTTTCCCTATTCCTCACGAAATAGGGGGGCAAGCATTTCTTACCCGACAAGGAATTTCGCTCATCTTCATCCACAGCTTTCACTGCGGGATGGACCATATCTTCATCCGGAGGCTATCTCCTGTTTTATTTTGTTCAATTTTGCCCTATTGGACGTATTCATCGTTTCGGACAAAGAAACAATTTTCAACAAGCCATCTTTTGTCAGATGGTCTCCTCTTTCCATACAAAGGATAATCTTTCGGAATTTTTTGAAGTCTACCGATTTTTTCGTTTTAAGGGAGTGTTTTTCAAAAAAAGCAACTATATTCTGAAGCCCTGATAATTTTCTCACACGATAACAATATCTGTCACCATGATTTTGTCTGACAACTCCCGTAGAGAAAAACTTCTTCAAGGCATATAAAACTTGAATATCTCTGTGATGCTGAACTATCGTAAATTCAGGCAACACTTGATATCCAAGAGACATATCCTTGCTTTTATTTATCCCTACGTAAAAACAACCTTCGCCATCGGTAAACCCAACAATCCAGTCTGGTGTTAATTCCATACAGGATCCTTTCCGAAGATATCCCTCCGGATGCTCAGCGTATGGCCTCTGAGGATCTCTGTCTTTATAGACAGATTTCCTGCGGATTGCCCAATCCCTTTCATTTTTACGTCCATTATCAAAAATGGAAAACGTAGAAAGGGCTCTAAGGGGTTCCCCGCATACAGCCAAGTATTACCTCTGACATTACTGCCAGAGCAGGCAACACAGTTACCTTAGGACCGTCATAGTTACGGCCGCCGTTTACTGGGGCTTCGGTTCAGAGCTTCTCCCGAAGGATAACCCTTTCCCTTAACCTTCCAGCACCGGGCAGGTGTCAGTCCCTATACATCCTCTTACGAGTTAGCAGAGACCTGTGTTTTTGCTAAACAGTCCCGGGAGCCATTTTACTGCGACCCCAAACAGCTTCCTCCGCAAGGGAGTTCACCATCCAGGGCACCCCTTCTCCCGAAGTTACGGGGTTAATTTGCCGAGTTCCTCAACCAGAGTTATCTCGAGGCCCTTCCCGTTCTCACGGGCGTCTACCTGTGTCGGATTCCGGTACGATCAGTTAACTAACTCGTTTGCCAGCTATTTCTTGGCGGCATGGCGTCTGCACCTTCGGCTTGGCCGTAGCCGCGCCTCCCCATCACGCCTCCCTCCCAAAAGGGAAGTACACGCTTGGACATGGGACTACCACCACCATGCGCACATAGCCTTCCGCGTCACTGACAAACTGATAACGCTAATTAACTGGTAGCCGAATATTAACGGCTTGTCCATCCCCTACGCCTATTACGGCCTCGGGTTAGGTTATCGACTAACCCTGGGCGGATTAACCTTCCCCAGGAAACCTAAGACTTTCGGGCCTCCGGTTTCTCGCCGGAGTTTTCGCTACTCATTCCGACATAATCACTTCTCAGCAGTCCAGCAGACCTCGCGATCTGCCTTCAGCCTGCAGAGAACGCTCCCCTACCACTGCCAGAACCAACAGGTTCTAACAATCCGCGGCTTCGGTATCAGGCTTTAGCCCCGATCATTTTCGGCGCAGAATCACTCGACCGGTGAGCTGTTACGCACTCTTTAAATGGTGGCTGCCTCTAAGCCAACATCCCGGTTGTTTATGCGACCCCACATCCTTTACCACTTAGCCTGAATTTAGGGACCTTAGCCGGCGGTCTGGGCTGTTTCCCTCTCGACCGTGAAGCTTAGCCCTCACAGTCTGACTCCCATGATAACTTACTGCGGTATTCGGAGTTTGGTTGGGTTTGGTAGGCTGGTGGGCCCCCTAGCCCATTCAGTATCTCTACCCCCGCAGCAGAATTCATGAGGCTAGCCCTAAAGCTATTTCGGGGAGAACCAGCTATCACCAGGCTTGATTGGCCTTTCACCCCTATCCACAGCTCATCCGAGCCGTTTTCAACCGACACCGGTTCGGGCCTCCACCCGCCTTTCGGAGGGCTTCACCCTGGCCATGGATAGATCGCCTGGCTTCGGGTCTATCCCCACCGACTAAATCGCCCTATTAGGACTCGGTTTCCCTACGCCTCCTTCGTTGTTACGAATTAAGCTTGCCGATGAGGATAACTCGCCGGATCATTCTGCAAAAGGCACGCTGTCACCCAACTCAAGCAAGCTTGAGCAGGCTCCAACCGCTGTGTAGGCTTATAGCTTCAGGTTCTATTTCACTCCCCTCCCGGGGTTCTTTTCGCCTTTCCCTCACGGTACTGGTTCACTATCGGTCAGCAGGTAGTATTTAGCCTTATCCTGTGGTCAGGACAAATTCCCACGGGGTTCCACGTGCCCCGTAGTACTCGGGAGACAAGTCCAAGGAGTCTTATTCCTTTTACTTACGGGACTATCACCCTCTATGGTTGGCCTTTCCAGGCCATTCTGCTAGAAATAAGATTTGTAACTCCTCGAAGGCCCTGCATAGCCTTCCGACTTGTTCCCACGACCCCATAAGTGCAACGAATGCAGTCTTGACACACTTATGGTTTAGGCTGTTCCCTTTTCGCTCGCCGCTACTGGGGGAATACCATGCGGTTTCTCTTCCTCTGGGTACTGAGATGTTTCACTTCTCCAGGTTCGCCTCCTTATCCTATGTATTCAGATAAGGATACTTGCCCATTACGGCAAGTGGGTTTCCCCATTCGGAAATCCCCGGATCATAGCCTGTTTGCGGCTCCCCGAGGCTTATCGCAGCTTACCACGTCCTTCATCGCCTCCTGCTGCCAAGGCATCCACTATAAGCCCTTAGTAGCTTAACCAAAAACTCTTCAGCGAGACCCTTTGTCTTTCTACCAAATTGTCAAAGATCAGGAAATTTATTTTAAAGCACACTTTTTCCAATGGGCCCAAGTGGGCTTGAACCACTGACCCCCGCGTTATCAGCACGGTGCTCTGCCAGCTGAGCTATGGGCCCCAAAAATCCACAACGAACCCTTCACTCACGATAAAAAATTCAATGCGTTCACTTTTCAATATTCCCACTCAGGTTCCTATCCACTTACTATCCTCATTCCACACTCGTATAGCTTTTCTCTCCAAAATAATGTTTGTTTTCTGGAGATGAGGGGGCTCGAACCCCTGACCCCCTGCTTGCAAAGCAGGTGCTCTCCCAGCTGAGCTACATCCCCTCAAAATATTAAAACCAAGTCTGGAGGCATGATCCATTTATCGGATTTAACTGCGCAGACAGTTCTGTCTATAACAGTTATTGCCAGTTTTACCTTCCTATTAATAAAAATAGAAAGGAGGTGATCCAGCCGCACGTTCCCGTACGGCTACCTTGTTACGACTTAGCGCCAGTCACTAGGTTCACCTTGGTGCCTGACAGGCAGGCGCTTAAGGTGCCCCCAGCTTCCATCGCTTGACGGGCGGTGTGTACAAGACCCGGGAACGTATTCACCCCGCCGTACTTATACGGGGTTACTAGCGATTCCAGCTTCATGGAGTCGAATTGCAGACTCCAATCCGAACTGAGACCGGCTTTTTGGGATTGGCTCCACCTCGCGGCTTCGCGACCCTTTGTACCGGCCATTGTAACACGTGTGTCGCCCAGGACGTAAGGGCCACACTGACTTGACGTCATCCCCACCTTCCTCCTCGTTGTCCGAGGCAGTCCCCTTAGAGTGCTTTCGCCACAAGGACGAAGTGGCAACTAAGGGCGGTGGTTGCGCTCGTTGCGGGACTTAACCCAACACCTCACGGCACGAGCTGACGACAGCCGTGCAGCACCTGTGATAGCTTCCGCAAAGCGGATCCTTCCCCTTTCGGTTCAGTACTACTATCATGTCAAGCCCTGGTAAGGTTCCTCGCGTAGCGTCGAATTAAACCACATGTTCCACCGCTTGTGCGGGTCCCCGTCAATTCCTTTGAGTTTTAGCCTTGCGGCCGTAGTCCCCAGGCGGCGGACTTAACGCGTTAGCTACGGCACCCCTCAAAAGAGAGACACCTAGTCCGCATCGTTTACAGCTAGGACTACCAGGGTATCTAATCCTGTTTGCTCCCCTAGCTTTCGTGCCTCAGCGTCAGGAACCAGCCAGAGAGCCGCCTTCGCCGCTGGTGTTCCTGCCGATATCTAAGGATTTCACCCCTCCACCGGCAGTTCCGCTCTCCTCTCTAGTCCTCAAGGCTTGTAGTTCCGGACGCAGTCCTTCGGTTGAGCCGAAGGATTTCACATCCGGCTTACAAGTCCGCCTACGCACCCTTTACGCCCAGTAAATCCGAGTAACGCTCGCCACCTCCGTATTACCGCGGCTGCTGGCACGGAGTTAGCCGTGGCTTCTTCTGTAGGTACCGTCAGCCTTATCTTCTATTAAAAGATAAGGGTTCTTCCCTACTGAAAGGAGTTTACAACCCGAAGGCCTTCATCCTCCACGCGGCGTCGCATAGTCAGGGTTTCCCCCATTGCTAAATATTCTCGACTGCAGCCTCCCGTAGGAGTCCGGGCAGTGTCTCAGTCCCGGTGTGGCTGACCATCCTCTCAGACCAGCTACCCGTCTTAGGCTTGGTGAGCCATTACCTCACCAACTACCTGATAGGACGCAGGCCCCTCCCAAAGCGACAGGCCCGGTTTCCCGGGTCCCCATCTTTATCCGTTAAAACCGAAATTCTAACGGACACATGGGATATTACCTCCGCTTTCGCGAAGCTATCTCCCTCTTTGGGGCAAGTTACCTACGCGTTACTCACCCTTTTGCCGCTATCCTGCCACGAGGACAGGATCGCTCGACTTGCATGCCTTATCCACGCCGCCAGCGTTCACTCTGAGCCAGGATCAAACCCTCCAAAGACTTGGTTAGTTTCAAGTGTGCATCCTGACCAATATGTCAGAGAACAAATAAGCCCTGTGTTTTATCAGGGCCAAAAAAACTTTATCAACGAAAGAACAACTCTAAATGCAAAATTTTATTATACGCAGCTTAACAAAATTGTCAAGCTATTTTTTCAAAAATCTTATCTCTTAACCCACTGGAACTTCCTGCGAGCCCCGCGCTGTCCGTATTTCTTTCTCTCTTTGACCCTTGCATCGCGAGTCAAAAGGCCTGCTTCTCTTAAAGCAGGACGAAGAGATTCATCCGCCAAAACCAATGCCCGGGCTATACCAAGCCTTAATGCCTCTGCTTGGCCTTTTAAACCTCCACCTTGTATATTTGCTTTAATATCAAAAGCGCCTTCTTTTTTTACTACTTTAAACGGCTCCTCTATGACAAGCCTCAATACATCAAAAGGAAAATACTCCTTCCAATCCCTGCCGTTAATCATTATACGGCCCTTGCCCTGACGCATAAAGATGCGGGCAATAGCTGACTTTCTCTTTCCTACTGCATGAATAACGTCAACACCCATTATACTACACCTCTAAAGTTTGCGGCTTTTGAGCCGTATGCCCATGGGCCTCTGTTTCAAATACCTTTAACTTCTTAAGCATAGCCCTGCCTAAACGCCCTTTCGGGAGCATCCCCTTAACAGCCCTCTTGATAACATCATTGGGCCTGCGGGCTATCATCTCTTTAAAAGTAAGCTCTTTAAGCCCTCCGGGATACCCGGAATAACTCTGATATATCTTTTGTTCCGATTTTCTGCCTGAAACCAAAACACCCTTTGCATTTATAACAATGACATAATCTCCGCAATCCACATGTGGAGTATATTCTGGCTTATGCTTCCCGCGAAGAATCATAGCAATCTTTGACGCCAAACGGCCTAACGTCTTGCCATTGGCATCGACGATATACCATTTCCTTTTCACATCCTCTTTTCTCTGCATAAATGTCGTTTTCGTCATAATTTTTACTTCCTCCAAATTCGCAACATACTCTTACAACTTATAAAGAGATTGTCATTCTATTTTAAAAAACGTGCGTTGTCAAGCCTATTTTTATATTTTTTGGGAAACGGAACAGACATAATTCGGCCTCAAAAAAGAAAGAGGTGAAACTATTTTGTAACAATCGCCATTCTTTGTGTATCAATGCAACTTTAATTATGCCTTACCAGCAGAACCGAGAACGTTTTCATTTTTATGCTTA
>CAYXYY010000044.1:0-8395 GCA_964469495.1 uncultured Planctomycetia bacterium | reverse complement strand
TATTTCTTGTAATGGAGCAGTTTAGGGAAAAGATGGAAGAATTGTCCGAAGGTGTATATTTCGAGCATAACAAGCCCCGTTTAAAAATTCCTGTCTATTTCTTATTTACTTGCCTTAAACGAGGGTGGCAACTGATCAAGTCGAATTTCTTGTGTCTTTATTTTGTTTTTTCTTTTTATTAAGAATTTTTGTCCTGTCTTTTCTATGTGGTATAATAGGCATAACAAGTTAATCTTTGCGCGGTTTGGTTTTATTGGCGCGTGGTTTTATCATTAGGGGGAGTTTTGATGAACACGGATGATTTTATATATGAATTTTTGCTTTCCAACGGACTTATAGATCAACAGTCCTTGTCCTCTGCAAAGGAGCGCGCTCAAAAGGAGGGTGTGCCTTTGGATATTATGGCGTTTCGCATGGGGCTGTTAAATAAAGACGAGTATTTAAAGAAGTTGTCTGATGAGCTGAATATAGAGGCTGTTGACATATCTAACGTCCAAATCCCCGGAGAGGCGGTTGCTGTTTTGCCTGCAAAGGTGGCGATTCATTATGGCGTGTTGCCTCTTGCCTTAGAAGGCAATATTCTCACAGTTGCGTTTCCTGATAATATATATTTTACTGCGATAGACGATATTAAACTGCTGACAGGAAAGGATATATCCGCTGTATTGGCCTGGCGGGAAGATATAGAATCTGCTATTAAACGCTATTATGGTATTGGAGCTGAGGCCATTGAGCAGATGGATAATGAACAGGTTGACTCTGCCGTTGTTTCAGATGATTTTAAGTCATTGGATACAGATACCTCGCAGGCCTCTATTGTGCGTTTTGTAAACCAGATTCTTATGCAGGCGGTTAAGGAGAATGCCTCTGATTTGCATATAGAGCCTTATGAAGATGAGGTTACTATGAGGTTTCGCATAGATGGTATTTTGCATATGGCCCCGACTCCTGCGAATATGCGTTCTATTTATCCTTCTGTTGTGGCGAGGATAAAGGTCATGGCTGGTATGGATATTGCAGAGAAAAGGCTGCCGCAGGATGGCCGTATTAGGGCGCGCATATCAGGGCAGGAACTTGATTTAAGGGTCTCAACTATGCCATCTCAGTATGGCGAGAGCGTTCAAATCAGGATTTTGCGCAAAGAAGGTTTTTTGGGGATTAATAATCTCGGCTTTTCAGATAAAAATCTTAATATAATAAAGTCCACTATTATGAATCCATGGGGATTGGTTCTGATAACAGGCCCGACCGGTAGTGGTAAGTCCACTACTTTATATGCCTGTTTGTCGGAAATCAATAAGCCTACGGTTAAAATTATTACATTGGAAGATCCGATTGAATATCAGATAAAAGGTATTTTACAGATGCAGATACAGCCAAAGATTGGTTTTGACTTTGCCTTGGGGCTAAGGCATATCTTAAGGCATGATCCGGATGTCGTGATGATCGGAGAGATGCGGGATTCCGAGACAGCTGAGATCGGCGTGCGCGCGTCTTTAACAGGGCATTTGGTCTTTTCCACTTTACATACCAATGACGCCCCGGGCGCTATAACCAGGTTAATTGATATGGGTATAAAACCTTATTTGGTTGCATCGGCGTTAAAGTGTGTGGTTGCCCAGCGCTTGGTGCGCAGGATTTGTCCGTCTTGTCGCAGGGGCAAGTTTGTGCCGGCTTCCAGTTTGCCTATCAAGGATGAAAGGGATTCTGTTGAGGTCTTTTTCGGAGAAGGGTGTCCTGAATGTCATTTTACCGGGTATAAAGGCAGATATGGTATTCACGAGGTCTTGCCGATTGACGATGAGATTAGGGATATGATTATAGAGAATGTGTCTTCTCAAGAGATTATGAATAAGGCCGTTGAAAAGGGGATGATTACTTTATTAGAGGATGGTATTCACAAGGCCATAAAAGGTATTACCTCTGTTGAAGAGGTCTATCGCGTTGTTCAGGAGTAATATGCCGAAGTTTTTTTATAAGGCACGATCAAAAGACGGTAGTCCTGAGGAAGGGTATTTAGAAGCAAAAGACGAAAAGGCCCTTGTAAAAGAACTCGCCGCCAAGGGTATATTCCCGATTATTATCAAGGAAGTTGGCCCGGATAAGGTTGTTTCTCCGGCTAAATCCGATGATGCTCTTTTGAAAAAACGCAGCAAGATAAAACGCAGGCATATAATAGAATTTACCAGCCAGTTATCCACTCTTTTAAGCGCTGGGGTTGGCCTGGTTTCTGCCTTGGGTATGGTTGCGAATCAGGTTGAATCGGACGAATTTAGGATTGTATGCAATGATTTAAAGGATCGCGTAAATAAGGGCCAGTCATTTTCTTTTGCATTGGCGCAATACAAAGACATATTTTCGCCTTTTTATATAGCTTTGGTTTCTGCAGGGGAGAAGGGCGCGTTTTTAGACAGCGCGCTTATCCGTTTGGCGCAGATACTTGAATATGAGGATGAGGTCAGAAACTCCGTTATAGGAGAATTGGTCTATCCTGCATTGGTGGTGTTGATAGGATTTGCCTCTGTTTTGTTCATTCTGTTGTTTGTTATTCCTAAAATGAAGGATGTTCTATTGGATATGGGGCAGGCATTGCCTGTGATGACGAGGTTTTTGTTGTGGGCAAGCGCGTCTTTGATTGAATATTGGTGGTTTTGGGGACTGCTTACAGGTTTGGCAATATTGTTCATAGGCATGAAGCTCTCCCAACAAGAGGACTCTGATACAAAGCGCTTGGATGGATTTTTGTTAAAGATTCCTGCATTAGGCAAGATGATTGTGAAGATAGAAACGGGAAGGTTTATTAAGGTATTTGGCGTGCTGTTGGCAAGCGGCATAAACGTGGTTGAGTCTTTGGAGATATCCGCAAATCTTGTAACGAATTCCGTGATAAAACGGCATGTCTTGAATTTGGCGGAAAAGATTCGTCATGGCGTGCCTTTATCAAAGGCCGTTGAGGAGGAAAAGGTTTTTCCTGTGATGTTGTCGGGTGCTATTTCCACCGGACAGGAGAGCGGCAGTCTTGATATGGTCTTGCTTAAACTTGGCGAATTCTATGAGAAGGAGGTCAGACGGCAGATAAAGATGGTCGTGGCAATGTTAGGCCCTGTCTCTATATTGACTGTGGGTGTTTTTATAGGGTTAATCGTTATTTCTGTGCTTATGCCCATCTTCCAGATGAATATAGGATAGATTTATACTTCTTGCCTTAGAGGTGAAATTGATTGTAAAATAATAAGATATGGTTAATAAAGCTCAAAAAACACAGAGGCTTCTTATTGTATCCAACAGGCTTCCTATTGTGGTCAGCCACCGGCAGGGCAGGGTTTCTTTTCAAAAGAGCGTGGGAGGCCTTGCAACTGGTTTGGCGTCATTTTACAAGGATTATTCAAGTATATGGATTGGCTGGCCGGGTATCTCCAAGGAGCGCCTAAGGGGCGAGGATGAGTTTGTCAGAAAGGAGCTTGCAAAGGAGAGCTGTTTCCCTGTGTTTTTAAATCAGCGCAGTATTGAGCAGTTTTATCAGGGATTCTGCAATAAGACTATATGGCCGTTATTTCATTATTTTACCGAACATACTGTGTATAACAATCAATCGTGGAGGGCTTATAAACGCGTTAATCAGGTCTTTGCAGATGAGGTGATGAAAGCCGTTCAAGATGGGGATATGATATGGATACATGATTTTCATTTGATGCTTCTGCCTTCTCTTATAAGGACTGCTTGCGAAGAAAGAGGCGTAAAGGTAGATATTGGTTTCTTTTTGCATATTCCTTTTCCTTCTTTTGAGATATTCAGGCTTCTTCCATGGCGAGGCGAGGTCTTGAAAGGTTTGCTTGGCGCGGATTTAATCGGGTTTCATACGGCCGATTATGTCGCGCACTTTTTAAACAGTGTGCGCAGGATACTTGGTTATGAACATTCCTTTAACCAGATATTGATGGATAAATGGATTGTCCAGGCAGATATTTTCCCTCTGGGAATAGATTATGAGAAGTTTTCAGGGGCAAAGGAGATGCCTGAGGTAAAGAGGGAGATAACTAGAATAAAGAAAAGGATAGGCGAGGATTCTTCTCTTATTATATCTGTTGACCGTCTTGATTATACGAAGGGAATTGTCCAGCGTTTAGAGGCATTTGAGTATTTTCTGGACCATAATCCCCAGTATAAAAGTAAGGTTACGTTTATTTTGTTGGTTGTGCCTTCCCGCACAGGAGTGGAACATTATGCCAAGTTAAAGAGGGAGGTGGATGAGGTTGTTGGACGTATTAACGGCAAATACGATACGATAGGCTGGATTCCTATATGGTATTTGTATAGGTCGGTATCCTTTGCAACGTTATCCGCTTTGTATAGCGTGGGAGATATTGCCCTGATTACGCCTTTGAGAGACGGAATGAATCTGGTATCAAAGGAGTTTGTGGCAAGTAAAGACGGCGGTGAAGGCGTGCTTATTTTGAGCGAGATGGCCGGCGCGTCAAAAGAGATGGGCGAGGCGTTAATTGTAAAACCCCATGATAAGAATGACGTTGCAAATGCGATTAAACACGCTATTGAGATGTCTTCGGAGGAGAAAATAGAAAGGTTAAAATCGATGCAGGACAGGTTAAAACGGTATGACGTGGTGCGGTGGGCAAAGGACTTTACCGAACGGCTTTCAGAGGTGAAGTTTTCTTACAAGCGTTTTGGTACGGTCAAGGTTGATGACGATATCAGGGAAAAGATGGTGCATAAGTATGGGTCTGCAAGAAACAGGCTCATATTTTTGGATTATGACGGGACGTTGGTAGGTTTTAGAAATAAGCCTGAAAAGGCAAAGCCGGATAACGAGTTGTTGAATATATTGAAAAAACTGACTGACGATAAGCGCAACGAGGTTATTATTGTCAGCGGACGCGATCCGTATACTCTGGAGGAGTGGCTTGGCAGGCTTCCCGTTGAGATTATTGCCGAACATGGCGTGTGGATAAAGGAAAGAAAGAAGGAATGGGCGCTTCTTGAGATACTGGATAACTCCTGGAAAGATAAGGTTAGGCCGATTTTGCAGTTATATGCCGACAGGACACCGGGTTCATTTATCGAGGAGAAGGAATTTTCTCTTGTTTGGCATTATCGCAACGCCGATCCTGAACTTTCTCTTGTAAGGGCAAGGGAATTAAAGGAGGCCCTGTTGCAGTTTATCGCCAATATGGACATAGGCGTGCTGGAAGGCAACAAGGTGTTGGAGGTAAAGAATACGGGTATAAATAAGGGGCGCGCTGTTTTGCACTGGCTTGCCAAGAGGCATTGGGGGTTTATCCTGTGTATGGGGGATGATTGGACTGACGAGGATATGTTTGAGGTGATGCCTCCAAGCGCGTTTTCCGTAAAGGTTGGGCTTGGCGTTTCTAAAGCGAAGTACCGTGTGGATAGGCCTTATGAGGTTAGAACTATATTAAGGAGCCTTGTCAATGCCTAAGACGATTAAAGTCAAGGTTCTGCCAAAGTCAAGCCGTTGTTCCGTCGAGCATTGCGGAGATATCTACAGGGTGAAGGTTACGGCTGCGCCGGATAAAGGCAAGGCGAATAAGGCGGTAATTGAACTGATTTCGGATTTTCTCTCTGTTTCAAAGTCAAAGATAAAGATTGTAAAGGGCCTAACCGGCAGGGAAAAGGTCCTTTTGATAGAGGATTAGTAAAGGGGGAAATATGATTCCTATGTTCTATGTAGTGGTGTGGTTGATAGGGCTGGCGATTGTATTTTTAGGCCTTTATTACGGCCCGTTTTGGCCGTTTGTGTTCTCTATTTTGGGTTCAGGGGGTGTTGTTTGGCTTGCGTTATATACGAATTCGCACATTGAGTTTGCATGGCTTTCGTCTGTGTTTTATTTTGCCGTCTCAGCGTTGTTTTTCTTAAAGGACTTGCAGAGAAGGCGGCTTGAAAGGGACTTTTTCCCGGGAGACTTTGACAGCGGTAAAAAGGCGTTTTATTTTTTGGATAAGATAGAAAATGAAATGGAAAAGATAAAAAAACATGGCGGTTTGTTGACTGTTGCAAAGTTGGATATTGACCATTTTAAACAGGTAAACGATTCTCTGGGGTATTTTCAAGGCGATATGTTTTTGAGGTTATTTGGAAGGATTTTGGCATATAATACAAGGCCACGCGATATGGCCGTGCGTTATGCCGCTGATGAATTTCTCATTGTGCTTCCTGATACGCCTGCCTTGCAGGCCCATGAGATTATAGACAACATAAGGGCAAATCTTGAAGAACATAAGAGCCTGTTTCCTGTTAGGGGTATAAAGAATCCGTTTAGTTTTAGCGCGGGCATAGTGGAATTTTCGCTTGATTATAATAACGTGAGGGAGTTTTTTAGGGCGGTTGACGAGGCCCTATTTGAGGCGAAAAAACAAGGCCCGTCGGCAACGGTCGTTCTTGACAAGGAGAAAAAACAGACGTTTCGCAACAGGCGTTATTGGGAACGCATAGACGTGTCAGAATTAGACGGTATGGAGTTGTTTATCTATGATAAGCGGGGGATAAGGCATAAGGTGGATATAGGCAATATAAGTATTGGCGGGACGATGTTTTTGGCCCCAAAGGGGTTGAATTATTCGGATATAATCGATATGGAACTGGTTTTGAAAAACGGAGACAAGATTATTATAGAAGGCAAGCAGATATGGAATAAATCGGATTTGGCGTCGGAACAGGTTGGTGTGTTTCTTATGCACTTGTCTCCTCAACAGAAGTTTGTCTTACATAGGACGATTTATGGCAAAAAGAATAAAAGGCGTTGACATCATTTTGGCATCGGCCTCTCCAAGAAGGCATGAATTATTTGCTTATTTCAATCTGCCTTTTCGCGCGCAGGCAGCCCGAGGCATTGAGGAGTTATCACTGGCCGATTCCTTTCGCTCGGCAAAGGCTATGGTAATGCGCAACGCAAGGCAAAAGGCTGAGGCGGTTGCCAGTTTGTATAGAGATGCATTGGTTATCGGCGCAGATACGATTGTTTTTTGTAATAACAAAGTCTTTGGCAAGCCTAAGGATAAGAAAGAGGCCCGGCGTTTTTTAAAGGAATTATCCCACAATCCTCATTGGGTATATACGGGGTTGTGTCTTATAAATGGCCGGCGATTTGCTTTGGATGTTGACGGGACTAAGGTATTTATGCTGCCTTTGACTGACAGGCAGATTGCCGAATACGTAGATAAAGAGGAGAATATGGATAAGGCGGGCGCCTTTGCCGTGCAGGGATTGGCAGGCACTTTTATTTATCGTATAGAGGGTTGTTTTTACAACGTGATGGGTTTGCCTCTTGCGCGTTTGAGAAAACTCTTAACAGAGTTTGGGGTGTTGAGGTGAGAATAGGTATATTCGGCGGTAGTTTTGACCCTCCTCACATAGGCCATCTTATTATCGCGCAAGAATCGGTGATAGGCCTTGATTTGGATAAGCTTTGCTTTATGCCGTTAAATCGTTCAAAAGACAAAAAACCTTGCGCAGGCCCTGAAGAGAGACTGGATATGTTGAGAATGGCCATAAAAGGCAATGAGTTTTTTGATATAGATGATAGGGAGATAAAACGCGGCGGTATTACTTATTCCATAGATTCCATTACTGAGATAAAGGCAACGCGCGCTAATGATGAACTCTTCTTTATTTTGGGCACAGATGCGTTAAACTCTTTACCTGCTTGGAAAAATGCAAAAAAATTGATAAAATTAGTAAAATTTGCCTTATACAAAAGACAGGGAAATTATGGTATTATGCCTGATATAGATATAGCGTATATAGATGGGCCTATAATTGACGTATCCTCTTCTTTGATAAGGGAACGCGTCAAGAAAGGCGTTTCTATAAGGTATATAGTGCCGTTGGAAATAGAGCAGTATATATATGCAAAAGGGTTGTATAAATAGAAGGGATTGTTATGTCGTTTTTTAAACCTAGAAGGCCTATTTTTTCGGTTAAGAAGAAGGACCTTCCTAAGGACGTGTGGAGCAAGTGTCCTTCCTGCCATTCTCCCTTGTATAAAAAGTCATTGGAGGAAAACTTGTTTGTATGCCCGAAGTGTTCTTATCACGTGCCTATCGGCGCGCAAAAGCGCCTCCAATTAACGGTTGATGAAGGTTCATTTGAGGAGATGTTTACCAATATAAAAACAGATGACCCGTTGGATTTTAAAGGCCCGAAAACATATAAAGACAAATTAAAAGAGGCAATGGAAAAGACGGGATTAGACGATGCGGTTGTCTGCGGGGTAGGCGAGATTGACAAAAAGAAGGCCTGTATAGGTATTACTGATTCCAGGTTTATTATGGGGTCTATGGGCTCGGCCTTGGGAGAGAGGATTACTCGTTTGATTGAGTACGCGCAGGAAAATAGACTCCCGTTGATTATTATATCCGG
>CAYXYY010000043.1:0-56405 GCA_964469495.1 uncultured Planctomycetia bacterium | reverse complement strand
CTTGCGCTGGATGCGGCAGGCAAAGATGACGTGTTTGTGGGAAGGATAAGGCCTGATAAGACTGTTAAGTCGGGCCTGAATCTATGGATTGTTTCCGATAATTTGAGAAAAGGCGCGGCATTGAATGCCGTTCAAATAGCGGAGCTGTTGGCCAGCAGGAGATAATCTATGGTTGGCATTGATTCCCTGCGCGAAAAGGTATATGAGACTTTTGATGCGTATGGGATTATGCCAAAGGAATTGTGGAATCAGGCCATTGAAGAGTACGATATCTCTCAAGGGCCTTTTTCTATGTTTTTATTTTCTAAAGGGTATATAAAGGACTCTTCTATTGGACGTAAGTTTGCCCAAGAGTGGAATATAGAGTTTGTTGATATAGACAAAAACGACATAGACCCATCTGTAAAGGGTATTTTCCCATTGGATGTAATTAGGTCCTGGCCGCTGTTGCCTATAAGAAGGGATTATGATTCAGGGGCAATACTGGCTGTATTAAATGACCCTCTTGATGCCTTGGCCATAGATATCCTTGATGATACAACAGGGATAAAAATCGTGCCTATTTTTTCAGATGCCGATCAGATAAACGAGATAATACAGGAATTATATCCAAAGCAAATCGATGAAGATGAAATGCCCCCAGAGGCAAAAGTGTCTTTGTCTCAAAGGGCATTCTTATCGGATGCGGATAATTCCGATGCGCCTATTATCAGGCTTATAGAAGAGATTATTATGGAGGCCTGTCAAAGGAGATCGAGCGATATTCACATAGAACCTTTTGCTGATTTTGTGCGTATTAGGTTTCGCATCGACGGCGTGCTCAGAGAAATTGACAGGTTTTCAAATGACCTGCATGGCAGTATGGTTACCAGAATCAAGATTATGTCCAATATGAATATCGCGGAGAAACGATTGCCACAGGATGGCAGGATACTGTTTGATAAAAGCGGTATAAACGTTGACCTAAGGGTTTCTGTGATAAATACGCGTTTTGGCGAAACGGTCGTTATCAGGATTTTGGATAAGAGTCGGGGGTTGATGAAACTGTCGGATCTTGGTATGGATGAATCTCAAATAGAGGTGTTTCGCAAGGCGGTAAATCTGCCATACGGGATGGTATTGGTAACCGGCCCGACGGGCAGTGGTAAATCCACAACACTTTATGCGGCGTTGTCCGAGATAGATCAGAGCCGTAGAAAGGTCATTACTGTTGAAGATCCTGTTGAATATCATCTTGCGGGCATAAATCAGGTTCAGGTTAGGCCTATTGTCGGGCTCACTTTTGCAAATGCCCTGCGTTCTATTTTAAGGCAATCGCCTGATGTGATTATGGTCGGTGAGATCCGTGATAAAGAAACCGCCCAGATAGCTATTCAAGCGGCCTTAACAGGCCACCTTGTTTTATCAACGTTGCATACCAATGACGCCCCGTCAGCTATTACGCGGCTTGTGGAGATGGGGATACCCTCTTATTTAGTTGCCTCAAGTGTCGTTGGTGTAGTTGCCCAGAGATTGGTCAGACGATTGTGCGAATCCTGCAAATTTAAAGGAGATGGCGATGAAGGGACTTCTTTATGGCAGTCGCAGGGTTGTGTTAAGTGCGATGAGACTGGTTTTAAGGGCAGGGTTGCTCTCTTTGAGATATTGGAAATAAGCTCAAGATTACAGGATTCAATAGCAAGGGGTGATAATGCCAGTGAATTGAGGTTTATTGCCGAACAGGAAGGTATGCGATCTTTAAGAGATGATGGCCTGCTAAAGGCGGAAAAAGGTATCACGTCTATATCAGAGGTAATGCGAGTTATTTCTTAATGTAAAATTATGCAAAGGCATTTCTGCACAGTCCATTCTGTTGTATTTCCAGGAAGGTCTTTAGCCAAGATAGATGGCAAGGTGGCATTCTTTGAAGGTGGACTGCCTGGCGAGGAAGTTGAAATAGAGATAGTTGAACAAGGCAAGAGATATGATGAGGCTGTATTAATAGATGTTGTAACGCCTTCTGATAAAAGGCGCAAGCCTAAATGCGCGCATTTTATTTCCTGTTCGCCTTATCAGACAATTGACAGAGAATTTCAGATTCAGATTAAAGAAGAACAGTTGCTCTCTATATTTAAACGGCATGTAAAGTTATACACCCCCGATTTGGAATTTCATTATCGCAATAAGGCATCCTTTAGATTTGACAGACATCATCTGTGTTATACGTTGTATAACGATTTAGTCAACGTATCGCACGGCTGTCATTTATTAGATGAGGAGATAAATAAGTACATACCGGTTGTTGAGCAATTTTGCCAACATATTGCCCAACGGACAAGTATTAATAGAGTGTGGATAAGAAAGGATGTTTCATCCCTATACGTAGTTGTGGAAATGGATGAGCTTTTGAACGTTGAGTTTTTATCCGGGATTTGCCGCGATTTTTCCATATCTAATTTTAAGGCAAAGGATAGGCGCGGAAGGGAGTTTACATTAGGAGGCCAGTTGCTCACGTCTAACATCTTGGAAAAGGATTTTTTATATCCAATTGACGGCTTTTTTCAGGTAAATGAATCTGCCATCTCTATATTTGCAAATGATTTTATTAATCTTATACGTGGGATGAATTTAGGCAAGGTCGTTGACCTGTTTGGTGGGTGCGGCATATTAGGGATATTGGCAAGCGATTTTGCCCAGAGCATATTATCTGTTGATATTGACAAAAATTTATTGCCTGCGCTTGAAGCAAATAAATTTAGATCTAACAGAAATTTTGATTATAAGATTTTGCCTGCGCATAAAGCCGTTGATTACATTGAAAATGCAGATACTATAATACTCGATCCACCGAGAAACGGTTTGTCAAAACGCGTATTAAATGCCATATTAGCCTCGCAAGTTCAAAAGATATTCTATTTATCGTGCAATCCAATGACGCTTAAAAGGGATTTGGACTATCTATTGAGGATATTGAATTTAAAGGATATAAAGGCATATGACTTTTTCCCGAATACAGGGCATATAGAGGTATTTGCTTATCTTAAAAGAGATTAATATTGTGTTAATATTTAGGAATTGGTTTAGGGATTGGTTTAGGGATTGGCACGGACATGGTTCCACTGGTTAGTATGGTATTTATATATGCGTTGACGTCTTGACTTTTGTGTGCTAAACTAAAACGCAATATATTTTTATTAAATGATAGGGGGGGGTATGCGAATAGCATGTCTATTTATACTTATTTTACTCTCAGGCGTTTCTTTTGCAGCAGAAAAATACATATCGGTTTTTTATCCATCTCCATATGGAGAATACGTTGAACTGCGCAGTGAATCCTTGGTTGTGGGGACGGACACGTGGACGATTAATTATATGGATAGGACAAATGTAGCTGCTCAAAACGGGGTGATCTTGGTAGAAAGCGGATTGGCAATAACAGCAGGGACAATGGGCGGCAATTATTTGAATCTCGACAATAATATAGGTACCGTGCGTTTAAGGGTGGACGCCACTAATAATACCACTAACGGTGACCGTTTAATTTATACTACTCAAGGGAGATTGCTAATAGGTGATATGACAGATAATGGAGGCACTATATATAAGGATGCCAAAGTGTATATAAAAGATACAACTAATGAGGTTTCTATTGGTATGGGACTGGTACAAGCTGGCGATATAGGACAGTGGACTGGGACCGTTACTCCTAATGACCAGCAACCCGGGATAAGAGTGGATGTCCATGATGGACATGTATTTATTGGAGGTAGTAATGGCACAAATGGACATGGTGGAGTAGGGGGTGTTGCAAGGGCTACAGGTGTTGCGGGATTTGTTGCGGCATCCAGTAGTGCACTAGCAGGGCTTGTAGCGGATAATGGAACAGGCGCGATGACAGTGCAAGGCACTCAAGAGGCAAGTGTACATTTAAGTCTAAGTGGAGATACTATGCAATATCAAATACCATCAGATGCAGAGATAGGGATTTTAGGAGGAGATAGAGATCGTTTGACTATAAGGTCAAACGAGTTATGGATAGAACCCCAGAATGCAGGCACAGGCAATTCGCAGGCGTATATAAACACGCAGGATACAAGCAGGGCGGCGCTTTACTGGGGTACATCAAGCCAGGCCTATGGTTTTTTGGGGTATGATGGGACTACGGCAGCGCGAATAGGTGCGCAGCAAGGAGGGCCAAATAAATTGGAGATTACCACCAATGATAGAGTAGCTATAAGCATCAATGGAAACCAACAGGTGGTCATTGCCAGTGGGCCCAATTTTAGCCCAAGTGCGAGATTTACTGTACAGGGAGGAACTGGAGAAGATGTTGCAGAGTTTTTGGGAAGAGGAAATGGTGCAGTTAAAATAGATGCAAATGGAAGGGTTGCTATGGGGCACTCCGGAGGATTGCCAAATACGTGGCAATATGCCAGTGAATCTGTGAATTTCAATAATAATGGCTATATGGCTGTTGATGATATCTATATAAAAAATCCAAAGAGTGGAGCTGCCCCAAACTGGGTTAGTAATCTCGCAGGGGTTTTAATAGATAATATAAAAATAGTTTCAACAAGAACCTATCCTCCTGCGGTTCCAGCAGTAGCCAGATGTCCTAAAGGATACCTTCTCGTTGGAGGTGGTTGCGCACATGACGAAACTCATTATCGTTCGAGAGCAAATTGGGAGTACCACTATCCATCGTCTGCCACGAGTTTTACTTGCGCTGCCATCTGTTCTACATCACGTGCATATGCAATTTGTGTTAAATTAAAACAATCCGGATAAACCTAAACCTAAATCTAAACTAACAGCCTGATTGTATGATAACTTTCTCTTGAATATATTTTTGGTTATGATATAATCCGTTTTTAATGGCTAAAAAGATAGAATCCAAAGAACTGCGAGCCTTGATTAAAGACATTGCTATGTCTATTGTTTATGATTTCAAAGACTTATCAAACGTTTGTCTTATCGGTATCCATACAAGAGGTGTTCCTATTGCAAAACGAATAAAGACATCAATCAAGAGGGCCGCAAAGATAGATTTACCTGTCGGTAAGATTGATATCAACCTTTATAGAGACGATTTTTCATTATCTTCGGAAAGTCCGATCGTGAAACAGACAGATGTTCCTTTTGAGGTAAATGGCAAGAATATTATTTTGGTTGATGACGTATTGTTTACAGGACGCACTATTCGCTCTGCTTTGGATGCTGTTATGGACATTGGAAGGCCTGAAAGGGTTATGCTTGCTGTTTTGATTAACCGCCCGAAAGATAGGGAAGTGCCTATATGCCCTGATTATTACGGCATGGAGATAAACTTGAAACGTATTATGAGAGTAAACGTGATGCTTAAGGAGATAGACGGAGAGGATAAGATAGTAATTGTAAGGAAATAATTATGAAGTGGACGAAAAAGGATTTAATAGGCCTGGAAAATCTTACGAGCGATGAAATATTGTTGATATTAGATACTGCGCAGTCTTTTATCTCTGTACTTAACCGCGATATCAAAAAGGTGCCTACATTAAGAGGAATTACTATTGCGAACCTGTTTTTTGAACCATCCACAAGGACAAAGGCCTCTTTTGAGCTGGCGGAAAAGAGGCTTAGCGCAGATACCCTTAGCATAACGGTATCTGCAAGCAGCGTGGTAAAGGGCGAAACTCTCTTAGATACCGTCAAAAATTTAAAGTCGTTATTGTGTGATATTGTTGTAATAAGACACTCTTATGCAGGAGCGCCTGTTTTGCTGGCAGAGGCTTTAGAAAACATGGGAATAGTTAATGCCGGGGATGGAATGCATGAGCATCCAACTCAGGCTCTGTTGGATATGTTGACTATGAAGCATATATTTGGCGAAATAAAGGGGCTTAATGTGCTTATAGTCGGAGACATTAAACACTCAAGAGTGGCGCGCAGTAATATATGGGGATTAAGCAAATTTAAGTGCAATGTCGGCGTTTGCGCTCCCAGCAGTCTTTTGCCAAGGGAAATAGACAGGCTGGCAAAGAGTTTTACGTCTTTGGATGAGGCCATTTCTTCAGCTAAATGGGATGTAGTGATGGCCCTGCGCATACAAAAGGAGAGGCAGGAAGATGGTCTATTCCCTTCACTAAGAGAATACCATAGGGTTTATGGAATAAACGTTAATAGACTTAAACAGTTGCCTAAAAAGACGATTATTATGCATCCTGGGCCCGTTAATAGGGGAGTGGAATTGTCTCCTGAAGTTGCTGACAGCAGCCGCGCGGTTATATTGAATCAGGTGACTAACGGGGTTGCTGTTAGGATGGCTGTTTTGTATTTGATTAGTTCTGTTTTGAGGAAAGGTTAAGTATGAGTATTCTGTTGTCAGGTGTAAGGATATTAGGTTCGTCAAGGAAAACCAATATCTTGATAAATAACGGAATAATAGAGGATATAGGGACGAAATTGTCTACGGATAAGCAAATAGATTTAGATGGCGCGGTTATCTTGCCGTCTTTGGTTGACCTTCACGCGCATAGTCGTCAACCCGGGGATTCGGAAAAAGAGGACATGGAAAGCTTTTCCAAGGCAGCTGTGCATGGGGGAATTACGGCTCTCTGCACTATGCCAAATACCAACCCTGTTATAGATAACCCGGAGATTGTGCAAGCCCTTATAGAAGAATCCAAAAAGATTGGTTTAGCGGATATACTGCCGGTTGCATCTATTACACTGGGACAAAAAGGCAAACAATTAACCGAGATGTTTGAACTCAAAAAGGCGGGGGTTGTTGCGGTTTCCGAAGATGGTAAATCCGTGCAAGATGTAAGGCTTATGCGTTCTGCTTTGGAATATGCAAAATCTGCAAACATGCTCGTTATGCTCCATAGTGAAGAAATGAATCTGTCAGGTGGCGGATCTATGAATGAAGGGTATGCGTCTTTGAAGTTGGGAATAAAGCCGATACCGGAGATTGCAGAAACAATAGGTATATTAAGAGACCTTGAGCTTGCGACCTATGTTGGGGTAAAGGTTCATTTATGCCATGTTTCTTTGGCCAGATCCGTTGAAATAATCTCGGCTTATAAAAAATATTTTCCGGAATTGATTACCTCGGAGACTGCTCCTCATTATATGATATTTAGCGAAGAGGACATCCATAATTATTCACCTAATTTCAAGATGAATCCTCCCCTTAGGACAACTCGCGATAGATCAAGGATAGTCTCTGCATTGAAGAAGGGGAAAATAGACTGTATTGCAACCGACCATGCCCCTCATACAGATTGGGAAAAGGAAAATGAATTTGAATTGGCTCCCTTTGGAATCACAGGGTTAGAGACCTGGCTGCCATCTTTGATAACGTATTTTGTAAACAAGGGCAGATTTTCTTGGCAGGAATTAGTAAGATTGTGTTGTGATAGGCCAAGGGAAATATTGGGAATGGGCATACTAAGTGTTAAAAAGGGGGCAATTGCAGATTTAGTCGTTGTTGACCCGAACGCCCAATGGGAAGTTTCTCCTGCCAATCTGTTTAGCAAAGGCAAAAATACGCCATTTATCAACAAACAACTCTATGGAAAAGTGTTATTAACGCTTAAAAAGGGCAAAATCGTTTATCAGGCCTAAATCCCTTCTAAATAGTCGAATATTTTTTACGTGTATTGGTTGCTAATGTGTTAAAATATTATTGTGTTTAAACCAATCAGGAGGGGATGTGAAGGGGAGTTTTTTTAAGACAATAAGTGGGGGCAAGGATATAGAATGTCTTTTATGTCATCACCACTGTAGGATAAGCCCGTCTAAAACAGGTATTTGCGGTGTTAGAAAAAATGAATCCGGCTTGATCTCTCCTGTTTATTATGGCAAGATCTGCGCAATGAATTTAGACCCCATAGAGAAAAAGCCTTTGTATCACTTTTATCCGGGATCTATGACCTTTTCTATTGCATTGCCGGGTTGCAATATGCATTGCCCTTTTTGCCAGAACTGGCAGATATCTCAACTGAAGGAAAATATCAACTTCAATATCGTTGAGTTTTCCCCTCATCAGATAATTGATAAGGCAAGAGAATATGGCTCGGAGATTATTTCATATACCTATACCGAACCTATGGTCTCCTATGAGTTTGTTTTAGATTGTATGAAACTGGCCAGCAAAAATAATATGAAAAATGTCTTAATTTCTAATGGAAGTTTTTCCAAAGATGCTATTAGAGAACTTTCAGGATTTTTAGACGCGGCCAATATAGACCTGAAGTGTTTTACTCAGGAGGGCTACAAGTTTTTAGGAGGAGATTTGTCTTCCGTCTTAAACTGCATTCAAGAGCTTTTTGCTGCAGATGTTTGGATTGAAGTTACTACGTTAATCGTGCCAGGATTTAACGATTCTAAAGATGAACTTTTAGAGGTTGCTTCCTTTATATCTGGAGTTAGCCCGGATATTCCATGGCATATAAGCGCCTTTTATCCGACTTACAGGATGTTAGACAGGCCTCCTACGAGTATTCAGTCTCTTATCACTGCGCAGGCTATTGGCAGGGAAAAGGGGCTCAATTATATTTATCTTGGGAACGTTAATAAAGAAGGCAATACTTTTTGCCCAAAATGTGGTAAAATGCTTGTTAGACGGTTAGGTTTTAGTATTACGGAGGATTATCTGACAATAACGGGGGGATATTGTCCGAAATGCGAGTATATGGTGGCAGGCAGATGGTAAATTTTTATAGGCCTTCATGGATTGAAATAGATCTTGCGGCCTTATCATATAATCTGAATCAGATTATGTCCCTGTTTGCGCAGGGAATGTATGTTCTGGCTGTTGTGAAGGCCGATGCGTATGGCCATGGCCTGATAGAAGTGGCCAAACACCTGCACTCTCTTGGCGTAAATTATTTAGGCGTTGCAAGTTTGGATGAGGCAATGCTTTTGCGCAAGAGCGGTATTCCCACGCCTATTCTTGTTTTGGGTTATGTTTCTCCGGATGATTTGCAGATAGCCTCTTCTTATAAGATATCTATTACGGCTGTTTCCTTAAAACATGCAAAGGATATTGCCTTGACTTCTATTGGATTAAATCTCCCATTAACCGTGCATTTAAAGGTAGATACCGGTATGCATAGGTTAGGCGTAAAAGGCGAAGAGGTTTTGCCCTCTGCAATGGCGCTTAAGTCTGCTCCAGATATAAGATTGGAAGGTTTATTTACTCATCTGCCTATGGCAGATGTAGATAAAAATTACACACTTGGGCAGATACGCGGTTTTAAGGGTATGATTTCCTTTTTGAAGAAAAATGGCGTTGAATTTGATTTGATACATTTATCTAATAGCGCGGGCCTTGTTTTTAGGGATGAGTTTATGTCTTTTTGCAATATGATTCGTCCGGGAATTGTCTTGTACGGCGAGTATCCTTCGGATGATTTTTACAAAATTCTGGGGTTGAGAGAGGTAATGAGCGTAAAATCTGTTGTTCAGATCCTTCGTTATGTCAAAAAAGGCGAGGGCATTGGGTATGGGCATGATTTTATTGCCCATAAGGATAGCTTGATTGCAGTTGTCCCTGTTGGTTATGGCGATGGTTATCCCCGTCTTGTTTCAGGAAGGGGGCAGGCGATTGTGAATGAACATCGGGTTAATATCGTCGGCAGGATTTGTATGGATTATTTGTTTATTGACGTCAGTTCGTTAGATGGCGAGATTAGGGAAGGCGATGAGGTGGTTTTGCTTGGCAGGCAAGGTGTTAATCAGATATTTGCAAGGGATATTGCTGGATGGTGCGGAACGATTAGTTATGAGATCATGTGCCAAATGGGCAGGCGTCTGCCAAGGGTCTTTAAAGATAAATCAAATGTGGTAAAATATCTCAATAATAACAGAGACGTTCGTTATAAGTCGGTTGATAGGAATTTAGCACAACGTATGGGGGTTTGGGATGTTTCCAGGAGTAACTGAGGTTAGTATCCGTTTGTGGGAACCTTTCGCTTCATTCGGGGCAGGTTTTTTGGCAAGCCTGTCTCCTTGTGTATATCCGGTGATACCAATTTCCATAGGTGTTATTTCAGGCAGCGCAAAAGATAAAAGGCACGGAATCTTTTTGACACTGTCTTTTGTTGCGGGAATGTCGTTTTTATATACTGTTCTGGGTTTTTTTGCGGCATTTAGCGGTGTGTTCCTTGGACGCTTGGCAGGTTCAGGTATGTTAAATCTCTTGATAGGCCTGTTTGCTGTGCTTGGGGCTTTATCCTTTTGGAATGTCGTAAAACTGCCTAATTTTGCTATTTCATCCGGGATTTCCAGCAAGGTAAACCTGTTTGGCGCATTTGTAATGGGGATGTTGTCTTCTGTTGTCGCAAGCGCATGCACTGCCCCGTTTTTATTAGGGCTTCTGCCGTATATTGCAAGCAAGCAAAACGTGTTATGGGGCGGTTTTTTGATGTTGTGTTTTTCATTTGGCATAAGTTTTTTATTTTTGATTTTAGGGATATTCACTTCCTTGGCTATTTATGTCCCAAAGCCGGGGAAATGGATGGAATGGACGCATAGTTTTTCGGGATGGATTTTGCTATGTATTGGTCTATATTTTGTATTTAACGCAGGGAGGCTATGGTGAAGAAGAGATTGTTTTTGTTGATTGGAATGGTATTGGTATCAGGTGTATTTTTCTTGAATGCGGAACATGGGCGTCAGGCATTAGCTGGAGAACAAAAAGATAAGATTGTTGCCCCGGCCTTTGATTTGAATTTTGTTAATGGCGGCAAAGCGCTAATCCCCAATAATGAACATCGTTATACTGTTATACTGTTTTGGACGACGTGGTGTCCTCATTGCGCAAAGGCGTTAAAAGATCTTTCTCTATTGGCAGCAAGGTACTCGGATAAAATTGATTTTTACGGGATTGGCGTTGGGGAAACTCCCTATAAGATACAGGAATACATAAGGCATCACAATATAGACGTTTCTGTCGCCGCTGATCCCACAGGCCATATTGCAAGGCTTTATTTTGTCAGAGGCGTGCCCACTATTGCGATTGTTGATAAAGACGGATATATGTTTGATTATGGTTATGCGCTTTATCCTATGGTTAAACGGTTATTGGATAAAATAAAGGAGGAAGGGTGATGATCAAGGTTGATTTATTGCGCAAACTTTATCCAAAATCCGTTGCCGTTGACGGTGTATCCTTTGATGTCCCTGGAAACGAGATACTAGGATTTCTTGGGCCCAATGGCGCCGGAAAAACAACGACATTGAGGATGTTGGTGGGATATCTTCCAGCGACAAGCGGATCAATATTGATTGATGATGTGGAGGTAACGGAGAATCCGGATAAGGTCCGGCCATTGATTGGGTATATGCCGGAAAATGTTGTCTTGTATCCTGAACTCAAGGTATCAGAGTATCTTTCTTTCAGGGCGAAGATTAAAGGCGTTTCAAAAAAAGAGTTAAAGAAAGAATTGGGCCGCGTAATGGAATTGTGTTTCATAGAGGATGTTTCAGGCAAATTATGCGGAACACTTTCTAAGGGGTATAAACAGAGGGTTGGTTTAGCTGATGCGCTTTTGGGAAGCCCTAAGTATATCGTATTAGACGAGCCGACTATTGGACTAGACCCTAATCAGATTAGACGCGTGCGCAAACTTATCAAGGAATTAAAAGACAAACATACTGTAATTATATCTTCACACATACTTCCGGAGATAGAAAACGTCGCAGATAGAGTTGTTATCTTAAATAAGGGAAGGGTCGTGGCAAGCGGAACTACTAATAATTTGGCGGCCCTGATGAAAGGCCTTTCAATTGAGATTGAATTTAGGTCTGAGAATCCTGTGCGTTTGATGGAGTTGATAAAATCTATGGACGAGGTTGTTGAGGCTTCAGTTGCTGATTTGGGCAATGGCCTGATTAGGGCATCTATTAGACAAAAGGAAGATACCGACATCAGAGAAAAATTGTTCAACCTAATCGTTGAAAATAAGGCTGTATTGAGAGAACTAAGAACAACAGCTCTCTCTTTGGAGGATGTGTTTGTGCACATAACAACCAATGAGGAGGTGTTAAAAAATGCGTAATATAACAGCTATATTTATGAAGGAATTGCAGTCCTATTTCTATACCTATATGTTATATGTAAACTGGGCGCTCTTTTTATTCTTGAATGGCTGGGCATTTATGGGCATAGTCAATGCGTTGAATAATCCAATGTCTTCTGTGCAGATCTCCCCGGTGGAGATATTTTTTGGGGGGACGTTTTTCTTTTGGATAATAATGATTTTGATTGTGCCCATTATTACTATGCGATTGGTAAGTGATGAAAGGGCAATCGGCACGTTTGAAGCAATTTTCACAACAAAAGTCAAGGAATGTGAATTCGTTATGGGAAAGTTTTTAGCCGCATTGTTTATATTTACATTGTTTTGGGCATCTACGATTATCTATTTGGTCCTGTTAAAAGGTCAGCTTGCAATCGACTGGCAGGCAGCTGGAATTGCATTTTTGGGAACAGTGATAATGGGCGCGGCTTTAATTGCCGTTGGGGTCTTTGCATCAAGTATGACTAAAAGTCAGATAATATCGGCTTTACTGTCTTTTGTGATTATTATGATTTTATTTAGTATCGGCATATTTTCCGCATGGAGTGTTGGCATTATGAAAGATGTGTTTTCTTATTTGAGCTTATTGGATGAATTTGCCAAATTTGCAAAGGGTGTATTAGATACGCGTTCAGTTGTCTATTTCCTCTCCATAAGCGGTTTGTTTTTGTTTTTGGCTTCTAAGGCAATTGAAAGCAGGAGGTGGAAGGAATGAAAAGGGCATTATTATCAGGTGTATCCATTTTTAGTGTTGCTTTGGCATTGATTTTATTTTCAGGTATCAATTATTTATCGTTTCGCCACTATGCGCATTGGGATGTTGGGAAAAACAAGAAGTTTGCTCTTTCTCCTAAAACCATATCTATATTAAAGGAGTTGAAAGAAGACATAAATGTTTACGTTATTATGCAGCCGGCAACCCCTGTATTTGACTGGTCTAAAGGCATGCTGGAACGCTATAAAGAGGCAAGCAACCACATAAAATTGAAGATTGTAGATCCTTATAGAGACGTTATGGAGGTAAAGATGTTGTTAGACAAGTTTTCTGTCCATGATGAGGGAATTGTCTTTGCCTCTGAAAAGAACTCCAAGTTTGTTCCCGCAAGAGAACTCTTTGATATGGATTATAGCAGGGCAATGATGGGCGGTGCGCCTGTTGCCTCAGCTTTCTTGGGGGAAGCGAAGTTCACCAATGCTATATTGTCTTTGATTAGGGCAAAACAAAGTACTCTTTATTTTACCAAAGGGCATGCTGAAAAGAAATTAAACGATAAAAAGCCGGGTGAAGGTATAGCTGAGCTGAAAGGCATCCTTGAAACAGACAACTTTAAGGTTGAAGAGATGACTATCTTAAATAGTGATATAAAACCGGAACCAGATTTGGATGCGATTGTCATATGCGGGCCTAAAAAACCGTTTATTGAAGAAGAGGTTAAACGCATAGAGGAACTTTACAAAAAAGGCGTACGACTCTTTGTTATGGTTGATCCTGTTTATGATAATGGCCTTGCTGGGTTGTTTGAAACGCTTGGGATTGAGTCGGAAAATAAGTTAATAGTTGATGCTGTTCAAAATGTCGTCTCTCCGCTGAATCTGTATATCACTTATTATACATTACATCCGATTGTCAAGCCATTGACCAATACCGCATTAGTTATGCCAATAGTGCGTCCTATAAAGCCTTTAAAGGATAAAGGCGATTCCAAATCAAAGGTTTCTCCGATATTGTTTAGTTCAAAGATGAGTTGGGCAGAATCAGATATTAACACAAAACCGTATAAGTTTGATAAAGACAAAGATCAAAAAGGCCCTATCCCAATTGCCGTTGCTGTTGAGGATGGGGATAAAAGGGCTGTTGTTGTAGGTGATTCAGATTTCGTTGCAAATATGTCTTTGGACAATCTTGGCAATAGGGATTTTGCATCTTCTGTTGTTAATTGGCTCTGCGGAAATGAGGCCTCAATAGAAATTGGCCCTAAAAAGATAACCACAGTGAAATTGAATGTGCCTGCAAAGTATATGAAATTCTTGATGTGGATGAGCCTTGCCGTATTGCCATTGATTATGCTCATTCTTGGGGTTATAGTTGTTCAGGTGAGAAAACGTTGGTAAAGTTAGGAGGTTTACGATGAGAAGCCTTGTTGCGCTTTTGGTGTTATGTGTAGGCCTGTTTTCTTATATATATTTTGCGGAGAGAAAAACGCCTTCAACAGACGAAATAAAACGCACTGAAACGCAGCTCTTTGCAAAACAAAAGGTTGATAAGGATACTATCAATTATATCAAGATCAAAAAAGGGGATAAAGAACTGATTCTGGAGAAAAAAGAGGGGAAATGGCTTTGTGAGGGGAAAGAGGTTAAGGATTATAAGATAAACAGTTTAGTTTCTGGTATTTCCTCATACAGGTACAGATATAAGGTTGGCGCATATGATGAAGCTCTGAAAAAGGAATGCGGTTTTGAAAAACCTCTTGCTGAAGTGGAGTTTAAGACAACTGAAAACGCCTTCCGTGTCATAGTCGGCGCAGAAACACCTCTTGGAGGTAGCAGGTACGTGATGTTTGGCAATGACGTTTACGTAGGAAGCGGCTCTCCTTTTTCTTCTCAAACAATGGATGTAAAATCCTGGCAAAAAGAGGAGAAAAAGAAGGAAGATAAAGGTGAAAAGGAAAAATTAGAGCAAAAGGATGAGAGAAAACAGGCAGATGATAGGGGGAAAACACCCAAGAAAGATGAAGTGAAAGAGCCAAACGCCAAAGAGGTTGAAAACAAGACTTTAGAGCAGAAAGATTCAGAGGATAAAAAAACCGAATCTGCTCAAAAGTAATTGAAAATCCCTTTTTGCAGTGTTATACTCTAACGCTTGTTGTAGAAGGGAACTTTATGTGTGAGAAATCAAGATACCTTATTGAGATAGGAACCGAAGAGATGCCTGCGGCATATCTGTCGCAGGCGCTTAAGTTTTCTAAGAAATTTTGGAAACAGGCATTAAAAACAAAGGCCGATGTCTTTTTTACCTGTCGCAGGATTATCATCTCTTTTTCCAGTGAAAGTGATATCCCTATACAGGATTTACAGTCTCATCTGGATAATTTCATAAAAGAAATACCATTTCAAAAGCGTATGCGCTGGGATGATTCGGGAATACGGTTTGTTCGCCCTATTCGCTGGTTGTTCTCTGTTAAAGAATGTGATTCAATTGAGTTATTAGCGCTTAAAATCGGCAACGTCAATTCGGCTGATAAGAGTTTTTACATAGAAGGAAAAGGGCTTTTAAAACAGGAGAGGCAGATAAAAGGCATTGATGATTATTTCTCGTTTTTAGATGAGGTTGGGGTTATTCCTGATTTTGAAAAACGCAAGGAATTGATAAAATCCCAGTCTGTTGATCTTGCAAAGGCAAAAGGCGCAGAGGCAAACATTATCAATGGCCTGTTAGAAGAACTTGCTTTTTTGGCAGAAGCTCCTGTGATGTTTTTGGGACATTTTGACGAAAGATTTCTGGCGCTGCCTTTTGATGTCCTGCTGACCAGCATGGCAAAAAACCAAAAACTTTTTACTGTTTCTTATCCCGACGGAAAAACAGCGCCGTTTTTTATAGGTATGGTGGAGGCCCAAGACAGGAAGGGTTTTGATTTCTCCGACGTGTTGTCTAACGTGGATTCTGTCCTAGATGCCAGGCTCTCAGATGCATTGTTCTTTTGGGAACAAGACAATAAGGCTGGTTTGACCTCTAAAATAGACGGATTAAAGAGCATTATCTTACATGAGAAGATAGGCAGTTATTATGACAAGGCAAAGGTGATTGAAGGGCTTTGCCCGCTTGTTGCGGATATGCTCTCTATGAGCGAAAAAGAGTTGCAGGAACTCAAACAATCGGCATATTTGTCAAAGGCTGACCTTTTGAGTCTGATGGTATATGAATTTCCTGAACTTGAAGGTATAATGGGTTATTATTACGCATTAAAAGATGGCCTAAGCCAAAACGTTGCGCTGGCAATAAAGGAACACAGCCTTCCGAAAGGCGCGGGAGACGACCTTCCTAAAAGCAGATTAGGTATGCCTTTGGCTATATTGGACAAAATAGCGCACATAAGCGGGTTCTTCGGCGCGGGAATCAGGCCAAGCGGCAGTGAAGACCCATATGGGATTAGGCGCGCTGTAATAGGCATTATAAGGATAATTATTAACTCCCAAGAACCGCTTTTGCTTGACAGGCTCTTTAGAGAGAGTATAAAATTATGGGGTTTTAATGATGAATCCTATAGTGATATAGAACGCTTTTTCTCAGATAGGGTGGTTTCGGCCTTTATAGACAGGTCTATTCGCAGGGATATTGCGATTGCCTGCGTGGATAAATGGGGGCTTGATATATATAATGCCTATAAAACGGCAAGGGCATTGAATAAGATGGCAAAAGGGCCGGAGTTTCAGGATGCGTTAAAGGTATTACAACGCGTCTATAAAATTACGAAAAACGCAGATACTGTTTATGAAGTGGATGCGTCCTTGTTTGAGGATGCGATTGAAGAAAAGTTGTGGAGCGCGTTTCAAGAGGCTGAGAAGGAATTTAATAATGCGCTTTCAAAAGGCGATGTCAGTTCAGCTGTTATAATCTATAGCAGGCTGTTGCCTGTTTTGCACAAATATTTTGAAGCAGTAATGGTCAACGTGGATGATGAAGCGGTTAAGCATAACCGATTGGCAGTTATGCAGTCTATATACAGGTTGTTTACAAAATCAATAGCCAAATTTTACTAACAAAAGGAGGGCAGGATATGGGTAGGTGTAAAAGCAAGACGAAGTCAGCGTCAAAGTCCAAAAAAGCGCCGAAATACGTTTACTTTTTTGGAGGAGGAAAGGCAGAAGGCAGCGCCAAGATGCGTATGCTGTTGGGTGGCAAGGGCGCAAACCTTGCTGAGATGACCAATATAGGCGTTCCGGTGCCTCCGGGATTCACTATCAGCACTGAAGTGTGCGCTTATTATTATTCACATGGGAAGAAATATCCTTCAACATTAAAGGCAGAGGTGGATAAAAACCTCGCCAAATTGGAAAAGACAATGAAAAAGGGTTTTGGAGATGCAGAAAATCCTTTGCTCGTCTCCGTGCGTTCTGGCGCGCCTGTATCTATGCCCGGTATGATGGATACGATTCTCAATCTGGGTTTGAACGACAAGACCGTTGAAGGGCTTGCAAAGAAGGCAAACAATCCGCGTTTTGCATGGGATTCTTACCGTAGATTCATTCAGATGTTCGGTAACGTGGTGTTGGGTATTGAGCATGCCAAATTTGAACACATATTGGAACAGGTAAAAGAAGAAAAAGGCGTTAAACTTGATACAGAACTTGACGTAGATGCCTTAAAAGAGATAGTTGACAGGTATAAGGCCCTTGTAAAGAAGGAAAAGGGTTTTGACCTGCCTCAGGATCCGAGAAAACAGCTGGATATGGCAATAGACGCTGTGTTTTCTTCATGGGATAATCCCCGCGCTATAACTTATAGAAAACTCAATGAGATTCCGGATGATTTAGGCACGGCTGTTAACGTTCAGACTATGGTGTTTGGAAATTTGGGTCCGACATCCGGAACAGGTGTTGCATTTACCAGGGATCCAAGCACAGGCGAGAGGAAATTCTTCGGAGAATTTCTCATCAATGCCCAAGGTGAAGACGTTGTTGCAGGTATTCGCACTCCAGAGCCTATAGAACAGCTTGCAAATGAGATGCCAAAGGTATACAAACAGCTCGTTCAGGTATATAAGAAATTAGAGAAGCACTATCGTGATATGCAGGACCTTGAGTTTACTGTGGAAGACGGTGTGCTTTATCTGCTCCAGACAAGGAACGGCAAAAGGACTGCAAAAGCAGCTGTTAGGATTGCCGTTGAGATGGTTAAGGAGAAATTGATTAGTAAAGAAGAGGCTGTTTTAAGGGTTGCCCCTTCTCAGTTGGATCAACTTTTGCACCCTATGATAGATGCTAAACAGGATTTAAAAGTCATTGCAAAAGGGCTTCCGGCTTCTCCCGGGGCGGCTGTCGGAGAGGTTGTGTTCACGGCTGAAGATGCCATTGCAAAGAAGAACGCAGGCGAAAAGGTCGTATTGGTCAGACTTGAGACATCTCCTGAAGACGTTGGAGGTATGGCAGCTGCAGAGGGTATATTAACTGCGCGTGGTGGTATGACTTCTCATGCCGCTGTTGTTGGCCGCGGAATGGGTAAGTGTTGTGTCGTTGGATGCGGTGATATCACTGTATATGAAGAAGAAAAAAAATTCATCACAAAAGACGGAGTTGAAGTAAAAGAAGGCGATTGGATAAGCCTTAATGGTTCAACAGGAGAGGTTTATCTTGGAAAAGCGAAGCTTATTGAGCCTGAGATCGCAGGTGAGTTTAAGACGTTGATGGGCTGGGCTGATAAGTTAAGGGTTCTTGGAGTAAGGACCAATGCCGATACGCCTCATGATTCTGAAATAGCAAGGGAGTTTGGCGCAGAAGGTATTGGACTATGCCGTACGGAGCATATGTTCTTTGCCGAAGACAGGATACCCGCAGTGCGCGAGATGATTATTGCTCGTGAAGATAAAGAGGCAAGGGAAAAGGCCTTGGCAAAGCTCCTTCCGATGCAGAGAGGAGACTTCAAGGGTATATTTAAGGCAATGAAAGGCCTGCCTGTCACAATCAGGCTGCTGGATCCGCCTCTCCACGAATTCTTGCCTCATACTGAGGAAGAAATGAAGGAGCTATCTTCTCAGATAGGTATTGCTTTTGAAGAGATTAAAAAGGCAGTTGAAGAACTTCACGAGTTCAACCCAATGCTTGGCCATAGGGGATGCCGTTTGGGCATAACCTATCCTGAGATCTATTATATGCAGGCAAGGGCTATATTTGAGGCCGCTGCTGAGCTTGCAAAGGAAAAGATTAAGGTTGAACCCGAGGTTATGATTCCATTGGTGGGCCATGTTAAGGAACTTACGATGATGAAACAGGTCGTAATTGATGCCGCCAATGAAGTAATGAAGGAAAAGGGTGTTAAGATTAAGTATAAAGTAGGTACCATGATAGAGGTCCCAAGGGCAGCTATAACAGCAGACGAGATAGCCAAAGAGGCCCAGTTCTTTAGCTTTGGCACCAATGACTTGACACAGATGACCTGTGGGTTCTCAAGAGACGACTCTGGAAAATTCTTGCCGGATTATGTTGATAAAGGCATCTATGAAAAGGATCCGTTTGTCAGCCTTGACCAAGACGGGGTTGGCAAGATAATGAAAATAGCGGTGGACCTTGCTAAAAAGGAAAATGAGACAATCAAACTTGGAATCTGCGGTGAACATGGAGGCGATCCTGACACAATAGAGTTCTGCCATAAGATAGGGCTGAATTACGTGAGTTGTTCTCCGTTCCGCGTTCCTGTGGCAAGATTGGCTGCTGCTCAGGCCGCAATTAAGAATCCTGTAAAAAAGGCAAAGAAGGCGAAAAAAACAACTAAGAAAAGGAAATGATTCGTTTGCCGAAGGATAAATACAAAAGGGGAGGCCTTGGCTTCCCCTTTTTTTGTTTTTGCAGGTTTTGGGGGTGGGTATTTTCCATTATATTGATGCCGGTTATCCTCTTTAGGATAAACAGGGCAATAGAAAACTTAAAAAAATCGTTTCCCCAAAAAACGTGGCTCTGGCACTTAAAGGTTGCTTATAGCGCCTTTGTGGAGGCCCTGCAAAGCCTTATAGAAACCTTTTGGTGGTATGTCATATCCTCTCCCCAAAGAGGCTCTGACAGATGGAAACCCATTCTGCGCGTAAAAACCGGCATGGTTATGAGCCCAGAGTTTGAGGCGGTTTTGAAAGACGACTCAAATCCGCTTGTTATTTTATCTGCCCATAGTTCTAACTTCGTCGCCATTATAATCGCCGCATTGCTTACAGGCAGGCCTGTTGGTGTTTTTCTCAAAAAAGTGAAGAACAGGCCTCTTGAAAGGTTATTCTTCAAGATAAGATACGACATAGGAATAGAACACCTATATGTTGATGAAGAGGCCTCTCCTATAAAAGCGGCTCGCATACTAAAAAATAATGGGATAGTTATTGCCCTGTTGGACCAGCATTTTGGAAGAAAAGGCAGGCGCAAGGTGGTATTTTTCGGCAGGGAATGCTTTATTGCGCCTGGTGTTTTGGTTTTAGCGAAAAGGTTTAAGGCAAAGATAGCAACCGCTTTTGTCAGCAGGGGGAAAGATTGCAGTTTAAACATATCGTTTATGGGGTTTTTAAATGAAGAAAATGATGATGAGATATTGCAAAAATTTACAAACCTATTGGAATATCACGTCAAAAAGTTTCCTGGACAGTGGGCTTGGATGCACAGGAGATGGAAAATATGAATGTGTTGTTGTGCCTTAGTTATAATGGCGCAAATTACGGCGGTTGGCAAAGGCAGGAAAACGCAATAGCCGTTCAAAACGTTGTTGAAGACGCATTATCCAGCCTATTGGGAAAGCGTATTGTATTGACAGGTTCTGGCAGAACCGATGCAGGGGTGCATGCTTTTAGGCAATACGCCAATTTTCACATAGACGAAATGCGCATACCTGTTGAAAAACTGCCGTATGCGCTTAAAGGCAAACTTCCGAATGATATAATATGCAGAGAAGCAAAGATAGTTAATGATGAATTTAATGCCAGATTTTCGGCGAAAGAAAAGGAATACAGGTATTTTTTCTATACTGATATATCCATGAAACCTTTTTTGCAAGACAGGGCGGTTTTTTTTGACGCAGATGCAGAGCAATTGCAAGAGGCACTGGAAATCTTTAAAGGAAAGCATGACTTTGCAGGATTTTCTTGTGTGAACAATCCCAAAAAGGACTCGCAGGCCAATACAACAAGAACCATTACAGATATAGGAGCAAGTGTTTTAGAAGGCAAGGCGTTAGGATATATATATATCCGTTCATCTGGATTTCTATATAAGATGGTGCGCAGGATAGTTGGATGCGTTTTTGATTTTAGCAAGGGCAAAATAAAAAAGGACAATATAATTTCAGCGTTGCAAAATGGGTATACATTAGATGAATGGAATACTGCTGCGCCGTATGCCTTGTATCTATGGCAAGTATGGTATTAATAAGTATCTATTGCTTTTTACTTTAGAAGGCCGTATAATCATATAAATATGCGTTTTACTTAAACCAAAGGAGGGCCTTATGAGGGGCGTTTGGTTTTTCTTATTGTTTGTGCTGGCATTGGCCGGTTGGGGAATGTATTTTTATTCTGCTAGTAAGAATATATCTATTAGTTCCTACAATATATACGAAAAAGAAAAAGATGCAGTTATGTCCGCTGCTGTGGAGGATGCCGTCAATAAGGAAAAATTATTATCTTCAAAAGAAAAATTATTAAAGCAAAAAGAAGACAAAATAGACAATCTTGAAAAAGAAAAAAATAAGTTGGAGAAGGAATATCGAGATCTTATGAACAAAGTTGATACTTTGCAGCAGCAATATAATGCGCTTAAACAAAAGAGCGAATCTACTTTTTCAGAATTGAGACAAAAGGATGAACTTATTACTGAATATAAAAAAGAGACAGCTCAATTGCAACAGGAGAATGAAAAATTATCTATTCAGCTAAAATCATTAAAAGGGGAAAGAGACGCATTGAAGGCTCAAAATAACAAGCTTAGACAAGATGAAGAGGCTATGAAAAATAAGTTACAAGACATTGGCTTTTTAAAGAAGGCCATTAAAAAAGCCAAAAGGCTGCTTTTAGAAAAGAAAAAGGCTCAACAGAGGGAAAAAGATATGGAGCTCTTAAAGAAAGGCAATAGGGGATTTGTAGTATATAAAGGCAAAAATATGTTGCAACGGCAAATAGAGGTGGTTGTTATAGCCGCTGATAAATAAAAAATAAATAAATTTATGGAATCATTTTTTTCTTCGTTTTTACACAATAAGGTTTTTTGGTTTAGTTTTGCAGGATGGGCTGTAGGACAAAGCTCGAAAGTTCTATTAGGGTTAGCAGTTAAACGAAAATTTGATTTTAGATGGATAATCGGAACGGGTGGTATGCCAAGTTCTCATGCATCGGGAGTGTCGGCATTGGCAACCGCTGTTGGATTAAAAGAAGGTTGGTCATCAACTATCTTTGCATTGGCAGTTGTTCTTGCGTTTATCACTATGTTTGATGCTCAAGGTGTGCGCAGGGCAGCAGGCCGTCAAGCTGCTGTGTTAAACAAAATTATGGATGAGTTGTATTTACATGGCAGTGTATCTGAAAAAAAGTTGTGGGAATTGCTTGGGCACACGCCTATAGAGGTTTTTGTCGGTTTTGTCATGGGAGTAATTACAACACTTGTCTGTTTCCATAAATGGGGGATATAAAGGTTAACCGGAAGGAATAATGCTATGAATAAAAGGCTATATACGTTGTTGTTTTCAAGTATCTTGGTTTTTACTATTATAGGCATTTTTATATTTCATAAAGTAAAGAATCCTAATCCCAGTTCAAATGTTTCTGCTCAAGAACACGTAAACAAATCCGATGTTGAAGAGATGTTGGCTCAGATACAAGAAAAAATGGCACAGGGAGATTATTCGACTGCAAAAACCATGTGTAATCAAGTCCTTGAAAATGCAGAATCTCAAGATGAGATAGAATTAGTGGAAGAATTACTGAGGGATATCAATTTTAAATTAGTCCTTTCAAATGAACCTATAGAAGGTAAGACTGTTATGTATGAAGTCGCGCCAGGCGATTCTTTATACAAGATAGCAAAACAATTTGGCGTCACTGTTGATTTTATTAAAAGGTGTAATAATATGACTAATGATATCATACGTCCCGGACAAAAATTGCGTATTTATACAGGAAAATTTTCAGTCGTAGTTGACAAATCCCAGAACATCCTTATGTTATACGCTGACGATGACTTAATAAAGGTCTATAAGGTTTCAACCGGAAAAAATAACAGCACACCTGTCGGAGAATTTGAGGTTACTACCAAACTGAAAAATCCGGTATTCTTTTATAATGGGAAGAGAATAGGGCCGGGAGACCCTGAAAATATATTGGGCAGCCGTTGGATAGGGCTCTCTTACGGCAATGGGTCATATGGAATTCATGGAACGACTAGTCCGGAAACAATCGGAACACAAGAAACAAATGGGTGTGTTCGAATGAAAAATGAAGATGTGGAAGAGTTGTATATGTTTATTCCAAAGGGGACAAAAATAAAAATTGTGGAGTAAGTTATCATGAATACTGTGCTTGAAATAGAAAGGCCTATCATAGAATTAGAAAAAAAGATCGAAGAACTGCGCGCATTGGCCAAGTCTGAAGACGTAAATATTGCCAAAGAGATTCGTGTTTTAGAAGAGAAATTAGATGATATGAAGCGCAGGATTTATTCCAATCTAACGCCTTGGCAGCGGGTTTTATTTGCAAGACATCCTAACCGTCCTTATACATTGGACTATATTCGCAGACTGTTTGTGGATTTTACACCGCTTCATGGCGATAGGGCTTTTGCTGATGACAGGGCTATTATTGCTGGTATAGGATATTTTCATGGCTGTTCCATATTGGTAATTGGGCATCAGAAAGGCAGAAATTTAGAAGAAAATATAATGAGAAATTTTGGGTGCGCTCATCCGGAAGGTTATCGCAAGGCCATACGAGTTATGAAAATAGCCGAAAAGATGAATATTCCTATTGTAGTGTTTATAGATACTCCGGGGGCGTATCCCGGAATTGGGGCAGAAGAAAGAGGACAGGCCCATGCTATTGCGGAAAATTTGCGGGATATGTTTGATATCAAAACCCCTATTATAGTATACGTTATAGGCGAAGGCGGCAGTGGCGGCGCATTAGGAGTGGGAATAGGTGATAGGATTTGCGTACTTGAAAATGCATACTATTCCGTAATCTCTCCTGAAGGATGCGCATCAATCTTGTGGAAAAGCAGTGATAATATGGCTGAAATTGCGCCTAAAGCCGCAGAGGTGCTAAAATTAACAGCAAAGGATTTGCTTGAATTTAGGATTATAGATGAAGTTGTTCCCGAACCTTTGGGAGGCGCTCATAATGATTGGGACGGGATGGCGGATATTTTAAAGCAGTCTTTGAAACGAAACTTACAAGATCTGACGTCTTTGTCTACAAATCAACTTTTAGAGAATAGATTCAAAAAGTTTAGGTCCATGGGAGCGCACATCATAGAGGAATAATGGAAGAAAAAAAACTGCGCGTAAAATTGTTGTCTTACACCAAAAACGCATTAGACCTCGTTTATTCTGCATGCAGGCAGTGTTATTCCAACCAATCTGCGGCAGATGTTTTTTCTGCGGATTTGCCTCTGGAAAAAAAGGCAAAACTCATCAGAAAGGTCTTATCTTCCGGGCATATGAGCCCAATTGAACACGTTAGTCTCTCTTTTGCAGTAGAAGGAATTTCACGGGCTTGTTCTCATCAATTGGTAAGGCATAGAATCGCCTCGTATTCTCAACAAAGTCAACGTTATGTCGCTTTGTCAGATTTACCTTATATTGTTCCGCCAAGTATCAAATCAAACAAAGAGGCTATGCGCGCTTTCCTTGAGGCCATGGACTCTGCTGAAAAGGCATATAATAAAATCGCAAAATTGCTTTCTCCTGATAGAAAATTAACGGAAAAGGCAAAAGAAGATGCAAGATTTATATTGCCTAATGCATGTGAAACCAAAATAGTCCTGACCATGAATGCCCGGGAATTAATGCATTTCTTTTCCATTAGATGTTGTTCCAGAGCGCAATGGGAGATCAGGGCAATGGCCAATGAGATGTTGAGATTGGCCAAAGAAGCAATGCCTGTTATATTTGAAAAGGCCGGCGCTAAATGCGAACAACTTGGCTATTGTCCTGAAGGTGAATTTTCCTGCGGCAGATATCCTGTGTTGGAACTCAAAAACAGGGGGTAGTATATGTCTAAGAAAAAGAAATCCAGATTTTGGGCAGGTACGCTTTCCCTTATATTTCCGGGAATTGGGCAATTTTACAACGGGTCATGGATAAAAGGCCTGATAATTCTAGGACTTATTGGACTGTCTTTTTTTATGATGCTAAAACCTTTTTTGAGTATAATTGAACCATTTGGCTCTTTAGACAACATGGTTGATGCGGTATTTTCTATGTTGACGACATCAACACAAATAAAATTAGACATTGATTTAAGTGTGCAAGATATAATTATGAATTTTTCCATATGGTCAGGCGTATTTTTCGCCATATACATATATTCAGTCATAGATGCCATTTCAACCGCTGCTAAATTGCAAAAACAACAAACAGATCAGAGGTTTGAAGAAGAAGTAATGAGGGAATTTGCCCTATCCCAAATAAAAAAAGAAAAAGAGGTATAATTATATGCATAAGTCAAATTCGATATTACAGGACTTCTCAAAGGTTTTAAACGGGCTTTCTGATGCCCGCATTATGGTTATAGGCGATGTTATGTTAGACCGCTTCATTTGGGGAAAAGTAGAGCGCATTTCTCCTGAAGCGCCTGTCCCTGTTGTCTGGGTTAAAAATGAATCCGCTATGCCCGGCGGAGCTGCCAACGTTGCCAGAAACGTATCGGCTATTGGCGCAAAGGCATTTTTAGCAGGTGTTATTGGAAACGATTCCGATGGCCTTTTTATCAAGGATATTCTTAATAAGTTCTCAATTAACACGTCCATGTTAATAAAGGACGCTAAAAGACCTACGACAGTTAAAACACGGGTGGTGGCCCACAATCAACAGGTCGTTAGAATTGACAAGGAGGAGCTATCGCCATTGTCCACAGATATCATAGATAAATTATGGCTCAAAATCTCAAAAAAACTTCCGCAGGTTGATATCATAATAATAGAGGACTATGGCAAAGGGGTTATTACAAAAAGACTGCTCTCTCGTGTTATCTCCGCGGCTCATAAACTAGGTAAGCTGATAGCAGTCGATCCCAAAAAGGACCACTTTGAATTTTATAAAAAGGCAGATATCATTACTCCGAATAGAAAAGAGTTGTCCGACGCATTGGGAGGCATCAGGCTTGATAATATAAAAGACGTGGACATAGCCGCTAAAAAGTTGATAAAAAAACTTCAGATAAAGAGTCTGCTTGTAACACTTTCTGAAGATGGCATGAAATTGTATTATGGCGATAAATCCCATCATGTCCCAACATCGGCCAAAGAGGTGTACGACGTATCCGGGGCTGGTGATACAGTTATTGCTGTTTTTTCCGCATGCAGGGCGATTGGAATTGATCCCATTATAGCAACGACTATTGCAAATGCAGCCGCTGGTGTTGTCGTGGGAAAAATCGGTGTAGCCACAGCCTCTATTGATGAGATATACAACAAATTGCAGTAAACATCCCAATAATCATGGCGGCCGTTCAGGAACTTATCAAAAGAAGCAGAATCCACAAAAACGACGCGGAATTTATTTTGCAAGTTCTCTTGGATGTAAATAAGTCCAATCTCTACGTTAAAGATGAAATACCCAATGATATCGTCGATAAATTCAAGGAACTGGCCAAAATTAAGAGAAAAACCAAAGCGCCTGTGCAATACATAACCGGCAAGGCCTTTTTCTATGGATACGAGTTTTCTGTTTTGGCAGGCGCGTTTATCCCGCGCCCGGAAACGGAAATATTAGTTGAACAAATTCTGCGATATATATCGTCTCAAAGAACTGATAAAAAGCTTTCAGTTATAGAGCTTGGGGCAGGCATTGGAAATATCTCTCTTGCATTGGCCGTCAATTCATCAAAATTGGATATAACGGCCGTAGAGATAAATTCATTGGCATGGCAATGCGCAGGCTTGAACAAGAAGAGATTTGAATCGCAAAAAATCCTAAAAAGTCCTGTCAATTTTATGCTCGGCGATATGTTATCCGTAATGGAACTGGATAAAAATTACGACGTAGTCATGAGTAATCCTCCGTATCTGCCTTTCTCTATATTAGAAAAGCTTCCGGATGAGGTAAAGCAAGAACCCCATACGGCCTTGTTTGCAGCGGAAAACGGTATGTTTTTTTACAGAAAGATAATGGAGATGTGCGTAAACGGGCTTTTGCGTAAAAATGGCGTGCTATTTTTTGAGATACCCGAAGACAATGTCCTTGAAATAAAGGAACTGGCAATAAAAAATGGTTTTAAAGATCCAATCTTTGTCAAGGATCTGACTGGTAGATTCAGAATTGCCCAGATCTTTTTTAAACGCGGAGGTAAAAGTGGAAAGTAAGAATATTTGTGTCATAGGAACAGGATATGTTGGTTTGATATCTGCCGTATGTTTTGCGTATTTCGGACATGACGTCCTTGCTCTTGATATAGATAAACGAAAAATATCTAAATTAAAGAAGGGATATAGCCCTATACATGAACCAGGATTAGATAAATTGTTAAAACAGGTTTTGGAAACAGGTAAACTCCAGTTCGTTTCAGATTATAAAAAAGCGGTAAAATTTGGCGAATTCATATTTATTGCTGTGGGGACGCCGCCTAAAAAAGATGGTTCTGCCAATTTATCTTTTGTGTCTTCCGCATATGAAGAAATAGCCCGGTTTATCACTGATAAAGATAAGAAAAAAATCATAGTCAATAAATCGACTGTTCCCGTTGGAACGGGAAGATGGGCCAAACAACTGCTTCTCAATAAGATCAAGCGTTATGGCATAAAACATCCTGAAAAGGTATGTGAGGTTGTCTCTAATCCTGAATTTTTAAGAGAGGGCAAGGCCATATATGATTTTATGAATCCTGACAGAGTTGTTATAGGATGTGATAACAGGGATGCTGCATGGAAGGTAGCGGCTCTCTATGAAAAGCTGAATCCAACGCTAATCATTACAGATATAAGCACTGCTGAAATGATAAAGTATGCAGCCAATTCTTTTTTGGCAACAAAGATATCTTTTATAAACGAAATCGCTAATGTGTGCGAAAAATTGGGAGCCGACGTAGATATGGTAGCGAAAGGAATCGGTTTAGACAGGCGCATTTCGCCATACTTTTTCCAGGCAGGACTCGGATTTGGGGGTAGCTGCTTTCCTAAAGATTTGTCCGCGCTCATCAGTGTGGCAAAACAACACAATGTAAATCCCTTACTCTTGAAGTCCGTTGAGAAGGTGAATGCTATGCAGATAGAAAAACCCATTGAATTTTTGCAAAAAGAATATGGTTCGCTTTCAGGATTAAAAATTATGATATGGGGATTGGCATTTAAGCCTGATACGGATGATGTCCGGCAATCACCCGCAATAAAAATAATAGAGCGTCTCATAAAATACAAAGCGGATGTATATGCTTACGACCCAGTGGCAATTGACAACGCAAAATCTGCTTTGGGCAAGATAAGCAAACATGTAAGGTTTTTGAAAGACAAATATCATTCAATAAAATTAGTAGATGCCCTGATCTTGATTACTGATTGGGATGAATTTAAAGACCCCGATTTTAAATACATGAAAGGAAAAGTGATTTTTGACGGAAGAAATATATGGAAAAGGGATGTGGTTCTCAAATATGCAAGAAATTATAGTCGAATTGGATAAGATTATCCTTGATTTTGCGTTAATATCTTGTTATAGTTGAGCAATTACTTGTTTATTAAAAAAGGGGGACACATGAGACGCTTTATTTCAGGGTGTTTGTTGCTGCTGTTGTGTATTTCTTTTAAATCCTATGCTTCTGTTATTACATTTGATTCTTGGGCTGTTGCAGATTACTATGGTGATCAATACGAATATTTTCCGGAAGCAAATATAACACTGTATCCTGAAATATCGACCGGGTTTTTCCGTGTGGAAGAGGTTTCAGATGTATATGGCTTGGAAAGCGGATTTATATCCGGAAGAGCCGCATGGCTAAACAGCACAGGCGGATTTCATATAGAATTTTTACCGATTGATTCAGCGTTTCCTATAATATACGTTTCACTTGATTTGGCTGATTACGGAGACGACGCAGATGATGTGTCCATCTATGCATATAGCAATTATGTACTTCAAGAAACTAAATACGTCCATTTTTTACAGGACCCCTCATATACGGGCAATGCAGAAAGGGTTGTCTTTGACTTTAATGAACCAATAGATGAGGTGTTAATAACTTATGATACATCTTCTAATAACCCCTCTTTAAGCGTTTATGTCGATAATATAACATTCAGCACGCGGCCTTTGTCTGAGGTTCCGGAGCCTGCATCTATGGGATTGCTTTTATTAGGTATTTCCGGCATCTTCATAAAAAGACGCAAATAGATATTTTATTTTACATATCTTATTGCCAGGAATAATATTACCTTTGTAGGTTTATATTGGTTTTATATTCTTGCCCAAAATGTGATACAATGTTTTATCATTGATTGGGAATGAATTTTAAGGGAGGTATTATGCTTTTAGAAAGAGTAAAGCAAATCTTATTTAGCCAAATAGATATCCTTTCAGAAGACATATCCGAAGAGTCAGTTCGCATGCGTATATACGCCATATTAGAGAATATGATAGAAAAGGATGGCGTACATATAAGTTCGGATGAGACAAATCGTATAATCGGGGCAATATTAGATGAGATATTTGGGTATGGCCTTTTGAGCCCGCTTATGGTAGATCCTAATATCACAGAAATAATGATTAACGGCCCGGATAATGTTTACGTGGAGGTAAACGGGAAAAAGCATTTAAGCGGTGTTAGATTTGTGTCAAATCAACATCTAATGAGATTGTTAGAACGAATGTTGAGTTATTCACATAGAAGGGTGGATGAATTATCCCCTTATGCTGATTTTTCCTTGCCTGATGGAAGCAGGGTTAATGTGATTATACCTCCGGTATCAGCAACAGGCCCTGTTATTACTATACGTAAATTCTTAAGGTCATTTAATAAGGTTGAAGACCTGATAACAAGCGGCGCTATGAATGAAGAGATGGCGCAATTTTTGATAGCAGCAGTAAAGGCGCGGTTAAACATAATTTTTTCAGGTGCAACAGGCGCAGGTAAAACAACGACACTGGGAGTCCTTTTAAATTATATAGATACAGACGAACGTCTTGTTGTGATAGAGGATACACTGGAACTTACCATAGACCATCCACATACTGTCAGATTGGAGGCAAGGCCGGCTAACATAGAGGGTAAAGGTGAAGTTTCTATCAGGGATTTATTTAAAAATTCACTCAGGATGCGGCCTGACAGGATTATTATTGGAGAGATACGCGCGGAAGAGAGCCTAGATCTGCTTCAGGCCATATCCAGCGGGCATAAAGGCTCGTTAGGTGTTTTGCATGCCAGCAATCCCGAAGATGCCGTATCTAGATTAGAGACTATGGTTGTCATATACAATAATGAAATCCCTTTGTGGTTGGTGCAAAGACAGATAACCAGCGCATTGGATATTATTCTCCAACAAGAGAGGATGAAAGATGGTATAAGGCGCATCACGCATATATCTGAAGTAAAGTCCGGGCCTAATGGCGAGGTCGTGTGCGACGACATATTTAGATTTGAGCAAGAGGATATAAGAGATGGAAAAATCATAGGCCAATGGAAGAAAATGGGCAAAGAGCCCGATCTCTTAAATAAGATAAAAAAAATGGGAGTTGAGATTAAAAATGAATGGTTTTTTTAGGGGTGTTCTATGAAAAGCATAGAGGAATTCTTATCGTCCAGTATTATGTCCATTGTCGCAGCCAAAGGACTTGAATTAATAGATATGCATATATTGGACAAGGGGAACTTTTTTCAAATAAGGGTTTTGACGGACTATCCGCAAGGCGGCATAGATATGCAGACTTGCACAAAATTAAATAAGGCAATAGTGTCTTTTTTGGAGGAAAACGCGCATATAATAGGCAAAGATTATGCTGTTGAGGTCTCATCTCCAGGCGCCGACAGGCCTTTAAAAAATAAGAAGGACTTTCAAAGAGTGATAGGCAGGAATATACTCGTAAACTTAACCGAACCTGTACTGGACAAAAAAGAGTTAAAAGGTACTTTGTCAGCGGTTAATAATAATGATATTGAAATGGATATAAAGGAAAATAAGAAAAAGCCATACACACATTCAGTAAGAATACCGTATGAAAATATTAACTGGGGCAAGGTATTATTCTAGTACTATGATAAAGAAGATTTTTATAACATTTATTGTTTTAAGCTTTTTTAGTTTCTTTTCTTGCCAAGCAGAGCCTAAAATAAATGTCCTTTTAAAAAAAACTGCGCATATTTCCATATATACACAATCAGCTGGTTTATACGAAACCGACGCACATAAACTGAACGCGCCTAAATACATTAAGGGCCCTCTTGTATACGTGGATAATATACCATATAGAGGGGATATCAAATTACTGCCTGTCGGAGGCAGATTATACGTTGTCAATATGATAGATATAGAGGATTACATAAAAGGCATCTTGTATAATGAGATATCCAATTTTTGGCCAATAGAGGCTATTAAGGCGCAGGCGATTGTAGCAAGGACCTATGCCTTGTACTCTATTAAACAAAATAAGCTAGCAAACCGAAGCTACGACTTAGATGCAACGGACAGGTCTCAGGTATATACTGGCAGAAATGCCGAAAGGTACAGGCTCTCCAAGGCGGTTGATGAAACAAAAGGCCTGATATTAGAATGCCCTGATGGGAAAATTTTGCCTGCGTTTTACCATGCCTGTTGCGGCGGTATGACGGAATCCGCTAATGCGTTGTGGAATGTGGATTTGCCCTGTCTAAAACCGGTACAATGCCCGTTTTGCAAATCATCTCCGCATTTTCACTGGGCTTATAACATATCGCAAATGGATATAACAAACAAGCTCCGCACATCGTTAGGTATGGGTTTTAATGAATACATAATTTCCATTATTCCTTTGGGATATACAACATCCGGCAGGATAAAGGGACTGAAACTTACCACTGATATGGGAAATGAATACACTATTTCGGGCAAGGATTTTCGGGCAAAGTTAGGCGCAAAAAACATAAGGAGCACCAACTTTTCAGTTGCGCTTAAAAACGGAGAATTTGCCTTTGACGGAAAAGGTTGGGGGCATGGTGTTGGCATGTGCCAATGGGGCGCATATGAGATGGCAAAGAAAGGGTATGATTTTAAGGAGATTTTGGGGTATTATTATCCTTCTAGCAAGATAGTGAAAAGATGGCAATAGGATTATCACAAGGGGGTATTTATGGAATTAAAAGCGCGCATAAATGAGACCAAGGATTATCTGTTTTCCAAGACCAATGTCAGGCCCAAAATAGGCATAATACTTGGCACAGGACTGGGGGATCTGGCATCGTATGTTGATGCAAAGGACGTTTTTTCATACAAAGACATACCCCATTTTCCGTATTCAACCGCGCCTTCCCATAAGGGCGAACTAGTATTCGGGACGCTTGAAGGCAAAGAGGCCGTTGTTATGGAAGGCAGGTTTCATTTCTATGAGGGATGGAGTTTGGATCAGATTACATACCCTATACGTGTTATGAAGGCAATCGGTGTTGAGAATCTGCTGATTTCAAATGCGGCAGGCGGGTTAAATCCTTTGTTTACACATGGCGACATTATGCTCATCACCGATCATATAAATTTTATGGGAGTAAATCCGTTGATAGGGCCTAATGACGATGAATTAGGGGATAGATTCCCGGATATGTCTCAGCCTTATTCCATGCCCCTAATCAATATTGCGCAAGATGCGGCATTAGACGAAAAGATACCTGTTAAAAAGGGCGTTTATATAGGCGTTACAGGGCCGAATTTGGAGACAGCCGCCGAATACAGGTTTTTCCGCCTAATCGGAGCTGATGCAGTTGGAATGTCAACCGTCCCAGAAGTAATCGTTGCAGTGCATAGCAAGTTAAACGTCTTGGCATTTAGCGTTATTACTGATATGTGCCTTCCTGATGCGTTAAAACCCGCAAACGTGGAAGAGATAATTGCCGTTGCAAATCAAGCGTCAGGCAAACTCTTGGCTTTGGTTAAGGCGGTGATAAGGCGGATATAAAGATGAAACACATAAAAGATATACTTTCATACCTTGATATAGACAAAAAAGATGCCGTTTTTTACGGCGAATATAAAGCAAAACTAAGGCTATCCCTGTTAGATAAACCCGAAAACAAAACAGGGAAATACGTATTGGTTTCCGCAATGACTCCCACGAAATTCGGAGAAGGAAAGACGTTGACAACCATTGGGCTTTCTATGGCGATAAACGAACTGGGGAAAAAGGCAGTGGCGTGCATACGACAACCGTCGCTGGGCCCTTATCTTGGCGTAAAGGGAGGAGGGACAGGCGGAGGCAAGTGCAGGGCCCTGCCTGAGGACGACATCAATATGCACTTTACTGGTGATAACTATTCCGTTTCAACAGCGCACAACCTTATAGCATCTATTTTAGACAACCATATATTTAGAGGCAACGAACTTAACCTTGATTTAGGCCACATAAATTGGGGCAGGGTATCAGACGTAAGCGATGGAGCGCTTAGGTCTATATTGCTTGGAATGAACTGGAAAGATAAATCAAAAGACTTTCCAAGGAAAAGCGGATATGCCATTACAGCCGCATCAGAACTTATGTCTATCTTGGCTTTGAGCAAAAACTGGGACGATTTTAAGGAAAAAATAGATTCGGTTATAGTTGCCTTTAACAAGAAAGGTTCTCCTGTTTCTCTAAAAGATCTATCGTGCAGCGGCGCAGTTGCAATGCTATTAAAAGACGCAGTAATGCCCAATATCGTTCAAACTTCAAGCGGCACGCCTTGCTTTATTCATACAGGGCCGTTTGCCAACATAAGTATAGGAAGCAGTTCCATTATAGCTGACAAGATTGCCTTGTCTGTTTCAGATTACGTCATAACGGAGAGTGGATTTGGGATGGACTGCGGAGGAGAAAAGTTCTTTCACATAAAGTCAAGGGCATCAAATATAACTCCTGATGCAATAGTTTTGGTGATAAGCATAAGGGCCTTAAAGGAATATGGCGATGAAAACCTGAAAACACACATAGAAAATGCAAATAAGTTTAATCGGCCTGTTATAGTGTGTATTAATAAAAGGGAAGAAGACGCAGACAGTGATCTGGACATCGCCATAAAAAAGGCAATGGATTTCGGTGCATATAGGGCCGTTGTGAGCGCCTTATGGAAAGACGGTGCCCAAGGCGGTGCAGCGTTTGCCCAAGCAGTAATGCAGGCCTGTAATCTGCCTCAAAAACCGATTTCATATCTATACGATTTAGATACGCCTATAATAGAAAAGGCAAAAAAGTTGGCAATAGAGGTATATCGGGCAAAGGATTTGGAACTTTCAGATGAGGCAATGGAAAAGATTAGATTGTTTGAAGATGCCGGGTTTGGCAATCTCCCCATATGCGTTGCAAAAACCCAGTTTTCCATTTCTCACAGTAAGGAGCTCGGGCCTGCCCCAAGGGATTATATATTCAAGATAAATGATGCATTCCTGTCAGCAGGGGCAGGTTTTATTGTATTGATATGCGGCAATATATCTGTTTTGCCGTCTTTGCCTTCCCATCCAAGGGCATTGAATATACAAGCCCCTTAATAATATGGACGAGAAACAGGCAAAAAAACGCATAAAAGAGTTAAGAAAAGAAATCACAAGGCATAATTACCTATATTACGTATTGGCCAATCCTGAGATATCGGACGAGCAATACGACCGCCTGTATAAGGAACTTGAACAATTAGAACAGCGTTTCCCCCAATACAAGAGCATTGACTCTCCAACACAAAAGATAGGCGGATTGGGCGAAAATACATTTGCCCCTGTAAGACACAGGGCAAAGATGTTTTCATTAGACAACGTCTATGATGAAGGTGAGTTTAGAAACTGGTTAGAACGCATCAAAAGAGAACTAGGTTTCCTGCCAGAACTGGTATGCGAGGTCAAGATAGACGGTGTTGGCGTTTCTATAGTATATGAGAACGGCCGGTTTGTTTTAGGCGCAACAAGAGGCAACGGAGAACTTGGAGAGGATATAACGAATAACATAATGACCATAAAAGAACTTCCAATGCAAATCACCTCAAAGATAAAAGAGTTGGATATTCGGGGCGAGGTATATATGCTGCGCAAGGACTTTGAGCAGTTAAATAATAAACGCATAGATGAGGGCATTTCGCCTTTTGCCAACCCGAGAAACGCAACAGCAGGTTCATTGAAATTACAGGATTCTGCCATTGCATCTAAAAGAAACCTGCATTTCTTTTGCCATTCATTCGGAATAGCCGAGCCAAACCCCTATAAATCGCACTGGGAATTTTTAATGGATATGGAAAGAAACCTAATCCCTGTTGAAAGGCGCAGGAGATTGAGCAAAAACGAAAAAGACGTCATATCCTTTTACAATGACGTCTTAAAAGAAAGGGACAATATCCCGTATGAGATAGACGGCGTTGTTATTAAGGTAAACGATTTTTCCCTGCAAGATAGGCTGGGATACACGGCAAAGTCGCCCAGATGGGCGATTGCATTCAAGTTTCCTGCAAGGCAGGCGACAACAAAAATAGAAAGCGTGGATTTTCAGGTAGGCAGGACAGGCGTCATCACGCCCGTTGCCAACCTATTGCCTGTTGAATGTGGAGGGGTAATAATCAGCAGGGCAACTCTGCATAACTTTGAAGAAGTAAAGCGATTGGGCGCGCGAATAGGGGATTGGGTATTGGTTGAAAGGGCAGGTGATGTTATACCCAAGATAGTAAAGGCCATAGAATCCAAAAGAACAGGCAAGGAAACCCTTATAAAACCGCCTGAAAAGTGTCCTGTCTGTTCAGGAGACGTGGTTAAATTAACAGGGGAGGTTGCATATAGATGCATTAACAAAAACTGCCCTGCGCAGATAAAAAGCGCCATACTGCATTTTGCAAGCAAAGGCGCAATGGATATAGAAGGTATGGGAGAAGCAGTTGTCAGCGCATTGATGGAATCAGGTATGGTAAAAGGCCTTGCAGATATATACAGATTAAGGGTTCAAGACCTGCTAAAATTGCCATTATTTAAAGAAAAAAGGGCAAAAAACCTGATAACTGCCATAGAAAAGAGCAAAAACAGGCAACTTTATAGGTTTATATATGGCCTTGGCATAAGATACATAGGTGAAAAACTGGCAAGGTCCTTAGCAGACAAATTCAAGGACATAGAGGCAATATGCAATGCAAAGATTGATGACCTGCTTGAGATAAACGATTTTGGAGAGATATCGGCAAACTCGGTTATAAGTTTTTGCTCTGACAGACATAACAAGGCCTTGATAAAAGAACTATTAGAATTGGGGGTAAGTCCAAAATATACAAAAGAGGCTATAGAAAACACAATACTTACAGGCAAAACAGTTGTATTTACAGGAGAACTCTCCATAAGCAGAAAACAAGCGCAAGAACTAGCAAGAAAGATGGGCGCTAACATAAGCTCTTCCGTCAGCAAGAACACGGACTTTTTGATACTGGGCAAAAACCCGGGCTCAAAATACCAAAAGGCCCTAAAACTAGGTGTAAAAATAATAAAAGAGGAGGATTTTTTGATATAAAAAGTTGAAAAATTAGGGAAATGGTATATATTTTGGTTAAGTTATAGTAAATAAAAGATGGGAGGTGAATATGAATTATTACACTAATAAGAAGGGAATATCACTTGTTGAGACCTTAATGGCCGTCGGCATATTCGCTATTTTTGCCACTACATTTTTCATAGAGATGCTATCTTTTGACAAATTTGAAGGGATTGCATTTTACAAAACAACGGCAACAAAAATAGTAGTTTCCGAAATGGAGATTTTAAATTCCACAAGTTTTAATCAGCTTTTAAATATTGCCAATAATTACGGAGGCAAATTTGCCCTAAAGATTCAGAATGGAGTTATTTCTGCGGCAGACAGCAATTCACAATATATCATTAACAACCTAATTACTGCGCAAAACAAAATGCAAGTTCCACCCAACATTACCGGAACAATATATGTATATATAGATAAAGTGCCGAATTCTTATGACTATCTATTGGATATTTATGTATCTATGTCTTTTAAAGTGCCCAACAAACAAATAATTATCGGCGAGGATAAAAATTTGAACGGTATACTGGAATTGGCTGAAGATGTTAACGGTAACGGAAAATCCGATTCGCCGATAAGCCTATCTACTAGTATTAGAAATCCGTTATAAATAAGGAGGGGAAATGGTGTTTGATAAAAAAGGGCAAATGCTTCTTTTGCAATCGGCTGTTGCAGTAACAATAAGCACAATATTAATTGGGGCATTACTTTCCGTTTTTATATCCGGAGCAAATTTTTACAAAGTACATATGGCATATATAGACGCATCGATACGCGCAGAAAAGGCAATAGATAATATATCACGGATCCTGCAAAAGGCAAAAAAAGATACAATTTTACTTAATCAGACCACTCCTAAACCTTTTTTATTAGTTTGTCAATATCCAATCGATTTTAATTCAGAAAATAGTTTGGTTTATGGAATACAAATCAATGGGATAAAGAAAAATGGATATCGAATCCTATACAAAAATACTAATATGTCTTTACTAGATCCATCTAAAGTAGACCTAGTAGAAAAGATACAAAAAAATATATCATCTACAGGATCTGAAAACTGGGTTGACGTTACTACAGATCCCAATGCTATTCAAGACATGAAAATTCACACGATTCCTGACATAGAGATAACACTAACAGGTTATTTAATAGATCAAACTGGAACGATTACAAAGTCAAACTCAAAGCCTGATTTTGTTGTGATAAAAGCCACTGCCTACAGCAAACTGAAGGATCATTCAATTGCTGTTACAAAAACCAATTCCGTAAAAATAAGGAATTAGAAAGTATAAAGGAGGTTTGTTATGTCTATTATAGTACAAAAAAGAAATGCGAGCACTTTATTAGCTGTTCTAATAGTTAACTTACTTTTGGGTGCCTTTATTGTAGGACTTTTTTCCTACATGACAGTAATAAAAAAGAGAACCGAAACGTCCATAGATAGAGAAAAGGCTATCTTTCTTGCGCAAAAGGGTATTGCCTACGCAGCAGTTGAATTGAGATTGCACGGCTATAACTGGTTTACACATAACATGTCAGAAAATACTAAATGCCTGACTTCTAAATCTGGTGTTGGAATTATATTGAATACAACCGCGGACATAGGCCCCAATGGAAATTACAGGCCTATGAGTGACGATTCTGTTCTAGTTAGGGTTTACAAAGATAAAAAAGGGAATATATGGATAAGGTCAAAAGGCAAAAGCAATTCCACTGAGATAATACTTTTGTCAGGAGTAACGACCGATTCGTTGTACGATTATTTTTTATTTATACCCGACTCTAACCCATATTTACCGGGACATTACAATGGAGAAGGTATTGGTAAGATATACGTCAGTGGAAGTGCTATATTCAGTGAAAGAACGCACTTGGCCAATATACCTGAATTTATATTGGCTTCCAATGGGAGTTTCCAACAATATCACAATACATATTACAGCGCGGAAAGTCTTGCTGAAAAGGCAGCCATAGGTTCAGGTATTAAAGGCTATGGGGAAGAGTACCTTCCAAGATTAGATCCAAACACAAAACATACATATTCAGATTTAAAGCCCATACCATGGGAAAAAGACAAATATGGATTTTCACAAGCCTGGATCCCAAGGCAATGGCAACCACTAGATGCTATATTTTATGTTCAAGACAATTCAGCCGGACACATATCTTTTTCTTCCAAATACACTACAGGAAGTATCTCAGAAGATGTAGCGGATATAAATATACCTGTCAGATTTGAAGGCTATAAGTGGGATTGGAAAGACTATAAAAACAGACAAGCAACCGCCACAAACAAAGGTGTCATATTCACAGACGAAAGCGGCAATATAGCGGATATGACATATTGGGATAAAATAAAAGAGACTTCTAAAAATCAATATTTCGCTGGTAATCCCTATGTAAAAGATGACGACTTGCTCTCACCTTATTTAAGAAAAACGACTGTAAATGGTATAGAAACTTATGAATATTTTATACCCAAAGATAAAGAGGCCCTTTCTGTAGATTATCTGAACTCATATGCACAGGAAGAAGCATGGGAAAACTGGCTTAAAAATGCGAAAGACAGCGATAATAAAGTTTATGATTTAAGCCAGATATTTAAAGATGGACATAATGGAGGAAAAGATTTAGCTCCGTTGGAAATAGACACGGCATTTAAAACAATTGCCAAAAGTTCGGGATTATACGTCTCTCCTGTATTGGTAGCGGACTATCTTGATGGCAGCGTTAAGATAAGCACTAAAATCTACATTTCTGAAGGTGGCAGTCATGAATATCTATGTGTAGTAAAGGGAAACGGCAAACTGGAAGAATCTGATAAATGTCCTAAATGGCTTTCGGAATCTTTTAGGCTCAAAAAAGATTATTTCGCAAACCTGTTCGCCGGGGTATTAAAAAACTACACGGAAGACAAGGAAGATTTATTAGAGATAGACGTGGGAAAACTAAAAGAACACTTAGATAAAACAGGCGTCGAAAACGTTTTATTCTTTGACCTTAAAAAATCTAAATTATCAAAAGACGACGTTATAGTTACTTCAAATCTCGTAAAATATTATAAAAATATACAGGAAAGCTATGGTTATAAAGAGACATGGGTTGACATGGTTGTAAATAGTTTTAAAAATAATATCATTAATTTTTATACTCTGAACAAAAATTATTTAGCAGAAAATGGTGTTATTTTGGAGAATGGGGAAGAAATTCCAAAAGAGGGGTTGACTATAATAACTCCTCAAAACATATACGTACATGGTGACTTTAACTTACATACAAGTTCTAAATTAAGTGAAGATACTTGGGCTCCGGCATCTTTTATAAGTGATAGTCGAATAGTTTTATTATCGGACAACTTCACTTTCCCGGATAAAATACCTATGGGTTGGACACCGCCTAACTATCCATATGAACTAGCAGTGATAACAGACGATTTTGATGGGAAAGGAATTTCTTTAGATCTGACGTCTTCAACATATGATTGGGACAAATTAGAAGAGAGATGTAAAAAACTATTTGCGTTACCAGATTCCTTTAATTTGAATAAAATGCGCATGGGAGCAGAACCAAAAGATGTTAGATATTTGCTAAAAGAAATAAGAAATGCTTACTACAACTATTATCGCTCTGATGTTAATAATGCCATACCCAATGTCATCGGCAATGGAAGCAAAAAGGAGATGTATGTAAACGCTTCGATCGTATCTCCTGGAGGATACACTCCAGTATTTCTCGAAATGGGCAACTACGACATAGAATGGGTTGTCAAAAATTCTGGAACAGGGATTATGTTTAATTCCAAAAGTGCTGACTTTATGATTCACACAAAAGGTTCTATGATAAAGTTGAAAAAACACTGGTCCGATGAATACGATGATAGATGGGAAAAATCTCCTTATCGTAGCTATATATCTGCAACAGGTTCTTCAACGAAATATATGAAGTATGGCATATTTTTTTCTAGTATATGGCCTGACGAACATTACCGGGCACACTATGAAGCACAATACAACAAAGAAAAACCTCCCGGCGATTTTAGCTCAGGAACTAATAATTTATGGCTTCCGGTGAATGATTTTGATCATCACCAGCTGTAAAAATAAATTTTGTATATATAATAAATAACTTCGCATAATGTATATTATGTTAACTTTAGGCCGGTAGAGATTCTGCTGGCCTTTCCTTTTTTTTGTATTACTTGTTTCGTTTTTTGGTAAGGTTGATGTTTACTGGAAGAATCGGGCCGGTGTAATTGTGTACGTTTAACAGCTCCCAGTTAAGCAACATAAGCAATATGGCAATGCCTATTGCGCCTGCTGATAATAAAAATGCCCATCTCATACCAAACAGTTTCCAGAGAATACCCGCGCAGGCATTTCCAAGTATTGTTGCTATACCTGTAAACGTTTGAAAGGTGCCTAATACAAACGCGCGTTCATTGGTTTGAGCAATGATACCGATTAAAGCGCTTTGATTTCCTTTTAAAGCGGCCATTGCAAGGCCATATAATGCAAACAACATCCATGCCATAAACGGATGGAAAAATGCGAAACCAAGAACAACCAATAACATTGCTATGTATCCTATCATTAGCGTCCTTCTTCCGCCAATTTTGTCAAACAATAGGCCAAATGGTATGGAAAACAAGGCATAAAATATATTGAAAAATACGTATAGGCCCAATGTTATCAAGATACCTTTTCTGCCTATGGACATATACCTGGTCCGCATAATCAGAAACATATAGCTAAGTGAGCCAAATGCAAATACGGATGAGATTAATATAAACCGCCTTGCCTTTTGGGACAGGTTTTTCAGGCCTATTGTTATAGGCATAACCTGTTTTTCTTCTGTCTTCTCTTCTTTTAGCGTAAATAGTGGAAATACTGAAAGCAGGGCAATTCCCGATGCAAACAGAATAATATGCCTGTAATCTATGGTATTGCTTTTCCATACGATAAACAATGCTAGAGACGAACCTAATATTGCGCCGGTCGTGTCCATCATTCTGTGAATACCGAATCCCTTGCCTTCGTGTTTTGGCATAGACTCGACAATCATTGCATCTCTTGGCGCGTTGCGCATACCTTTACCTATACGCTCCAATGATGCAAATAACAGGGCAACTGGCCATATATTGGAAAAGGCAAGCCCGGCCTTCATTACAGCAGAAGATATGTATCCTGTTAAAAGAAAAGGTTTTCTCTTCCCTATCTTATCCGATGCATATCCGAAAAAGATTTTTAGTATATTGCCTATTCCCTCCCTAAGGCCGCCTAATAGGCCGATAATAAACCCATCTGCACCTAAATGAGTAAAAAATAACGGCAATATTGGCATTATCATCTCACTGCTGAGGTCATTGATAAGGCTTGTCCAGCCTAACAGCCAGATATTGCGATTTGTATGAGAATCAGATTGCTTATTATCCATTGCGAATTATTCTGTAAAATCCACTGCAGTCTATCGTCTCTATCCTGCCGTGTTTTTTCTCAACATAGTCCAACATCAAGTTCATACCAAGTGTATCGCTCGGTATATGGCCGGCTATAACCAGATTAATGCCGACTTCTTTCGCCTTCTTAAAGTGCGCTTCGCTAAAATGCATACCTATAATTGTGCCAACGCCCGCCTTTTGCGCCATATCAAAAAAATCAACAGGCCCTTCTGTCCCTCCTGTCATATCAATAGATACCTTTCCTGCCCTGCCGTTTTTATCGCCACACAGAATAACCGGCCCGCATCCCCTTCTTGCTCCTTCTTTATACTCTTCTATATCCATTAGTATGTCTATAACCTCTTTTAGCTTCTTGGGCCGTTTCTCTTCAAAGAGATTGGTTAGAAATCTCACCACACAATTATCCGCAGGTGTATGAATACAGAGCCACGGCAATCCCAATAGCTTGGCAGCATCTAACGCCTGAAAGTGGTTTGCAGGCATTACTTTGCGTTTAACCTCTCCTTGCCTCTTGGCCATTAGGTTTTGCGCGCTAACAGAATTTGCCCCCAACCTGCCTAAAATATCCGCCTGCATATCCATCACTTCATAAAACTGCGCCCAAGCCCTTGCAGAAGGGTGATGAGACATTATTGCATCTACTCTCCTGCCCTTTTCTCTTAATCTATCAGCCAGTATGACCTCTGCAGATGAAATGTCTATCCCGATAAGAATCGCCTGCACGTCAGTTTGGCCATCCCCGTTTAATATGCGTGAATCAGCAAAAGGATGCTGGGCTAAAAGGGGGTCAAAAAATTCCTTTTCCTCGTCTTTTAGTGATTTAAATTTCTCTTTATAAGTCTGCAAGTATTGTTCTATCTGCTCTTTAGTTCGCAAGTCATTTTCCATGCCCGCTTCAATAGCTGTATTATATAGGTCTATTAGCTTCATCCATCCCCCTTTTAAAGAATTTAAACGTCCCCGGAGGGATTCGAACCCCCGGCCCACTGCTTAGAAGGCAGTTGCTCTATCCAACTGAGCTACGGGGACTTAAAGAACTAAATTTAAAGCGGGCGATGGGAATCGAACCCACGTAATCGGCTTGGAAGGCCGAGGCTTTACCACTAAGCTACGCCCGCATAAGAACTTGATTATCGCATAACCCTATTAAAAAATCAAGACTTACCTATCACTTCATTGACGATGTCTTGCGCTGTAAGCCCATAGTAGGCCATCAGTTCATTCGGCGGGCCTGATTGCCCGAATACATCTCTCACACCGATTCTCTTTAATTCAATAGGGGCGTTTTCAGAGAGCGCTTCGGAAACAGCTGACCCTAAACCGCCTATAATAGAATGTTCCTCGCAGGTGATTATCTTTTTATGTTTTTTGGCCATATCTATGATTAGTTTCTCATCTATCGGCTTTATAGTCGGCATATTTACGACGGTTATCTCCATCCCTTTTTCTTCTTTTAAAATCCTCATTGCCTTTAACGCCTCGCTAACCATTGTCCCGCAGGCAATGACGCAGACGTCCTTGCCTTGTGATAAGACCTGCCCCTTGCCAAATTCAAATTTCTTGCGTTCTTTTATTACAGGGCTTTTAGACCTGCCCATACGAACATAAAATGGGCCGTCTATCCGAGCAATTAATTTTATTACCTCAAAAGTTTCATTTGCATCAGCCGGCACTATTACGCGCATGTTCGGGATGGCCCGCATTATCGCGATGTCTTCATTTGCCTGGTGGCTTGAACCATCTTCGCCAACGGTTATCCCTGCATGAGTCGCAATGATCTTTACGTTCAGGTAATTGGGGGCGATTGTGTTCCTTATTTGTTCCCATGCCCTGCCGCTTGCAAACATGGCAAACGTACTGGCAAATGCAACGTTGCCGCAGGATGCAAGGCCAGAGGCAACCCCCATCATATTTTGCTCTGCGACCCCCATATTGAAGAATCTCTCGGGAAATTCTTTTGCGAATTTTGCCGTGCGCGTTGACCCGGACAAGTCAGCATCCAAAACAACGACCTTGTCATTTTTCTTCCCCAATTCCACTAGGGCATTGCCGTAATAGTCTCTTGCATATAACATCTCACTTGACATTTTTAGCCAACTCCTTTAATGCTTGGGCCTCCTCCTCCTTTGAAGGCGCCCTGCCGTGAAAGTCCACGACGTTTTCCATAAAAGATACGCCTTTGCCCTTTACAGTCTGGGCAATAATTATAACAGGCTTGCCATTTACTTCCTTAGCCTGATCAAATGCATTGAGCAGTTCCTCTATGCTATGCCCGTTTACTTCTATAACGTGCCATCCGAAGGCCTGCCATTTATCCTTTATAGGGCATATATTCATTACTTCCTCATTACTGCCGTCTATCTGAAATCCGTTATGATCCAGTATAGCGCACAAGTTGTCGGCCTTATAATGGGCACCCGCCATAGCTGCTTCCCAGATATTTCCCTCTTGCATCTCACCATCTCCCATAAGGCAATAGGCCCTGTAATCTTTCTTATTTACGCGGGATGCCAATGCCATGCCTAACGCTATGGAAAGGCCTTGCCCTAATGAGCCGCTAGAAACGTCCACTCCCGGCGTCTTTCTATCTGAATGCCCTTGCAAGATTGAGCCCAGCTCTCTCAACGTAAAGAGGTGTTTTTCCTCAAAATACCCGCACTTTGCCAATGCGGCATAAAGAGCAGGGCAGGCATGCCCTTTTGATAAGTGGAACCTGTCTTTCTCATCCCAGTTCGGGTTTTCCGGATTATGCCTCATCACAGAAAAAAACAACGATGCTATTATCTCCACTGAAGAAAGGGACCCTCCGGGATGGCCTGAACCTGCCTTTGCCAGCATCTTTATGATGAGAACCCTCATCTCATTTGCTATTTCCTCAAGTTCTTTTACGTCTCTTGTCAAAGGAAACATCAAAAATCCCCTTTCATTTTTCAATTCGCCCGTTTATCCTATCCAAGATATCAAGTATATCCTGCCTAACCTGATAGTCATCAGTATTTGCCCAATCTAAGGCAAGTTCCAGATATGACTTTGCCTTAGCATAATCGCCTTTTTCAAAGTACACCTTTCCAAGATGGTAATATACCTCAGGGTCCTCTTTTACTCCTGCCTTTATAAGATATTTCAACGCATTGTCAAGGTCGCCCATTTTGAAGTAAACCCAACCCAAGGTATCTGCAAAAGCCGGTTCATCCGGGCGTTGTTCTATGGCCTTTTGGGCCAATTCCTTTGCCTTATCCAGTTTTATTCCCTCTTTTGCATAGAGGTACGCCAAATAGTTCATTATATCAGGAGATTGAATTAAATCAAGCGCCTGTTCCAATGAATCTATCGCCTTTTGTGTATCTCCCTGCTTTTCATTTATAACCGCAAGGAAATATGCGGCCTTTGCAGAGAACGGCCCTTGCAATTTCACGGCCTTCTCAAAGTAAACCGCTGCGCTGTCGAAGTTGCCTTCTTTCATATAGTTGTATCCTATCTGAAAAGGATACTCGGCATTATTGGGATCTATGTTCATCTTGTATTCCAACATCTTGCGGTATACGTCATTAAGGTCATTGTTTCTGCCCTCTTCAGATCCTATTAACGCCATAAGCAAAACATAAGCAAGGTCATTGGACTTATCTTTTTTAATAAGCCCCTTCAGAACATCTTCGGCCTCTTTTAACCTGTTCATATGAAAGAGCGTAATACCTATGCGGTAATCCAACTCGCTGCCATAGTCCTTGTCTAATGACTTGGCTTTCATATATTGTTCATAAGCGCCTTCAAAATCGCCTTCTATCTCCAATATCTTACCTGTTAAAAAGTAGGTATAGGCCTGCGCCTTTTTGTCGTTTTGCGCCCTGTTATAGGCAGCAATATTTGTCATTGAAATACACAAAAACAACATTGCCATTATAAAAAGGCGCATATACTCCCCCTCTTAATATAGACATAGACGCGATTCTCCGCGCTTATTTCTTCTTATGTCTGTTGCGCTTTCTCAGCTTTTTACGCTTATGTGTGCGTATTTTTCTACGTTTTCTCTTTTTGCCGCAAGGCATACTGTCCTCCTTATTTATATAATTACCTTGTTAAGAGAATATTCGATAATACCCTCAGCGCCTTTTTGTTTTAACTGAGGGATTAATTTCTTCACGTCCGACTCGTTCATCACTGTATCAACGGCAAACCATTCTTTATGCGCCAATTTTGACACCGTTGGGTTATTTAACGCAGGCAATACTGCCAAAACCGCTTCTAGATTTTCTTTCGCAACGTTCATTTTAACCCCTACTTTGCCATTGGCATTTAAAGCGCCATTTAGCAAAAGCGCTATGTTTTCTATCTTCTGTTTTTTCCAATCATCCTGCCATGAATCCTTATTCGCTATAAACTTCGTGACGGAATAACACACCGTTTCCACTATCCTGAGGTTATTTGCCCTCAACGACCTGCCTGTTTCAGTCAGGTCAACTATTGCGTCAACTAACCCTGTTTTGACCTTTACTTCTGTCGCCCCCCAACTAAATTCAACGTCAGCGTTTACGCCGTTGTCTTTTAGGTATTGTTTTGTCACATTAACGAGTTCTGTTGCAATCTTCTTGCCATCCAAATCCTTTATGGAGTTTATGTCAGCGTCTTTTTCAACTGCAATAACCCATCGAACCTTATTCAAACTCTGTTTTGCGTATTGCAATTCGCATACCTGCTCCACGTCTGCGTTATTTTCAAGCACCCAGTCATGCCCTGTTATACCGCAGTCAAGCGCCCCGTCCTCAACGTACTTTGCCATCTCTTGGGCGCGAAGCAAAACAACCTCTATTTCCTCATCGTCTATGTATGGAAAATAGGACCTGCTTCCAACAGAAATCTTAAATCCGGCCTTTTCAAATAGCTTAAACGTAGATTCCTGAAGACTTCCCTTTGGTAATCCCAGTTTTAGTTTTTTCTCACTCATTATTTACCTCCTAAATCTATTCTATTGTCATTGAATAATCAACAATCTTAAACGAATGTGTCAGCCTGCCTAAAGATACCCTGTCTATCTCTTTAACAGACTTAATTCCGGATATATGTGCCTTGGATAATTTCCCCGATACCTCTATCTGAGTTCGGGGATGGTGGTATTTTAAAATCTTTGCCAACTTTCTAATCCTTGCAATAGGCATGTTATCCAGCATAACTATGTCCACCTTCTCCTTCAATACCGCCTCAAAGACCTCTTCATCGTCAACCTCAACCTCTATAAGAATCTTTTTGCGCGCATACTTTGCCTTTGCCCTTTGAATTGCCAAGATCGCAGCGTCTCTCCTGGTTATATTGCGCGCTTTTGCCAAAATATCTATGTGATTATCTTTTATAAGCACCTGGTCATAAAGCCCCATACGATGATTCTTGCCTCCCCCAACCTTTACCGCGTATTTCTGTAAAAGACGCATATTGGGATGCGTTTTCCTCGTGTCCATTACGTCTATCTTTTTCCCGAAAAGCTCAACGTATTGACGCGTCATTGTTGCTATACCTGACATATAGGAAATCAGGTTCAGAGAAAGCCTCTCTCCAATAAGGATTTGTATGGCCGGACCGCTTATCTCGCACAAAACATCGCCTTTTTTAACGGATTGGCCGTCCTTAAATCGCTTTTTCACCTTTATCTTTTTTGACAAGAGCCCATAAACCCAAGCAACAGTATCTATCCCGCATACTATTGCACCATCCTTTGCAATAATCTTTGCCTTTGCCTTGGGATTCTCTTTTTCAAAAACGGCAAGGCTAGTAATATCGCCCGCGCCAAGGTCTTCTTCTATGGCAGAAGATATAATAGGCATTACCGTTTTCTTTGTATACTTAAGATACTTTGAAGGCATCTTGCAATCCCTTTAATTTTTCAAGTTTCTCGTTCAATTTTTCCAGTTTTTCCTTTTCAGAATTCACTATCTGTTCAGGCGCTTTTTTCAAAAATCCCTGATTTGAAAGAAGGCCTTTTTTCTTCTTTATCTCCTTTTCAAGAGACGTTATCTGCTCTTCTATTGACGCCAATTGCCTTTCTATGTCAACGATGTCTCCAACCAGCAGAAACACCTGAGCCTTTGCCGTTGCAATCATTGCGGCGCCTTGAGGCCTTTCATCAAGCCCGTCAACGAACTTAATCCCGCCCAATCTTGCTAGAAATTTCAAAAGCCCGTTTGCGTCTCTTAACACGTCTAAAAACTCATCCTTACATACTATAATCGCCTCTGGCTTCTGGGAAGGTTTTATCCCTATTTGGGCCCTGATGTTCCTTATCTCCGTTATAAGCGCCTTGATTTCATTGAACCTGTCTGCATCCTCAAAGATTAAGTTATCATCTTCCTTAGGATAAGGCGCAAGCATAACCGTCTCGCCTTTTGCCAACGTCTTTTCCTTTGAAATCTGCCAGATCTCCTCGGTTATAAAAGGCATAAACGGGTGTAATAAGCGTAAAAATCGCTCCAATATGTATAGCAACACAGAATCGCTGTTTTTGTTGACTAATTTATCGTTTATCTTGGTTATCTCTATATACCAATCGCAAAACTGATGCCAGAAAAAGTCGTATAATTTGTTTGCCGCTTCATTAAACCGAAAGTTCTCTATGGCGGTTTCAACCTGCCTGCAGGTTCTGTTGAATTCCGTTAATATCCACTTTTCAGGCAATGTGCAATTTGCAGGGGCTATATCTGCCCGTTTCCCTTTCACAGACATCAATATATATCTTGATGCGTTCCATATCTTGTTCGCAAAATTCCTTCCAAGCTCAAATTTACTGCGCGATAGATATACGTCTTGCCCTGATGCGGTAATAGATATCAAGCTGAAACGCAATGCGTCTGCGCCCATCTCGTCTATTATCTCCAACGGGTCAATAATATTCCCTAAGGACTTTGACATCTTTCTACCTGTATCATCTCTCACTGTGCCGTGTAAATACACGTATTCAAACGGATCCTCGCCCATAAATTCAATACCAGACATAATCATCCTTGCAACCCAGAAAAATAATATTTCAGGCGCAGTGATAAGCGTATTTGTGGGATAAAAATATCGCAAATCCTGCTTGACTTTCTCATCGTTATCCGGCCAATAAAACGTTGCAAATGGCCATAACCAAGACGAAAACCACGTATCCAATACGTCTTCATCCTGTTCAAGATTGGTGTTTCCGCATTTAGGGCACTTTTTGGGCGTTTCCATAGAGGCAATTGGCGGACAATCGCTCCTCTCGCCGTTTTTCATACAATACCACACCGGTATCCTATGGCCCCACCATATCTGACGGGATATACACCAATCCTGTATATTTTCCATCCAATTCAGGTACACCTTTTTCCATCTCTCCGGAACGAATTTTATCTTGCCATCCTTGGCAGACTTTATAGCCGGTTTTGCCAGCTCTTTCATATTTACAAACCACTGCATAGAAAGATACGGTTCTATAATCGTATCACAGCGATAACAATGCCCAACGTTATTGGTGTAATCCTCTATCTTTTCTATCAACCCCATCTTATTTAGGTCTTCAACTATCGCCTTTCTGCATTCAAATCTGTCCATCTTATAATACGAAGAGGCATTTTCATTCATTATACCCTTTGAATCAATCACAACAATGGCCTCTAAATTATGCCTTTTCCCAACCAGAAAATCATCCGGGTCATGGGCAGGCGTTATCTTAACAGCTCCTGTCCCAAATTCAGGATCCACAAAATCATCTGCAATCACAGGCACCAGCCTATTGACAATAGGTATGATAACCTTTTTGCCTATAAACTTATTCATACGCTCGTCATTTGGATTAACGGCAACGGCGCTATCGCCAAGTATTGTCTCAGGACGCGTTGTTGCAACTACCAAAAAGGTATCCTTTTCTCCTGCGATAGGATATTTCACGTAATAGAGTTTGCCATGAGACTCTTTCTTTGGCGCTTCCTCGTCTGCCAATGCGGTATGACATCTTGGGCACCAATTAATGATATAATTGCCCTGATAAATAAGGCCTTTCTCAAATAATTTAACGAAAACATACCTAACCGCTTTGGAATAGGCATCGTCCATAGTAAAACGCAGCCTGCGCCAATCGCATGACGCGCCCAACCTCTTTAACTGGCGTATAATAGTTGAACCGTATTCTTCTTTCCACTTCCAAACCTCTTCTATGAACTTTTCCCTGCCAAGGTCATATCTGGTCTTTCCTTGTTTGGCTATCTTCCTCTCAACGACATTTTGAGTTGCTATTCCAGCATGATCGGTTCCCGGCATCCACAAGGCATTTTTGCCTTTCATTCGATTAAACCTTATTAATATATCCTGATAAGAATTATTTAAGGCATGGCCCATATGCAATATGCCTGTAACGTTCGGAGGAGGAATAACTATAGTGTAAGGCTCTTTTTTCTCGTCTATATCGGCATTAAAATATCCGTTTTCCTCCCATATAGCATACCACTTTGACTCAACATCCGAAGGATTATATCTTGACGGAATTTCGTTTACCGACACGTCCCACCACCTACTTTAATTTGCGGAGTATTTTCTCTTCCTGAAAACACTGTATCTCATCTCCGGGCATTATCTTGGAATAACCGATGCCTATACCACATTCGTATCCTTCCGCAACATCGCGCGCATCGTCCTTAAACCTCTTTAAGGAGGTAATGCGGCCTTGATACACCACATCTCCATTTCTAACCAATTTTGCCTTATCTCCACGGGTAATCTTGCCTTTTCTCACCTGACAACCCGCAATAGTGCCTGATTTAGACAGGTTAAATACCTGAAGGACCTCCGCAGTGCCTACCCACACCTCTTGAATAATAGGCTCCAACATACCTTCCAACGCGGCCTTTACCTGATCTATAAGGTCATATATAATCTTATAAATCTTTATCTCAATGGACTTCGTCTGCGCGTATTTCTTTGCCTTTGAATTTGCGCTCACATTAAATCCTATAATCACCGCCTTTGAAGAATCTGCCAAAAGCACATCCGAATATGAAATCTCTCCTATGCCGGCATGCATAATATTTATCTTTGCGTCGCTAGTGGATATCTTCTCCAAAGATGCCTTAACCGCTTCCAGACTTCCGCGCACATCGGCCTTTAATATCACCCTTAATTCCTCAACATCGCCCTCCTGCATTTTTTCAAACAGATTATCCAGAGACACGGCCTCTCTGACGTTATCCTTTTCTGATTCCTCTTTTTTGCGTTGTCTAACAAACTCGGATATAGCCCTTGCCTCCTTTTCAGAGCTTACCACGTAAAATGCATCGCCTGCTTCAGGCGCATTATTAATACCAAGCGCTTGGCCTGCCTCAGAAGGCCCAAGGGATTTCAACCTTGCGCCATATTCATTGATAATGGATTTAACCTTTCCGAAAGTATCCCCGACAATCAGGGCATCTCCTACTTTAAGCGTGCCTGACTTAACCAAAAACGTACAAAGCACTCCCTTAAACGGATGGACTTCTGCCTCTATTACAATACCACTAGCCGGTTTCTTTTTATTCGCCTTCAATTCCAGAAGTTCCGCTTCTAAACTTACCATCTCAAGCAAATCATCTATTCCTTCGCCTGTTTTTGCAGACACCGGCACCATTACAGTCTTTCCTCCCCATTCCTCAGGCATAATGCCCTGTTCCATAAGCTGCCTTTTCACCTTATCGGGATCCGCGCCTTTTGTATCCATCTTGTTTATCGCAACCACAATAGGCACTTCTGCCGCCTTGGCGTGATTAATCGCTTCTATAGTCTGCGGCATCACGCCATCGTCAGCGGCGACGACCAGAATTACAATATCAGTGCTATGCGCGCCTCTAGCCCTCATCGCAGTAAAGGCCTCGTGGCCCGGTGTATCCAAAAACGTTAGTTTGCCTCCATTAGGCAGATTTACCACATATGCGCCTATGTGCTGGGTAATACCTCCAAACTCTTTATCCGTTACATTGCTTTTTCGTATCCTGTCTAACAAAGACGTTTTCCCGTGATCTACATGGCCCATAAGCGTTATAACAGGATGACGCGGTTCAAGATCTTGTTTTTCCATATCCTCGTGCATCTTTATAACGGCCTTATCCTTGGGCAATGGTTTTATCAAGATAGCGTTAAACCCTTCGGCTATAACAGTTGCCTGTTCTTCTGAAAGGCTTGAATTGATATTTATATTAAGGCGTTTCTTAACAGCATAATCCAGAACCTGCTGGACCTTCACACCCAATTTTTGCGCAATCTGCCTTACGCCAACAGGCAATTCCACCTCTATTTCCCTTAAAGGAATGTCCTTTGGAGGTTTGGGCTCCTGATTTTCCTGTTCCTTTTCTTCTTTTACAGGTTTAGGAGACTCTTTTGCTTTTTTCTTTTGAGGGGATTTCCTCTCTTTTTTCTCCTTTTTCTTTGGCGCTTCTTCCTTTTGTTTTGCCTTTTTAGATGGCAGTTTTGACTTAATCAAATCAACCTGATCATCAGAGAGATTACTCATATGGCTCTTAACCTCTATGCCGACCTTCTCTCTAATAAAAGATACCAAGGCCTTGCTCGTAACATCTAATTGTTTTGCTAATTCATAAACGCGCATTATTCTCCTTCATCTTTTGACATATAATCCCTTGCCTTGGATATAAGCTCCTCGGCAATGGCCTTATCCACACCTTCCACCTCAATCAAATCGTCAATCGAGGCCATAGCTATGGCATTCAAGTCATGAAATTCCGCTTCTTGCAGGTTTGCAACAACCTCTTTATCAACGTCTTGGACCTGACAAAGTATGTTTTCAAGTTCTTGGCCTGCTTGAGAGCTCGTCATCTTAGAACCTTCGGCCGTCCTGATATCCAATTCCCAACCCGTTAATTTAGATGCCAGACGAACATTTTGGCCGTTCCTGCCTATGGCCAATGAAAGCTGATCGTCTAAAACCGATATCTCAGCGTGTTTCTTCGCCTTATCTATGATACGAACCTCCTGCACCTTAGCTGGCTTAAGGCTTTCCTTGATAAAATCAATAGGATTATCAGACCATCTGACAACGTCTATCCTTTCGCCTTGAAGCTCATTGACAATATTCTTTATGCGCGTCCCCCTCATACCGACACATGCTCCCATCGGGTCTATCTTGTCGTTAGTAGAGGCAACCGCTATTTTCGTGTGTTGGCCAGATTCCCTTACAATGGCCTTTATCTCTACTATTCCGTCCTTTATCTCAGGGACCTCCAATTCAAACAACATCTTTGCCATATTCGGATGCCTTCTTGAAAGCAAAAGCACAGGGCCCTTTGGCTCTCTGGAAACCGAAAGCAAAATAGCGCGTATCTTATCACCCTGCCTGTAATTATCTCTAAAGGATTGTTCCCTTCTGGGAAGAATACCTTCCGCCTTTCCCATATCAACAATAATCTGTCTGCGGTCTATTCTGTAAACAGTCCCGCTGACCAATTTGCCGATTAATGCCTGATATTCATTAAAAACAACGTCCTTTTCAGCCTCCCTTATCTTTTGGATAATAACCTGCCTTGCAGTTTGAGCGGCGATTCTTCCAAGCTCAGCGGCTGGGATTTCCTCTCCACTGATTTTTACCGAAATAGTCTTTGTTTCACCATCTACTTTGGCTTCTATATCCTCTATCTCCTTTACGTGATATGCCTTTTTAGTGGCGCTGGCTAACGCGCTTTCAATGGCGGAATATAAAATCTGTTTATCTATACCCTTTTCCATAGATATCTGATTTAAGATAGCGAAGATCTCATTCGTATTCATAAAACACCACTCCTTTTATTCTGCCTCTGCTTTCTCATTAGCGCCTTCTCCCGACCATACTTTAAGGTTTTCTGGGGTAAGAATACGCGGAGAAAGGCTCAATACCTGTTGATTTTCAAACAAAACAACCCCCGGTTTATCTATATTCAACTCAAGTGATAATTTTGTCTTCTCATTTAAATAATAAGATATCTCGGTTGGATTTTGCAAACACTGTCTTATTTTTAATATCTGCGTGTTTTCTGCTCCTGTTAAACAGGGTAAAATGTCATTTGGATACCCCTGTATAAACCTGCAAGATGAAAACTTGCTCAACAAATCAGGACTATATTTTTCTATACACAACTGCGCAATGGCCTCCATTTTACCAGCATCATTATTTGCAAACACGACATTACCTGCTCTATCTGCCTTCACGATATAATTAATAGATATATCCCAATCAGGCAGCTGTTGTCTTAATTCGTGTATCCTTTTGACCAATTGAGCCAGGCCCTTACTTTCCAATATAGGGTTCACAAATACATCTAATTTTTTAGGGATTCTCTGTCTGTTAACATATACGGAAACACCCGCCGCCTCAGGTTTTATCATATATCCATAATCTGTTTTCATAAGCGATTCCTTAATCGCATAAAAGTGTTTGTCTTTTGAAATCTTATCCGGAAGCAAATAAATAGGCAGATACATAGCCTTTAAACTATTGATAATCTCCTGCCCATTTGGCGTATCCATATACACGCGATTTATCTTAACGCCCCTTTTAAATATATCGTTCATCCACGAGGCAATATCCGTCTCATTACAGGACAGGCACCTGCGAGGCACAATAGCAGTTAACTCATATGGCTCCAAAACAGCGCAATCGCACTTTGCCTGCATAGTGCCCGGAGAGACGCACTGGCATATCTGTCCGGATTGCGCCTTACTTTTGCAGTCTGAATCAGAAAAACATGCCGGCAATAATTTTTTTATAGACTTGTTCATTTTACCATTGTCTATCACCTTCTTAGATTCAATAGCAGCCGCAATAATCTTCCCTTCCTCAACACTAATACTGGCAAAAGACAACGCATAGCCCCCCCACTTTGGGGCAAAAACAACGGTATTGGTATCTTTCAGAAATAATACAAGAGAGTCATTAACATCGTCGTCAGAAAAGATGTTCAATAAATTGGATTGCGGCAAAAAGAGCATATCAACGCTTGCCAATATATCGTCTTTCTTCTGGGCCAATAACTGAGCATCAACCCCGTCGGAAATAACCATTGCGACTAAATCCGCGCCTTTCCCCCTCAATTCACCAGACATACTGGAAACCTCGTTAATCCAATCGTTATGCGCAATCATAAAACCTATTTTTATGCCAGCAGTGTCCACGTATTGAATCCTGTTAGAGTTAAATCCTGCTGATTGTTTGGTTGGGCCCAAAGACAATACGTTAACTGGACCCGGTTTCCACCCGGTTAGATAATCAATGCGTTCAAAGTCATCTGCGCCAAGGCAAACGACATCATACCCCATTGATTTTAATATATTGAAATAGACCAACGCCCTTTTTTTATCCAAATCTTCATTAACAGAATTCATATCACTAAGAGCGCCTGCAATAGATCCCGGCCCTTCAATTGCAATGAGATTTTTATCCTGTTTTTTTAGTTTTGCTATAAGATTTGCGCGCGCATTCACACCGCCAATCCATTTATCTGATACCTTTGCAGGATATAAAGCAGACTGGGTATTGCCTGAATAAACAACGGAAAAAGATGTCTTGTCTGCCGCTATTGCCAAATAAGAAAACAAAAAAACAGCAACAACGCAGGAGAACCGCATTTTCCAAGCATTCTTCATAAAACACCTCCTATAAACAAAAAATAGAGCGCCATAAGATGTCCGCTCCGACGCAGATCCGCGCAAAAAGTACGCAAATCTAAAACCCGACACTATACCCGTGTCGGGTCAAACAAGACATTATAAACCAAAAGCCCAAATTAGGCAAGTATTCATTTAATCCCTTAAGTTTGTCCAAGCCAAACATATCTTCCTGAAAAAACAAGGGCAGCTTTGAGGCGGCCCTTGTTTTTTTTGACAGTATAGTTTAACATCAAGGCATTATATAACCCAACCCGGGTTATATTCAAGCCATATACCTCCCGGCCTCTTACCGGGCTTGGAAGATTCTTCTTCCCCGCTTCTTCCTGCAAGTTCATTAAGTTTTTCCTTTGCATCTTTCCTGAGAGTGCCTATTTCAGGCATAGTCTCATTTTCCCCTTCACCAGCCGGCAGATTGACCTTAACACCGGGAATAGCAATAGTTAATCCCCCTATCTCTCTTATATATATCGAAGCTTTTCTATCCGTTTTATCTGCAATATAACTTGTAAAGGCGGCAAATAATAAGAAATCACGCATCTTTTTATCAGAGGCAATCACATTGTTCTCAAAACGCGCAAAAATCAACATCGTAGTAAACAGGTCTGATAACGTAAGGTAATCACCTTCTATCTCAGCAAAGACAACTTTCTTTAAATAGGATATATACTCCTCTAATTCATTC
>CAYXYY010000042.1:0-23822 GCA_964469495.1 uncultured Planctomycetia bacterium | reverse complement strand
GGTTCAAATCCCCTCCGGTCCATAGAATAGATTTTGTAGGGTAGGTATTGCTTTGGATGTGAGATAACGCAGGGGATTTATGTTATGATTTGAACCCCCGGCCAGGGGTTGTTAAGGGGAGCAATCCCCTTAAAGCGAAAGCTTTTTTCTTATTTTATAGTAAAAACGTCAAATACATTGTATAATAAGCAGTTAAGGCCGTGTTAAATTTTATAAACAGCAGAAATATTGGAGGTTCTTATGAATGAGATAAAGGTTACTCTTGTAAATGAAAACGCAAAGTTTTTCATAGTCGCGTCAAGATTTAATGAGTTCGTGACGCAAAAATTGGTGGAAGGCTGCAAGGATGAGTTGTTAAGGCATAACGTCAAGGCAGATAATGTGTCTTTGATCTGGGTGCCTGGCGCTTTTGAGATACCTTTGACTGCAAAGCTGGCGGCAGAGAAAGGTTATGATGCTGTAATCTGTCTTGGTTCTGTAATCCGCGGTGAGACACCACATTTTGAGTATGTTGCCGCCGAAGTTTCCAAAGGGATTGCCAACGTGTCTTTGCAGACAGGCAAGCCCGTAATATACGGAATCATTACAGCTGATACTGTTGAGCAGGCATTGGACAGGGCCGGCACAAAGGCCGGCAACAGGGGAAGGGATGCCGCTGTTTCTGCAATAGAGATGGTAAACATTGTTGAGAAATTGAAATAGGTTTTTCTATTATGCGTAAGAGAAGCCTTGCTAGGGAGTTTGCCTTGCAGGCGCTTTATAACATGGAGATACGCAACTGTCCTGCTAAAGAGGCAGTGGCTATGGTTTGTGAAGTAAACAGGGAAGAAGACAGGGATGTTGTGGATTTTGCTTTACATCTCGTAGAATCTGTTGCGGCTAACGGCAAGGACATAAACGCAATAATAGTAAAGTATGTCTCTAATTGGCCCATTGATAGAATAGCCATTATAGAGAGGAACATCTTGCGCATAGGTGTTTATGAGTTATTATACGAGGAGGACATTCCTGCAAAGGTTACTATTAATGAGGCTGTGGAATTGGCCAAGCGTTTTGGAGAGGATGAGGCATATCGTTTTGTAAATGGGGTGCTCGACAAAATAAGGATAGAACTGTGTCCTACGAAATAAAGTTGGATATTTTTGAGGGCCCGTTGGATTTATTGCTCTTTCTTATAAAGAAGGACGAGATAAACATATACGATATACCGATTTCTTATATCACGGATCAGTATATGGAATACCTCAATGTAATGGAAATGCTGGATATAAATATAGCCGGTGAATACATCGTAATGGCGGCTACTCTTATGCAGATAAAATCCAAGATGCTTTTGCCAAAACCAGAAGCTATTGATGAAGACATAGATGACCCAAGACAGGAATTGGTGAATCAGCTTTTGCAATATGAGGCCTTGAAACATGTTTCTGTCCGCCTAAGAGAGATGGAACAGGAAAGGCAGGAGTGGTTTTCGCGCGCTAATATGCCTGAAGTGGACGAGGCATTTGAAGATGTTGACATAAAATTAGAAAATAATGTTTTTGAATTATTAACCGCGTTTAGTAAAGCGGTTAAACATATGCCGAAGCAGATTGTACATGAGATTATTATTGACGAGTTTACCGTTGAAGAAAAGATACATGAGCTTTTGCATTTGATGGTCGAACGCAAATACGTTCGGGTTAACGCATTGTTCAAGCGGGCGAGGGATAGATTTGAATTGGTTGCCATATTTTTAGCTGTTTTGGAATTGGTTAGGTTAGGGGAGGTGGCAGTGAAACAGGACGGCATCTTTGGGGATATAGAATTGTATAGAAACGAAAAGGTGTTGTTATCATGAATGAATCAAATGTTGTTCAGGATGTAGATCTCAAGCGTGTTTTAGAGGCTATATTAATGGTGGCTGACCACCCTCTCTCTTTTAAAGAGATAAGGGACATAGTAATGGCGGATCTTTCCAATAAAGATATTATTGCCTTGATAGATGAATTAAATAATGAATATGCGCAGACAAACAGGAGTTTTTGTATAAGGAATATAGCCGGAGGGTATAGGTTATTTGTGTTAGATGAGTTCTCTCCATGGATAAGAAAGATGTATGCCGCATACAAGCAGGAAAGATTAAGCCGGGCGGCGTTGGAAGTGCTTTCAATTATTGCCTATAAACAACCTATCACTAAGATAGAGATAGAGCAGATAAGAGGTGTTTCCAGCGATGGTGTGATTAAAAACTTGATAGAGAAGGATATGATAAAGATAGAAGGCAGAAAAGAAGTTCCCGGCCGGCCGTTTTTATATGTCACGACAAAGGCGTTTTTGGATTATTTCGGGCTGGGTTCTTTAAAGGATCTGCCAAGGATTGAGGAATTTGATCAAATGGAGGGACAAATTGCTCAGGAGGTGCAACTTGAAATTGGAGAAATTGCGGCAGGAAATAGAGAAAATAGACCGGCGGATATTGAATCTGCTTAAGCGCAGGTTTTCTATTAGCAAACAGGTAGGCATGGAAAAAGGGCGTTTGGGCCGCGCGGTTTTTGATCCCGCAAGGGAATCAAGGCTTATATCAGGGATAAGGTCTTTGGCAAAAAAAGAAGGTGTGGAATTCTCGTTGGTAGAGCCTGTTTTTAGGGAGATAATTTCTTCCTCGTTGTCTATTCAAAGAAAACTAATCATATCTTTTTTAGGGCCTGAGGCGACGTTTACTCATGAGGCTGCTCAAAAACGTTTTGGTTCCTCTGTGGATTTGTTGGCCTGTCATACGATTAGAGAGGCCTTTTTTGCTGTTGAAAAAGGCAATGCGGATTATGGCGTGGTGCCTGTTGAGAATTCCATAGAAGGCGCTGTTAGTCATACATTGGATATGTTGGTTGAGACTGATTTGCATATATGTTCACAGGTTTTAATTCCTATTCATCACAATCTATTGAGCGCTTATAAAGAATCTTCTATCAAGCGAATTTATTCCAATCCCCTTGTCTTTGGACAATGCAGGATATTTTTGGAGGAGAATTTCCCAAAAGCAGAATTGATAGACGTTCCAAGCACGGCATATGCGGCGCAGATTGCGGCAAAGGAAAGAGATAGCGCGGCTATTGCGAGCCTGATTGCCGCTAAAAAATACAAGTTAAAGGTATTGCGCAAGTCAATAGAAGACAGCCCGGATAATTATACCCGTTTTTTGATTGTTGGAAAGGAGATGCCTTCGAGAACAGGTAAAGATAAAACCTCTATAGTCTTTTCAGTAAAAGACGAGATTGGTGCCCTTCATCACATGCTTATGCCTTTCAAGAGGAATAATATTAACCTAACTAAGATCGAGTCAAGGCCTTCCAGAAAAAAGGCATGGGATTATTATTTCTTTATTGATTTAGAAGGACATATTCAGGACAAACCTGTGGCAGGAGCTATTAATGACTTGGAGAAAAAATGCAACTTTCTCAAGGTGTTGGGATCTTATCCGGTAGAATAGCTATGCCCAGACAGGCCATATTGTCATCAGAAAGTGATTTGGATGAATTTTTACGCAGACTTAGTTCGTCTCATATTAGCACTATTTGCATTGAGGGCAGATGTCCTAATCGTGGACTGTGTTTTCCCCACAGACATATATCGGTGTTGATTTTAGGAGATGTATGCACGCGAAATTGCAGGTTTTGTTCAGTTAAAAAAGGCGCCAAAGGCGGGGATTTTTCGTGGGAAGAAGAGGCCATATGCAGCTTAGTGCGGGAAGCCGATATACGGAGTTTAGTTATAACTTCTGTTACAAGAGACGATTTGCCTGATTATGGGGCAGGGCACTTTACAAGGATTGTCAGGTCCTTAAAGGATGAGTTTCCATATCTGAAAATAGAATTATTAATTCCTGATTTTATGGCACAAACCCGGCTTTTGGATTTGATATTGGAGCTGCCTGTAGAGATCATAGGACATAATATAGAGACAGTAAAGAGGTTGTATCCTGTAATAAGGCCTAATTCAGACTTTGATAGAAGCCTGTCTGTTATATCTTATTTGTCTAAACATAGTCCAACGTCTGTCAGGATAAAGACTTCCTTTATGTTGGGGCTTGGGGAGAAACTTGAAGATGCGCGGCAGTTAATACAGACCCTTGCGCAGACAGGTGTTGAAGAGCTGTGTATCGGACAATATCTGTCCCCGGGAGAAGGACATTTTAAAGTTTCACAAATATATGATAAAATAGACTTTGAGGAATTGGCAGGTTACGCACGATCGCTCGGTGTAAAACGGGTCATGGCAGGCCCGTTTGTGCGTAGCTCTTTTTCCATTGAGGAGGGGCGCAATGGGGTTAAGGAATAAGGTGGTTATAGATATAGGTTCAAGTAGTGTGAAGGCAGCTGTTGGCAGATATTCAAGGGGGAAATTCTATATACAGGCCGCTGCAAAAAGCAATATAGAAAATTCATTGGATAAGCGTAAATCTATTATAAATGCAATGAAATCTGTGATGTGGGATATGGATATAAGAAGGGCGATTATTTCCAGCGCAATGCCTTTAGGCAAGGTCTATTGCAGGTTTGCTTCCTTTCCCAATATGGCGGATAAGGAGATATCTAGACTGGTACACTATGAGTCTTCGAGATATTTTCCGGGAGATGTGGATGATATGGAGATTTCGGCAGTTAGACTCTCGATGAAGCGCAGGAGTATAAACAGCCCTGTTTTGCTTGTAGGCGCGAGAAAGGATGAGATATTAGAGTATGAACAAGTCGTTCGGGGATCGGGTTTTAGGATGCGGTTTATGGGTGTGGATGGATTATTATTGCCGCTTTTGATACCCATATTATACCCGCTTGAAAGCGGCCCTGTTTGCATGGTAGATATAGGCAAGAAATGGATGAATGTTATAGTATGGAATAATAATTCAATAAGCTTTGTGCGCAGTGTGCCGATAGGCGGAGAGGATATAGATGCCATTATCCAAGAAAGGCTTGGCATAAGTCCTGAAGTGGCCGAAGCGGTTAAACGTGGCGAGAATGCATTTGTAGATGTCATAACATTGGCAAATAGGATTATCATGCATATAGTAGATGATATTTATATATCGTTGGATTATTACGAAACGCAGTTCGGAGAGATACCGGAAAAGGTTATCTTAACAGGCGGCAGCGCCTATTTGAAAGGGTTAAAGGATTTTTTAGAGGAAAAGATAGGAGTAAACGTAGAGCTGTTGCGGGTGAATGAGTCCAAGATATTGTTTTCAGACAGCAGTTCGCATTCACTTGTGATGAAGCATTTGCAGGAGTTCTCCTTGGTCTTGGCCTTATTAACAAAATAACAGAGCTATGGATAAAGAAAAGATAAAAACAGCAGTCAGGCTTATATTAGAGGCCATAGGAGAGGATCCTGACCGTCCGGATCTTTTGCGCACGCCGCAGCGTGTAGCAGATATGTATGAAGAGGTCTTCTCTGGCATAGGAGTGTCCCCTGAAGATGAAATCTCCATCTCAATGGATGAAAAGCATAATGAAATCGTCTTAATCCGGGATATATCCTTTTTTTCCATGTGTGAACACCATCTCCTGCCTTTTTTTGGGAAAGCGCACATAGCATATCTGCCAAAGGCAGGAAAGATTACAGGATTAAGCAAGATTATCAGGGCAGTGGACTTATTTGCCCGCAGGCCCCAAGTGCAGGAAAGGCTTACTTCGCAGATAGCAGAGGTGTTGATGAATAGATTGGATCCGTTGGGCGTGATGGTGGTGATTGAAGCTGAACATTTATGTATGTCCATGCGCGGCGTGAAACAGCCTTCAAGCAAGGTTATTACCAGCGCGGTTAGAGGTATTTTCAGAGATAACGAAAAAACGAGAAACGAATTATTGAATTTACTTAACAGGAGGTAGGTCATGGATATGTCATGGGCAATGGATATAATATGTGTATTCTTGATATTTGCCGGTATTTATCTCGGATTTAAAAGGGGTATGTTATTGGGAATTTACAATCTGATAGCAGTTCTAATCATAACGATTATTGTTGTTCATAATTACATATATCTGACCGATTTTGTCAGGGAAAAATTGCCAAGTGTTCCTCCTTTATACGGTGATTTCCTGAGTTTTTCTGCTTTTTTGATAGCGCTCGTTTTAATTGCATGGATATTTAAAGGCATATTGTCATTTTTTCTTTCGTCCGATGAGATGGGCCGGCCTGAAAAGGTTTTTGGAGCAATTCTAGGTCTTTTTTCAGGGACGCTATTAACTGCGTTATGGATGATGGCGCTGTATTTGTCCCCGTGGCAGAATGTAGAGTCCTCTATATCAAATGGCGCCGTTTCCAAGCGTTTGGTTTTTCTCCCGGGGTTTATTTATAGTGTAGCGGTTGATTATATTATTCGGCCGATAGACAAAAAATTTCCGGCAAATATGACGGTTTATTCTCCTACCAAGCAGGATCAGGACTCAAAAAAGGATAAGCCAAAAACGGATTCTGTCTCAAGCCAGCCGATAAATGAGGCGATGGAATAAAGGAATGGATTGGTTCTAATCAAAGGAGAAGGAGATGCAGGAGCAACCGGAGTTGTTTTACGAAGATGAATTGGATTTGAAGGAGGTCTTTAAGGCCTTTCAACGTCAGAGGAAGGGATTTTTTGCGATTATCTTGGCTGGCCTTTTGATAACCGCCTTTTTGGTTTTGACATCGCCAAGGAATTATTCAACAAATTCCATGCTGCTTGTGACGCCTTTAAAGGTTCAAATGGCAGTTTCAGGCAATATAATGCAGGGAGAAATGAGCAGCAAATCGCGGCTTGTTTTGCCATCGGCCATCTCATTGGAAACACATCAACAATTATTGCTTTCAGAAGAGATAATGAGCAAATTGTATTATAATTTGTCGGAGAAGGGATTGATAGACAAAGACAAGATCCTATTGAAAAACTTCTTTAAGATGTTGGATGTAGAGCAGGTGAAAGACACCGATATACTTATATTAAAGGTAAACGCCCCAACGCATGATTTGGCTATTGCCATTGCAAATGAATGGGCCAGTTTGTATTTGAAGTATAATCAGGAACTTTTGTCCGGTGAATTTAAAGGCGCTAAGAATTTTATAGCCCAGCAGTTTGAGGCCTCGCGGAGGAAATTTCTTGATTTAAAGGATGAAGCCGAGTCTTTTGATATCCGCGAAGACCTGACGCGGATTCAAAACGAATATAATGCTAAAAAAGATAAAATGGACGGTTATATAAAACAGGTAGTGAATTTGCAGATCGAGCTGACAGAGAAACGCAGTCAATTGCAGAGGATAGATGCCCTTTTGAAGGGGTTTGAAGTAGATGGCAAGTGGATAGGCCTGGCCCTGTTGGAAAATAAAGGCGATGCCGGGGCAAAGCTGAATCAGGCGAAAAAGGCATTGCTTGAGGTATCTAAAAGGTATGAGGCGGCAGTGAATGAGTTGACGTTGGCCCGGCAAAAATTCCCGAAAGCGGTTTGGGAGAAGGAAATAGAAAACGTGCGCAATAAGATAGCCCAATTATCCGTTCAGGTTGATGACTTGCAATCCAATATTATTATGCTCAGGTCTGATTTGGCAAATAACGCGCGTTTAAGCAAGTTTGCGGCGATTGGATTGTTATTGCCGGATAATATCAGTACAGTAAACCTCTGGAGAATATTGTCTCTTTTAGAGGGTTATAATTTTTTCGTATCTAGGAGGGATTCTCTGATGCAGGAGTATAATGATCTGCAGGACAGACTGCTTCTTTTGAAAGAGAAATTAAAAGAGGCTGGTTTGGCGCTTCCGGAATACGAATTACAGCTTAACGTGGCGCAGAGTTCTTATCAAAAATACAAAGACGATTATGCGGCGATGAAGGCGAAAAGAGATGAATGTAAATTGGCGATCTTGCAGTTAGGTTCCCGTATAGAGATGTTTAAACAGCTTGCCGACGATCTAAAGGAAGATGTCTTCCAATTGAACAAACAATTGGTTGAGAAAAAACGCAAAAAGACAAAATTGGATGCGGAATTGAACCTATATAATAACACGTATCAGCAGTGGGCGAAGCGTTTGGTTGAAAATAGGATAGCCAAGGCCATGCAGTTAGGGGACGTCAAGATCGTTTCCAAGGCAGTTAGTGTGGAAAGGAAACGCGCCTTTGGCAGGATAAAGGCGTTGATATCAATGATGTTTTTTGGATTTATAGCTGTTCTCTATGTGTTTATTAAAGAGATGTTAAGTGATCAAAAGGAGCAAAAGGAAGATGGAAACTAAAGAAATGATTTTGGTATTAGACTTCGGGTCTCAATATACCCAGCTTATTGCGCGCAGGATAAGGGAAGAACACGTGTATTGCGAGATTCTGCCGTATAATGCTGATATAGAAAAGATCCGCAATCTTGCAGTAAAAGGTATTATATTTTCAGGCGGCCCGGCCAGTGTTTATACGAAAGAATGCCCTATGCCTGATCCTGATGTGTTTAAATTAGGCGTGCCTATTTTGGGTATATGTTATGGCATGCAGGCAATAGTGAATTTTCTATCAGAAGGACAGGGTGTTGAGGCGGCGGCCTGCAGGGAGTACGGCAGAGCCCGTCTTTTTATCGATAATTTTAAGGACCTGTTTTTGGGCCTTCCCGATGATTTTGTGGTATGGATGAGCCATGCAGATTATGTCAGCGGGTTTCCCAAGGGTTTTGTAAACCTTGCCCATACGGAAAATTCGCCTCATGCGGCAATTGCCGATTTTGACAGGCACCTGTACGGTTTGCAATTCCATCCGGAAGTCGTTCACACGGAAAACGGCAGGCAGATATTGGCGAACTTTCTTTTTAATATATGCAGATGCCAGCCTAATTGGACGATGAAGTCATTTATAGAAGAACAGGTGGAGAAAATAAGGAAAACCGTCGCAGACAAGAGGGTTATATGCGCTTTAAGCGGAGGTGTGGATTCCTCTGTTGTAGCTGCGCTTCTGCACAAGGCGATAGGGGATAAACTCTCGTGTATTTTCATAGACAATGGATTGCTTAGAAAGGGTGAAGCTGAGAAGGTGCAGGATGTTTTTGGCAGAGGATTTAAAATGAATCTCAAGTGTGTTGATGCGAGCAATGAATTTCTATCAGACCTTGAAGGAGTAGAAGACCCCGAAGAAAAGAGAAGGCGTATAGGCCATCGTTTTATAAGGGTGTTTGAAAAAGAGGCGGGTTTGATAAAAGATGCGGAGTTCTTGGCTCAAGGGACCCTTTATCCTGATGTGATAGAGTCTGTGTCTGCATTTGGGGGGCCTACGGCAAAGATAAAAAGCCATCACAATGTTGGAGGCCTTCCAAAGGATATGAAATTTAAGCTAATAGAGCCCTTAAGGGACTTGTTTAAAGATGAGGTTCGCGCATTAGGCAGGGAATTGGGCCTGCCTGATGAGATTATCCAGCGCCAGCCCTTTCCCGGGCCGGGGCTTGCTGTTCGTGTGCTTGGCCCTGTGAGCAGGGATAAATTAGACGTGCTTAGGGAGGCCGATTGGATTGTTATAGACGAGATAAAACGCGCGGGATTTTATACGCAGTTATGGCAGTCTTTTGCCGTGCTTTTGCCTCTCAGGACGGTTGGCGTAATGGGTGATAACAGGACGTATGAACACGTTATTGCATTGAGATGTGTAAACAGTGTTGACGGTATGACGGCAGATTGGGCAAAGTTGCCTTATGAGTTGTTGGGCAAGATATCCAACAGGATTATAAATGAAGTTCAGGGGGTTAACAGGGTGGTTTACGATATCAGTTCAAAACCGCCTGCAACAATAGAATGGGAATAGTATAAACTTTATGCAAAACTTGAGGTCTTGTGTTGGTATTGTCGGTGTGGGGTTGATTGGCGGGAGCATTGGCCTGCGCCTGAAATTTTCAGGCTACGCCAAAAAGGTCATTGGTATTGGCAGAAACAGGAAAAAGCTGTTAAAGGCCAAATCCCTTGGCGCGATAGACGAGCTGTCAACGGATTATAAGGCGCTTAAAAAGTGCGATTTAGTCATATTATGTCTGCCTGTGGATGTTATACCGGCTGCGTTTAAGAAAATTGAAAAAGTAGTTGGTAAAGATACTGTTATAACAGACGTAGGGAGCGTTAAACTTCCGATTGTTAAGGCATATAAAGAGAATAACTATAATTTTATTTTTGTCCCTTCTCATCCTATTGCTGGCAGTCATGTTTCAGGAGTAGAAGGCGCGGACAAAACCTTGTTTATGGGCAGAAAGGCCGTTGTTTGTTTAGATGGATTAGCGGAAAATCATCAGGCAGTAGGTGTGGTAAAGGCCATGTATAACTTTTTGGGAATGGACGTTATATTTATGGATGCGGCTGTTCATGATGAAGTAATGGCGTATGCCTCTCACCTGCCGCATCTGATATCCTTTGCATTAAACGACGTTGCTGAAGATGCCAGATATTTAGGAGCCCAGTCATTGGCAGATATGACCCGTATAGCTAGTTCTTCAAAGAACCTATGGCAGTCCATATTTCAGGATAACAGGGCAAATTTATTAAAAAGCGCGCAGAAATTCAAAAGGCGATTTAATGATTATATAACAAAGATAAAAGAGAATGCCGATTTAGGAGGCGATAATAAAAAAGTCAAAATGCGTCGGCTTCTTAATGTAATCGCCATAGACGGCCCAGCTGGAGCAGGCAAGAGTACGATTGCTAAGGCGCTGGCGCAAAGGCTTGATTGGATGCTGCTGGATACGGGCGCAATGTATAGGGCCGCGACGCTTGCATGTATGCGCGCGGGCATAGAATTGGATAATGTGAGGGATGTGTTAAAGATAGTAAAGGCGGTCAATATAGAGTTGTCAAGGGAATTGCCGCAAAAGGTCTATTTAAATGGAGAAAACGTTTCCAAGGAAATAAGGAAAGCAGATATCACGAGAAATGTATTTTACTTGGCGCGCGAACCAAAGGTGAGGGAAATAATGGTTTCTATGCAGCGCAAAATGGTGCAAATGGGCCAATGTGTTATAGAGGGAAGAGATATAACAACAGTCGTTGTCCCTGATGGTGAGTTTAAATTCTATTTGGATGCTGATTTTAACGAAAGGTTAAAGCGCAGGCGCAGGGATTTAAAGGAAAAGGGATTGTCTGTCCCCGAGTCTCTTGAAAAGGATATGATTGAGAGAGACGCAAATGATTTATGTAGAGATATCGGGCCTTTGAGAAAGTCGTTATCAACGCAATACCTTGATACAACCTCATTGAGTATAGAGGATGTGGTAAATATCTTGTATTACAGGGTGATATCCAAAGCTCTAATTGGGGTAAATTAGTATGAGAATTTTTAAGCCCATTTACCTTATATATCACTATTTTGTTTGGTTGTTGTGGTTTTTGTTTTTTAAGATTGTGTACGGATTGAAGGTGCATGGCAGGGAGAACATTCCAAGGAATGGTTTTTTTATCGTTGCGCCGAATCATGCCAGTTATTTAGACCCGCCTTTAGTGGGTGTGGCGTTTGTTATGCCCTTGAGATATTTTGCAAGAAAGGGTCTTTTTAAGAATATATTGATGAATTTGGCCATGCGTTCTATGGGGGCGGTGCCCATAGGAAATAAATTAAAGGATCTTAAACCTTTTTTGGCGTATGTAAGCAGGTTTCAGACAACAGGCCAGCCTTTTGTCTTGTTCCCTGAAGGCGCGCGCACTTTTGACGGTTCATTAGCAGAGCCTCAGCCGGGGATAGGTATGGTGGTTGAAAAGACCAAAGGATTAGTTTTGCCCGTGTATCTAAAAGGCACTTTTGAGGCCTTGCCAAGGGGCGCAAAGTGGATTAGGCCTGCTAAAATAGAGGTATTTATTGGCGCGCCTGTCGATTTTTCTGATAAAATAGACAAAGGTTTGGATAAGAAAAATAGGTGGCAGGCCATTGCCAACGAGATAATGTCGCATATTGCGTATTTAAAAGAAAGGTCTCAGGATAACGATCAAAAGGCGTAGAGTATGGGAAAGAGGCAGGAACAGTTTATAAACTTTTTCTATAAGCGTCCGGAATTGTCATTGAGCATTAGTTTTGTTGGCGTAATTCTTATAGGCGCGCTTTTGCTTATGCTGCCGTTTTCATCAAAAGGCGGCCTTTCATTTTTGGATGCCTTGTTTACAGCTGTTTCTGCAACGTGCGTAACAGGTTTGATTGTGAGAGATACCGGTTCATTTTTTACATTGTTTGGGCAGGCAGTAATACTTATGCTTATTCAGATAGGGGCCATTGGGATAATGACGTTTGCCGCTTCACTGTCCATTACGTTGGGAAAGGGAGTTGCAAGCCGTCAGGCTGCGGCAATCAGAGACGTATTGGACCAAGAGTCTATGAGGGAAATGAAAGGGTTGTTGTCTTTTATATTGAAGATGACGTTATTTTTTGAGATAACGGGCGCGTTTATTTTATCGGTTTATTGGATGTTAAGGGGTGTTAAGTGGTGGAAGGCTATTTATTATGGTGTGTTTCACTCTATCTCTGCGTTTTGTAATGCCGGATTTTCCGTGTTTTCGGACAGTTTTATGCGTTGGCGTACGGATTGGGTAATAGTTGTTGTTATTTGTATGCTTATCTTTGTTGGAGGGCTTGGTTTTTTTGTCGTAAGGGATATAGTGAAATATTTTTCCGGAGAGGTTAAGAGGCTTTCACTGCATACAAAAATAGTCATGATTACCAGCGTGTTATTATTATTGATAGGGGTTTTTGCCCTGTTGTTGATAGAACACAGTAATATGTTTTCCAATATGCCGTTAAACGAGCAGATAAGCGTTGCTGTGTTCCATTCGGTTAATGCGCGCACGGCTGGGTTTAATAATATAGCAATCGATAGTTTTTCCAACGCAAGTTTGTTTATGTTGATGATATTGATGTATATAGGGGCATCTTCTGGTTCAACAGGCGGAGGCATCAAAACAAACACCTTTGCGGTGTTGTTAAAGGCCGCATGGGCATATTTTCGCGGGGAAGAAGACGTTGTTTTTATGCACAGGACAGTGCCTAAAATGGTTGTTGAGAAGGCCGTTTCCATATTGTTTTTCTCTCTGGCTATTATTTCTGTTGCAATGTTGTTTTTATTGTATTTTGAACCTGACAAGTCGATGAGCAAACTCTTATTTGAAGCTGTTTCAGCATTTGGGACAGTGGGCCTGTCAACAGGCATAACAGGAGAGTTATCCGCAAATGCAAAGGTCGTTGTAATTATACTGATGTATATCGGCAGAGTAGGGCCCCTTACTCTGGCCTTGGCCTTAACAAAGCGTATAAGGCAAGTGCGCAGGACCTACGCCACAGCGCGCGTTATGGTAGGCTGATTCCGCCTTTCTTTTTGCGCGGCAGATTCTATTGAATAATGTAAAATCAACGATTATTTAAATGTTTCGTAATTGTATGTGTTATGAACAGGCCAGATACAAAAAAACGTTTGATACGAGGCCTTCAAGTGATACAATTACAGATTATATGTTTTATGCGTAGAGAGGTTATGAAATGAAGGAACATTTAAGAGACATAGTGCCATATCAGCCGGGCAAGCCTATTGACGAGTTGAAAAGGGAAATGGGCCTTAAGGATGTTATCAAACTGGCATCGAATGAATTTCCTTTTCCTCCGTCTCCAAAGGTCAAAAAGGCTATAACAGATGCCATGGATGAGGTAAACAGGTATCCTGAAAGCAGTTGTTATTATTTAAGACAACGTATTTGCCAGCTATTTTCTGTTGATGAAAATCAAGTGATTTTTGGCAATGGCAGCGATGAGATTATTGTTATGGCATTACGCGCGCTGGTTGAAAGAGGACAAGAAGTGATAACAGCGACTCCTACCTTCTTGGTTTATAGGATAGCTTCCATGGTGGAAGGTGTTGACTTAAAAGAAATCCCTATGAAGGATTTTAGATATGATCTTAGGGCGATTAAGCGGAGTGTCTCGGAAAAGACAAGACTGATATTTATTGCCAATCCCGACAATCCGACAGGGACGTATGTCTCTTATGAGGAGGTCGTGGATTTCTTAAGGGATCTTCCAAAGCATGTGGTCGTATTTTTTGACGAGGCCTATTTTGAATTTGCCCGTGAAACAGATTATCCTAATTGTATGCGTTATGTGTCTGATAAAAGAAATGTGATTGTATCTCGAACGTTCTCAAAATATTTTGGACTTGCTGGCGTCAGGATTGGCTATGCCTTTGCTGACAAAGGCCTGATAGAGGCCATGAACAAAGTCAGAGAGCCTTTTAATGTAAATTCTATTGCCCAAGCAGCTGCTATAGCTGCGCTTGACAGCAGGGATTATTATGAAAGGTGTTATGAGGAGATAATGGAGGCAAAGGCCTTTCTGGAAAAGGCCATGGATGATTTGGAGTTTCCATATATACATTCTGCTACTAATTTTATATTGGTGAGAATAGGCAAAAGCAGTCAGGAGCTTGTCGATGAACTTTTGAAAAAGGGGATTATTGTTAGAAATATGAAGGCATGGGGACTTGAAGAATATATCAGGATAACCATTGGCCGGTTAAGCGAAGTCAAGCGGTTTGTTAAAGAATTAAAACACTTGTTAAAGGAGTGATGAATTATGATTATCGTTATGAAAAGCGGTGCTAGTCAGAAAGAAATAGACCATGTTGTCGAAAAGGTCGAAGCCCTTGGGCTGCAGGCAGTTGTTTCAAAGGGTATTGAGAGGTCTGTTATTGGCGTTATAGGAGATGAGTCCATATTGATGGAACAACCGTTGGAAGCGTATGCAGGCGTGGAAAAGGTCATGCCTGTTATGTCGCCTTTCAAATTGGTATCAAGAGAGTTTAAACCGCAAGATTCTATTATAGACGTCGGTAAAGGAGTTGAGATAGGAGGGGATAAGATCATTGTTATGGCAGGGCCTTGTTCTATCGAGAATTACGATTCGTTGAGGGCTATTGCCAAGGATGTGAAAGATGCCGGGGCATGTATTTTAAGAGGAGGGGCATTCAAACCAAGGACATCTCCATATTCCTTCCAAGGGCTTGGAGAAGAGGGATTGAAGTATATGCAGGACGTTGCTAATGAGTTTGGACTGGTTACCATTACTGAGGTAATGGATCCCAGACATGTTGAATTGGTAAGCAAATATGTCGACATATTGCAGATAGGCGCGCGCAATATGCAGAATTTTAATCTGCTTAAAGAGGTTGGAATGGCTAGAAATCCTGTTATGTTAAAACGCGGGCTTTGTGCGACGATCAAAGAATGGCTTATGTCAGCCGAGTATATTTTGGCTGGCGGTAATTTTAAGGTGATATTATGTGAGAGGGGAATTAGGACGTTTGAGGAGTTTACGCGCAATACACTGGATATCAACGCAATACCCGCAGTAAAAATGCTTTCTCATCTGCCTATTGTTATTGACCCGAGCCATGGCACTGGAAAACGCCCTATGATAAAGCCTGTTTCTTTAGCTTCTATTGCGGCAGGCGCAGACGGGCTGATGATAGAGGTGCACAACAATCCGGAAGAGGCGCTTTCCGACGGAGCGCAATCATTAACTCCCGACATGTTCACTGATTTGATTGCCTCTGCGAGGAAAGTGGCAAATGCTGTTGGCAGGAAATTTGTGGAATAAAGATGGGGCGAAAAAAACGCAGAAGTAAGCGCAAGGAAGGATTGCGCTGGCAATGGATAGTTGTTGCAGGCGTTTTGTTGTTTTTCTCAGTATTAGAGGCAGTTGTTATTTTTAATTTATATCGTGAGAATCGTGCTTTGAAGGCAGAGCTTCGGAAAAATAAGGCATCGGCCAGCGCTTCTTTAAAAATAACGCAGCAAAAACCAAAATCGCGTCCTGCTAAGAAGTCTGCTGTTTTGCCCAAAAAGAAAAAGGCTTCCCAAAAACCAAAGCCAAAGAAAACGCGCATCAAACCTGTTATTCCCAAAAAACGCAAGTCAGTGGAAAAACCAAGGCCTCAACTTGCTATTGTATTGGATGATTGGGGATATTCCAACCGCAATTTTCACTATCTTGACGAGGTAAAGGAATGTTTTGATATCTCTGTTTTTCCAAAACACCAATATACAAAGGAGGCCGCTGTCTATGCCCATAGCAGGGGAAAAGAGGTAATGCTGCATCTGCCGATGGAACCGAAAAATCTTGCTCCTGAACATTGGGAGAAGAATACTATTACTACTGACATGGATTGGGGACAGATACGCGCTATAACGGCTGCATCTATTGATTCGGTTCCGTATGTCAGGGGGGCAAACAATCACATGGGATCTAAGGCCACGGAGAGTGAATACGTTATGCAGGCTGTTTTGTCGGTCTTTAAGGAGAAAGGGCTCTTTTGGATAGACAGCGTTTCAACGGCAGATTCTCAGGCAAGCAATATAGCCAAGGCATTGGGCGTGCGTTTTGCAAAAAGGGATGTGTTTATAGATAATGAGAATGATATAGACTATATAAAGATGCAGTTAAACAAAGCGGCAGACATTGCCTCTTCCAAAGGTTATGCAATAGCGATTGGACACGACAGGCCCAACACATTAGAGGCGATAAAGCAGGCCCTGCCTGATATAAAGGCCCGTGGAATTGATATTGTTTGTGTTTCTCGTTTGGTAAAATGAGGGACCGTTCTGTGGATTTTTTAGAGGAATTGTTTTCACCATGCAGGTTATGCCCGCGTGAGTGTGGTGTGATGAGAAAAATGGGGCAAACAGGGTTTTGTCGGGCAGACAGGGAGATCTTGATTGCGGGTATAATGCTTCATCCCGGGGAAGAGCCGTGTATAAGTGTTGGAAAAGGGTCAGGAGCTGTTTTCTTTTCTCTATGCAATATGGCATGCAAATATTGCCAAAATTATCGTTTTTCGCAGAATCCGCGTGGGGAAATTTACACGGTTTCTGAGTTATCTAAAGAATTTTTGCTGTTACAGGAGAAAGGGGCTGCAAATATCAATTTGATTACCCCTGAACCTTATTTGTGGCAGATATCTCAAGCGCTTAAGCTCGCAAGATCCAATGGATTGAATTTACCTGTGATCTATAATAGTTCTGCATACGTTTCAACGGATGCCCTAAGGGCAATAGACGGGCTGATAGATGTATATTTATTGGACCTAAAATATGCGGATAACCGTTTATCAAAGGCATTTTCAATGACACCTGACTATAGTGATCGAGCAAAAGAGGCTATTATGTGCGCTTCTGATTTAAAAGGCGAACCCGAGTTAGGTGCTAAAGGCGCTATTAAGAAGGGATTGATAATACGGCACCTCGTTTTGCCGGGGCACGTAGAGAATTCAAAGGCCGTTTTAGATTGGGTTGCAGAACATATCGGAGATAAGGCTTGGCTTAGTTTGATGTCCCAGTTTGAGCCTGTGTTTGAGGCAGAGGAAATAGGCTTATACAGGCCTGTTTCAGAGGCAGAATATGAAGACGTTTTAGACTATGCATTTGAGTTGGGGCTTTGCAAGGGATGGTTTCAGCCGTTTGGCGGTGATAATAACTTGTTGGGGGACAATCTGTTTTGAACGCAATGCTATTTTTTGTCATCTCGATTCTATTATTTGCTGGGGGCTGCGCTTCTACGGAATACAATTATATAACAGGGCGTATGGATAGGATTGTATATAGTCCTGAAAGGGAAGTGGAAATGGGGCTGAGGGCCGCTGAGCGTCTTGAGGAGGCCTTTCCCAAAGATAAGGACGTACTATTACAAGAGCGGATTCAGAAGTTAGGCCGGAGGATAGTTAACGTATGCGACAGGCCTGATATACCATATTCATTTTACGTAATAGATATGCCTGTTGAGAATGCCGTCTCGCTTCCGGGTGGAAAGGTTTATATAAGCAAGAAACTTATAGAGTTGCTTAAGAGCGATGATCTGATAAGCGCTGTTCTTGCCCACGAGATAGGGCATATAGTCTTGAAACATCATATCAAGAAATTGCAGGCCTCTTATGCCGCCAACATATTGGCAGTGGGCGCTGTGTTGAGCGCAGATAAGAAAACACTTGCAGCTGCTGGTATCTCTTTAAATTCTCTATTTTCCGCATATTCGCAGGAGGACGAATTTGCGGCGGATAAATTGGCGGTAAAATATCTTCAAAGGGCGGGTTTTTCGGGGTTGGAAATGGCCGCTTCATTAGAGCTATTGGCAGAGAAGGAGCGTTATACGAGGCAGAGAAAGGTGAGTTATTTTAGGACACACCCGTATATACAGGCAAGGATAGCGCGGGCAAGGTCATTGGCAAAAGGCGACAGCCTGTCTGCTTTTATAGATTATATAAATAAACCAGATTAATTAACAGCTCTTAATAACTAAACGGTGTTGTTTTTTTAATAGAGCAGGTATAGAAAATTATTGACGAAAAATTTTTTAGAGTTAATAATACAAGACAGATTAGGAGGTGTTTATGGATGAAATTTTAGAAATATTGGAAAAGGATGCCAGGCTTACGCCGAAAGAGATAGCTGCGATGCTCTCTTTAGATGAAAAGGAAATCGAGAAAAAGATTGCCGCTTACGAAGAACAAGGCATAATCCTCGGTTATAAAACAGTTATAAACAAAGAACTTTTAGGAGTTGCGCACGATAAGGTTCGCGCGTTAATAGAGGTCAAGGTCGTGCCTGAAAAGGATGTGGGTTTTGACAATATAGCAAAGCGTATTTATTTTTTTGATGAAGTAAAAAGTTGTTTTTTAGTGTCGGGCGATTATGACCTTTTGCTTATAGTAGAGGGCGATGACATTCACACAGTTGCCGGTTTTGTAGCGGAAAAGTTGTCTCCTATGGAAAACGTGCGGGGTACGAGAACACACTTTCTTTTGAAAAAGTATAAAGAGGACGGGATTGTCTTGATAGGCAAAGACGATGTAAAACGTATGCCTATTTCGTATTAGGGGTATAGATTATGTCTGACAGGGTTTCCAAACTCATAGCTTCACTTGCGCCGTCCGGTATTAGAGAATTTTTCGAACTTGTATTGGGTATGCCTGACGTTTTGTCTTTGGGCGTGGGAGAACCTGATTTTTCAACGCCGTGGCATATATCGGAAAAGGCCATATATGGCTTGGAAAGGGGATATACCTCCTATACTTCAAATAAAGGAATGATCGAACTGCGCAGGGCAATCACGACGAAGATATCAAGGGATTTTGGTATTGAATATGATCCCCATTCTCAGGTGTTGATAACCGTTGGAGTTAGCGAGGCTATGGATTTGGCTATGCGCGCTATTTTAAACCCCGGAGAAAGGGTTTTGATTATCAGGCCGTGTTATGTTTCTTATGAGCCTTTGGTTAGAATGGCTGGAGGCGAACCCGTGTTTTTGGACCTTGCTTCGGATACGGATTTCAAGGCAACTCCGGAGATGATTGAGGACATATTGAAGTCAAATTCTCCTGTAAAGGCAGTAATTTTTAATTATCCTTCTAATCCAACAGGAGTATCCTATTTAAAAGCTGAGTTGGAAGAAATTGCGCGCCTTTTTAATGATTTTGGCGTTTTGGTGATAAGCGATGAGATATATGACGAGCTCACGTATGATTTCTCTCATACGCCGTATCTTGCCCTTGAAAACTCCAAACCGGATAATCTGATATATCTAAACGGATTTTCCAAAGCGTATGCAATGACCGGATGGAGGATAGGTTATGCAATCGGGCCGAGTGATATAATAGGTGTTATGACTAAAATACACCAGTATTCTATATTATGCGCGCCGATTATGTCCCAAATGGCAGCACTTGAGGCAGTGGAAAACAGCGGCCCGGATGTTTCCTCTATGAGGAAAGAATATAAGCGCAGACGCAATTTTATTGTTGCGGAATTAAATCGTCTTGGATTAAAAACGCGCCTTCCTGAAGGTGCATTTTATACATATACGGATATCTCTTCTTCAGGTATGGATTCTATGAGTTTTGCCAGGTCTTTGCTGGAAAAGGAAAAGGTTGCGGTTGTCCCGGGCACGGCCTTTTCTCCAAATGGCAGCAGATATATCAGGATTTCATATTCCTCATCAATGGAAAAGCTCAGGCAGGCGGTTATGAGAATAGAGGCATTTTTAACAGATTTGAGGTAAAATGAAAGATACACGTCCTGTTTTGATTTGCGATTTGGGTAAGGTTTTGATCGATTACGACCCCAATATAATCATTAACAGGCTTCTGCCTTATACCAATTGGTCAGCAATGGATATATGTAACCTGTTTGCAACGGCCAGATTTCTGGAGGAGTTTGAAAAAGGAAGATTCTCAGAAGAAGATTTTTTTCATAGACTGAGAAAAATTCTTTCCATATCAGACGAGATTGGAAAGGAGGATTTAAAGGCTATATGGAATTCTATGTTTTTCCCAATAAAGGAGATGTTTTCATTTATAAGATATATCGCAGGTAAAAACGAGGTCAGGATATTCCTCTTGTCGAATATATCTATTACTCATTATGAGTTTTTATATTCGCAATACGAGGAATTGTCTCTGTTTGAACAAAGCATCTTGTCTTACAAAGTGGGTTTTCGCAAACCTGAAAAAGGGATTTTCAGGTTTGCGCTTGAACTAGCTGGCGCATCAAAGGATGTCTTTTTTACTGACGATAGAGAGCAGTTCGTATATGCTGCCCGAGAGCTTGGTATTGATGCTTTTGTTTTTAAGGGCTATCAGGATTTTATTAAACAGCTTCAAGTTCGGCCTGCAATTAATAAACTTATAGATAACTATCTTGTTGAACAAGGGGCATGTTAACATTCTCCGGGAAAGGGGATGGTGGATTGCATCTTAAGCCTATTCAAAAAGGAATTACTTTATTTGTTGGTTGCCTAATTGCAGTTATTATAAGGCCTATTATTTGCTATGCAGGGAAGAAAACGCGTTAGTAGTAGAGAGCAGGTTGCTCAAAGAATATTTAAAAACCTTAATTTGACTGATGCGCAAAACGAACAATTAAGGTCTCTTATGGCAAAATATAGAGAGCAGATGAAGTTATTGCGCAATGAGCTGCAAAAACAAAGAAGGGTTCTTATGGATATAATTTCTTCAGCAGAAATAGACGTGGAAAAAGCAGATAAGATTATAGATGCTATTGTGGATGCGCAGAGAAAGTTGTTGGAACAAAAGGTAAAGCACTCAAGAGATTTATTAAATATCTTAGGCAAAGAAGATTTTTTGAAGTTACAGAAGTTACACAAGATACAGAAGCAGGCGCGGGCTAATAGGGTGAACCGTAACAAATATAAAAAAGGAGGGGTAAAATGAAGAGAAGTGTTTCTCTGATAGTGATGGTTTGCATGTCCGTGGCAATGGTTAACCATGTGGAAGCTAGGGGCGGAGCAGGAATGAGCGGCAAAATGAGAGGCAGGATGAACAACAATGCAGGAATTACAGATAGCATGAAAGGAACTCAATCGCGTAAAAGGTCTATAGATATGAAAAACTCCTCGACTGCACAATACGATACAGAAACTCAACAGTTATTACAACCGTTGATGGAAAGAAGAGAAGAATTGAGACAATTGCGCAGAACATCTGCTTCGGACGAAGACATAATGGCTAAACAAGCAGAAATGGCAAATCTTCGTGAACAGATAAGATTGCGTATTAAAAACGCCGAAGAAAACAATAACAGCAGACAGGTTCGCAACAAAATGCAAGGTTCTAACCTCGTTAACGATATTGTGGAAGACGCCGTAGAATAGTTCATATATGATTTGTCCAGATCTGTCTTGATATACAAGAATTTTGATATTATTCCTTTAATATGGCAAACTATCTTTGCCAGTTGTGGTATTTAAAATTTAAATACCAATTGAAATTTAAGAATTATGTAGAGTTGGATTATCATATCTCAAGAAGTCCCCTTTTAATTGAAATATGTATTTTCCCACTATAATGCGCCCATAAAGCAAGTATACTGTTAATTATGAATATTGATCGAAAATTCTGTAGTATTATATATTTGGAAAGGCCGGTAGTTTAGATTATACCTATATAAGAGGGTGTTTGCGGTTTTTGATTTACAGGTGATGGCATTAAGGGTATTTGCAAATTCTGGCAATGAACAATTGACAGAAATAGTTATCTCCTCGTGGACAAGCGCATATCATCAGGACCCTTCTTTTGGGAGGGATGTGTTTCAATTTCTCAACGAGTTATATAAGGCAGAAAAGGTATTTCCTAATTATGCCAGATCACGCTTTGTAAGGACGTTATCCGCTATTTTATTATACAAGGCAAGAGAGAGTAATGAAAAAGGACTTTTATATTTTCTTCTTGGAAAACGGAACAGATATGGAAGAGAAAGAGGTGGGGATGGAAATAAAAAGAGCGCGCGAAAAAATTTCCCTAACACGTTGAAATTTGGCTATAAATAGGTTATACTTACAATATAAGTATAACAAAAGGGGAGAGATGCGGGCGCAACAGAAAAAATATTTTGTTGGGTTGTTTATAATAATTCTTTTGGGATTTCCTTTTCGTTTATTTGCCGCTGATTCAGATGTTGATTTCCGCGCGCAGGATGACCTGACTGTTTTAGGCGAAGAAGGCAATCTGAACGACGCCGACGTTGAGATTAACGGCAACACAACGGCCCGGCGTATGATTAATATAGATGCCGCCGGCTTGTCAACTCCTTATGCAGGAATAGGCCGGTTGCAGAACTTATTGACTTACTCTGAAGCAATAGACAACGCCGCTTGGACAAAAAATAACTGCGCAGTATCTGCCAATGTCGCCACTCCGTTGGCTCCAAATGGATTAGCTGTTGCAGAGCTGATAACCAACAGCGCCTCTAATGGTTATGTCCAGCAGACTGTTTCCGCATCAGCGTCTGAGGATTATACCTTTACTGTTTGGCTTAGGGCAGGGACGTCTTCTTCCGCGCAGATTGCGCTTTCGGATAATGATTCCAATTCTCAAAGTGAAAGCCTCACATTGACCGACAATTGGAAACGTTTTGAGGTAAGGCTTACAAGCGGCGCAAGCGCAAGCCAGATAACCGCGAGGGTTGTTAATGCGGGCAATAACGGAGAGACGATATACATATGGGGCGCGCAAGTGGAAAATGATAGCGAAGCCGGGCCTTATATTAAGACTAAAACCTCCTCTCTTTCAACGAGTTATAGCGGAATTGCCATTAATGAAGATATGCTCGTGGGAAATACATCTTTTGACCACGGAAGCTCGGAGTCCGATTTATATGTTTCCGGCAATTTGGAGGTGGACGGCGATGTGTGGTTGGGAGATGTTACCACAGACGATATTACCATTACAGGTAATCTTGACTTAACGGGCGCGCTTTCTTTTGACGGCGATTTAGACATGAATAACCACATAATCACCAATATCGGAAATGCGGATACTGATTTTGATTCAAGCGGTGGGTTAACGTTAGCAGGAGACCTTGCAGTAAACGGCAATACTACGATAGGTAATGCAGGAGCCGACAGTTTGACGATAAACGCAGGCACAATAAGCTTATCCAATGCAAGCACAATAGATTTATCCGATGGAAATACAAGCGCGTTGAATATAGAAAGCGGCCTGCTTAATTTAGATACGCAGAATAGCCGAGTAGGCATAGGGACAAACAGTCCAAGCAGCACGTTAGACGTAAGCGGGACAGGCAACATCAGTGGAAACACAACCATAGGAGGGACGCTAGGCGTAACAGGGGCAACGACGTTGTCAAGCACATTGGCGGTGAGCGGGAATACGACGTTGAGCGGGGATTTGGCAGTAAACGGAGGGGACATAACAAGCACAGCAAGCGCGTTAAACATTACACCGGCAGATGGCGGCACATTAAACATAACCGATGGGACGAACACATTAATGAGCATAGCCGATGGAGGGACAACGGGGAATGTGACGATA
>CAYXYY010000041.1:0-10120 GCA_964469495.1 uncultured Planctomycetia bacterium | reverse complement strand
AATCAAGCTCCTAACAATGTTATAGAGAACAATATATTATGCGGCAATAGCTCTTATGGTATTTATTTGGTTTCTGGTTCGGATAATTATTATATACGAAATAATATGATTGTTTATAATGCGACAGGGTTAACGGATAATGCAACAGGAACCACCATAGATTACAACCTCTTCTATGGCAACACATCAGACGGCGATACTGGGACGAACGCGATAACAGGCTCTGCCCCTAACTTTTACAACTTCGACAACTCGCCGGGCAGTAATGACAACGGCGGATCTGAGCGTTCAGTATCAAGCGCCACGTCTAACACGTTAAGCGCCTCAAGCCCTGGCTGGACAGAGAACCAATGGGCAGGGTATGTCGTATGGGTAGATGACGACTTTTCAACGGCAAGCGGGGCGCAATTTCGCTATATACTTTCTAACACAACAGATACATTAACCATAGCCGGCACATGGAGTTCAACGCCTGATTCAACGTATGAGTTTAAGATAATCAACTTTTCAGTTGGGGCAAACTCGCCTGCATTAGGCGCAGGCTGCCAGACAACCGATGGGAGCGCCTCCTCAATCACCAACATCGGCGCGATAACCGATTTAGTAATATCCAGCACAGATTCAAATAAAAAATACAACTCGCTCCAGCTTGCGCATAACAATGGTTCAACAGGCGCGGGAGATACACTAACCACCTATGCCAATGACCTGACCTCAAGCCACATAAACGGGACAGTTACCTCAATAGGCAATGGAATCTATTCATTTGCCATAGATGAGGATATGACGAGTGATGATATATACAACGGCTATTACCTGTATATCACAGCAGGAGCAGACAGGGGCAAGTATTACCTGATAGTAGATAGCGTAGCCTCAAGCGATACCTTATACATCTTTGATCCGGATATATCAGCAAGTTTGCAGGACAATGACGCATTTACGATAGTAGATAGGGTGTATAGCCGTCCCAGGGGAGTGCCGAACTGGTCAAATGTAGTATTGCTTGTTTATAAAGACGCCACAGCAAGCAGTCCTATTACTTGGGATACGAATGGGGCGGTGATATTGGATGGAGGGGGCAATGCCTTGGACTATGGTATCTATCTAAATGGCGCGGATTACAATGTAATTTCTTCATTTTGCCTGCGCAGTTTTGATATAGCTGCTCTAAGGCTGGTATCCTGCACGGGCAATGTGGTGAAAAATAATCTATTTATAGATAATGCTGAAGGGATAGCTACTTATAGCGAGTTGCAGGATAGATATTGGGTAATAGAAGATAACCTGTTTCAATCAAATGTTGTTTCAATGTATATAGATTCAACACTGGCCAAGATCTGTATGATCAAGTCTAATAAGATATTCTCCGCTACAGGAGCTCCGTGGGGGTCGCGTTCTTCATTGTATAATAGGAAAGCAGATAACCATGTTTATTTGGACAATATTTTTATAGGGAATTTGAACCGCGCATTGTATTTAAATGATGAGGCCGATGATATATTGGTTGCGAATAACAGATTTATAGGAAATAGCAGTAATGGTAGTGCCCCGGGTGCTGGTTCTGACGGCGGGGATGTTAGGTGGATCAATAATGTATTTGTGTCGAATGGGGCGGGTTTAAAGCCCTGCCTTTCGATAGACAGCGATGCCGAAGATAACTTTATCGCGAATAATATCATTATGGGCTCTGCAGATGGTATTTCAGATTCAGGCACATCAACCACCCGCGACTTCAACTTCTTCTACAACAACACTGAAGACATAGACGGCGGGGGGAGCATCGGCACCCACTCTATCACAGGCACAGACCCGAATTTCAAAGAGTGCGACAGTGGCACAGCAGATAGCGGCTGCACCACTACAATGATAATAGATGCCGGCCAAGGATGGAGCGATAATCAGTGGGTTGGCTATGGCGTAAAGGTAACGGTAAGCGGCACAGACTATTGGGCGGGGATAACCTCAAATACAGAAGATAGGCTATATTTAGCCCCTGCGCTTGGCGCAGCGCCGTCAAGCGGAGACAGTTTTATTATTACCGATTTCTCCATAGATGCCACAACAACGACAGATACGCCTTTGGGGCAAGGGTGTACTTGGGACGGGTCAAGCGAGCCGGAACATATCAATATGGGGGCGCATTTGGAGTATGCAGAAGAAGGCGGGACAAAGTATAACAGCCTTTCTTCGGCCTTATCTAGTGTTAGCTCCGGATATACTGTGCGCGTAGGCAGTTATAGGTATGTTGAAGGCGGGACGATAAGCTCTGCAACGGACCTTGGGCCAATGGTCGGGCTTAGCGTTTCGGATGTGATATCGCAAGATAATCAGTATGAGGGGATGTTTTTGGTGGTTAGCAGGGGGACAAACGCGCATAAGGCGTATCTTATTGTGGATACGCAGGACGATAGCACAGATACTATTACAATTTTGGTTGACGATGCAACAGGGTTTTCAAACGGCGATACATTTGACATTGTAGATAGAATATATAACGATGGCCAGACAACAAGGGCAGTTGAACTTAGCCAAGGCGGCAGCGCATCGGTTCAGTCAAAGATCGGGCCTTACGATGAGACGATGTATTGGTATGCCGGCTCTGAAGATTATGATGATTTGATTGATTATGCCGTGTATGACAGCGTTTCCGGAGGATGCGAGTGTTTGGAACTGAAGGGATTAATTCCAGTTAATTATACAACAGCTTTTGGCGGGACAAACACTCCTCGTCAGGTTGGCGATTCGTATTACTATACTTGTTCAGCCTGTTATATGGACCTTTTGATGCGCGCGCGCAATTACTTCCGCAGTGAAGGCGAACTTATTAAATGCGGAATAACTGAAGACTAACAAAGTGAGACTCTGCTCTCCAGAAAGATTTGGTCTCACTTCTGACTTCGTTTGCATTTTAAGACACATTCCTCCGCTAATCTTCGGCAGTATTTTTTAAAAGTTGAGATTTCATCTTTCACCTTGACTTTTATCGTTTATGGTAATATTATTAGCGTAAGCGCTTTGGACGATGGGGGGCTTTTTTATTTATCGGAGGAATATGGACAATTTTATATCTGGTATTAGAAGGTTAGCCAGCGAGAATAAAAAAAAGATAGCCTTGCCTGAAATGGATGATGTTAGGATGCAAGAGGCAGCGGACGTATTGGAGTCTGAAGGCATTGCTATACCTGTAAGATTTTCGAAAGACTCTTTGAATCCGGAAAAAATCAAACAATATGCTGATGAGTTTTATCAGCTTCGCAAGTCAAAGGGCGTGTCTGAAGAAGACGCCTTTTCTTTTATGCAAAATCCGCTTTTTTACGCCGCAATGGAATTAAAACACGGAGAGGTTGACGGACTTGTTGCAGGAGCAGTTAATACAACTGCGAATATGGTTAGGTCGGTTTTGTATTGTATAGGTATTGACAGGCGCTATCGCATTATTTCCGGCGCTTTTATTATGTTGGTGCCGAATTGTGAATACGGAGAAGGCGGCGTGTTTGTTTTTAGTGATTGCGCAGTTGTTCCGTCTCCTAATCCAAAACAACTTGCAAATATAGGCATTTCTGCGGCAGAACTTGCAAAGGGCATTTTGGGAGTTGAACCCAGAGTCGCTTTCCTCAGTTTTTCTTCAAAGGGAAGCGCTGATTCCCCTGAAGTTGAAAAGGTGCAGCAAGCTGTTGCCATTGCAAAGGAGCTTAATCCGAATATATTTTGTGATGGTGAATTTCAAGTAGACACGGCCATTATTCCTGAAATTGCCAAAAGAAAGGTCAAGGATAGCGAAGTTGCCGGCAGGGCAAACGTCCTTGTTTTTCCGAGTCTTGAGGCGGGCAATATTTCTTATAAATTAGTTGAACGCCTTTCCAAAGGAAGGGCAATAGGGCCTATTCTTATGGGGGCTGCTAAACCTTGCAGCGACCTTTCAAGAGGATGCAGCGCGCAGGATATTGTTGACAGCGCCGCTGTCGTTTCTATTTTGGCTCATCAACGACAGATCAGTAGCGAGTGATGAAAAAAGAAAATATAGTTCTTACCATAAATTGCGGAAGCTCTTCTATTAAGTATAAGATTTTTTCTTTCCCATCTGAGCGCGTTATCGATAAAGGTGTTATTGAACACATTGGTGAAGAACACAACGAGGTTAGGAATCATCATCAAGGTATGGAGATGATTTTAAATCACGTCTTAGAGCTTGGCATTTCTAAGTCGGACATATCCGTTGTCGGCCATAGGGTCGTTCACGGCGGGGAAAGATTTTTTGAGCCAACGGTTATTGATGGGGCTGTTCTGGCGGAGATTAAAAAATTAATAAGGCTTGCCCCTTTGCATAATCCTGCCAATTTAGAAGGTATTAGGGCCTGTATGAAAATATTAAGAGGCGTAAAACAGGTAGCTGTTTTTGATACGGCTTTTCATCATTCTATGCCAGACTATGCATATATGTACGGGCTGCCATACGATTATTATAGAAAAGCAAAAGTGCGTAAATACGGATTTCATGGCACTAGTCATAGATACGTTGCAATGGCAGCTGCAAAAAAAATCGGCAGGCCATTGAAAGCGCTTAAACTTATCACGTGTCATTTGGGTAATGGTTGTAGTATCAGCGCCATAGAAAATGGGCGCTCTGTTGATACGTCTATGGGTTTTACTCCGTTGGAGGGGCTTCTTATGGGCACGCGAAGCGGTGATCTTGATCCGGCAGTTATTCCTTATTTAATCAAAAGGTATAATATGTCTGTTGAGACTATGGATAATATATTGAACAAAAAAAGTGGATTGCTTGGCATCTCTGGTATTAGTAATGATTTCCGGGAACTTGTAAAGGCCAGATCAAAGGGTAATAAAAGGGCTGGCCTTGCTATAGAGGTGTTTAAATATCGTATTCTAAAATACGTGGGGGCCTATGCCATGATATTGGGTAAGGTCGATGCTATCGTGTTTACCGGCGGTATAGGAGAAAATGTAAAAGAAGTCAGGGATTACGTGGCAAAAAAAGTCAAAAGCCTGATTGGCAATACAGTTAAGATATTGGTTATTCCGACTGACGAAGAACTTATGATAGCAAGACATAGTTTTTCACTTATGAAAAAATGATATGTTAGTTGATGGCCGCCAACAAAAAACTATATGGTTTGACGACGTCGATAAGGCGGTTTATATTATAGATCAAAGATTTTTGCCTCATAAGTTTCAGATAGAGAAAATCGATTCCTTTAGTTCAATGTGCAATGCTATATCGGAAATGCATCTTCGCGGGGCAATCGTAATTGGTGTTGCTGCAGGTTATGGCGTATATCTTGCAGTTAGAGAATTAATTAAAGAAGGCGTTTCCGGAGGCGCTTTTATAGAGCAGCTGTCTAAACGCATTGATGAGTTGAAAGCAACTCGTCCTACTGCGGTTAACCTTGCTTGGGGCGCAGATCGCCTGTTTTCCAAAATATATGTGTCTTTGTCGAAGAAAAATCCCCTTGACGTTGCATTAGAGGAGGCCAAAAAGATAGAATCAGAAGAACTCGAGAATTGTTATAAGATAGGTGAGCATGGATTTGATATCATAAAAAAAATATCTGAGAAAAAGGGCAAGGTCAACGTGTTAACTCATTGCAATGCGGGTTGGCTTGCCTGTGTTGATTGGGGGACGGCCTTGTCTCCTGTGTATTATGCGCATAGAAAAGGTATTGATTTGCACGTTTGGGTGGATGAAACGCGTCCGCGAAATCAGGGCGCCAGGCTCACTGCTTGGGAACTTTTAAACGAAGGCATTGACCATACAGTTATAGCGGATAATACAGGCGGGCTTTTAATGAGGAACGGTGAGGTGGATGTTGTTATTGTCGGCGCGGACCGCGTGGCAAAAAATGGAGACACGGCTAATAAGATAGGAACCTATCTAAAGGCGTTGGCAGCAAAAGATAACGATATACCGTTTTATGTTGCCTTGCCTGTAAGCAGTTTTGATATATCTATTGCAGATGGAAACGCGATTCCTATTGAAAAAAGAGGGCCTGAGGAGGTTTGTTCTATATATGGTTTATCCGATGATGGTGAAATACAACGCGTAAGGCTTGTTCCCCATGGAAGCGCTTGTATTAATTACGGATTTGATATTACGCCGAGCCGGTTTATTAGCGGTTTTATCACCGAGTATGGTGTTATCTCTCCTTTGCAAGAGGATATCGTTAAGGTATGCAAGAAGAAGGATATATAAAATTTACTTGTGATTGGATTCAAGAACCGATTTCTCTTTTCAAAGAGTTCAAAGGCCTTAATAATATACGATTATCCTTGTATCAAAAACGCCTTATTGGTGTTTTGGATAATGGTGTTGGTTTTGGGAATATAAGCGCGCGATTGGAATCTGGAGAGGGGCTTTTCGTAATCACAGGAAGCGCAACGGGTGGGAAGAGCCACTTGAGCATAGACGATTATTCTATTGTTTTAGAAGCGGATATAGAGGATAATTACGTAAAGTGCAAGGGAGTGGTTAAGGCATCTTCAGAGTCTATGTCTCACTTTGCGGTTTATACTGCGCAAGAAGGCGCCAGGTGTGTTATTCATGTTCATGATGAGGAGTTATGGGATAAAATGAAGGGCCGCGCAGTTAATACAACGAAAAAGGCTGAATATGGTTCTGTTTTACTGGCAAAAGAGATTATGAGTCTTGCAGGGCAGAATGAAAAGGAGATAGTAATGTTGGGACATTATCCGGGATTGTTGTTTTGGGGTGAGAGTATTGACGATGCATACAATAGGCTATTAAAGTGGATAGAATAAGGATTTTGCCCATAGTAGAAAACAAGGTCTATTTGCCGCAGTTAACTGCGCAACACGGGCTTTCTTTGTGGATAGAATGGCGCGGGATGAAAATCCTGTTTGACTTTGGACAGGATAAAGATGTATTTATGCATAATGCACAGATATTAGGTGTTGATGTAAAGAAAGCGGATATGTTTGTCTTGAGCCATGGCCATTATGATCATAGCGCTGGTTTAAAGGCATTGATAAAACAGCCAGGGAAAAAGAGGCATTTATTCTTGGGAAAAGGCGCATTGGTTAGGAGATTTAGGGATAAGAAGGGAGAAAATCCAATAGGTTCGGGACTTTCTCTGTCTGATTTAACCTCTTCATTTATTGTCAATGAAGTGAAGGATGTGGTCAATCCTGTTGAAGGTATATTTCTGGGCGGCAATATACCACGCAGGAACAAATTTAAAATAAAGATGCGGCGTTATTACAAACAATCAATGGAAGGTGAAATAGAAGTGGATGATTTTTCCGATGAGATTGCTATGTACATTGTCTCTGAAAAAGGGCTTATCGTTATAACAGGCTGTTCACATAGAGGGATACTAAATATAATTGACTATGGAGTAAGTATAAGCGGTGTTAAAAAGATAGATGCTGTGATAGGCGGATTTCATCTCTCTGCTGTGGATATGGAATCGATGTCAAATATGGCAAAGGCGCTGCGGCGTTATAAGATAAGACGCCTGATGCCAATGCATTGTGTCGCGTTGGATGAATTGTGCATGTTGAAAAAGGCATTTCCTGAAAATATGGAGCTTGTGTCTTGTGGAAAGGAAGTTTTTATTTAGCTTGACATAGAAGTCTAATTTTGTTATATATTTAGGATATCTTGTTTGTGATATGGAGTAGTTTTGTGTTGTTAATGAAAGGAGTTCGTAGTGGCAAATAGGGCATGTGCTCGCAAGGCATTAAGGGCTAGTGAAAAACGCCGAGTAAGGAATCTTCGTGTGAAAAGGCGTGTTAAGTCTATGATAAAGGCGTATAAGAAGGCATTGGCTCAAGATAAGGACAAGGCAAAGGAATTATTGCCTCAGGTCTTTTCTGTTGTTGACAAGGCTGCAAAGTCCGGGATATTACACAAAAATAATGCTGCCAGGAAAAAATCAAGATTAGCCAAAAAATTGGCAGCAGTATAGTTTGCCTTTCTTATGAAAAATTCAGGCCTGCAATTGCAGGCCTTTTTTGTTATAATACTAGAGTTGAGTTTTTTGTTCTTAGTTTAGATAAAAAAAGGGGGAGTTATGTTAAGAAGGGTTTTTATATTGTGCGCCTCATTTTTATTTGTTTCTCATTTGTTATTTGCCGCGAATATCGTTTATAGGGATCATACCGGCAGTGTGGTTAAACAGCCGCAGGAAAGCCAACAGACCGCTGAAGGGGGTTCTGTAGCAGAGAAAGCAAAGAATCTCTTGTCTGTTGCAACAGAGAAGGCCGCCTCTTTGGGAATAGGAGAGGAGATATTGATTGACGATTTCGGTTTAAATATTGCGGTTAAGAGATCGGATATGTTGGGGAATTTTCGTTTCGCGGAGAAAGTGGATAGGAAATACAGGCTTTTTAGTATTAGTATAGATTTTAATGAGAATGAACCTGTGGCAAAATGCGCCCTTGCATCAGCAAGGATTTTGGATTTATACCTTGCCCGTTCTCTTTATAAAAAGGGAAAAAGTGATGAACTTGGCATGTCAAAAGCCAAGGGAATACTCATATTGCCGGCTAATAATGCCGTTTATTCTAAATTAAAGAGCATAGCAAAGTCCCTCGCAGATTCAAAGACGTGTGTTTCTATAAAGGCGAAGAAGTTAAAACCAGTGGCTATTGAGCAAAAGGGTTCTGCTATTACATTTGAAAGGCAGAAGGATCTATGGCTTATATTTGACGTAGAGACTATGGAGTGTGCTTATTAATGTAGTGTAAGGGGGCCCCGGGATCTTTTAATATAAGAGAATAACTAAGCTTCTTTAGTGCTTTGCCTAATTCATTGAGGTATGTCTTTTGAATGCCCATAGACTTGGGTTTGTTTTCGTATAAGCTATAGTCCTGTACGAATTTTTCAGGAGTTATGTTCGGCATCAGGACATTTGCTCCGTAGAGTATGCCTTCTATCCTTCCATAGGAATGAATGGCCTCAAGCGCTGTGGTAGACGCAATATTTATATCTGGCATAAGAATTCTGCAAATAGATATCATCTTTAGAGTGTTATGGTAATTTTCTTCTAGATTTATATCTGCATCTTTGTATAGAGGGGTTTGCGGATTTGGTATGTAAGGCCCCATGCCAAGCATATCTATATCCATGTTGAGAAAAAATTCCACGTCTTTTGCTAAATCAGTTAATGTCTGTCCCGGAAGGCCTATCATAATGCCTGTGCCTGTTTGGTAATTCAGTTTCTTTAGATCCATTAGGCATTTAATACGGGATTTAAATGAGTGTTTGCTGTTATTGGGATGGATTTTTTTATATAGTTCAGGGCAGCTCGTTTCTATTCTCAAAAGGTATCTATCGGCGCCAGATTTCTTCCATTGTTTATATACCTGCTGTTGTTGTTCACCGCAGGATAAAACGATTTTTATGTCAAAATTTTCTTTGATTTTCCTGATGATTTTATCTATGAATTCAATGAAGTGATTGCTCGTCTGTTCGCCTGATTGAATGACAATGGAACGGTAGCCCAGATCATAGGCCGATTTTGTCAAGCCTAATATGTCGTCTGAATTTAAAAAATAATGTTTTTTACGTTTATTGGATAATCTTATACCACAATAGAGGCAATCCTTTTCGCATATATTAGATATTTCTATGATTGCTCTGAGATATACGTTATTTGATATGGTTTTTGCGCGTATCTGTTGCGCGATAGATTTTAACGCTTCATTTTTTGTATTGAATAATTCGATTGTTTTTTTGTGCAGTTCCTTGTTTATCAACATAATGCCAAATTATAGCATTATGCTTGTCGCGGAGAAACAAAAATTAATTTATGTGCAACAATAAGAACAGATACAACTCAATTTAAGAGAATAACCGATTGATATTGACCAATGTTAATCTTTAATTCATAGAATAACTTAGAAATTATCCAATAGACCTTGATTATGCCGCGGATTTGTTATATAAATACCATATTAACCAGCCAGCTATGTCTGTGCCAATCCCTTTTGTGGTGAATAATTTTCTTGATTTAATGGTGGATAATGATTATTATATAGCAAACACACAATGGGCGGTTAGCTCAGTTGGTTAGAGCGTTTGTTTGACGTACAAAAGGCCAGAGGTTCGAATCCTCTACCGCCCATTTTTTTGAAAAGG
>CAYXYY010000040.1:0-22375 GCA_964469495.1 uncultured Planctomycetia bacterium | reverse complement strand
AAAGGGGGATTGTCTGTGGTAACCTTAAAGATAGGGGGGCTAGGTGGTCTATAAAAAGGCATTTTTGTTAAAGGCGCGGGTGCTATTATCTTTTGTCCTTGTCTTCTCCTTGTCTTTTCCTTTTCCTATTACAAGTGTTTCGGCATGCGATTCTTCTCAGGTATCCAGAGATGCCGATTATATACAAAAAGGCAAGGATTACTACAATAGGGGTAAACTGATAGAAGCAAGGGCGATGTTTGAACTTGCCTTGAAATCTGATCCTGAAAACAAGTGGGCAAAGTATTATATTAATAAAATTGATAGCAAGATAGGCAGTCTTAGCAACACTTCGGTTAGGCGCCCTGCCAAGGTGGAAAGGTTATATAAAGAAGGCAAAGAGGCATTTTTATCCGGGAACTATTCAGAGGCGGCAAGGTTATTCTCAAAGGTGTTGGAATATGTCCCTACACACCAATATGCAAAACGTTATCTGGAGAAATCGAATGAACGGCTATTATCCTCTATAGATATACCCCAGCAGGAGGGAGTTTCTTCCTATACGTTTGATAAAGATATAGACGCAACCGATGATACGGATCCAGATGTTTTGAAAACTAGATTGCGTTTGGCATTACTTACCCTTCAAAAGGAGATGAGTGATTATCTTGGTATGATGAAAGGCATGGAGGAAGGGCAAAAGGCCCTTATGCGCAAGTATCTTGCCGAGAAACAAAAACAAATTAATATGCTGAAGGAAAAGATAGATCAGCAAAAGGGATTAGTTGATTCCCTGTCTCTTGAAAGGTTGAAATTACAGACCCAACTTGCCCGTATCAATGAAGAAATATCAATTTTACAAAGTAGATTGATGATGAGTTTTAGTGGACAGGGTTATGATGTGGAATCGATGGATTTAGAAGATTTGCTCAGGCAGGAAGCCGTTTTGACCGCAGAGGAAGAGGCATTAAGACAAAAGTTGCAGGAAGAGCTGTCTAAACGCGCGGAATTACAAAAACAACTTTCTGTAATTGAAGATAAAATAAGAGGTGTTCAGCCGACAAAGTCCGGAGAAAAGGTTGTGGTCATAAGGCAGCCGGAGGAAAAAACAGAGACTAATAATTTAGCGCCTTCAAAGGAAACCACATATACGGTCCAATTGCCTAATCGCGCTTATACCAGAGAAGATATATCAAGGGTATATAAAGAGGCAGTGTCTATGTATAAAGACGGCCTGTATAAAGAGGCAATAGAGGCATTTAAGTCTCTTATAAAGATAGCGCCTGTGGATAGTAGATATGTTTCTAGAGCAAGAGACTATATCTTAAAGTGCAGAGAAGCGATTAGAAAAAGACAGATCTTATTGAAGTCAGCAGATAATAAATTCAATGATTCATCAGCTCAATTATCGAACTCTTCTATCTCAAGATCGACAGTAAATGTAAAGGATGTAGATTATTTAGCTTCAAGGCTAAAAGAGGTGATGGATTTATTAGATGAAGATAAATTTGCAGAGGCAGAATCTTTATTAATAAAATTAAGGGCTATGTATCCCAATGATTCACGAGTATCACGATTACTAAAAGATGCCCGCTCATTACAGGCAGAGAAAGAATATAACGAGGCGTTAGAAACAGTTAGAGAAAAAATTAGTAGGGGTGAATTTGAACAGGCGAAGAATATGACCGTAAGTCTTATGGACGCCTATCCATCTCAGAGAAAAGGCCTGTCTGCGATGTTGAAGGAGATAAACAGATTAATTGATAGACAAAAGTTCTTAATGTCTGTTCACGAAAAGACGATATCCGCTGTAGATCAACAAGTAAAGGCTATGCCTGAGAGATATAAAGACAAATTAGGCGCTGATGTATTAGACAAGGTTGCGCAAGAGCAGGCGGAGATAAGGGATTCTTACTATAAAGCGCAGCTTTCAAAGGCAAGGCGTTTAATGCGTGAAAAGAATTTTGATGAGGCTGAGAGCATTCTAAAAGGTGAGTGGGAAGGAGATTATATTGCTGCTGCGCAAAGGTTGTTAGAGCATCTTCAAACGCAGAAAGAGGCATATCTTGCCGAAGAAAATCGCAGGAAACAATATAGCAATCTAATTAGCCAGATAGAACAGGCATTAGATAAAGAGGATTTTGGATTGGCAACGCAGAAGGCGCGTTTATTACAGAAGCAATTTCCAGAAAGAAGGAGCGATGTTTCTTCTGTAATTTACAGGATAAATAGGGCAGAATTTTTGGCTAAATACAGGGATATATTATCTCTTCTGCAGACAATGGGGCATGATGAGGAAAAGCTTAAAAAGGCAAATGCCCTATTTGCCACACTTGATAAAAAATATAGCCAGAACAGGGAATACTCAGAACTAGCCAGTAAGATAAAAAAAGCCCAAATGGATTTGGAAAACTGGCGCAAGTCGGTTGCCGTAGCAAGAGAACGCATGTTAAAGGGTGTTCAAAACGAAATGAGAAAGAATTTTAAGAAGGCATGGGTGGATCCTGCGTTTATGAATGTAGTTAGAAAAGAGCAGGAAGAACGTAGGGATGAGTACCTTAAGGCTGTGTTGGCAAAGGCCCAAGAAATGATGGAGAGCTGGTATAGTTGGCCTATTGCAAAGGAATTATTACACGAGCTTTTGGAATCTCCATACAGGGCCACAGCCAAGAGGCTTTTATTGGAATTAAATAAAAAAGAAACGGAGAGAGATTTTCATAAAGAGATTGCCGCAGTCAGGGCAGCAATAAAGGTATATGATTTTGAGACCGCAAGAGAGGCCTTGGGCAGAGCTGATGCGCTGATTCCACGACATCCTCTGATAAAGGACTTGCGCAGGCAGCTCAAGGAAAAGGAAAAGTGGTATAAAGTACAACAGGCATTGAAAACTGCGCAAGATGCGCTTAAGCGCGGGGATTTTGTTGGCGCAAGGGTTATTCTCGATGATGTGATTAAAAACATAGATCCGCATAGTATTATAGCAAAGAGGATGTTGGGGCAGGTTGATAGAGCGGAGGCCAATTATTACGCAAATCTTAAATTAAAAGAGGGACTCGCGGCCTTAAAAGCGGGAGATTACCAAAGCGCTATTCAGATTGCAGAAGAAGGTTTGAAGTGGAACCGTTATGATAAGGATTTGAGATCATTGCAAAGAAGGGCTAAATCAAGATGGCAATCAGAGATATTACGCAGGAAGAATCTCTTGAATCAAATCGAAGAGGATGCCAGAAAAAGGCATAGTATGTATATGGCATATTCTGAATCAGAGACAGCGAAACTTGATTTTGACCATAAGAGGATGTTATTAGAAGCCGATGTTAGGAGTCTATTAAATCAGGCAACCAGGCTTTTAAACGAGCAGAAATACGATAGGGCTATTGCATTGTGCAATAAGATATTGGAATATGAACCCGGCAATTTGGAAGCAAAAAAATTACTGGATCTCATTGCCTTTACAAAGGAAAATGAGGCCAAGAGAATGAAGGTCTCCCTTCGCAATCAGAATTCACGGGACAAGACAACAGTTCCTGTTATTGAGGAAAAAAAGAAGAATATATTAAATCAGACTCAGTCTAACATTGAAGAGAAAAACAAGGCAAAGAAACTTGTCTTGAATAGCATAAAAAAGAACCAGCCTGTGATGGAGAAGCAGGGGGCCAAGGAGATTGCGCAAAAATCTTCTATGTCAGGAGAAGAAAGGCTTGCCATGATAGAGAAAAAGAAAGAGCAGGCAAGACATAATGCATTTATTCGCAAGGTGAATTCTTTTATTAAGAAAAAGGTTGTTCGTGAAGCTAAAATAGATAGGCTTGCGATGGCAAATTATCATAGAGAGGTTGTGTTAAAGGCGAAACAGCAGACGAATAATATGGTTAAGGATGCGATTGATAGGGCTAATTCTCTGCTTGCGGAGAATAAATTTGAAGAAGCAAAGCAGGCATTAGCATATGCGCAATCAATAGCAAGTAAAGATAGAAAAATTAAAATGGTTTTAAGAAAGATAGGCAATGCGGAAAGGAAGTTAGCGCTTGCGCGCAAGAGAAAATCGCAAAAAATAGCGATGGCGCGGCAAAGGACATTAAACGGATTAGATAAGGCTATCATGGACAAGAAAAATCATATTATAAAGCAGGATGCTGCGTTAAAGCAGGCCATTGAAAAGGAATTGATAGAGCGCAATGTGGTTCAACAGCGCGCAATAGATCAAGAAAATATGCGGCTTGCAAAGATAAGAAAGAAAACATTGTCTGGAGCTAATAGGTTTGTCAGAGCAAAGAAAGAACGCTTCTTATCTGGAGATAAGGACATCCTGTCGCATGTTGATTCTGAACTCAAAAGGCGCGCTATATTGCAGCAAAGAGATATAAATGAAGAAAATATGCGTTTGGCCAAAGCAAGAGAAAAGACAATAATCAACGCCGATAAATTTGTAAAAAACAAGGCTATTTCAGTAATAAGTTCTACGAGTGGTTTGGCAAAGGACGTGGCGACCGAAGTGTCTATGATGGCCATTGCGCAGCTTCGTAATGAGGTTGATAGTCAAATGAATGCCTTAAAAGATGCAATAGCTAATAGGGATTTGAACAGGGCAAAGAAATTATATGCCTTAATAGCCCAGAAGAATGGCCTTTCCAGAGAACAGCTGCGATTGTTCAATAATTATGGACGAAAAATAGATGCATTGGAGCGGGATATAGAGCTGGATAAGGAGACCTATTTAGCCGAGATAAAAAATAGGCTCAAAAAACTTAAATTAGCAGAGGCGCAGGATACAACAGATGCTATGAGTAAAACAGAATTAGTGAAAAACCTGCTTTCCGATGCTCAGACAGCGGTTTTGGATGGAAACTATCAGAAGGTATTAAGGACCACGGAAAAGGTTTTAGAGATAGATCCTGAAAATGAAAAGGCCTTGTCCTTGGCAGAGCGGGCAAGGCTTATGATAAAATTACAGTCAAAACTTGCAGAGAGAGAGGCAAAGGCTAGAGAAAAACGGCTTCGCAGGATAAAGGCCAAAAAGCAAAAGGCAACCAATAAAGAGGATAAATCAGAAGCAAAGAAAGCCGTTGTTTCAAAGGCGAAAAAAGAAAAGGCCTTTGAAAAGAAAGAGAAAGTTGAGGAAGCGAAACCGGAAACAGAGATAGAGTCATTATACATGAAGGCGAAGTCCTTATATAATGAGGGGGCTCTTGCAACGAGTAAGGAGATTTTTGAAGATGTCATAAATCGGGAAAAACAAGCCGGTGTGCAGAATTATTCGATTTTCGCAAAACAGTATATGGATCTGATTCGTGAGAGGCAGAAGGACATAGCTGCTGCGAAAAAGGCAACGGAAACAGAGGAGCTGGTGGACAACGTAATAGATAAACTCTTTGAGGATGCAAAGAGCCTTGCCAGAAAAGGCAAATATGCAGCGGCAGCGTCTATATATGAGAATATTCTGTTTTTAGATCCTGCTAATAAGTTTGCCCAAGATAAACTTTTTGCGATGAAAGAGAAGATATATCAAAAAGCAAAGCAGGACATAGAATCAAAAATAGATGATCAGGACAAGGCTATGCTAAAACAAGTGATGGACGAAAACATAGAGGATATAGATCTTAAAAAGAAATACCTTTCTAAACAGCGGCGCAAAAAGATTATCAAGGTGCCTGAAATAAAGAAGAAATTACAAAAGCGTATAAGCGCTAATTTCGAAGACGTGCCTTTGGTAGATATCCTAAAATTCTTTGCAGATCAGGTTTCTATTAATATTATTCCGTCGGCTTCAGTTTTGTCTCAAAATTATACCACATCAATAGAGTTTAAGGACATGACGTTGGAGAACGCGCTTAAGTATCTGCTTAAGTCTTTTGGCCTTGTATATCAGATAGATGAAGAGGCTATATGGATTACAACGCCCGACGAGATGGAAAAAGAACCGATGGAGACAAAGGTCTATCATCTCGATAAGGGTATAGGTTTGTACAGCAAGTTTTCCACTTCCTCTAGTGGCAGTGTTGAATTAGGCAGCGGCGCGCAAGTGAGCGAGGTCAAGACATTAAAGGACATATTGGATGAGGCAGTTGACTGGCCATCTGGGAGTAAGATTGTGTTAGATGAAAGGACAGGCACTTTGATTGTGACGAACTCGCCGATGAACATCAAGAAAATAGATGATATTCTTTGGAATTTGGACGTTGTGCCATTACAGGTTCTGATAGAAGCTAAATTTTTGGAAGTTGACGTTACGGATCTGAAAGAATTAGGTGTTGAATGGAAGGTTGCCAACGAAGATTGGGGAGTAAATAATAAAGGCAGTAATTTTGCGCATGGAGTTGCTGCCAATAGCGGAGTTAATTTTAGCGATTTCTCAAATGCATCTGAAGGCCTGAATCTAACTTATAAAGGTGTGTTGACCAAACCCCAGTATGAAGCTGTTGTCCACGCGTTAGAACAAAATCAAAATACAAGGACTCTATCTTCTCCAAGGATTGCAACTATGAATAACCAAGCGGCCAGTATAAAAGTAGTTGATGAATGGATTTATCCCACGCGTTATGAATTTCAGGTTGTTCAATATGATTTAAATGGAGATGGGGATTATGATGATGCGGGCGAAACGAAATATGAGAATGTTCCAATGGATTTTGTTAAGAGAGACGTAGGTATAATTTTGACAGTTACACCGAGTGTTGGGGATGATATGGAGACCATTTCTTTAAGTTTAATTCCAGAGGTAAGCGATGCTGTCGCAGATTATTTTAAATATACAGGCGGGGTGTCTTTACCCAAATTTACGTCAAGAAATCTGAGCACCAATATAGTTGTTGATAATACAGATACGGTTGTTTTAGGTGGATTAATAAAGGAAAGCCGAACGAATACAACGACAAAGGTGCCTTTGTTGGGTGATCTTCCGGTTTTGGGCAATCTCTTTAAGAAGAAAGCTGATACAGTAAACAGGAAAAACCTTCTGATATTTGTTACAGCCTCCATTATTGATTCACAAGGCGATGCAATTGTTGTTTCTGGCAAGAAATGAAATCATCTGTAAATATCTTTGATGTGGCAAAGTTTGCAGGTGTTTCTCCTGCAACGGTTTCTCGTGTCATTAATGGAAACCCAAAAGTAAAACCCGATACTCGTAAAAAGGTCGAAGAAGCAATAAAGCGATTAAGATATCATCCTAATGTTAGTGCCCAGCGCCTGGCAGGGGGAAAAAGCAAGACAGTAGCTGTTGTTCTCCCTCATTATGAAGGGGTGTTTTTTTCATATTATGCTGTCGAGATATTAAGAGGTGTTGGTATTGCATGTGATGCATTGGGCCTTGACTTGTTGTTGTATGTTGCGAATAAGTCAAGAAAAGACCTGCCGATTTCAGCCGGAGGGCTTATCTTTGCGGATGTTTTGTCTCAATACAATTATTTAAAGAACGCCGTTGATATGGGATTGCCTACCATAGTTATAAACAGCATTGTAGATGATCTGCCTGTTAATTGTTTTGCAATAGACAACAGAGGCGGGGCAAAGGATGCGGTATCTTATTTGATATCATTGGAGCATAAAAAGATAGCCCATATAACAGGGGATTTAAAGACCCAGGCGGCAGCAGACAGACTTTCAGGTTATAGAGAAGCTATTTTGAAGGCCGGTTTAGAAATAAATCCAAATTATGTACAGGAAGGGGATTTTTCGAGATTATCTGCTCGTCTTGCCGCTGAGAAATTAGTGCGTTTAAATGACCGTCCGACGGCTATTTTTGTGGCAAGTGATGATATGGCTTTGGAAGTTATTTCTACGTTAAAGGACCATGGAGTTAACGTTCCTAGAGACATCTCAATTATTGGATTCGATGACAGTCCTTCCGCTGTCCAAGGACATATTCCTTTAAGTACGGTCAAACAGCCTTTGTTAGAAATGGCAAGAGAGGCGGTGGAAGAACTACATCGCATCATAGAAAATAAGAAGGGCAGGCAGATATATATGCAGAACGTAATGCCGCATAAAGTCTTTTTGCACACAGAACTTATTATCAGAAGCAGCTGCCAGCCCCCGGTATAGTCTTTTTTGCAGAACGTTAATGCCCTTTTATTAGAGATTTATCTTTGTTATAAACGTCGGCAAAATGTTATTTAAAATAAAGCCATAATAGGGATTGGCACGGACATGGCTGGCTGGTTAGTATGGTATTTATATAACAAATCTGCGGCATAATCAAGGTCTATTGGAGGCATTCTGAAAAAGAGATTGGAGATATTGGGTTCTTTTTCTTTAGCCAATTCATAAGGTGTTTTCATTAAAGATGCGCTTTAATATGAATAATAAGACCTTATCTGTAATTGTAAGGGGAGTATTTTTTGAAAAATTTTCGCGCGCCTTTTTTATTTCCATTCCCAACTCTTTCTCTTTTGAGGCCGAACCATGTCTGTTCCGTTTCCCAGCGCAGTTATACTATCATTTTGATTTATCGGATTTTTGTGTTAAAATACTGGAACTTGGTGGCGTACCCAAGTAGCTAAGGGAACGGTCTGCAAAACCGTCATGCGTGGGTGCAAATCCCACCGCCACCTCCAGATTTTGATTTTGTGCCGGGATGGCGGAATTGGCAGACGCAAGGGACTTAAAATCCCTCGCCCTTCGGGGCGTGCCGGTTCAAGTCCGGCTCCCGGCATTTTTTTTATTCCTATTTATGTAATGGATATCTCTGATTTTTTGTGATAAAATCTTTTTTCGTATTATTGGGCGATTTTCTTTATTAAAGGAGGGACTTATGCCTGCTAAGAAGACCATAAGAGATGTAGATGTAAAGAATAAGCGTGTTTTAGTGCGTGTTGATTTTAACGTGCCTTTGGCGGAAGGTGAGATTACTGACGATAGAAGGATAAAAGGCGCTTTGCCTACTATCAAGTATCTGCTTGATAATGGCGCTGAAAAGGTTATTTTGATGAGCCATTTGGGCAGGCCAAAGGGCCAAGTCAAAGAGGAGTTGAGATTAAACCCTGTTGCAGAAAGGCTTTCGCAGTTATTGGGCGAGCCTGTTTTTAAGTTAGATGACTGTGTAGGGCCTCAAGTAAAGCAGGCTATTGAAAGCGCCTCGGAAAGGGTTGTATTGTTGGAGAATCTGCGTTTCCATCCTGAGGAAGAAAAGAACGATCCTGAATTTGCAAAGGAATTGGCATCTCTTGGCGAGATCTATGTGAGCGATGCCTTTGGCACGGTGCATAGGGCGCATGCCTCAACTGCAGGTGTGGCCAAGTATTTGCCTGCTGTTGCAGGGTTTTTGATTGAAAAGGAATTGAAATACTTGGGTGGCGCGTTAGAATCTCCTGAAAGGCCTTTCGCCGCCATCCTTGGCGGCGCAAAGGTATCAGATAAGATTACTGTTATTGAAAATCTGCTCCAAAAGGTTGATATGCTGATTATTGGGGGAGGAATGGCCTATACCTTTTTAAAGGCAAAGGGCACAGCCATTGGTAATTCCAAGCTTGAGCCGGATAAGATTGATTTGGCAGGCGAGCTTATTGAAAAGGCAAAGGCAAAGGGTGTTGATTTGCTCTTGCCGGTTGACAGCCTTGTCGCTTCCGAGTTTAAAGAAGGCGCTGAGTATGAGGTGTTAAGCGAGGTGCCTGAAGGTAAAATGGGTTTGGACATTGGGCCGGAGACCGTAAAATTGTTTTGCGAGAAGCTCTCTTCTGCAAAGACTATTATATGGAACGGGCCTATGGGTGTATTTGAAATGCCGCCTTTTGACCAAGGCAGTCGGGCTGTATGTGAATGTATTGCAGAACTTGATGCCATAAAGGTGATTGGTGGTGGAGATACGGCGGCTATGGTTGCGAAATTTGGTTTTGAGGACAAAATGTCCCATATATCTACCGGCGGGGGCGCATCCCTTGAATTTTTAGAGGGCAAGGCCTTGCCTGGCATTGAAGTTTTGGAGGATGCCTAATGAAAAAGATGACAGGGGCCCAGATCTTAATAGAGGCGCTAAAAAGGGAAGGTGTGGAGCATATCTTTGGTTATCCGGGGGGCGCGCTTTTGCCCACGTTTGATGCGCTTTATGATTCGGATATAAACTTTATCTTAACAAGGCACGAGCAAGGCGCTGCGCATGCCGCAGACGGTTATGCAAGAGCCAGCGGAAAGGTTGGCGTGTGTATGGCAACGTCCGGGCCTGGCGCGACCAATTTGGTTACGGGGATTGCCACTGCGTTTATGGATTCAGTGCCTATGGTTGCCATAACAGGACAGGTAAAGACCTCTCTTATCGGGAACGATGCCTTTCAGGAGGCAGACCTTACGGGAATAACCAGGCCGATAACAAAACACAATTATTTGGTTAAAAACGTGAATGACTTGGCGCGGGTGGTAAAAGAGGCGTTTTATATAGCCTCTACCGGAAGGCCCGGGCCTGTATTAATAGATTTACCTGTTGATGTGCAGATGCAGGAAACAGAAGTTAAGTGGCCTAAAAATGCCCAGATTCGCAGTTATAACCCTTATTATGAGCCGGATGACGGGCAGATTTTAATGGCGGCCAAGGCGATAGGGGAAGAATCCAAAAGGCCTGTGCTTTACATCGGTGGAGGCGTGGTCTCTTCGGGCGCTTCAGAAGAGGTTTTAGAACTTGCTGAAAGGTGCAATATACCTGTGACAACGACGCTAATGGCATTGGGCGCGTTTCCATCAAGGCATAGATTGTCGTTGGGGATGTTAGGCATGCACGGAACGGGTTATGCAAATCACGCTGTTATGGAAGCGGACTTGATTATTGCTGTTGGCGCAAGGTTTGATGACAGGGTTACGGGAAGGATAGATACATTTGCTCCTTATGCAAAGATTGTCCACATAGATATAGATCCATCTTCTATTAGCAAGAATATTGCGGTTGATATCGCTCTGATTGGCGATGCCAAGGAGATATTGCAGAGATTATTAAAGCTCGTGAAAAAACCAGATACGGATTCATGGCTTTCAAAGGTAGAGGAATGGAAAAAAGAATATCCTTTGCTTTATGCTGACAGGGCTGATGTTATAAAGCCTCAATACGTGGTTGAGCAGATTGCGAAAATAACGGAAGGCAAGGCCATTATCTCAACAGAAGTGGGTCAGAATCAGATGTGGGCGGCGCAGTATTACACCTATACATATCCAAGGCAGTTTATTACCAGCGGTGGGCTTGGGACTATGGGATATGGTTTTCCTGCTGCAATTGGGGCAAAAGTTGCTTGCCCTGATAAGGCGGTTTTTGATATCGCTGGAGATGGTTCCATACAAATGAATATACAGGAATTGATGACCGCGGTTGAGTATAAAATACCTGTTAAGATAGCGATACTCAACAACGGGTATTTGGGAATGGTTAGGCAATGGCAGGAGCTTTTCTATGACAGGCGTTATTCGGCAACGCCCATAAAGGGCCCTGACTTTGTCAAGCTTGCTGAGGCATATGGAGCGGAGGGCATCAGGGTTATTCGTAAAGAAGACGTTGCTCCTGCAATAGAGAAAGCAATGTCCATAGACAATGTGGTTGTTATGGACTTTATAGTGGAGCCTGAGGAGAATGTTTTTCCGATGGTTCCGGCAGGCGGGACTATTAACAAAATGATAATGGGGATGGCGTAATATGAAACACATAATATCTGTATTGGTTGAAAATAAGTCGGGTGTTCTGGCAAGGATATCAGGGCTTTTTAGCGCAAGGGGGTATAATATAGATTCTCTTGCGGTTGGCGAAACGCACGACCCGACGCTTTCAAGGATTACCTTGGTTGTTCATGGCGATGACAGGATTATAGATCAGGTTAAAAAACAGCTTAATAAGTTAATAGACGTCGTGGTGGTGGATGACTTGACGGACAGAGGTTATATTGAAAGGGATTTGGTCATTGTGAAGGTCGAATGTCATGGCGAGAAGAAAAAAACATTTGAAGAGATGGTGGATAAATACCACATGAACATATTGGATGCAAGTAACAATAATTGTGTCGTGCAGATAGTTGGAGAAGAGACCTTTGTGGAAAATGCTATAGAAGAATTGAAAAAACTTGGTATAATAGAGTTAGCTCGTACGGGAACGCTTGCCCTTTCAAAGGCTTTGTAATAGAGACCGGATATTCCAAAAAGGGGGGATAGTGGGCAGGAAGAAGAGGGATAAGAATAGAAATATTGGTTTGTCTTTTGAAAGTGAGCCTCTTGAGAGAAAAATTATCTTACTGTATGCGGCTATTTCTTTCTCTCCGATAGTCTTATTTTTTGCTGTCTTGCTATATTATAATCCAGAGTTGCTTTTCTCTCCAAAGATTATGATACTTTATCTTTTGTTTTTGGTTTTGTCGATTATCGGATATTTGTTTCTAAAAAAGATTATGCATAAATTGATGAAGGTCATTAATGGCGCGCAGATGATTTTATCAGGTAACCTTAACTCAAGGATAAATATCAATTCCAATGATGAAATAGGTGAGTTGGCAAAGGCATTTAACCGTATGGCGGAGCAATTGGAAGAAAGTATTGAAAAGGTGCATGCATCCAAGCAGCTTTTAGAAGATGTTTTGATGAAGATAGGCGAGGGGCTTGCCGGCTCTTCTACTATAGATAGTTTTTTGGAATTGATGGTCAATACTATTACACAGTCATTAGACGCAAGGGCAGGCAGGTTGTGGTTATTGGATGAAGATACGAATGAGATTTACGTCCAGTTTGCAGTTGGTGTTGCTACAGGGACCGATAGAATAAAGGTTGGAGAGGGAATAGAAGGTTGGGTCGCAAAAGAGAAAAAACCTATTTGTCTGCCCAGAAGATCCACTCAGAAAGGCAGTTTGTTTAGCGTTTCTAAAAATGAGCCGACAATCATATGTGTGCCTTTAGTTTTTAAAGATAAAACAGTAGGAGTGTTATCGGTTATTGATAAGTACTCAAAGGATAATTTTACTGAAGATGACCTGCTCATATTGAATAACATTGGCACACAAACAGCTATTGCTCTGGAAAATATGAGGCTTAACAGTGATGTGGAAAAGACGTACATGGAGACCTTGTCAGCTTTGGCAATGGCCGTTGAGGCAAAGGACCCGTATAGCCGGGGCCATAGTAAGAGGGTTTCTGAGTATGCGGAGAAAATAGCCAAAGAGATGCAATTGCCTGAAGAGACTATTGTATTGGTTAGAGATGCGGCTGATATGCACGATATTGGAAAGATAGGTATTAGCGATGAGATATTGCATAAACCCGGGCCCTTGACAGAAGAAGAAAGGGCAGTAATGAATAAACATCCTGTGATTGGGGAGGGAATTTTAAAGCCTGTGCGTTCTCTGCGCAGGCTTTGCGATGCTGTTCGTCATCACCATGAGTGGCTTGACGGAAGCGGGTATCCTGATGGGCTTAAAGGAGATGAGATATCTGTTGAAGCAAGGGTGTTGTGTGTTGCTGATGTATACGATGCCTTGACAAGCGATAGGCCTTATAGAAAAGCGATGTCTGTAAAAGATGCATTAGAAGAGATAGGGAAATGGGTGGATAAAAGGTATGATAAGGCGGCTTTTATTGCATTGTGTAAGATCTTGAAGGAAGAGGGAAATGAGATTGGTGCTGTAATAAGTAATGTAGCAGGGTAAAAGGGTTTATGATTACACAAATTGGCATAGTTGCGGGAGAAATATGGTCATTGCTTGAGGAATATGGAGATATGTTTCTGACAGAACTTATGGAGCGGATAAAAGAACAAAATTTGGAGATAAAGAAAGAAGTTGTGCTGATGAGTTTGGGGTGGCTTGCCAGAGAAGGTCACCTTATAGTTAGGGATGATAACGGAGGCTATACCATATGTTTAAAAGATTGAAAGGCAGTAAAGGTTTTGTCCTGCCAATTATTATGATGTTCCTAATAGTCCTTCTCATTTTAATTGTTGCGTTGATGTATGTCTCTTATCAAAGGTTTCTGATATCAATTCATTCGGTAAGAAATGACCATATCTTAATATCAGCCCTTAATTTGGCATATTATGATCTGTTTACTGGCAGGTATAGAGGGACAAGTGGATATAATAGTACATATTATGAACAGGGGTGGACTGGCGGGCCGCCTTTTAGGGCTACTTATAAAATACCTGTATCATTAAATCCGGGAGTGATACCTCATAGTTGTACTCCGGATACAGGTAATAATTGTGTTGCTCAAGGTGATTTTGCCCAATATATGCGAGTCAGAGCTGATTATGATCCCAGTAGTAGTCCACAGCTTAAGTTAACCTTGTTATCAACAAAGGAGATCGATTATTAGTAAAAAGTATTTATTATTAACGTTGTTATCTTTGTTTTGCGCATCTGCAATGGCGTCGTCCATTGACTTTGACGAGGTCTTGTCTAAAAGCGATGCCATTAAGTCTGTTGAACAGGAAGAATCAAATAATTACGTAAAAGAAGCAGAGAAATTAATGATGTCCAAGAAATATCGCGATGCCATATCATTGCTTAGGAAAGCCATTTACCTTGATGAAGAGAACGCAGAGGCATATTTTGATTTAGGCAAGGTCTATTTATTGCTTGGCAACCGTGAATATGCAAAAGGCCTTATAAGGACTGCAATAAAGGCCAAATCGGCATCTTTGGAGATGTTTAAATTTATTATAGATGTGTATATAGCAGACAAGCAATATGCAAATGCCTTATGGACAATGGAGCTTATGCAAAAACGTTTCTCTATTGATGCTGATATAGCCGCATGGATGGAAAGTAAGATTTCTTATTTAATTGGTATAGGGGCTAAAGAAATTAGATATAACAAAACTGTGATAAATCTACTGAAACGTATTATTAAGACAGAGATTCGGTCTATAAAAGAAGTGTTGAGGGAAATAGCAGAGATAGGTGAACGAAATAGAGATTATGACCAAGACAAGGCGGATATAGATGCAAAGGTTGCGTTTCTTGAGCAAAAATTGTTGCTTATTGACGATACGCTTGGTATGATTGCTGCAAAACGCATATCTTTTCCTAAAATGCAGCTTATGAATACGTTATTGAGAAAGATCAGGACTAATCTGTCTTACATAAAAGATGGCTATGTATTAACGGGCGCAGAACTTGTGAACTCTCTATTGGAAGACATAAGCCGTATGGACTTATCCTTGTAGGTGTTGAAACAAAGGCGGGGGATATGAAGAAGTTTTTATTTGCCTCAGGTTTTTTGTTGTTGTCTGTTTCATGCGCATTTGCCCAAAAAGACACGGGGATAGCCGTAAAGGCAAGCACATTGGGCGCGGGAGTTGAGGTTATCAAAGGCGTATCGGATAAACTGGAAGCCAGGCTAGGGCTTAATTGGTTTTCTTATGACCATGATAGCACAGAGGCGGGGATAAAATATGATATTGATCTGGATCTGCTTTCTGTTGGGCTTTTATTGGATTATAGGCCATTTGACAGCAATTTCTTTTTAAGCGCAGGTGTACTTTGGAATGATAATGAATTAGATTTAACAGCCAAATATGCAGGTACAGTTACGATAGGCGATAATACCTATACCTCTTCTCAAGCAGGAACCGTGAGAGGCAATTTGTCATTTGATGACTTTGCTCCTTACATTGGTTTGGGATGGCGTTCGAAGTTGGGTTCTAATTCATCTTGGAGTTTTACGTTTGAGTTAGGGGTGTTATATCAGGGCTCTCCGAACGTGTCTCTTACAGCAGATGGAAGCCTGGCCTCAAATAGCGCATTTTTGGCAGATCTAGAAAAGGAGAGAAGTCAATTAGACGATGATTTAGACGATTATAAATATTATCCTGTTGTTTCGATAGGCCTTGTGAAAAAGTTTTAACCCTTTATTGGATAATCGGTTTTGCGCATAATAAAAAGGCAGGAATTCCTGCCTTTTTGTTATTGACATATATTAATAAATTGTAATATATTAATAAGCCAAAAAAAGGAATAACGATGTTAGATATGCTTGATAAAGACATAGATATTGAGTGGTTAAACAGGATTTCCGAATTATTGAAAGCGATAGCAAATCCGAATAGGATTGCAATCGTAAGGTTATTGGCAAAAGAGGGAAGGTTGAGCGTATCGCAGATATGCAGGTATCTGGATATGAAACAGGCAACGGCCTCTATATATTTGAACCGCATGGCAAAGACAGGGATATTGAGCTGCAAGAGGCAGGGTAAAGAGGTCTTTTATTTTGTGGATAGTAAAACAGTTTTAGAGGTATTGCATTGTTTGGGAGCATGTGTTAAAAAAGGAGGTGAGTAATATGCCTATTTATCGTTACAAATGTAAAGATTGTTCTGAAGAGTTTGAGGTATTGCACAAATCTATCTCAGCAACAGAAGAAGTAGTTTGTCCCAAATGTTCTTCAAAAAACGTAGAGAAACTATTGTCAGCTTTTTCTGTAAGCGGAGGGGGATCTTCGGGGTCTTCTTGTTCAACAGGAAGTTGCCCAACTGGGACGTGTCCTTTTGCGTAATTTAGATAATTAAAGAAAAGGAGGGTAAACATGGCATTGGAATTAACGGATGCGAATTTTTCTCAAGAGGTTCTAAATTCAGACGTGCCTGTGTTGGTGGATTTTTGGGCGCCGTGGTGTGGCCCGTGTAGATTAATAACGCCTGTATTAGAGGAACTTTCAACAGAATACGCAGGCAAACTTAAGATTGGAAAGGTCAATGTTGATGAAAATCCCATTATTGCGGGTAGTTATGGCATAATGAGTATTCCAACGTTGATATTGTTTAGGGGTGGAAGCCCTGTTGGGAAGGTTGTAGGCGCGATGCCAAAAGATGTGTTGAAACAGCATCTTTCTCAGTGGGGTATAGAATAGGTTTACAAATCTCATGGGAAGCCAGTTTTCTGATATAGACAAGGCCAGGCGGTTGCTTGGCCTTGACGATTATGCTACGTTAGAAGAAATACGCAACGCATTTCATCGTATTGCAAAGAAGATGCATCCGGATGCCAATATGCAGATCTCTGAACAAGCAAAAAAGGAGTTTCAGGAGATTTCTTGGGCATATGAAGTGCTTATGTCTTATTGTAAAAATTACCGCTATTCTTTCAGAGAAGAAGACGTTCAAAAACAAGTATGGGATAAAGAGACGTATAGGCACCTTAAGCAGTTCTATGATGGCTGGTGGGGAAATATATGAGCGAAGAATCTGTTAGACGGATATTTGACAGCAGTGTTGGCGAATATGAAGACTGGTTTGCTAAAAATTACTGGGTTTATCAAACAGAACTTGAGGCGGTTCGTAAACTCTTGCCAAAAGGCCATGGTCTAGAAGTTGGAGTTGGTACAGGGCGATTTGCCGGGCCTCTGGGGATTGATGTTGGTGTTGATGTCTCAAATGCTATGTTGGATGTTGCGTGCAGCAGAGGTATAAACGGTATATATGCCGATGCGTCAGATCTGCCTTTTCAGGATAAAACCTTTGATTTTATTTTAATGGTGGTTTCTATATGTTTTATTGATAATCCATCTGCGGCATTGAAGGAAGCTATGCGGGTATTGAAAGATGAAGGGGTAGTTATTGTTGGGATTGTGGATAAAGATACACCTTTAGGAAATCTATATTTGAAGAAAAAATCCAAAAGCAAGTTCTATAAATATGCTAATTTTTTCTCTTCTCAAGAGATTATTGATTTGTTTGAAAAGACAGGATTTTTATATGATTCAGCGCTCCAGTGTCTATTTGAAACGGATCTTATGTCTATGACAGAGGTAGGCCCTATATTGCCCGGATATGGAAAAGGCGGGTTTGTCGTTTTGCGTGGCAGGAAGAAAATGTAATCCGTTTTAAGTGGATATGATTTTATTGTCCAAATCTGGTTGGTTTTAAAGTATAATTATTGATATCTATGTATGAATTTTAAAGCAGTTAATAGAAGGAGGTTTTTATGTCAGGCCATTCCAAATGGGCATCTATAAAACATAAGAAGGCCGCTCAAGACGCGAAAAGGGGAAAAGTATTTACAAAGCTTATAAAGGAAATAACTGTTGCGGCAAGAGAAGGAGGAGGAGACCCTGAGATGAACCCGAGATTGCGTACGGCGATAACTAGAGCAAAGGTGGCAAATATGCCGGCGGATAACATTGACAGGGCCATTAAAAAGGGAACAGGAGAACTGCCAGGGGTTAGTTATGAATCTGTGGCATACGAAGGTTATGGCCCGGGTGGTGTGGCAATATTGGTGCTTGCTTATACTGATAATAAGAATAGGACCGTTGCTGAGGTAAGGCACATATTCTCTAAAAGAGGAGGGAACCTTGCCGGAGCGGGAAGCGTTGCTTGGATCTTTGAAAAGAAGGGATTAATTTTTGTAGATGCATCTAACGTGGATGAGGAAAAATTGTTTGACGTGGTGATAGAGGCAGGGGCCGAGGATATGAAGAGAGAAGGATCTAACTTTGAGATATATACGGAGACATCTAATCTGGAGGCAGTGAAAGAGGCGATTACCAGCAATGGGATAGAATTTCAAAATGCCGAGATAACGATGGTGCCTTCTAATACGACACCGGTCAGCGATGTTAATACGGCTAGACAAATATTGTCCTTAATGGATGCCCTTGAGGAACACGACGACGTTGAAGCAGTTTACAGTAATTTTGATATTCCTGAAGAGGTGATGAATCAAATAGGGGAAGATGCCTAATTTTTTGGGTTTTACTATCGTTGGGATAGACCCGGGATTGCATAGGACCGGCTATGCATTTATAGAAGTAAAAGAGGGCAAGTGTAAGATACGGGATATAGGGGTAATAGCAACCTCAAAGGCCGGGATTATAGGCCAAAGGATACTATTTTTGGCAGAGGAGATGAAGCGGCTATTAGACTTGCACAGGCCTCAGTATTTTGTAATAGAAAAGATATATTCTCACGTGAAGCACCCCTATACCTCTGTATTGATGGCCCATGCAAGAGGCGCGTTGCTTTTATGCGCGGCAGAAAGGGATATAAATATAGAAAATATGCCGGCGAGCAGGATAAAAAAGGCCATAACAGGCAATGGCAACGCGGGAAAAGAACAAGTGCGTTCTGTTTTGGCGCAGATATTTAACGATAATAGTATTAACAAACTATCGTTAGATGCCTCTGACGCATTGGCCTTGGCTGTTGGGTTTGTATTTTTAAAGGGCAAAGATCTGTTTTAAACAAGGAGAGGTGCCGGAGTCCGGTTGAACGGGGCGGTCTCGAAAACCGCTGTACTCTTACGGGTACCCAGGGTTCAAATCCCTGCCTCTCCGCTTGTTATTTAAGCGCCATTGTCTGATATAGAATTGAAACATTCCCTTGTGCTTTTTCCCTTTTGGGGCCGAACCATGTCTGTTCCGTTTCCCAGTGGGAGCACATAGTAAGTTGAAATCCTACCTATTGTAGGTTATACTTTAATGTATAGATGAGGCGCATAACAGGAGGAGTTCGTGATGCGTTTGAGAATGTTGGTAGCGGTGTGGGTTATTGCTTTGATGTGTTGCCAAGCGCAAGGTTTTAGCTATGACCCCCCTGTGGGGATACCTAATCCCAAGGATTTCTTTGATGGGTTTGATCCAATAGAATCTGTATGTCCTGATGAACCCGATAATTGGAATCAGGACATTGAACATTGGTATTATGTGAATAATCAGGCAGATAATGCGAGCGATGCAGGCAATGGCAATAGGGTGGTGCCGCGCAGGACTATACCGACAGATCTAAATCCAGGAGATGTTGTAATTATTGAAGGAGGCCCATATCATGAGAGATATGCCTTTGACAATATACGTGGAACTGCGGCCAATCCAGTTTGGATTAGAGGGGTTGATTCAAATAATAAGCCTGTGATAATGATACAGGATGACACAGATGGTAAACCGGATTGGGATTTTTCAAACTGTTCATATTTGATTTTGGAAAATCTGGAATTCAATGGTTCGGATAGAAAACCTTCTACTGAAAATGTATTTGCCGGAGCTATTTATGTTAATGAAAATAGTGACCATTTGGTTTTTAGGCATATTGCTGTAAAGGATTATCCACAGCCCGCCGCTTGCAATTTAGGCAGGGCAGCAATCTCTGTGCAGTTTTCTAGTTCTTGGAGTTCAGGCGAGGTTAATCAATATCATGTATTTTATGATGTAAGGATTGAAAATTATCAAACTAATTGGCCTCCTCCTTGTGAAGATGGTTCACAAGGAATTGTATTAATAGATGGGGTAGATCATATATGGATTTTGGATAGTTATTTTTACCATTTGGCTGAAGATGGTATTCATATAATTGGTTTACATGGCAGGCATGATGTAGACGAAAAACGTGGTCCACATGATGGTTTGCCCAATTATATATATATAGGTTCAAATGAATTCTATAGTTTGGGAGAAAATGCCGTGGATGTAAAAGAATCCAACCATGTAATTATTTCACATAATAAGATGCATCATTTTAGGCATACAAGAGATTATGGTTGGCCTGCTGGATATGGTGCGGCAGGCAACGCTATTGCAATAAATGATGAAGGCTCACAAAATGCTGGAGGTGATGAGAGCGCAAGTAATGTTTGGATTATATTCAATGAGATATATGATGCTGTTATAGGTGCTTTTGTACAGAGCGGGAACCCGACATTTTTTATTGGTAATATAATTTATGATTTAGTAGAGTCTTCTTATACAACGAGTTCGGGGATATGGATTAGCAAAGTAAATTCTACTTTGCCAAGTGCAAAAGTATATATTGTGAATAATACACTATATGATATACCATATGGTGTTCTGATTACAAATACTTTTGATCATTTTTCTGCAAATAATATAGTCAGCGAAATTTCGAGTAGTGACGGATATCATTATAGGTGTATAAATGTAAGAGGTGTTAATTCTATGAAAAATGAAGTTTTTTATGATTCAGAAAATGTCAGATTATCTTTGAATTCTTGTGAAAATTGTATAGAACAAGATCCCCTATTTGTGAATGCTCAAACCCACGATTTCAGATTAAATAGCCATTCGCCATGTGTGGATAATGGTGTCAGTTCATTGGTATATGATATTTTTAAAAATTATTATAACATAAATATTCGTAAGGATATTAATAATGTTGTAAGACCCCAGAATGATGTATGGGATATAGGCGCATATGAGTATGTGGGAACAGGCAATTATGCAGACGAGGACGTCAACCAAGATGGCTCTGTGACCGTAAATGATGTCCAGATTGTGGTCAACGTAATACTTGGCACAACCACTAACAGCCGTGCAGACGTAAACGGCAGCGGGACAACGGATGTCCAAGATGTGCAGGCGGTGGTGAATGAGGTGATAGGCTAATCCTGTCAGTTGTGAGACTCTGCTCTCCAGAAAGATTTGACATCATTTTGTGCCCAATGCCTTTTTATTTAGGGCATGTTTTGTGGTATAATCAGATTTGCATTTGGTGTGTTTGTGTGATTGAAAAGAGGAGAGCATAAAGATGAAGAGACTGCCGATAGGCGTGCAGACATTTAACGAGATAATCAATAATAGTTATTTGTATATAGATAAGACAAAGGATATCTATAATATCATTAGTTCAGGTAAGATATTCTTTTTATCCCGTCCAAGGCGTTTTGGAAAGAGCCTGATGTTAGATACAATATCCAATCTATTCAAAGGGGAAAAGGAGTTATTTAAAGGCTTATGGATAGAGGATAAATGGAATTGGGAAGATAAGTATCCGGTTGTGCATATATCAATGACGAGTTGCGCGATAGAGGGAGTTGAGGATATAGATGAGCAGATTGTTAAGACGCTGAATAGGGCAGGGGCGACATATGGGATAACGCTTGCGGAAGAAAAGGGAGCAAATGCCTTAAGCGAGCTGATTGAGAAGTTAAAAGAGAAATACAAGAAAAACGTGGTCGTGTTGATAGACGAGTATGACTCGCCGATAATATCCAATTTAGATGATATAGAAAATGCAAAGAAGATAAGGGATAAGATGCGCAATTTTTACAGGATATTGAAGGATGAGGAGGCCAATATACGTTTTCTGCTGTTAACAGGCGTGAGCAAGTTTTCAAAGGCAGGGGTATTTAGCGCGCTGAATAACCTGATGGATCTGACGCTATCGCCATTGGCATCAACAGTATGCGGGATAACGCAGAGAGAGCTGGAGGAGTATTGCAAAGAAGGGATAGATGATATAGCAGAGCGAAAGGGAATGGATAGGGAGGAATTATTATCGCAGATAAAGAAGTGGTATAACGGGTATTGCTTTGATTTGGAGAACGGGCCTAATGAGGAGAATAAGGTATACAATCCGTTTTCAACGTTGAACTTCTTTTTAAACAGGACGTTTAACAATTACTGGTATACGACAGGCTCGCCAAAGTTTTTGATAGACCTGCTTAAAGAGAATAATTATCCGATAGAGGAATTGGAATCAAAGATGGTAAATATAGTA
>CAYXYY010000039.1:0-2864 GCA_964469495.1 uncultured Planctomycetia bacterium | reverse complement strand
CGGTTTTCTCATTATCTCCAAAATTGTTATTAAAATCAGACATTGCCTTTATTAGTCTGCCCTTATTAATCTTAGAGGATTTTGCGAGGCCTTCTCCTTCTGCCAGTCCCAATAAGCCTTTTATTACTAATGCATATCCTTCTCCATATTTCTCTTCTATTTCCTTTAACCTATTATTTACCCTTATCTGAGCGCTTAATAACTTATCCTGTCCTATGCCTTTTTTATAGCCGTTTATTAGCCTTTCCAAAAGCCTCTGGATAATCCTAAACCCGTAATGGTAATTGCCCTTCTCAGCCTCCTTAACCCACTCCTCATTAATAGAATCATCTATCTCCATAGATAATAAACTATTACCACTTGCATCCAACACAATTATCCTATCTTTCTTAACAGAAACAGAGATTAACCCCTTATTGCCAAGGTATTCCAAAACCTCGTGCAGCCATGCAACAGGATTATTCGCTATTGCCTTATAAACACCAATCCCCCAGTCCCTATGCCCATAACCTTGGATATCCTTTCCAAGGATATTATCAAAGATAACCACATATTGCGGGACATTTTTTTCTAAAATCTTAAGTATAGAACCCATCCCCGAAATATATCTAATACCTTGCAAGTTTTCTAATAGATCATCTATTGTTATAGTTTTTGCTCTGACAAAATAATCTTCTCCGTCAACCTTTGCCCTGATAAAGCCATCTGCAAATTCCACTTTTTCCAAATTGGACTTCCCAATAGCAGGTGATGCAGAACCCACTTCGCCAAATATATCCTGCTCAATGTAAGAAGTATTTACCCCTGCCCTTTTCAATCGGTCAATCAAATCCATAGCTAAATCAATATGGTATTTAAAAAAATCATTTATGACGATATCTTTACCCCTTCCATACGCACTTAATAAAACTATACGATCATCCTCAGATAAACTCCCGTAATAATAATCGTAAAGTATTTTTAGTTTTGGAATAATATCATTATAAGACATATCCAAAATACTCGTTTGACCTTTAAAAAGAGAATAGAGCATTGCGCCTTTTATTTTCTCCTCTATACTATCTAAAACAAGAAGTGAAGACACATATCCTTTATCTTCTTCCGAAAGGGCATCGAAATTTGGAGAATTCATTAAAGACCTTGCCCTGTCTATAAACCCAGAGTCAATATCCGAAGACTCCGCATCTGCGGCATTATCAGGATTATCCGATTCAGAGCTATCCGTATCTTGATTTTCTCCCTGAGGCTCACTAAGATCTGCGTCAGGGAAAACGCTCATCACTTCTCCTAAAAATGCCACTTGCACCCCATCTGCCGGTATGTCTTTTTCTTTCAACCACAAAAGATATGCTATTGCAAAATCAAGGTCTTCCTTGCTAAATCCATTAACAATAATATCATTAGAATTGGGCCTTCCATAAAACCTAAACATATTTCTTTTCTCTTCACCGCTGAGATTTCCATAATAATACGTGTATAATGTACTTAGAGAGGGGGCTGTTCTCAAACTATAATTGTTATATATGATATCACGTAGAATATCATCTTTTATCTTGTCTTTATTATCTGAGGAATTTCCGAGCATAGACAGAAAATCTTTTTCCTCTTCTGATAAAAGGTCTCGTACAGTTTCTCTGCCAAATCGTTTTATTTTATATAAAATCATATTTTCTATTCTTCGTTCCAAAAGAGCTTTTGCATTCCCTGAAGGCCTTTCTCCGTCAAATTTCAACATCATATTCAATCCGAGCCATACAGGAATCTCTACCGAACTGGATATTAGATCAGATAATTGTTGAATAATACTATTCAACTGATTTTTCAAATTATCATCCACTCCATCCAATAGAGACAAAACCATAGATGCCAAAACCCTTCTCCCATAATGGCCACCAAACATATCTATTAAATCTTGTTTTTCTTGTTCGGAAATATTGTTAATACTGCCTTGTTTAAAATAATGAAACAGCACAGGTATTGCATGTTTGGCCATATATTTCTCCCCGAAATCAGTATTATCTAGAACGAGAACATCTATTGCCTTTTTAATCATATCCTTTGGGACATTATTCATAACCAACACACAACTCGCTGCCATTCCTATAACCTCATCAGAATCACTATTTAGGGCATTTTCTATAAATATTCGTTCATCATCGGAAATTTCATAATAATTGCAGTTCAGAAAAAGATACCAAATAATATCTTGACGCGAAAACCGAAAATCCCTAAATATCTCCTCTATATCTCTCAACTTAGCAAGATCTTTTGGCGCATCCTTCATAATAGTGCCCAGCATTCTCGCATAAGCAGGAGGGACAGATGAATAAACTCTCTCATTTTCTAGGCGTTTCCCTGCCTCAATAATAGAATCACGCACACGTTTAGGCAGTTTTCTAAAATCCTCATTTGCCAAATTAAAAAACAAGGAATGCGTAGCAAAGATATGCTTTTTAAAATAATCATTAAAAAAAATTCTATATATATTATCCCTATTCCAATTACGCATATCAATAAAGTTGCCAACTATATATGCAGGCGTATCTCTAAATCCTTCACTTGATGGGGTAGAGATAGATAAGCGCAACTCATTTTCAAGCATTTCTTTTATCCCTTCCCACCATTCTATGTTATCGGGTGTAAGGTTTGATGATGGCCTTAATTGCCCATCCTCCCGCGCAATAGCTGAACCTGACGGCCCTTGCCGGTTATCACTTCCGCTACCGCCTTGTGAAGGAGCATTATCAACACCTTCCGGGGTGTTATCAACACCTCCTGTGGAAGGGCTGTTGCCCTCTGTTTCAGGCCTACGGCTATTCTCGGAAGAGGCATCTCTTTGCATTTCAGGCCAAGGCCGGTTTTTG
>CAYXYY010000038.1:0-48485 GCA_964469495.1 uncultured Planctomycetia bacterium | reverse complement strand
TTTCGCGCGCTCTTTTTATTTCCATTCCCACCTCTTTCTCTTTTGAGGCCGAATTATGTCTGTTCCGTTTCCCAAAAATGTTGGTAAATTTTTTTGCCTTAATATATTATCTGTGATAAAATAAAACAATAGAAAAAAAGGGGGGATCTTGGAGAAAAATTTTTTAAAGAATATCTTTTCTGAAAATAAATTAGTTGGTGTTTACTTTGGCAACAGCCTTTTTAGTATATTAGGCATAGATAAAGTCAAGAAAACAAAAATAGGTTTGTCTTTTTCCAATCTGTTTTTTTCTCAAAAAATGTTGACCGCAGATTCCGCAGGCAGTGTTGATTCTGAGCACATAGGAGAGAAGTTATATATACATTTAAACGCAACCTTGCGGGATAAATCCATTAATAAGGCAAACTGCGTTTTTGTATTGCAGGAAAGGGATGTTTTTGTCAGGACTATGCGTTTTCCGAATATGCCTAATAAGGAGTTGGAAAGCGCATTGCGTTTTGAATTGAAACATTTATTGCCGGTCAAACTTTCAGATGTGCAATTTTCTTATAGTGTTTTTCCTGTAAATAATGGCAAGAGTATAGATGTCATGGCAATAGCTATCCCATTATCAACAATTGATAAATATGGATTTAAGGCTAAAAACATTTCACTTGTATTTGTTTCCGCATCCATAGCTTTGGTTTCGCTTTTAAATGAGGTTTATGCATCTGATTTTGAAGACAGTAGTATCAATCTTGCTATCTATATGGATAATAACAGGGCATTAATCGTATTTTTCTCAAAACAAGTGGTTTTGCTTTCAAGAGATGTTATTGTTGTCAATAAATTTGCATCCATAAAGGATGAAATCAGGATATCTGTGGATTATCTTGCCAAAAATTTCAGAAGCGAGGTTGTTGTGAAAAGTGTCTTTGTTTTGGGCGATCTTATGGTTGATGATGTCCCAGAGGATTTATGTTCGTGGCAAGATTGTTCTGTTTCTGTTCTAAAAGCAGATGACCTTATTGCCCGGCAGATTTCTTTGCCACAGATAGAAGACGTCTCCGGCGCATTTTTTGCTTTAGCCGGAATAACGGCTCATTTAAACCGGGCGACAATGTTGGATATGGCTGTTTTGAATAAACAGAAAAAGAAAACAACGAAAAGGCCCAAACAAAAGGAGCGCAATCCGAGTTTGGAGCTTATTTTGTATTGGCTGGCCAAAATCGATGCGGCTTATTTATTTATATTTGCGGCTGTTTTATTAGGCATAGGAGCTATGATTTTGGGTATCAACTATAGCGCGTGGGAAAAGACGCAGCGAAAATATGAATCTATGGTTGCTTCTCTTCCTAAGGATGTCTTTTTAAATCCTGAAGAAATAAGCAACAATGAGATTATGAAGAAAAAACAGGAATTCGAGAGGCAAAATAGATTTATTTCAAAATATATTGATATGAGAAAGAATAGATATATGTATAAAATCTTTAGATTTTTAGGCGAGGACCTTCCGGGAAATATGTGGCTTTCTTTTCCAATACAAATCAAATTTGACATGGAAAAGGGCAAATTCATGATGAAGTTTACTGCAAATGTTTTTTTGGGAGACATGGATGAGGAATTGAAGGCCGTGGATAAATTGATAACCGAGATGAGAAAAAAGATGCCAGGTTATTTTGACAAAATAGAGGTTACTTTTTTCAAAAGAAAAGAAACAGAGGATTATGAATATCTCAATTTTGGCGTGAGGTGTTATTGATGTATATGGATGTTAAGGAAAAAATACAGTTTATTGTTATTGTGGTTGTGCTTTTTTTTGCTGCCCTTCGTTTTGCGGGCATGAAAAAAGAGGATATGGAGTTAAAACAACATAAACAGCAGGAATTGGAAATAAAAATGGAAACTTTAGGAGAACTCGCGGGCATTAATAAGGCATTTAGTCGGCTCGAAAAGTCGTTTGAGTTAAAAAATTTTAATTTTAGAGACGCGCTTTATAAATTGGCGCAGGAAAACGGAGTAACTATTATTTCTTTAATGCCTATAAAATGCGCAGGTTATATGTCTGTTAAGTGTAATGGTATGTCTATGGGTGTTAACGGCGATTTTGCTTCTCTATCGCAATTTGTTGAGAAAATAGAGAAGATGAATGGCTTGTTTTTTATTAAACAATTTTCATTTATCTCAAAGATAGGGAAAAACAAGACAGGGGATAACTTGTATTCGGCTGAGTTGATTGTAATGCAATATGTTATGGGGAGTGATAAGAAGTGAAGGTATGTTTTTCTAAAACAGTTTTATCTTTTAGCATCCTTTTTATGTTTTTTGTTTTAAATAGTTTTTCTTTGGAAGACCCGTTTGTGCCCGGATTTCCAAAAAAAGAAGAGCCGCCTGTTGTTAATCAAAATAATAATGTAAACGAAAAGCAATCTATCCAAATTCATGATGGGAAAATTTATGCAGAAGAATCAGAGGAAGTTAAAGAAGAGGCAATAAAACCTGAATTGCAGCTCGAGGGGATTTTCTGGGGGGCGGATAATGGCGTTGTTGTGATAGATGATAAGGTCTATTATGAGGGCGATAAATATGACGAATGTAAACTAGGGAAAATAGTGAATGGCAAGCTGTTTTTGATATGTGGAGATAAAGTTTGGAAATATTCAATAAAAGAGGAGTTGTCTATATGAAAAAAGTTTGTCTATTATTAGTGTTATGGTCGTTGTTGTTCGGTTTATCTTATGCAGGCGATACAAAGATTGATTTTTCTGCTATTGATGAGTTTATATCCAAAGACAGTTCTGTGGAATTGGTTTCATTTGATTTGAAAGACGTGCCTTTATCTACAGTGTTAAAAATCCTTGCAAAGAAGAGCGGTGTGAATCTGATTTTAGATGCGTCTCTAGAGGATAGGATCGTTAGTGTCTATATGGAGGACGTTGGAATAAAAGAGGCTATAAAAATGTTGGTGAAATCACAGGGCCTTGCGATAGAGCAGGAAGGAGACAGCAATCTTTTTATAGTGAAGAAAAAAACAAAATCTGATTTAGTTGTAAAAGTCTTTTACCTGAAATATGCTACAGTTCCGGGAGCGAAAATTCTAGAACAGGCATCATCTGATAGTGACGAGGAGGACGATTCATCAGCTGAAGGAGGATTGTCAGGGAAAAGTTTATTTGCGGCTGTAGAAAGCGCTCTTTCAGAAAGAGGTACAGCAATATGTGATCCAAGAACAAATAGTATCATTGTCAAAGATATACCAGAGAATATAAAAGAGATAAGCAATATTATAAAACATTTAGATGTAGAAGTGCCGCAGGTTACTATAGAAGTTGATATGTTGGATGTTTCTAAAACAGTGTTGGACAATTTGGGCGTTGAATGGGATGAGAATAGTATTTTTTATAACGGCGGGGTGCGTTCAACTTCTTTTCCTTCATCTTATTCAAAGTTTTCTGCGGCTAAGAGGGCGGATACCCTACCATCTATCGGATGGACTGATTTTACTTTACATGCTTTATTAACGGACAAACATACACGTTATTTGGCAAGGCCAAAGATTTTTACATTGAGTGGAGAAACAGCAAATATAAAAATAATATCAGATCAAGTTGTGGGGCTTGTAGTTAATGAATCGGATGCTGGAAACCTTACTGAAGAGGCTGAAAGGCACAAAACAGGAATTTCATTAAATGTAACTCCATACGTGAATCTCAATACAAAACAAATTACTATGGTTATAAACCCAAAGATTATTGAAGCAAAGGATTCAGAGGTCCAGAGCGCGATAGGGAATACATATAAGGACCCTGAAGAAAGAGGATTGAAGTCTGTTGTCACTATTCCAGATGGAGAAACTATTATCTTAGGCGGACTCATCAAAAGGAGAAAATCTTCAGAGAAAACAAAAATTCCGTTTTTGGGGGATTTATTGGCGCCTTTGTTTTCTTCTAAAAGCACGGATAATATCGACAGGGAATTGATAATCTTTATCACTCCGAGAATATTGAATGATTTTAAGGATTTGCGCAAAGATGATTCTGTTGCCGCGCAGAACAGGATCAAAACTATAAAAGGTGAATTGGATAAGTTTTCATCTCAGTAGGTTGTGAAGAATGAAAACACTCAAACTTGGCGACATATTGGTAAGAGAAGGACTTATTACGCAGGATCAGCTTAATGAAGCCCTGCAAATGCAGAAGCATCGCAGGAAACCCTTAGGTGAAATGCTGATGGAATTGGGATACATTGATGAGGAGACTATTTTAAACGCCTTATCTAAACAATTAAATATACCGTATATATCTTTTAAGGGTGGTATGCTGAAGATGATAAGTGGACAACAATTGGATAGATTATTGCCCTATGATGTGGCTGTCAGATATGTTGTTTTTCCATTAAACAAGACGGAAGATAATACATTGACCTGCGCTGTGAATGATCCATTGGATATCATATTGCAGGACAACCTTGCCCGCATTACGGGATGCAATATAAATTTTGTTCTGTCATCTAAGCAGGACATCCTGCAGGCAATAGAAAAGTATTATGGAGACAAGGATTTATTAAGGGCGGCAATCAAAGATGCTGAGGAAATAGAAGAAGGTATCGTATCTGTTGAAGATATGAACAGGACATATTCTATAGATCAGCTTATTGCCGAGGCAGAGGATGCGCCTGTTGTGCACTTGGTTGATCTGCTTTTGCATCAGGCAATTAAACAGGGGGCAAGCGATATACATATCGAACCTCAAAGGGAAAATGTAATGGTACGTTATAGAATTGATGGCAAACTTCAGGAAGTTCCTCCGCCACCCAAAAAATTGCACATGCCAATCGTTTCCCGAATAAAGATATTGGCTGGTTTGGATATATCGGAGAAAAGGCTGCCTCAAGACGGGGCGATGAGCGTGAAAATAAAGGATAAGGTGATTGATATTCGAGTTTCAACGTTGCCTGTATTATATGGGGAGAAGGTTGTTATGCGTATTTTGGATAAAAGCAGAGTCCCTCTTGATTTGGGCAGGCTCGGATTTGAAAAAGCCGAATTGGAGGCCTTTAGAAAGGCGATACACAGCCCTTACGGCCTTGTGTTTTTGACTGGACCAACGGGGAGTGGAAAAACCACAACGCTTTATGCAGCTTTAAGTGAGATAAATACATTAGATAAGAATATAATGACAGTAGAGGACCCGGTTGAATACAGGCTTGGTCATATAAATCAGGTAAATGTGCATCCTGATATAGGGCTTACATTTGCATCGGCCTTGAGGTCTTTTTTAAGGCAGGACCCCGATATTATTATGGTTGGTGAGGTGCGCGATTTGGAGACGGCCCAGATATGCGTGCGTTCTGCCCTGACAGGGCATTTGGTCCTATCTACTTTGCATACAAATGATGCCTCATCTGCAATCACACGCTTATTAGATATGGGCATAGAGCCTTTTTTGTTAATGCCGTCTTTGTTAGTTGTTGTTGCTCAGAGGCTTGTCAGGCGTTTGTGTGATGAATGCAAAGAACCCTATGAACCAACACCCCAAGGTTTGGACAAGATGCTAGTGGAACGAGGCATAGATCTGGCTTATAAACCCAAAGGATGTGATGCCTGCAATCATATCGGGTATAAAGGTAGAATGGCAATACACGAGGTCTTGTCTATAGACGATGAGATAAGAATTATGATGGCCAAAGGGGCTACATCGCAGGAAATAAAGGAGTTGGCCATAAAAAAGGGTATGAAGACACTCCTTGAAAATGGCATTGAAAAGGTAAAGGATGGATTGACCTCTATTGAGGAGGCCATTTCGGCCATTGTATAAAAGGACTTATATGTCGGTATATTTTTATGTTGCCAGAGAAAAGGATGGACGAAAGGTAGAGGGCACGCTTAATGCGCGCAGCGAAGAAGAGGTATTGAATACGCTCCAGCTTCAAGGAAGGTATATTATCCGCATTAGTCTGTATGATCCGGCTACCGGGCGGGTGAAAAATAGGAAAAAGAAGAAAGTCCATGCAGGCATTACTGCTGAGGATTTTTTGTTTTTTGCAAGGCAGTTGTCAGTTATGCTGGATGCCGGAGTGCCTTTGATAAGGGCATTGGATGTTATAATGAAAGAGACATCGAGTCTTTTATTTGCGGATATACTAAGTCAAATTAAGGAAGATGTTTCAGGAGGATGGTCTTTGGAAAAGGCTGTGGCTAAACATCCAAGGGTATTTAATAGTCTGTGGGTCAATATCATAAGGACAGGTGAACAGACAGGCCGTTTAGGATTTGTTTTATCTAAATTGGCAGATTATATAGAAAGAGAAAATGCGTTTAAAAAGAAAATTATTTCGGCATTGGTATATCCGGGTATATTGTTGACGTTGACCATTGCCGCTATGTTTTTTCTCACCCTGTTTATTATTCCACAATTTCAGATATTATTTAGCGCTATGAACAACAAATTGCCCGGGATTACTATTATGGTAATGAGTTTTAGTAAATTTCTAAGGACTTATTTTATTATGATTATTTTAGGCTTTATCATCTTTATTTGGTTAATGAGGTTTTTCCTCTCAACATCTATTGGGAAGATATTATGGGATAGGTTTATTTTATCCATCCCTGTTGTTGGAGACTTTGCTTTAACAGGTATCATGGAAAAGGTATCTTCAAATATGTCCATATTGTTTGATAGCGGTGTGCCTATATATCTTGCGTTGGATATAACGGAGAATAGCGCAGATAATACGGTTGTTGAGGAAAAATTTGCGGAAATAAAAGAGAAGGTGAAAAAGGGTATGCCTCTGGCTGTTGCTATGGAAGAAAGTGATTTTTTTGAGCCCCTTATTATACAGATGGTAAGTGTTGGAGAAGAGGTTGGAGAACTTCCCCAGATGTTTAATAAGGTTGCTGATTATTACCGGGATTCCTTAGAGAATATGTTAGAGCGCTTTACGAGTATATTTGAGCCTTTTATGTTATTGTTTATGGCGGCTGTTATCGGGATATTACTTTTATCTATATTCTTGCCAATATTTAATATGGTGAATGTAAATATATGATTTTTTGATATAAAAGATTGACATTAGTGATAATATATCTATACTATTAATGACATAGAAAAGATATAATTGCTAGGGTGATTTAATAGGAATTCTAACTAAAAGGAGGTAGGAGATGAGCAAAAACACAACCGGTTTTACTCTCTTGGAACTTGTGATGGTTATTGTTATTATAGGCATATTGACCACGTTTGCCGCGCCTGTATTTATCAGAACCGTTGAACGTTCCAGAACTGGAGAGGCAATGCGCATATTGGGCCAGCTCAGGCTTTCGCAGATGCGTTATTATGCGGAATGGGCGTCTACCACTTCTAATTGGAACGCATTAGATGTTGATCCGTCAACAGGAAAGTTTTACAATTTTGCTATTTTTTCCACAACCTCCCCAGCAAATAACACAGTTGCTACTGCTACACGAAATACAGTTTCTAATCCCAACTATGGCAATTATGTAATTTCCATTACTGGTAATGGAGCCTTGAACTGTAGCGGTGGGACGAAGTGTCCTCCTATACATGGTTGATGTTATGTTTATAGGTTATGTATAAGAAAGAGTCCGCATTTACATTGTTTGAGATGGTTATCGTGGTAGTCATTTTGGGTATTCTTGTCTCTATGGCAATGCCCAAGTTTGCAAAGACCATTGAGGATGCAAAGAACAAAGAGGCAATAGCCGCACTGAAACTCATAAGAACAGCGGAGAGGATGTACTATATTGACTACGATGAATATTATCCTCATGGTACCGGAGGTGCGGAGAATAATTTAAATACCATCAACAGGGATTTAAATCTTGCTTTAGAGAGCGGTGATTGGACGTATTCAATTACAAGTAGTAATTCGGCTACTTCGCTCAGTTTTACGGCAACGGCAAAGAGAACTCTTTCAGCAAGGCAAAGGCAGATTACGATAGATAGGGACGGCAACTTAACATGTAGTCCTAGTGGGGCCACGTACTGTCCTTGATTTATATTTTATATGGGGGCCAAATGAAGGATAAAGGTGCGTTTTCTTTGGTAGAGGTGGTTCTATCAATGGTTTTATTGGCAACGGTCTTTGCCGCTGTTATGGCCTTTGTCGTATCTTTAAAGGCTTGGGCTAAAGGTAGGGATACGCATTCCTTGGATCTGGAGTTCGCCGCAATATCTGTGTTAAATGCGGAGTTTTCAAAGCTAAATTATAGTCAAAGGGACTCTATAGGAGAGACGGTTAATAACTCTTTATATGATAATACGACGATGGACATCTCTATTTATAGGATCAGGCCGGATTTGTCAGGGGACGGAAATCCTGAATTAGATGCGCCTTTTTTGGCCTTTGCTGTGGCAAAGGATAAGGGGTAAGGAATGATTGTTTTGCAAAAGAAAAAGGTACGTGGTTTTACCCTTTCAGGTATGGCTGTTGCTTTATCTCTAGTCGGCCTGGTTTTCTTGACATTGGGTTTTGTATGGCAATTTTTGTGGAATTCCTTTGTATCCAATGACAGGGAGTCGGTATTGTATGCAGAGGCCATGGTTATTGCCGCGACAATAGAAAAGGACATGTCCTTTATTTCCTTGACTTCGGCTGTGCGACATGGACAGCAATTATCTGGTGGAGGCGCTTTTTCTATACCTATAGATACAGATAACAATTATATGCCGGATACAAGCGTTTCGTATACATTTACTCAACCTTTGCTTAGGCGCGGACCCATCACTATTTCAGATAAAGTGACAAGTTTTAATGTAACCTTATTATCTCCAAGCATAAAGGGGACTAATTTTATTGTAAAAATAAATCTTACATTAGTCTATGATCCAACAAACTCTGCGGGTCCAAGAGGTTCGCCTTCCAATCCACAGCATACGTTTCAATTTACTTTTCCGGCCAAACAAATATCTGTAGGCTGATGTCTGTATTTTTATTGGTGTTCGGTGTTTTTTGTATCCTGTATTCCTTTTTTGCGGTTATCTCTATTTGGATATGTATATTAGCCGCGTTTATATGCGCGTTATTCTTTTATTGTATTGTTGTTTTGCCTGCGGAAAAGATCCTTACGCTTGCTATATCATCGATTCAAAAGGCCTTTTTTATAGCATTTTTATTAGTATTATATGAATTATTCAGGACTTATATATTGGGTCTCCCTTGGGGTAATGCGTCTGATCTGATATTATTATTCCCTTTTTTGTGGGGGATAGCGCATTTCTGGGGCAGGTATGGCCTTTCGCTGTTTATATTGTTTTTGCCTCTATGTGTTTTTTTATGTGAAAGAAAATTGGCCATTAGGATATTGATGATATCTCTGTTTTTTGTTATAGGATTGAATCTTATAGGCGTTGGGCAGGAAAGTCTGCAAAAAAATATTTCTATCGCCCTGATAGAAAGCGGTTTTGATAAACAAGAAAAATTATCTGATACGTTTTTTAGGGCAGTGGGGTTATTCAAAGAATTATCTGAATCTATTCCGGAAGTCGATCTGTTGATACTGCCTGAAACTGCCTTGAACATACCTTCCGATAGAGGGTTTTTAGCGCAGATATGCGCAGGGTTTTTATCAAAGGCAAGATATGTTTTAACTGGCGCAATTGCCTTAGAGAAGGGGCGTTTTTACAATGCCGCTGTATTATGCGATAGAGATGCCAATCTTTTCTTTTATTATAAGAGAAGGCTAGTGCCTTTTGGCGAATTTATGCCTTTTCGTAGATTTATCCCGAAGGGATTATTAAAATTTTTTGGCGCTATTGAAGCGGCGGATTTTTCAAAGGGAAACGAGTCTATTCTTTTTGATGTGCGCAATATAAAGGTGATGCCATTGATATGTTATGAAGATAGCTTTGTGAATTTGATTATTCCATTATATAAGGATGCTGATATTATGGTTATTCTGACGAGCGATATATGGTTTGGCGAGCCTTTTGCAAGAAAGATGCACACGGCCTCCAATAAACTCCTTGCAATAGAAAGCGGCAGAACAGTTATTCGTTGTTCCACGCAAGGGCCTTCTGCTGTATTTTTGCCAAATGGAGAGGGGTTATATTCGAATGCCTTTAAAGTCGTTAACAGTGCTCGCATTTTTATTGTTGATGCCCCGGTATTTGTCAAAAGTACTAGTTTTTATTATACATATGGCATTAAAATCATTATACTTATATTTATTTTATGTGGTATAATTCTAATTCGGATATTTGTAAAAGGTCTGTTAGTCAACTAAAACAAGGGGGACATTATGGAGTTAAGCATAGTCCATATTAATGTGCCTGAAAACGTAAATATTATTGTAGGCCAGGCGCATTTTATCAAGACTGTGGAGGATGTTTACGAGGCAATTGTAAACTGTAATCCGAATATAGAGTTTGGTATTGCCTTTTGCGAGGCATCGGGCAAAAGGCTTGTTCGCATAGAAGGCAATGACAAGACGTTAATTAAGGTGGCCGCTGATAACGCCATGAATATAGGCGCAGGGCACATATTCGTAATAGTGTTGAAAAACGGATATCCGATTAACGTCTTGAATGCCATTAAGAACGTGCCGGAGGTATGCCGTATTTATTGCGCAACAGCAAATCCGTTAGAAGTAATCGTTGCGCACACAAAGCAGGGCAGGGGAATTATAGGGATTGTAGATGGGTTTATGCCTGACGGGATAGAGTCTGACGAGGATATCGAGGCAAGAAAGAAGCTATTGCGCAATATAAAGTATAAGTTGTGATATGCGTGTATTGATAACCTCCGGCCCGACTGCTGTTGCAATAGATGATGTTAGGTTTATAACTAATGCGGCCAAAGGCGAGATTGGCGCCTTATTTGCTGATTATTTTTTGAAAAAACAGGCGGGAGTTTTTTTGTTGTCAAGTTCTGTTGATAAATTGAAAGGGCTTGGTTGTTGCGTGGAGGCCTTTTGTTTTTTCCAAGAATTGGAAGATAAGTTAAAAAAAGCGATAGGCCAAGGGCCGTGGGATTTGGTTGTGCATAGCGCTGCTGTGTCGGATTTTGCTCCGGAGAAGACGGTTATGGGAAAGATAAGCTCAGATGGCCCGTTGACGTTGAGGCTCAAACCACTGCCCAAGTTAATAGGACTTATTAATGAATCCCAAAATGTCAGACAAATCGTTGCGTTTAAATTAGAGCCTGATTTGGGCGCGGCTGTTAAACAAGCCATGAATATGTTTGAAAAATATGATAAAATAAAATTCATAGTTGCCAATTCCACGAACCCTTACAAGGCAAAGGTTTGTTATAGAAATGGGGCTATGAGCACTTTGTTTACTGATAAACAAAGTGTTGCAAGATATCTTGTGGATGTGATTATGGAGGGATTATGAGAAGGTTTTTTTTGCTGTTTGCAATTATGTATACCATAGTTTGCCATAGCGCTTATGCTGTATGGGTGTGGACACCTAAGTCTCAGCGTTTTGAGAATGCAAAACGGGTTGGAATGGATAGTCCTGAAAAGCAGGAAGAATTCGCAAAGTCCCAAAAAAAGAAAGAAGATGCCATGATTCAATGGCAGACACTGCTTAGGCGTTTCCCGAGGTCTAAAGAGGCTGCCAAGGCATTATACGAAATGGGCAGGATATATCTGGAGAGAAATGATTTGTTTTCTGCGTATCAGCAGTTTATCAGGGTATTAAAGGAATATCCATATAGTGAAAACACGCCTGATGCGGCAAAGGAATTATTAAAGATAGGCATTGAATTCTCTGAAAATTATAAGAGAAAGTGGTGGGACTTGTCAAAGCCGATAGACAATCCTGCCCCAGAGATATTCGACCTAATAACAACAACGCTTCCTTATAGTCAGGAGGCGCAAAAGGCGTTTTATCAAAAGGCCTTGTTTTATTTTTCTAAAAAACAGTTTGAGCAGGTAAATGAGACGATTGATTGTCTGCTTAATGATTATCCTGACAGCGCATTTGCTGATGATGCGGAGTTTTTGAAGATAAAGGCCTTATCTGAAATGACTTTGCGCGCTGATTACGACCAAAAATATGCCGATGAGGCAATGAAGGCAATAGAGGAGTTCCTTGCAAAATATCCTGATAGTTCATTGACAAAGGATGCTATGGTTTATTTATCTGAAATGAAGAATAAAAAAGCGGAAAATATGTTTAATATAGCCGAATTCTATGCTAAACAAGGCAAGAAAAACGCAGCTATGGTGTATTTGAGGCGTATTGTTGCTGAATATCCTGATGTGCCTATTTTTGACAAGGCAATGGATTTGTTGGATAAGTTAGAATCGGATGAATTATAAGCGCAGGATAGAACATCTCTGTTCTGAATTCAAAGAGGCTGGCCTCTTGATTTGTTCTCCATCAAATATCTTTTACTTATTCGGTATCTCTTTTGCTCAAGATGCGCTGTGTCTTTTAAGGCGCAATAACTCCCCGATTGTATTTACCGATGCAAGATACGAGATAGAGGCCATGAATGAATTAAATGGCCTTGCGCAGGTGATTATTGCGCGCAATAGTTCTATTATGAAAGAGGTCATTTCCATTATTGAAAAAGATAAAGGCAGTTTTTACGTAGAAGGTTCCATGAATCTTTCGGCATATGAGACGTTAAAATCAGCAAAAAGGGTAAAGCTAAAGTACAATTCTAAATTAGACAGGGCATTATACACTATGCGTTCTATAAAGGATCAAGAGGAACTAAACCTGATGCGTTTTAATTTTAAACTGCATAGAACGGCGCTTAAAGAGTGGGGTAAAAGGGCAATCGGATTGAGTGAAAAAAAAGCGGCGTTGTTGTGGAACGATGTGGTTGTCTCTTTGGGCGCCGATAGTATTGCCTTTGATACGATTGTAGCGGTTGGGCAGGGTTCTGCTGAACCGCATCACAAGCCTTCGCGTAGTATCGTAAATCCCGAGAATAAGCTGATTCTATTGGATTGCGGCCTGAAAAAGCATGGATATAATACGGATTTAACGCGTATTTTCTCGCAATCTTATACGAGAAAGGTTATGAAGACGGTTGAACTGGTAAGAGAGGCGCAGGTTATTGCCGCTTCCCTTGCGCGTCCCGGCATAATGGCCCTTGATCTTGACAAGGCCGTAAGAGATTTTTTTGAAAAGAATAAGGTTAGCAGGTTTTTCAAACATAGTCTTGGGCATGGAATAGGCATAGACGTGCATGAAGGGCCTTTTATCGGGCCTAATAGCAAGGATGTTTTGGAAGAAGGTATGGTATTTACAATAGAACCGGGCATATATTATAAAGGCCAGTTTGGCATCAGGGTGGAAGACGTTTTTATGGTTGTAAAGAATGGCGTTGCCAGAATTAGTTATTGTTGATAGATATGACTGTCGAAGAATTACAGGGCATTTTAAAGACAATGCATGAATCGCGGTGTCTGAGGTGCGGGAAGTGCTGCGGAAGGGACAATGACCCGTGCGCAAATTTAATGTTTGATGAAAGCGCCGGGAGATATTTTTGCAAGGATTATGAGAACAGATTGGGCCTGCAGAGGACAGTTTCAGGCAAGGAGTTCAAGTGCGTTGCCATAGAGGAGGTTATTGCTAATGGATATCTTCCGCAAGGATGCGGATATAGATAATATAAAAGATAGATTTGGCGAGCTGGTTCTTATCATTGATAGATTACGCAATTCAGGCGGATGTCCGTGGGATAGAAAACAAAAGATAGACGATGTCAAAGAATTTTTGATAGAAGAGGCATATGAGCTTATAGAGGCAATCTCCTGCAGAGACTACGAGGCAATAAGCGAGGAATTAGGCGATCTGCTGCTTATTGGCCTGTTTTTGGCGAGGATTTGCGAGGAAGAGGGCGAGTTTGATATATCAGACAGCCTTCGGGTTGTTATTGAAAAACTTATCAGGAGGCATCCCCATGTCTTTGCAGGTGAAGACATCACAGATGCGGAAGAAGTGGTCAAGAGGTGGACGCAAATAAAGAATCAAGAAAAAAAGCGCGATTCTGTGTGGCAATCAGTGCCTTCTCATGGGCCTGCCCTTTTCCAATACTATATATTTTTGAAGGAATACAAGAAACATAATAATAGCAATGCATACCATGATTCTGAAAAGGACATAGATCGGGAGAAAGAAAAAAGGTCTATTGTCGAGAGTCTTTCTAAGATGGAGGAATCAACAGATAAAGAAAAAAGACGCATGTTAACCGAGGCGTTTGTTTCATTGATCCGCATCTGTAAGTTGAATAAGATAAATCCGGAATTATTGTTACTGGATTATCTTGTTGAAAGGAGAAAATCAGGTGTTAAATCTTAAATCGATTTTTATTGTTATTCTCGCAAGTGTTTTTTCTTTGTGCTCGTTTATTTTGTTTGCCGGTGGATTTGATGTGGATTTATCTCATGCGTCGTTTGAAAGCCACTGGTCGGTTCTGGAGATCGAAGAAGGAGGTATTGCTATTGAATTTCACGGAATAGATGCTTCTTACGATGTGAAAACCGGGCGAATAGATGTGAAATTTGACAAGTGCCTTTCCAAAAGTCCTGTGTTTTTTGAGTTGGAAAATGGTTTTGCAAAAATAGAGAAAAAGGGATCTGACTTGGACATAATAGAAGCAATGGTCTTTTCTAAATACGTTAAAGGCCGGCCAATAGTGTCTATGTCAGGATCTGTGTCTGCAAGTGCGGCATTATTAGACACTTCAGGCCCGGTTATATCCAGTAAAATAGTGTTTAAAGATGGATTTTCTTTATTTAAAGGGCGATTATTTCCGGATATATTGGGGATTGATTTTGTTTACAGAAACTCTGACAGGTCGCAGATAATCAACATCTTGGTTCAGGACGTCAGGTTTGAGCAGTTGTTGCATATCTTGGGCAGGGATGTTATAGCCGGCGGTGATATGGATGGTGCGGTTATGGTATATAATCCCCAAAAGGAGGGTATTTGGCATGTTTTTGGGTGTTTTACAGGAAAAGATGCATGGGTCTCAAGAGAATTTTTGTCAGGGTTTCTGTTAAACTCAAAGGCTATTTTCCATGGCCAGAACATAGAAGTTGCCATGGTAAATAGGTATAATATATCTATTAGTGGCCAGCTTCCCAGCGTGAATGTAAAGTTGGAATTAGATACGGATGCAGGAAAAATTTCCTTTAGTTGGTTGGCAGACTTGAGTTCTTATGCTATACTTGAAAACAGCTAAGTAGTAGTGTCCCTTAACAAGGGGGTGGAGATGAGAAGGGATATTTGCGCGGTATTGTTTTTATTCTGTCTTTTGGGTATAGGCCTGCCTTTATCAGACGCTGATGAAGTAGAGATAAGCGCTGTGGTAACAGAATTTCCTGTGGCTATATTAGCGGATGCTAATTCGAATATCCATCCTGTCGGTGTTTTAGAAAGAGGGTCAGCTACTTATAATATATATGCCCCCGGGATAGGGTTTAAAGTCGGGGATACATTCACGGTCGATAATACCACAGGGGCATATGCGGTCATATTTCTAAACAAGAAAAGGACAAGCGTTGTTCGTTTAGAGGCAGGCGCCAAGATAGTTTTTTTGTCGAGTGGAAATATTGATGCTTATGATGTCGCAATAACTGGCATATACATTGAGAATGATTTGAGTAATACCGATACTTATACATTAGCGCAGTTTGATATAAATACGGCGAGTTCTGCGCAAAATTTTCTGGTGTATACACCGAGCGCAGTGGTAGGAGTCCAAGGGACAAGGTTTAATATAAAGGTGCCGAAATCCGGGGATACTGCTAGTGACGTTCAGATTTATCCTTTTAGCCATGTGGCATCGAAAAATGACTTGTATGTATTCATCTATAATATCAACCAGATAAGGTCATTGAAATTCAATTCCAGTTTGGTTATAACTCATGGAAATATAAAGAATATCTTAGCAACTATATCAAATTGCAATAGATATTTAAATATAGGAAGTCTTATAGCAACAGGGAGTATGGCTTCTTTGTCAGCAGCCTTTCAGATAGATGCAAGTGGATTTAAGGCTTTTATTAAGCAAAATAGGATTATACATGTAAACGCATATTCCCATTCTGTTGTTTTGCAAGCGAACGCCACAGCAAGTGCTCTGGGAGGGCCATACCAGGTGGAGAGTGCATTATCAGCAGCGAAGGTCTCTATGCCCACTTTTATGAATCAATATAATACCAATCCACCGTTCACGACAATAACAGCTGCTACTACCGGTAGTGGGGCATCTGGTGACGGTTCAGGGGGATGTTCTTGGTAAAGTGATATTGAGGTGGTTTTTATGTTTAGGGGAAAAAGTGCCTTTGTATTGGTTGAGGTCCTTGTCTCATTGGTTATAGTCAGTTCGGTTATAGCCGCCAGCTTAATGATATTTACAAAATTGGCTGATGTGCAGAGAAGAGACAGTATGAAGAGGAAGGCCATTTTTGCCGCCAGATATAAACTGGAGGAGTTGGTTGCTAATGCTTACAATGATTTGGCGAACGGGACATATACCAGCGCGGTTGATACTGTTTTGAATCAGCCGGGTTATTTCCCAGGCGCAACGATTCAATGGTCTATAACAGAGGCAAGTCTTACAGGGAATGCTGTTAATGATAGTAAGAGGATTGATGTCAGGGTATCTTGGTAGGTATTTGCGCAAGAGAAAAGGCTTTATCCTTATCGATATATTTGTCGGTATTGGAGTTGGCCTGTTGGTAATGCTTGCTGTAGGGATTTATCATAATTCTCAGATGAAGATGTTTAACAAGCGTATGGATGCATTTGATATGGATTCGGATATGCAGGTGGCCTTTGCCTTTATTAACAAAAAACTGCAGACAGCAATAGATATAACAACGATTGGGTTGGACGGCGGGTCTGTCGATATAAAATATCTGGACAATGCATCCGCAACAAAGGTTATGCGTTTTTTTGTTAAGTCCGGCAATTTGGTCTATCTAGAGGAGGCTACTAGCGACATTTCTCATTCTGTGCTTGTTTTAAACAATGTGGTCGCTTGTTCTTTTAGTAAGTTAACGGATGCTAAAACAGGAAGGCAGTCTTTGAAGGTTTATCTCAAGGCGCAGGATGCAAAAGGCAATACCGTTGAGAGGGCAGGGCTTTTTAGGATCCCTTACAGCGGCGCGTTTTTTTAACGGAGTGGATTATGAGACAAGATAAAGGTTTTGCTATAATTACGGTTGTTGTAGCTGTGTCCCTTATATCTGCGGTTATTTTAGGCGTTATTCTGTTTACCAGCCTTTCGCAGATGAAACAAACAAAACACTATGAAAAGGTGGAATTGGCCAGGTATGCCTACGAGGCAGGTATGCGCATGGCTGTTTGGGAGATTGCCTATAATCCTGCTGTCCACGATACAATTGATAATGGAGGGAAATATACTCTAAATACTATCAGTATAAACGGCCTTAAGGTTAATGTAACTATTAAAGACGATAGTGATGGTGATGGGCAGTTTGATATTACGGTGAATGTCCATGAGTGATTTAGATAATAAATCAAACGAGTTGTTAAACAGGTTTTTTGAGCTCAACAGGCGAATTATCGGCGTAGAGGACATCGAGATCGCCGCGAATGCTTTATTAGATGAGATATATAAGATTGCCCCTGTTCCTATGGCTATTTTTAGGGTTAGCGCTGAAGGTCACCTGTCTTTTATCCAAGGCAAGGGGTTTTCAAATGATAAGTTGTTTAACCTGAAGTTATTGGAATGGTTGGAAGGCCTTGTTGACAGCGCTATCGATAAAGGCGAGGCGCTGTTTATCACTGACGGTCAACCTGAGTGGAATTTTGAGAAAGAATGCCCGTTTAAGTCGTTTATGCTCATTCCATTAGATTCAAACCGCAGGATAGAGGCTATTCTTGGATTGGCCGACTATAATGGCCAATTCTTAAGCTCGGATATGGAGATATCCCTGAGACTATTGGCAAATCCCTTAATTGCCGAGATGGTCAGTCTTGATATATATTCGCAACTTGAAGGGCTTTTCTTAAGCACTGTAAAGGCCCTGGCATCGGCTGTTGATGCCAAACACCCTTATACGCGGGGCCATTCAGAGCGCGTGACTAGGTATGCCGTTGCTATAGGAGAAAAAATGGATTTTGGGAAAAAAGAGATAAAGTCTCTGAGGCTGTCTGCGCTTTTGCATGACGTAGGAAAGATAGGTATTAGCGAAAACGTGTTGGATAAACATGGGAAGTTAAACGACAATGAATATAAACAAATTAAGGAACACCCTATAATTGGCGCTAAAATAGTTGGGCAGATATCTAACTCAGAGAAGATTGTCCCTGGTATTTTGGAGCATCACGAGCGTTATGACGGCAAGGGGTATCCATATGGAAAGAAGGGCAGGGATATTTCCCTGTTTGGCAGGATAATCGCTGTGGCCGATACGTTTGACGCAATGACCTCAACGCGCTCCTATCGCAAGGCGCTTCCTTTTCAGGTCGCGATAGAAGAGATCGTTGATAAATCGGGAAACCAGTTTGATCCATCGGTTGTAAAGGCATTTGTAAAGGCATTTGAAGAACAAAAGGATATCTGGCAGAGGGAAAATATTATAGAATCAACGGGTTAGTTATGGCAAAAAAGGGTGTAATATTCTTTTTATTGGCGATTGTTTTCTTGGGAGTGGTTTTTGTTCCGCCATATCTTGTCTATATCAGAAAAAGACAGGAATATTTTGAACTGCAAAATGATATAAAACAGCTGAAAGACAAAAAAGAGGTATTGGAAAGAGAACTCTTGCAACTAAAGTCTGATCCGGGTATGATTGAAGAAGTAGCAAGGCATAAATTGGGTATGTCTAGGCCGGGAGAGGTAATTTATGTTGCCTCTCATAATGGGGATGAGTAGTTTTAAAGGAGGTATGCGATGTTATTTATGACCTTGTTCTTGCTTTTATTAATTGTAGCTGTTACAGCTGTTTTTATAATCACATATAACAAACTGGTTGTTCTCCGTAATAGGGTCAAAAACGCATGGTCTCAGATAGATGTCCAATTAAAAAGACGGTATGACCTTATTCCAAACCTGGTTGAAGTGGCAAAGCGTTATATGGCCCATGAAAAAGATACGTTAGAAGCTGTTATCAAGGCACGTATGCAGGCGATAAATGTATCTGCCGAGGATATTAAGGCAAAAGCGCAGGCAGAAAACTTCTTGTCTCAGACACTGCGTTCTTTATTTGCTGTGTCTGAAAATTATCCCGATCTTAAGGCAGACAGGCAGATGATGCAATTGCACGAGGAATTGGTTTCAACCGAAAACAGGATTGCGTTTGCAAGGCAGTTTTATAACGATGAGGCAACCCTTTTTAATACGCATTTGCAGCAGTTTCCGACAAACATCATCGGGGATATGCTGGCATTCAAGTCTTTTGATTTATTCGAGGCCGAAGAAAAGGCCAAAGAGGCTGTAAAAGTGGATTTTAGTTAATTTGCACGTGTTATTGACTTTTTATTGTTATGCCCGGTAGGTTTAATTTCCATGAGATAAAGCGCCAGAAAGACAGGCGTGTAGCGCTGTTGTTTTTTTTGTCTTCTTTGGGCTATATTATTGCGGGCATTAGCGTATGGTGGATAACAAAGGCCTACTTTTATTATTCCTCAAATGAACATGTTAGAAATCTTAATATTGGATTGTCTATCAAGGAAGTCTTGATTGTATCGGGTATAGTTTTGGCCGTTTTGTTTATAAATTGGATGTTTGTCCTGTCAAAAATGCTGTCTTCAACTATCTCTAGATTAAATGGAGAACCGCCTGATGAAAATGACAAATATCATAGGGTTTTTTTAAATATCATAGAGGAATTAAAATTGGCTTCAGGGATATCCAATATCACGCCTTACGTGTGTATGGATAGGGCTGTGAATGCCTTCACTATTAGCGATCTGAAAGGCAATATAGTAATAGGCGTGACAGAAGGGGCTGTGGGCAGGCTCTCCCGTCAGCAATTGGAGGCCGTAATTGCCCATGAAATGGGCCATATTGTTGCAGGTGATTCCGTGTCTGCCAGTGTATTTGTGGCAATGATGAATATATATGGAGCTGTTCAAAGGGCTATTGCCGGCGCTATGAAGGGCAGTATATATATTTCTGGCGCCAGTGGTTATAGAGCGCGGCATAGAGAAAGGGATGGTGGCGGGGGAATTCTACTTTATTTAGTGGTGTTATTGGTCGTATTAACGGTCTTGAAATTTATTAATATGCTGCTTGTTTTTGTCGTTTCAAGGGAACGGGAATTTCGAGCGGATGCCTTGGCTGTAAAGGTTTACAGAAATCCGCTTGCATTGGCAGAGGCCTTGGCAGTGATTGCAATTGAGAGCAGAGTGAGTCAGTTGTCTGCCGATGAAACTCTTTCCACTTTGTTTATTGCGCCATTGTCAGATAAGGTTTCTATGTTCTCAACGCACCCGCCTCTAAAAAAACGCATTGAGGTATTGCTTGGCATGGCACATTATCATGGAACTGTGGAGGATTTTCTCAAAGAAGTTGAGAAAAAACACGAGATCAGAGACAAGAACAGGGTTCAAAGGTCTATGTTTGTTGTTAAGGAAAAGGCTGAGGAATATTTTGTGATGCAGGCAGGTAAGTGGACTGGCCCGTTTCAACTGGTTGACCTGATGACTGTGGGTTTGTCTTGGGATGCATTTGTTAAAAAGGGGCAGGATGGCGACCCAAAACCTGCAGTGGAACATCCTGAAATAAAGGAGTTTGTTTTCTCTTCAGGAGCTCAACGCAGCATATCTATTAGCGAAAGCAATGTCGATAAACTGTTGCGTTGTCCCAAGTGTGATGTTCCTCTGAAAGAGGCGGATTACGAAGGCACGGTTGTTTATGTGTGTGGAGAATGCGGTGGAATTCTGGTAGGTAAAAGATCGCTTGATAAGATATTGATTAGAAAAGAGCAGGGCTTTTCTGAGGGAATAATCGAGGAAGGCAATCGCATCATAAAGATATCAAAAAATATGAATAGATTCCCTAAATTGGGAAGGGTCCTTGTGTGCCCGCGTTGTCGTATAGTTAGGCCTAAATTTGCGGAGAAGTCCAAGATGTTTAGGCGTTTGTTTTCTACATATGCGCCGATAGAGATTGACGTGTGTATGAGGTGTATGCTCTATTGGTTTGATTTAGGAGAGTTGGAGTTGTTGCAATACGTAATGGAACATTGGGAAAAGGAAGGCAGGTTACAGCGCGTATGAGTTATATGCGGCAATCCTTGGATGAGTTTATAGATGCGGTTTCCAGTGATAATCCTGCGCCGGGCGGGGGGAGCGTTTCGGCTTATACTGCGCTATTGGGCATAGCGTTGTTGAAAAAGACCCTTGTATTTAGTCTGAAAACCGATGACGTGCGAAAGAAACAAGAGATCGAGGATTTGCTTGGCCAGATAGATATTGTATCAGGCGCTCTTATGGGGAAAGTGGATGAGGATGCCAAGGCCTTTTTGGAGTGCATAAATGCGCCAAAAGGCCCGAAGAGGTTTGAAAAGGCAAGGCTCGTCGCCGAGGGGATATATAAACTATGTCAAAAGGCATTAAAACTCCACGCAAAGGGTTCTTATTTATATAGAAAGTCCCTTAAGAACGATTATGATGGAGCTCAGCGTCTTATAGAGGTTGCGTTTAAGATATCTTGGGAAAATGCTCAATATGAAAATTGACCACTCTCTTATTTCTGTCCTTGTAAATACCAGTGAGAACTTAAATGCCTCTGTTTGTCTCGTGGGCGGAAGCGTAAGGGATTACGTATTAAACAGGGATGTCTTTGATTTGGATTTTGTCGTCGAGGGAGTAAATGCCATAGATTTTGTAAAAAAGGCCTTTCCAAATAACAAAAAGCGCGTTCACAGACGTTTTATGACAGTATCTGTATTTTTAGATAGGCATGGATGGGTTGATTTTGCCAGCGCAAGGGAGGAATCCTACAAGGAATGCGGAGCAATGCCTGATGTGCGGGCTTCTGTCATAGAAAAAGACCTTTTCCGAAGGGATTTTACAGTGAACGCAATGGCAATGGGTATTGGCGCAGGCAGGTTTGAAGAGGGGCAGTTGATAGATCTATACAATGGGATGCGCGCTATAAAAGAGAAAACTTTAGACGTCCTGCATAATAAGAGTTTTTGGGATGATCCTATTAGGATATTGAGGGGTGTTCGTCTTGCTATTAGATTGGGATTTTCCTTTGGGGATAATACGATTGAGCTCATAAAGCAGGCAAGGGAGAATAACTTTTTGACAAAGGTCCCGAAAGAACGTATAAGAGACGAATTACTGCTCGCTTTTTCAGAACCAGATCCAGCGCAAGTATTACTAAAAGAATATGAACTATTGTCTCTGGACTGGATATCAGAGAATATAGATGTTTCAAATTTGCATGACGTAAAAGGAATATTGGATTTCTTTTCACTAATGGAGAGAAAAGAGGCCGTAAGGGTGATAGATGAGTTTAAATTTCCTAAAAAATTGTTGAAAAGGCTCTGATGAATAACGCTCCCAAATCCGCGCGATTACATATAGGCATATTTGGCAGAATGAATGTTGGCAAGTCAAGTTTTTTAAATATGTTGACGGGCCAGGATGTTGCGATAGCATCTCCTGTTGCGGGCACGACAACAGATACAGTTGAAAAAGCGATGGAGCTTTTGCCGATAGGCCCTGTTTTATTCTTGGATACTGCTGGGATAGATGATAAATCTCAGCTTGGAGATCTAAGAGTGGAAAAGGCGAAGAAAGAGATATCAAGAAGCGATGTTGTGGTATTGGTTTTAGAAGCGGGACACTGGGGGCAGTATGAGGATATTGTTGTTAAAGATTGTCATATGGCTAATGTGCCTGTTTTGGGTGTCATCAATAAGATAGATATTTCTTTTCCCGAGGAGAATTTTATAAAGAGAGTCCGTGAGAAATTGGACGCATTTATGTTGGCATCCAGTCTTAACCTTGCCAATAGGGATAGGCAAGTAAATGAATTTAAATCAAGATTAATAGATATTTTGCCGAGCGAGTTTGTCAATAGCCGGCCGTTGCTTTCCGATTTAATAAATAGCGGCGAAGTGTGCGTTTTGGTTGTGCCTATTGATTTGCAGGCGCCAAAAGGAAGGCTGATTTTGCCGCAGGCGCAGGCGGTAAGAGACTTGTTGGATAATGACAGCATTGCTGTTGTAGTCAAAGAAAGGGAGTTACCTTATTTTTTAAAGACGTGTATTAAAAGAGAACCTGCGTTGGTTGTGTGTGATTCGCAGGTAGTTTTAAAGATGGTGGCGGATGTGCCTAATCATATTAAGGCCACGACATTTTCTATATTATTCTCGCGTTTCAAAGGGGATCTAACCGAAGCCGTAAAAGGCGTAAAGGTTTTGGATGAATTGAATAAAGGCGATAAAATACTTATAGCAGAGGCCTGCACCCACCATGCGATAGAGGATGACATAGGCCGGGTAAAAATTCCGCGTTGGATAAGGCAATATCTTGGGTTCTCTCCTCAAATAGATATTGTTTCAGGCAAAGATTACCCTAAAGATTTGGCTTCTTATAAATTAATTATTCATTGCGGGGCGTGTATGTTAAACAGGCGTAATATGATGCACAGGATTCAATCAGCAAAAGAGGTAGGGGTTGCAATCACCAATTACGGTGTAGCAATATCCTTTTTACAAGGCGTTTTGGAAAGGGTTTTAAGCCCTTTTCCTCTAGCATTAGACGCGTTTAAGGAGGCAGAAGAGTGAACGTTGTATTGGTATTTATAGGAGGTGGAATAGGGGCCGTATGCCGATATTGGGTTAGCGGCCTTGCCTCTTCCGGGATAGGGATTATCTTTCCTTTGGGCACATTAATTGTCAATTTAACGGGCGCGTTTGTAATAGGGTTCTTGTATTCTTCCCTAGATAGAATCGTTTTTCCTGTTGAATATAGATTATTTATATTGACCGGATTTTTGGGGGGATTTACGACCTTTTCCACATACAGTTTAGAATCTGTAAACCTGGTAAGGGATGGCGAAATCCTTATGGGGGCATTAAACATATTATTAAACAACGGATTGGGCTTGTTGTTAGCAGTATTGGGATTATATGTCGGAAGGCTTGTATTTCATTAACAGGGAGGCGCTATGCGATATACTGAGCAGGGAATTTTACTGCGGATTTTAGTTGGAGAAACAGACAAACACGATGGAGTTCCTTTGTATGAAGTGATTGTCTTAAAGGCCAGGGAACTTGGCCTTGCAGGCGCAAGTGTTTTTCGTGGGATAATGGGATTTGGCGCGGATTCTATTTTGCATACTGCAAAGGTATTGAGGCTTTCAGAGGATTTGCCTGTGCTTATAGAAATGGTGGATAAACAGGAAAAGATAGACGAGATATTGTCTTTTTTAGATGAGGTGGTTGTGCAAGGCCTTATTACTTATGAAAAGGTAAATATTATAAAATATGAAAATCAAGAATAAACTATTTAAAAATATTGCATTATTGAGATTCACGCGTTATAATCATAATAAAATGTAATAAAATATATTTCCAATGTGGCCGTAAATTAAGGAGGTTGTGTTATGTCTTGGCGTTATCTTCGCATAAGGATTGTGTCTGTTTTTTTATCGATTAGTTTGATGCTTTCACAAACGGTGTTAGCAATGCCTGTTCAAAATGAAGGTATTGTTTACCCCCCTGTTTTTAAGGCGTTGAAGTTTGATGGTAAATTTGATTTGGATTTTGTCTGGGAGGGAAAGTTTTCTTCTAGTGCAGAGAGAAGAGCTGCTATAGGTATGTTTTTAACGGCATTGACAGTGCCTAATAGGGATTGGTGGGTCAATCTCAGCGTATATGAAACAGAAGATACGATTTTAGGGAAAGGGTTGTTTAACACCGAGTTAGGCAGGGCTTTGTTATTATCGGACATTCAATTAAAAAAACAGGCGAAACTGTTGTTGTCTCCTGATACAAAAACAGGCGCGGATTTCTGGAAGGAGGCGGGAGATATTACGAACACGATTTTGCCGCGTTTCTGGATAGAGCCCGGCGAGACGGTTGTAGCTTCTAATGACGAGAGTGTTTACATAAAAAGAATGAGGTTGAGTGTCAGAGCCGAAATAAAAGGTCTGCCCAAGACTCAATCCGAGTTGATTAAGAAGTTATTATCCCGCAGTATTATTCCTGAATTGGAAAAAAGTGTAAATACAGCGCCGGAATTTGCCCTTTTGAGGCAGGCGCATAGCGCGTTTATCTTATCCGCATGGTTTAAAATGCACTTTGCAGGTTCTAATAACCCGGTATCTTCTACTATTAACCGTTATATGATAGGCACCTTGCAGGGCAGATATGTATATGAACAACGCGCTTTGTTGTATGACTTTGTCAAAATGTATTATTCCTCTAATAATGTTTTGGACTATAATGTGATTGGCGGCGGCGCAGATGAAACGGGCATTGCGCAAATTATTAATGAAGAAAACACCGATGCTCCTATTGAGAAGATAGAGGATGGTTCTTCTGCAAGGGCAAGTATAACGCCAAAGGATATTATAAATAATAAGCAGGGTGCTGTTGGCAGTCAAGAATTGCAAAAGCTTGTGATCAAGTTTGGTACGTCAGGGCATAGGATTGACCGGAGCAAGTTAACGGGACGTGAGGTTGAAGATCTAATCCGCGCAGATGCAAGGGCATTGGCGATTTATTATCAAAGACATAAAAGCGAGTTTGAGAAAGAGGGCGTTTCAGGTGTATTAATCGGCAGAGATTCCAGAAAAAACAACGAGATATATCAGGGGATTATAATAGATGAACTTGTAGACGCAGGAATACCTGTTATGTATTTTGACGAACCTGTTCCAACGCCTTTTATTGCCTTTGCCACGAGAAAACTAAAAAAGGCGGTAACGGTTAACCTGACTGCCTCGCATAATCCACCGGAATACACCGGATTTAAGATAACGCCGGCTGACGGCGGAGCTGCCGCAAAGGAGATGACAGATGAAGTGCAGGTATTAGCGAATAAGGCGTTAGAAGGCAATGCCTTGCCTGAAAAGCATCGGTTAGAAGATCTTGGCCTTTCGGAAGGGCCTATGGGTGCTGTGGAAATAGGGATCGATTTTATGATTCCCGAGGGTAACGTTGAGATAAACGCAGTGAATAAATCTAAGGCAACAAATTCTCTGTTAGATGCCTATGTCGGTTATATAGAGAGTGAGCTGCAGAATATATTCGGAGAAAAATACCATTCTATTATTGTCAATGCGAGGTCTAAGGCGAGAAATGGCGACTTGCGTTTTCTTTTGACATCTTTATACGGAGCAGGGGGCAAAATCCAGAAATACGTTATAGAGAAGATATTCGGCAAGGAGGCTATTGCGGCTGTGGTAGGTGATGTGCCAAAAGAAGATTTTGGCGGGCTTCCTTCCCCAAATCCTGCTGAGAATATACTGAAGAGCCTATTGTGGAAGGGTGCTAGTGCAAGACGCTTGTCTTCAGATGAGAGAGAATATATAAAGCCTCTTTTATCCATTATAAAAGAGATTGTTGATGCAAACGATATAGATACAATAAGAAATATCGTTAACAATAAGTGGATTAAGCAGTCCAGGTCCGTGTCTGATGCAGGCCCAACAACGGTCCTTTTCCTGGATCTTATGAATAATGTGCTTCAGCCGGTTAATTCATTAATAGACCTTGTTAAGATAAAAGTTGAAGAAGTTGATATAAATCCAAAATACAGGGAAAAATTTGATAAGAATGTGTATACTCTTCGCAATATCTATAATATATGGGCAGATGCCGTTTATAAGGATGGGCCTATTTTGATTGGCAGTGCAACAGGCCCGGGCAATATAGGGCCTACGCAATTTTTGGATTTTCATACAGGTTATGTCCTTGCCCTTGATGGTGACAGTGATAGGTATGGGCTTATGGACAAGATGGGCAGGTTTATCTCTGCAAATGATTTTCTGGCCATTCTTTATGATTTTATCGCGCAAAACAAGGCAAAGGATAAACCGATACCTGCGCTTGCAAAAACAGTAGCAACATCTGATTTTCCTTCAAGTGTTGCCAAGAGCTATGGCGGTGAGGTTTTTGACACTGCGGTTGGATTTAAGAATATGAGGCCCTATTGGAACAGGTTTGGCATAGCAGGCGAATCAAGCGCCCATGGCGGGATTTTAGGCGGTATGACTTGGGATGACGGGATTTTATTCAATGTGTTGGCAGGGATTATCGCAGGCAATATGGAATATGATTCGTTTAGCCGTTATAAGGAGGCCATAGAGGAAAAACTGGGCAGGTCTTTTGTGTTTAAAGAAATAGCTGTCAGAGTAGATGATGCGCCTGAGATAAAGGAAAATGTAATAGATATGGCAGGTGAGTTGTCTGTTTTGGCAGATGAAGATGCTGTTGTGGATAAAGATGTTTTAGAGGCCAATAAAAACAAACCCGCTGTAAATCGTTTGTTTGCTATTGCCAATGAATTGGATAAAAGTCTGTCAAAAGTCGTATTGGTTGATGGAATAAAGGCGGTATTTGAGGATGGTTCCAGTTTTGTGTTAAGGCCGTCAGGCACAGAACCGGTTGTCAGACTATGTGCTGAAAGCAGTTCGCCTGAAGGCCGTGATGTTGCGCGGTTATCAACACAAAAGATTATTAACGTGGTAAAAAATGGTTTATTGCGCGTGCAAAATAACAATCAGGCAGGGTTTGTTAAAGGCGCAGGAAAGTTCTCGTTTGTGGCAATATTGCTTTCTCTAGCCCTAATCGGGGCGCTCTTAATGCCGCTGGTTGTCAATGCCGCTCCAAGTCCTGATGCGATGGCATCCGGATATAGCTTGTCAAATTGGTTAAAGTTTTTGGCAGTAATTGGCGCGTTGGGCCTGACAATAGGGATAATCCAGTATGTGTTGAGATTGAAGGGGAAAAAGGAATCTGAATTGCCAGGACATGTGCGGGATCTTTATATTGCCCTTTTGTTGCCGAATGCAATACCGTTAGATATATCAAAGCTGGATAATGCTTGGCAAGATTTCTTGTTTGATTTATTGTTCATAAAAAAAGAAAATGACTATCTCATAGGAGATATCTTGAAGAAAATACTTTCAAGTCCGAATCCTTTGTTTATGGATGCAAGGAGTTATATGTTAAAAAATAAACGGGGCGAGGAGGAGTTAAAAGCAGATTTAGAGGTGGTTAAAGGCATACTCGATTCAGAACCGGTTTTGATAAAAGACGATGCAGGCACATATCAAGATTTGCAGGGGTTTGCTTATGATGAGACGGACTTGTTTCTGGTGAGTCAGGAGGGTAAGGATGGTATCTACCTGCTGCTAAAAGGTGTTGATAAGGCCTATCCCTATGAGATAGATAAGTCAATAGCAGATAAATTGACATCCATAAGCAAAAGGTTGAGTGGAAGCGGATTGTCTGAGGGTGAACGGGAGCAGGCCATTGAATCTGCGCTTAAGGATGTGCAAGGCCTATTGCCCGACTCTGTTGTTAATATTGTCAATGACAAGGTTAAGAATTTGTTTTTAGAGCAGGGCGATATAACCCCGGGTATGGCAATGGCATTGCTTTCTTCTCTATTAAAAGGCGCCAATATAGGAGGCAGTATAGCTGATTCTATTCGCCATAGCGCATCGGTTGCCTTGTTAAATGAATCGTTGAAAGGCGCTTTTAAAAATATGGACAAGAAAATAGCGTCCATTTTCACTGACGCTTATAAGATAGGCAAGGCCCTTGTGGAAGAGCTTAATTCAGAGAAGGGAGCTTTAGGCCAAAACGTTGATAACGTTGATAAAAATTCTAGTCCTCAGGATTTGGGCGGAATATTGCTCACAAGGATAAGTATAACTAGTATTCCTGTTTAGAGTACCTGTGATATAATAAATTGGAAATAGTGAGATGGCTATGGACGATAAAAAGGATATAAGGGATCTCTTAATAGAAGAGATGAAGGCAGTCTTTGAATCGAATGATAGACGCATAAGACATGCGCTTGAGGTATTGGATTATGCAGAGGCCATAGCTGTTAGGGAATGTCCTCTTGGCAGGGAGGATTTGTGGGTGGACTTTGACGTAGTGATTGCCTCTGCCATACTTCACGATATAGGGATAAATGAAGCGGAGAGAAAGTACGGTTCAAGCGCTGGGATTTATCAGGAAAAAGAAGGCCCTGTAATTGCAGAGCGTATATTAAAAAAGGTGGGTTTTCCGGAAGAGAAGATAGAACACGTGTTAAAGATAATAGCAAACCACCACTCGGCAAAGGATATCGATACAAAGGAATTTAGGGTAATCTGGGACGCTGATTGGATTGTAAATTTCAATGACTTTTATGAGGATCTAAAGCCTCATGAGAAGGCCAAAAAGATAAGTGAGATATTTAGGACCAATTCCGGAGAGGTTTTGGCATTGAACCTTTATGTTTAAACTCGAAGATATCATAACCCTGCCTCTTAAAGAGTTATTGGAGAAAAGCAATGCGGTTTGCAATGGCTTTATAGATTCCTTTGAGGCATGTTCTATCATAAATGCGCGCAGTGGCTTGTGTTTAGGTGATTGCAAGTATTGCGCGCAATCTAAAGTAAGCTCGGCAGAGATAGATGTGTATCCGTTGTTGTCCTATGAGAGGATACTGGAAAAGGCCCTGTATTCAAGATCTTGTGGTGCTGAGCGATTTAGCATAGTGACGAGCGGAGAGTCTATTACCGAATACGAGTTGGAGCAGATATGTAAAATTGTGCCAAGATTGATACAGGATACTGGAATGAATATATGCGCTTCTTTGGGAATCTTATCAAAAGGACAATTGTTGCGACTTAAATCAGCGGGATTAAGCAGATATCATCATAATATAGAGACATCTGAGCGTTATTATAGGGAGATAATTAGTTCTCATAGTTTTCAAGACCGCATTAACACTGTTAAAAACGCAAAGGAAGCGGGGTTAGAGGTATGTTGTGGTGGGATAATAGGGATGGGAGAGACATGGCAAGACAGGTTTGATATGGTGCTGACCTTGAAAGAATTAAGGCCTTCTGCTGTGCCTATAAATATATTTATTCCGATAAAAGGTACGCCTTTGGCCGATATAACACCTATTTCTTGTGAGGAGGCCTTGCGCGCTATTGTTTTATTTAGGATGGTTCTGCAGGATATTGATCTAAAGTTGATTGCAGGCAGGGAGCGTATATTCTCTGATGCGCGCGATAAGATCTTCAAGGCAGGGATAAACGGCGTGATGGTTGGCGGGTATCTCACGGTGCAGGGGCAAGGAAGAATCCATGACCTTGAGGTATGTGAAATCGGAAGGTCAGTTTTCTCGTAAAGGGGTATGGGTTTTTTAAATCAATATGATTGGGCTCTTATTTTTTGCAACAGCGGATTTGTGGTATAATCGCTTTTAGAGCATAGGCGTATCAGGAAGTGTTTTTGTCTGAAAGTGGGTTGAGATGTTGCTGTTAATCATATTGTTTATTATCTCTTTTGTGTTATTCGTCTTGGGTTCTTATTTGCTCTTTTCTTGGGCGTTAAAACCGCTTATGGACGATGATAAAGCATCATATCAAATTGACAATCAAGAAGATGTCTCATCTGCGGAGGTTGAAGAATATAATGTCGCAGAGGCCGATTTGGCCTCAGCTGATTCTGATTTGGAGCACGGGCATGCAGATCAGGTAATGGACAATGCGGATTTACAGCGCGAAAAAGACGATAAAGATAAACAGGAGTTAATAGATTTTTACGTAAAATGGGTTAGGTCTATTCGCAAACACCGCTTTCCCAAGGGATAATTTAGAGGTTTGAGCTGTAATTTTCTATTGACTTAGACAGATTTTTATTATATTCTAACAAAATTCTATATTTGATGTTTTTGGTGTAAAAAAATAGCAGGTGTGTTTTTATGAAGGAGACATAGCGGGAAGAAATGGAAGGGATTTTAGATACCAAAGGCATAGTAAGGTGCGATAATCATCTTAGGTATGCCGGAATTCATCTTCTTTTGGAATTCTGGGGTGCTAGTAATTTGGATTCTCTTGAAATCGTCGAAGACACTTTTCAAAGGGCCATAGAGGCCTGCGGAGCGACTCTCCTTGATATGAAGTTTCACCATTTTTCTCCTTATGGCGGGATATCTGGTGTTGCGATTATTATGGAGTCTCATTTTAGTATTCATACTTGGCCTGAGTTTGGTTATGCCGCGATAGATATTTTTGTCTGCGGAGAGGTGGACCCTTATAAGGCAATGCCTATTTTTAAGGAGGCCTTTCAGCCCCAGCGTGTTCAGGTGATGGACGTAAAACGCGGTATTTTTGATCAAATGCCTTAAGGGGGTATAATGGCAAAGAATAAGATTTTAAATAAAGGCGATTATGGCATGGAGCTTACTCTTGATTTGTATGAGTGCGATCCGGCTGTTCTGTCTTCCAAGAAAAAGTTAAAGCTGTTCGTGGATGAGCTCTGCAAGATATTGAAGATGGAGAAATACGGAAGGTGTTATCTGCCTTATTTTGGGTTGAACGCAGACCATACTCCGGGTTATTCCCTTTTGCAGTTTATTGAGACCAGTTCTATTACAGGGCATTTTGCGGAAAAAACAAACGCCGCTTATCTCAATATCTTTTCGTGTAGAGAGTTTGACCCGAAACAGGCTGCTGATTTTGCAAAGTCCTTTTTTAAGGCAAAACGTATGAAGAAACGCCTGAATATCAGGAAGTGATATGCTTTCTCAAAAGGGCGTATTTATTATCGCAGAAGCCGGCGTAAATCATAACGGGGACATTTCTATTGCTAAACAGCTTGTTGATGCGGCTGTTAATGCGGGCGCAGATGCCGTTAAGTTCCAGTCTTTTAAGGCGGAGAATTTGGCGTCTAAATCCTCTCCAAAGGCCAGGTATCAGCTCGCAACGACCTCAAAAGAAGAATCTCATCAGCAGATGCTTCGCAGGTTGGAGCTCTCTCAGGAAGATACGATAAAACTTATGGAATACTGCTTAGGCAACGGCATTATATTTATGTCAACGCCATTTGATATTGAAAGCGCAAGATTTTTAAAAGAGCTTAAGATGCCTATCTGGAAGTTGTCTTCAGGCGCAATAACGGATTATCCTCTTTTAAAGGAGGTAGGGTCGTATAAAGGCCATATTATCTTATCCACAGGTATGGCAACTATGCGGGAGGTGAGTGAGGCTATTTCCGTGCTTGAGGAAAACGGCGCTGAGAAACGGTTTATAACGCTTTTGCATTGTAATACAGAGTATCCAACCCCGTTTCAGGATGTAAACTTAAAGGCAATGATTTCTTTAAAAGAGGCCTTTGGCGTGGATATTGGTTATTCTGATCACACGTTGGGAATAGAGGTGCCTGTTGCAGCTGTTGCGTTGGGCGCCTTGGTTATAGAGAAACACCTGACCTTGGATAGGTCTATGGAAGGCCCGGATCATAGGGCGTCTATGGAGACTGAAGAGTTTAAGACTATGATTAAAGCTATACGGAATATAGAGCTTGCGTTGGGCGATGGGATAAAGAGGCCTTCTAAGTCAGAGGAGAAAAATATTGTTATTGCGCGCAAGAGTATTGTAGCATCGCGTCAGATAGAGGTTGGCGAGGCCTTCTCTGATGAAAATATAACGTGTAAACGGCCGGGCAATGGCATAAGCCCTATGAAATGGCCAAACCTTTTGGGCAGAAAGGCCAAGAGAAAATACTTGCCCGATGAACTAATTGACGCGTTTGAATTGGAGTGAGTTTCTTATTTTCCGCGCATGTCTTTTGTTATTCGCACTATCCCCTTGTTGAGTATCTCAACAGGCATTTCTTTTAATGGGACGCTTGTATAGAATGGCGCTTTTATTTCTTCGGCCTTTGCATTTTTCGCGCTGTATTTTACGTTGTATATTATCTGCCAGTTTTTCGTGTCAATAGTCGGCGTAAGAGAGAAAGATACATTTTCGGAGGTTATGTATGTGTTTTTGTTTATCTTTATGGGAAAGATAAAAACGTTATAGGGGTTTTTATTAAATATAAATTGGAGAACTAGATTCGTCTGGCTGATGTCAAATTCGTATTCCGGGTCTTTCTGCGAGATGTTATATTTAAAGATTACCTCTATCAATGGTTTGTATTCGGAATTTATCTTATTTAACAGAGAAAGCATGTCCTGATTGGTTAGCCTCTCAAACATTCGCTCTATAAGCGCTCTGCATTCCCCTTGTTTCCATATATCGCTTTTGAATTGCGATATGTCGTATGCGCAGGCAAATATGGTTGAGAAAACGGGCGCGATGTTAAAGAATCCCTCTTTTGTATTTATATCGCAGATTAACATTGCGCTGATTCTTCTGTTGTAAAACCTGCCTTTGTTTGCAAAGATTATACCTTGAAACATATTTTCTATGAGCGCAAAATTCATCTCGTAAATCTTGTCTATATCGCTTTGGGAAAGCGTTTGTTTGATGTCCCATTTGTTAGTTCCCGTTTGAAAATATACCTGTTTTCGGATAAGTCCTCTCAGTATATCTTGCGCCTTTGCGCTTTGTTTGAATATGTGCGGATATTTTGTGTAAAGGGCCTTGTTATGAAGTATGCGGTTAAAGGCATTGGCAATTGCTTCTTCATAGCTTAGTTTTAGGTCTATGGAAGATGCGGCATCCACTATCTTGGATAGTTTTTCACCATCTATGTAGTGCCATAATTCCTTTATTATAGCGTTGCTTTCTGTGTTCTTAAAGACCACGAGAAATGCGTCCAAGTCTTTTATGTCGGTTAGGTTTATTTGAGTTGATGCATCTTCGTTTAGGTTTTCTATCAGTATATCCGCATACTTGCCAAAGGCCTGAGACCAGTCGGTAAATGGATATTCTATGATCTCGGATATGGAACGGATGGGCAGTATCTTTTCTTTTACGTATTTGAAAAACAGTTGCGCTGCGAGGCCTTTGTCAAGGCGTGATAGTTTTTTTATAGAGGCCTTTATGTAGGCGCTTCCTCTTTCTTTTTTTATTGCCTTTATGATGTATTTTGTTGCCTTGTCTTTATCTATTGCAAGTAATGCATCTTGGGCATATAGGCTTTCTCTGTTGTCTGATGATTTAAGCCCCATAATTGCGATAGGCAAGAGTGTCTTGTCTTTTTTGGAGATGACTGCCTTTAACACAGCTATGCGCGAGGCATATGGCATATCATTATAATTTTGTCTGATTTTTGTAAACAGGGTATTACTTGCGGTATTAAGATATGGTATCGGGATAGGGTATTTGCCCCTGTATCTTTGAGGCCGAAGCAGTGTGTCTAATACAAAATCGTCCAAATCTTCTGCCGGTGTGTTTTCTATCTTGAATTTCAAGGATGTTAATTCTGTTTTTTTGTCATTGCATTTCTTTGCAATAGAGCTTAGGAGTTGGTTAAGCTCTGACGGCGGCTGATTGTTTTGTGATAGAGGCGCTTTTATACATGAATTTTTCAACAACAATATGTCCTGACTAAGCTCGTTTAAGATAACGGCTTTATATGCGCCCTGAGCAAAACAAGAGATGTTAATTAAAAAAAATAAAGGGATGAATAAAAACTTAAACATATGCCCCTCCTTAAAAAATTTATGCGCCACCTAATTACATATTATATAATAGCTCTTGAATGTTGTATAATGTTTTATTGTAGGCCTGTTGGAAGAGGGGAGTTTTTATGAAACAATGTCGTTTTTTAAAATCAGCTTTTACTTTGATGGAGCTTTTGGTTGTTATAACCATCATTATGCTATTGGCCGGTTTGGTCATGGGCGCAAATCAAGCCGCTCGGCGCAGGGCGTCAGTCCACAGGGCAAAGGCTGAAATCGCTGCGATAGATTCGGCGCTTTCTATGTATGAACAGGATATGGGAGATTATCCCCAAGGAGATAACAAGGCAATGATAAAAGCGTTAACGGAAAATGAATCCAATGATGCAAACTGGTACGGCCCTTACATAGAACTAAAAGAGGACAGTTTTGACGAGAATGGCAATTATATCGACCCGTGGGGAGTCCCTTATAAATATGTTTATCCCGGGCAACACAATAAGTCAAAGTATGATTTCTATTCATTCGGGCCTGACAGGAAAGACGATAATGGCGGAAAAGACGATGTCAAGAACTGGTAAGAGGGCATTTACCCTTGCTGAGATGCTTATAGTTATTGCCATTGCGGTTGTTTTGCTTTCCATTGGTTCGGTTTTTTGGCGTTCTGCCGGGCAGAGGGCTGCGATGAAGGGCGCTTTACAGGGCACGATTTCCTTGTTAAATTACGCCAGAGGAAGGGCTGTGAGTTTGGCCGGCGAGGTGCGTGTAGGGTTTAACGGAGAGTGTTTTTATCTGGAGAGAAAAGATGATGATGGCGGGTTTATATCCCTTGATAGGCATTTTTGCCCGAGTCCTCTGGTGAAGGTTGAAATAGAGCCTGGCGATGGTATCGTTTATCTGCCGTCGGGAGGCGTTGAGGAGAAGGCCTATATTTTTATGCTGGATAAACTCGGAAGGAAGCGAAAAATATCCGTGTCGGAATTTACGGGAAAGGCGGTTGTTTCCGCTGTGAAAAATTAAGGGGGCTGAATTGCCAAGGTTTGAATACGATGAATTTCAATTAAAGGCCATAAAAGAGATAGATAAAGGCCATTCTGTTTTGGTTTCTGCGCCGACAGGCGCAGGCAAGACCGCTATTGCCGAATACGTAATTGAGAAGTGTATGGCAAGGCGCATAGGCGCTGTGTATACGGCCCCTATAAAGGCCTTGAGCAATCAGAAGTTCCGCGATTTTAAGGCGCTATACGGAGAGGACAAGGTCGGGCTTTTAACCGGGGATGTTGTCATTAATCAGGATGCGCCTGTTCTTATTATGACGACAGAGATATTCCGCAATACTATATTGGATTGCCCTGAGAGGCTTAATGGAAAAGAGTGGGTGATATTTGACGAAGTTCACTATATAGACGATGAGGAGAGGGGAACGGTTTGGGAGGAGTCCATTATCCTTTTGCCTGATCACATGCGTATGCTGGGGTTAAGCGCAACCGTACCTAATATAGACGAGCTTGCCGGGTGGATTAGGCAGATACATAACCACGGGCTTTCCGTTGTGTTGAAAAAGGAGCGCCCGGTTCCATTGAAATACCTGTTCCAGTGCAATAATAAAATTTTCTCTTCTATGCAGGAGTTAAAAAGGTCGTGTTATCCAGAATTAAACCGCAGAAAACGCATATTTCCTGTTATGGAGCCTTTGCCGAATAAGCTAATGAAACTCGTCGGCCATTTGAGAGAAAACAATATGTTGCCGTGTATCTATTTTTCTTTTGGACGCAGGCGTTGTGAAAACCTTGCTTGGGAGATGTCCCGGGTTGATTTTTTAAATAAAGAGGAAAAAACACGGATATTAGAGAAGTACAGGAATTTGTTAAAGCAGTATGATATGGAGTCCGACCGTTTTGCCCAACATATGGAGACGCTTATCAAAAAAGGCGTTGCGTTTCACCATGCGGGTATGCTTCCGACGATGAAAGAGATAATAGAACAGCTTTTCACCTCGCGTCTCGTGAAGATGATATTTACGACAGAGACCTTTGCATTGGGCATAAATATGCCTGCCAAAACAGTTGTGATAGACGAGTTGAGAAAGTATTTCGGGACGCATTTTGGTTTTTTGCGCAATCGCGATCTGCAACAGATGGCAGGACGGGCCGGCAGAAGAGGTATTGACGAGATTGGTTATGCGCTTATCAGAGTCAATCCAAGACAGGTCTATTTTAAGACCCTAAATAGGATTTTATACGGAGATCCCGAGGATGTTATCAGCCAGTTCAATCTCTCTTATGCATGCATTTTGCATCTATACAAAGACCTTAAAGAAAGGATAGTGGACATCTATCCAAAGAGTTTTGCATATTATCAGTCCGATTCCCGTCAACACCACGCAGACATAATGATGATTCGCGCCAAATTAGAGATGTTAAAACTTTTTTCATATATAAGAGACGGCGATCTTTCTGAGAAGGCCTTTGTCGCATCTCAAGTGTATGGTTATGAATTGCCTATCACAGAGTTGCTTGAGGCCGGATTGTTTAACAACCTTTCTGTTAAACATATTGCGGCGCTTTTATCCGCAATCGTCTTTGAACCAAGAAAGGGGCAGCACAAACCAAAACTGGCAAAAGACCTGAATCGGATTTCTCAAAAGGCCACTAAGGAAATCAGGCGCATTATACAGGTTGAAAAACGCCTTGGTATATATCCGAGGACAAAGCGTCCGCATTTTCATTTGGCTCCGGCTGTAATGGCATGGGTGGAGGGCAAGTCATTTGACAAGCTCAATAAATATACGGATATTGACCCGGGAGAGATAGTAAGGAACTTTAGAATGATAATCCAACTTTTAAGACAATTGCATATGATAGAGCAGGTTCCAAAGCAATTAAGGGATAAGTTTGCCTCCGCTTTGGATAAGATAAACAGGGACGAAGTGGATGCGGAGAGGCAATTGAGAATGGAATAATTTTTTATTGGAATTGCAATAAATGGGTTGACAAGGGATTATGAACGTGTAAAATAGGCGTAATTTTATTAAGCATTTTTACTGGGGACGGTGTATGGTTATAAAATTTTTGATGTTTTTTCCTATTTATGCCTTGGTTGTGCTTTTGGAGATGATTAAGGCCAACCTTGATGTTGCCCTGCGCGTTATAAATCCCGCTCTGCCCATTAATCCCGGTATCGTTGAAATAAAAACCTCGTTGAAGTCCGATTTTCTCAAATTCGTTTTAGCGAATTCTATTACACTGACTCCCGGTACGCTTACTGTGGATGTTAAAGGAGAGTCTTTATTTGTCCATTGGATAGATGTAAAGGGCGGTAACGCCGATGACTATAAAAAAGCTATTTGTGGAAAATTTGAAGGTATATTGAAGAGGATGGAAGAATGAGTATTTTTTTGGGTTTGGTTATAGCCGCGGTTTTATTTGGCGGGATAAGGTTTCTGGGGGGGCCGAGTTTTGCCGACAGGATGGTGGCGGTTGACATATTGACGACTGTGTTAATCGGCGCGATGGTGGTTTTGGCGCTTGTCTTTGACGAGAAGATATTCTTGGACGTGTCCCTTGCATTGGCCGCTGTCTCCTTTGTCGGGATGATAATTGTCGGAAGGTTTATAGAGAGGTGACAATGAATATGATAGCGGTAGTGTTAATTATTACGGGAGGGCTGTTCTTGGCCTTGTCTGGGCTGGGAATCCTCAGAATGCCGGATGTGTTTGACCGCTTGCAGGCAGGCACGAAGGCATCTACTTTGGGGACCATTTGCACAATATTAGGTGTGTTGATTGCTAAACCGCAATGGACGGTTGAATTGATGGTTATTATAGCGTTAGTTTTGCTTGGTGCGCCTGTTGCATCTTCCGTGCTTGCAAGGGCGGTCTATTTTACTGACGATGCCCCGGATAATCTGAGTAAGGACGATTTCAAAGGGGTGGTTGAGAAATGAGTATATTGTCTTTGTTTATTATTATATTGACGGTTGTTTCTGCTCTTGTCGCGGTGTTTTCCAAAGACAGAGTGGTTGCCGTGTTGGCCTTGGCGATTATGAGCATCGGTTTGACCGCTGCTTTTTATTTCTTGCAAGCGCCTGATGTTGCAATGGCAGAGGCCGTTGTTGGGGCAGGGCTTAGCACAGGGCTTTTCTTGTTTGCTTTAAAAAAGATGGATGCGGAAAAGACGAAAGAGGATTGATATGCTGGAGGGAATGAAGAATAAATACAACCTTTCAGGGATCTTGGCATCAGTGGTTGTGGTGTTGTTTGGGGTGCTTTTGTTAAAGACTTTGAATACGCATATGCCTTTTGGCAAGGATAAGATGCAGGTTGCTGCGCAGTATGTTGAATTGGGAGGAAGTTCCACTGGCGCGCAGAATATGGTTACCTCTGTTGTGCTTTCATTTAGGGCATTGGATACCTTGGGAGAGGTGACGGTATTGTTTGCATCTGCTATGGCGGTTGCGCTGTTGTTGGCTCCCGGCGCTGTGTTGTGGAGGAGAAAAGAGAATTTTGTGTTAAAGGTAGCTGCAAAGTGGATGCCGTATTTGGTTGGATTAATAGGAGCGTATATCGTATCGCAGGGGCATTTGACCCCGGGCGGCGGTTTTCAGGGCGGTGTTATTATAGCAACAGGCGTGATGATTATGCTTTTGCTTGCGGGCAATAGAAAGCGCAATGAGTTGTTCCTGCATAGTTTGGAGGCGTTGATGGGGCTTTCTTTTATAACCGTTGGCATTATCGGCCTGATAAAAGGAGGCTCTTTCTTGTATAACTTTTTGCCCAATGGAAAGGTTGGCAGTTTGTTTAGCGCAGGTATATTGCCGTTGCTCTATATATTTATAGGTATAAAGGTTGCCAGTGAGTTTGTTTCTATATTGGATAGATTTACGAGTAAGGTGGAGAAAGATGCAGATTAATTTCTATACACTCAGCGTATTTTTGATAGTTCTAGGGCTCATTGGGATATTTTTGAGCAGGGACTTTATAAAAACGCTGATAGGGATTGCAGTGCTTGAATCCGGGGTGAACCTGCTTTTAATCAGCATTGGGTATATAGACGGCAGGTTGGCGCCGATTTTGTTTAATGATGAGCTTAAAAAAAGCGCAGTAGGTATGGTTGTTGACCCATTGCCTCAGGCTCTGGTCCTGACTGCTATTGTTATTGGCGTTGGGTTGTTGGCATTTGGCCTTGCAATGGCCGTGTGGATGAATAATAGATTTGGGACAACAGACGTTTCGGAATTAAAGGAATTAAAAGGATGAGCATAGAAATATTGCCTGTATTGTTGTTCATAGTGCCTTTGGCCGCTGCATTTGCGTTGTATTTTCCTTCAAGAAGGGGGAATAAGCCGTCAAAGATATTTACGTTTTTGTCATTGGTTGCAAACCTTATAATCGCGATAAAATTATTCAAGTACGTGGTTGTCTCCGGGCCTGTGATTACCGTGTTTTCAAAATGGATGCCTCCTCTGGGGATTAATTTTTACGCAGACTTTATGGCAGTAATCTGGCTTTTGTTTGGGAATATGCTTGCAATGTTTGCTTTGTTTTCCAGCAGGCTTTCCTATACGTGGCGGTTTCATGGCCTGATTTTATTGATGAGCGCCGCGTTAAACGGGCTTATATTAAGCGGCGATATATTCAATATATTCGTCTTCTTTGAGATTTTGTGTCTGGTCTCTTTTGCCTTGGTTGCTTATTATAAGAGAAAGGAATCCATAGAAGCCGGTATTAAGTATTTCGTGTTGGGCAGTGTTGCTTCTGCGATGTTATTGATAGCAATTGCCCTTATATACGGCAAGGCAGGGACATTGAATCTTGCGGGTTTGTCGCTTGCAAGCGCGTCTTGGCCAATTGGGTTTAAGATGTTGGTGTTTGGTTTATTGTTAATAGGTTTAGGCGTTGAGTCAGGGATATTCCCAATGAACGGATGGCTTTTTGATGCGCATCCTGCCGCGCCTTATCCTGTTTCCGCAATGCTTTCAGGAATCGTCATTGAATCGTCTTTGTATGTATTATTAAGAGTAAAGGCGTTGGTCTTTCCCGAGCCTGTGTTTGCAAAGATATTGCTTTTACTTGGCGTCTTGACGTTTGTGATATCCGAGGCAGTGGGATTCTTTCAGAGAGATGCAAAAAGACTGCTTGCCTATTCATCAGCAGGCCAGATAGGGTTGATGTTGATAGCCTTCTCTATTAATACAACCTTTGGATTTATAGCGGGCTTGTTGTTGTTTGTAAATCACCTTTTGTCAAAAGGCCTGTTGTTTATCTCTGTTGGCGCTATGTCCGACAGGTCCAATAGCAGGGATTTGAATTCCTTTGCTAGTGAATCTGTCTTTGCGGATAAAGTTGCCGTGATAACCGGCGGGCTTTCGTTGTTGGGTGTGCCGCCTTCATTGGGATTTGTCGGCAAGATATTGCTCTTTATAGGTTTGGCAAAGGCTTCGCTGTTGGGGGTTGCGTATTTATTGGTGCCGTTTATTGTGATAGAGGCGCTATACATAATGAGGCTTATCAGCAGGGTATATTTATCTGATGGTAAAGGGCATTTGGAATGCCCGGGCCAGCTCGTTGCCCAGTGGTTGTTGAGCCTTTTGCTTTTGGCTTTGCCTTCAATAGTGTTGACAAACGGCCAATTGAAGAATAACTTTGCAAAGAAGATAATCAAACCCATAAACGCAAGGCAGTATGTTGCCTCAGTGAACGGATTAACGAGGAAGGGTATTGATGGATAATTTAGCGGTATTTTTTGCCGGGTTAACAGTAATCTTTTTTATAGCAAATGCTATCTTTACTTTATCTGCCGGATTTAAGAGGCCTGTTGCAATGCATATATTATTATCCTTGGTGTTGACAGCGGTTTTGGTATTGCTGTATTCCACAAAGAACCTTATAGTCTTTTTTGCGCTATGGGAGGTCTCAACTTGGCTTACGTATTTTATGGCGAATAATCCTGATAAGTCCCGTAAATATTTGTGGGTGTCCTTATTCGGCGAGTTTTTGATGCTTATCGCCGTTGTCAGGACAATAGCCTTTACCGGGTCTATGAATATTGCGTCGGTTGCCCAGCTTGGCGTTGTAAACGTGGTTATGTTCTGCCTGCCGTTTGTGGTAAAGAGCGGAATTTTGCCGTTTAACTTCTGGGTGGGGGATATGTATACCGGGGCTGATAAGCGATTTGTTGCATACCTTTCAGCTATAATAGGGAAGTTGGGTGTATTTGGATTTTTGAGATTCTTTATAGAAACAGGGATTGTTTCCGTTGGATTGTGGCAGAACGTAATTATCTATTTGGCCGCTATTACGGCTGTATGGGCAACCTTTAAGGCTGTTGCGAGCGAAGATGCCATAGAGACGCTTTCTTTTTCCAGCCTTTCTCAGGTATCGTTTATAGTTGCTTCGGTATTGTTGCTAAATCAATATGCTATGTTGGGCGCTGTTTTGCATTACCTGAACCATATGTTGATTAAAACAGGTATGTTTATGTCGGTTGTTTATATATGGAATAGAATAGGTTCTACTAAGTTTGTGGATATGGGCGACTTTGTGATGAGGATGCCGTTTACGTTTTTATTCTTCCTTATGTTAGGGATATCCTTGGCAGGCGTGCCTCCGATGGGAGGGGTTGTTTCCAAGTGGCTTATGTATGAGGGATTTGTCAGCCAGGTGAGGCTTCTGCCTGTGTTGTTATTCTTCGTTGCGGGTGTTGGTTCATTCCTATACGTTTACCGTCTGCTTCATTCCATATTCTTGGGCAGGAAGAAAAAGAGTATGGAACAGATTTCAGAGATGAATTTCATTGCGATATTGCCTGTTGCTGTTTCCGCTATAGCGGCGTTTTTGATTGGCGCATACTCAAAACCGTTTGTGGCGCAAGGCAGTAAGGCATTAGGCTTGGACATAGACAGCCTTAAAAGCGCCATAGGTTTTGCGGATATCAGTATAGTGAGTATTGTCTTTGGGGCATTGGTCGTCTTTGCAATCGTGTTGTGGTGGTTATTGCCAAGACACAGATACGTGCCGGATACAGAGGGATATACTGCGGCCGCCTATTTGCCCGAAAAAATAGAATTATGGGATTATAGCTATAATTTTTATGCGCCTGTGGCGCGTTTGGGTGAGAAATTTGTCAAATTCTTCTCATTGGATTGGCTCGGCGCATTTTGGATGGAGTATGTATCTGAATTGGGGCAGGTTGTCAGGGGAATATATAACGGCGCGTTGCACGTTTATCTGATGTATATCGCAATAGTGCTATTTTTATCACTTAATCTATGGGGCATTATTAAGGAGATATTGAAATGAACAGCGTCTTATTTTTGATATTATTGCCTTTTATATGTTTTTTGATAGGCATTTCCTTTATGGGAATAGGCACTCGTATAGTTGCGAGAATACAACGCAGGATAGGCCCGCCTCTTTGGCAGCCGTTTATAGATGTCATAAAACTCCTTAGCAAACAGACAACAGTTTCTTATGGATGGGTATTTGATTTGGGCGTTTGGATGGCATTGGCAGGCGCGGCATTGGTGGTTTATTTTCTGCCTTTTGCAGGCAATCAGGTGTTTTCAGGCAAGGCGGATATAATCGTATTGATGTACATATTAACTATTGCCCCGCTGGGTATGGCCTTGGGAACGGCTCAGGCAAAGAACCCATATGCAAGTATCGGAATATCAAGGGCATTGATGCTTATGTTGGGTTATGACCTGCCGTTAGTAATGGTGATATTGGGCATAATTACCTATGCTGGAAGCGCGTCTTTCTCAGATATTATTGCGGCCCAGCAAGGAGGGATAAGCAACTGGTATCTATTGAAAATGCCGATTTTTGCCGTCGTGTACTTCTGGGTAATGATCGCTGAGATGGGAAAACACCCATTTGACATAATCGTTGCGCCGAGTGAAATCGCATCAGGGCCGATGGTGGAATATTCCGGAAAATATTTAGGATTTTTGTTCATATATATGGCGCTTCACTATTATGCCGCCTGTGCGTTGTTTGTGAACTTCTTTATGGGAGGCGCAAGCAATTTTATTGAATTTTACTTGAAAATGTTTAGTGTGTTTTTCCTGATTATATGGATAAATGCCGTTATGTCAAGGACGACAACACAGAGGGCGGTTTATATGTATTGGACCAAGCCTGTTGCCTTGGCGTTTATAGGATGGTTGCTCTATTTGGGCATCAGGATATTTTAGGCCTGTTTTAGGAGGAGAAGATGCAGGATAATTGCCAGATAAACGTTGAATATGCAAAAGAAAACAATGCGATACTGCGTTCATTTGCCGATTGGGCAAGAAAGAACTCCATTTGGCTCTTACATTATTGTACAGGGTGTGGCGCAGTGGAGCTTCCGCCAACGATGACTGCGAGATTTGATATGACGCGATATGGGTTTGCGCCTATGGCAACCCCTCGTCAGGCGGATGTCCTGCTCATTACAGGGTATCTTTCATTGAAAACACTTAAAAGGGTTATCTGGTCATATGAACTTATGCAGGCCCCGAAATTTGTTATAGGATTCGGCTCTTGCACGATGAATGGCGGACACTATTGGGATTCATACATCACCATAAATAAACTAAGCGATTATCTGCCGGTTGACATATACATTGCTGGGTGTATGCCAAGGCCGGAGGCCGTTTTATCCGGTATGCTTGAGATAAAAAAACGCATAACGAATAAGATGGCCGGTGGATGGGTTGATTATGAGAAACGTTATGACTGGTATAAAGAAAACCAAAGGAAGATATTGGCTGACGTCTAATTTTCAGGAGATGGTATGAGTGAAAAAGGTATAGATTTAATAAAGTGGCTGGCTAGTCAGGGGATTCAGGCCCAAGACGGGCCGTCAAAAGGCATCATATCCCTGAACGTGCCAAGGGAGCAGTTTATATTCGTTATACAGTCTTTGCACAGAGAGGGTTTTGATTACCTTGCCACGATTACTTGTGTTGACTTACAGAATCAACATTGTGAATTGATATATAACGTATATTCGTTTGATCTTAATATGAGATTATTTGTGCGTGTTGTTGTCGGATATGAAGAAAAGATGCCTACGGTATTGCATCTATGGCCCAATGCCAGATTCTATGAAAGAGAAATTTACGAGATGTTCGGAATAGGGTTTACTGGAAATCCTGATTACGCAAAACCGTTCATTTTGGAAGGAAATGACCCAATAGAAGTTAAGTTCCCTATGAGAAAGTCGTTTGATTCTATAGAATTTTCTCAGACAAACTATGGAGACAGGGATTATGGATCAAAAAAGAGTTGAACTATTTATAGGGCCAAACCATCCGGGCGCAGCCGGGAACTCCTGTATGCACCTATGGATGGAAGGCGATATCATAAAGCACGTTGAGCCTGAGTATGGGTACTTGCACAGGGCATTTGAAAAGTTGATGGAGCATCGCAACCTGATGCAAAACGTGTCTATCATTCCTAGAATCTGCGTTCCTGAGCCGGACATCAATGAAGAGGTCTATGCAAGGTGCATAGAGGACATATGTTCTATTGAAGTGCCTGAAAGGGCAAAATACATCAGAACCATGGTCCTTGAACTTGCCAGAATGGCCGCTACGTTCTTAAACTTAGGGTTTATGTGTGGAGGTTTGGGGATATACACGGTTATGCAGTGGGCCTTTGCAGACAGGGACTTTATATTGGACCTGTTTGAATGGTTGACTGGCGGAAGGGTTTACCATATATTTATAATCCCCGGGGGAGTAAGGAGAGACCTGCCTTCAGGATTTAAGGCCAGAGTTGAAGAAGTCTTGAAATACATAGAAGCAAGGCTTTTAGAATACGATAGGACGTTTTACCACAACAGCTTCTTTGTTTTTAGGACAAAAGGCCATCTTATTGTAGGTGAAGAGGAAATAAAGAGATACTGCCTAACAGGGCCTGCTGTAAGGGCGGCCGGATTTGCCATTGATATGAGAAAACTGCACCAATATGAGGCATATCCAGATATAGATTTTGACGTAGTTACATTAAAAGACGGCGATGCCTATTCTAGGATGCTTATAAAGAGAATGGAGATAGAACAGAGCATAGACATCATCCGCCAAGTGCTTGCAAAGATGCCGGAAGGAAAGGTGTTAAACAAACCGATAAATTACAAGAAATGGATACCGCCAAAAGGTGAAAGTTATCAGGTCGTGGAATCCACAAACGGAGAATACGGTTATTATATGAGATTTAACGGTGAGAGCGGAAATCCGTACAGGGTTCATGTAAGAGGCCCTTCATACACGACTGGCACGGCATTAATGCAAGAGCTTATGAAGGATAAGCCCATAGAGGATATGCCGATCTATCTTTCAAGTTTTGGGGTTTGCCCTCCGGAGATAGATAGGTGATTAATTATTAGGAGAGCGGGTTATGGCAAAGAAATATACCGAATACAAACAGAAAAAATCATTAATTGAGCCGTTATTGGCTATTAAAAACCTGTTTCAAAAACCAATAACAGTAAAGATACCTGCTGAAAAGAGAGAGGTGTCTCCTCGTTATAGGGGATTTCATACCAATGATTTAGAGACGTGTATCGGATGTGGAAACTGCTCTGAGATATGTCCTACTTCTGCCATTACGATGGTACATGACCCTTCTTTGCCTGATGATGAGCCCGGCAGAAAACCCCAGAGGCCGTGGATGGACTATGGCAGATGTTGTTTCTGCGCCTTGTGTGTTGATGTGTGTCCAAGCGGCTCTCTTTCTATGACAAAGGATTTCGTATGGACTTCCTATAATGCAGATGATTTCTATTTTATGCCTGACAATAAAGGCATTGACAATAAAGGATGGCAGTCCGATCCAGAGACCTCTATATTCCATCATGAGGCAGTGCCGGTGGATATATTGCCGTCTGATGAGAGGAAAAAGGATTTTGTCGTAGTTACACAAGGTTATGACAGGGAAAAGGCCTTGGCTGAATCCATGCGTTGTATGGAGTGCGATGTTTGTAGGCTTGCGTGTCCTGCGCAGATGAAAATAGGCGATTATATTCGCGAGATATATTTTGAGCGCTATGACGATGCGGTTAGGATTATGCTTGAAGATAACCCGCTTTCAGGCGTATGCGGGACAATATGTACGCATCGCTGTCAAGATAACTGCGCTATCTCTCTTAGAGGAGATTCCCTTTCCATAATGTATCTAAAAGGCTATGCTGTAAAACAAGCAGATTATAATAAACTATTGGATGAACTAAAACCAGAGCAAGAACTTGGCAAGAAAATAGCCATAATCGGCGCAGGCCCTTCAGGGCTTTCCTGCGCGTTTTATTTGCGCAAGGCAGGCTTTAGTGTGGACATATATGAGAAAAACGCAGAGCCGGGCGGTATGGTAAGATACGGAATACCTTCATATCGTCTTCCTAATGACATAATAGGAAAAGACGTAAAACTAATGCAGGAGATGGGAGTGAACATAAAGCTCGGTGTTGAGGTTGGAAAAGATATTGAGTTTGAAAAACTTACCAGTGAATATGATGCGGTTTATATTGCCTGTGGTTTACAAAAGGGCATGAAAACAGGAATAGCCAATGAAGATGCCGAAGGCGTTTGGCAGGCAGTGGACTTCTTGGGGCAGATAAGGCGTGGCGAGGATATGAAAGTAGGCAAGAAGATAATCGTTATTGGCGGAGGAAACGTTGCAATGGATGCGGCGAGAAGCGCTGTCAGATTACAGATGAAACAGCATGGCAATGTGGATGTCTCGGTAATATGTCTGGAGGATTTTGAGACAATGCCAGCGTTTAAAGAAGAAATAGAAGAGGCCATGGAAGAGGGTGTGAAGATACTGCCGTGTGTTGGCGTGCCTAGGGGGAAGGAAGGCGTTTTAGTGAGAGACGGAAAGGTTTCAGGATTTAGGGGGTATCCTGTAAAGGCGCTTAGAGACGCCCAAGGCAGGTTCAATCCGCAATTTGATGAGAACGCGCACACTGATTTTGAAGCCGATATGATAATAGAGGCCGTTGGACAGGGCCCTGATTTCTCGTTTGTTCCGGAGTCCATTCAAGAAAAGATGGAAAAGGTGGCATGGAGATTCAAAGTGGACGAAAACTATATGACATCGGTAAAAGGCGTATTTGCCGGTGGTGATATATGGAACGCAAGGCGCGATGCCATATCTGCGATAGCAGACGGCAAAAAAGCGGCAGAAGGCATAGCGCGCGTAATCTTGTCCTGAATTTTTTGAAACCGAATGCCCTAAAAATCTGCTCCATTTCTTTGTTTTCGTATATTTGCGCAGATCTTTTCTGTGTCAAGAGAAGTGAGACTGTTTTCTCCAGAAAGATTCGGTCCCATTTTTTGGGGAATCACAGCTATTTATCAGCTGGGAGCATCTAATAAGTTGAAAATATAGATGTTGTGGGTTATACCTTTGATGTGGAGTATTTGTTGAGGGGGTGTAATAATAGTAGGTTATGTGTATTTGGGGATTGTTAAAGGATAACATATCGTTAATAGGCGCATCTGTCGTTTCATTAGCTGCCTTTTTCTTATTTTATAGGGAGTGGAAACGTGTAGGTGTTATTGGTTTTACAGACTTACCGATATTGGAACACCCACCCGAAGGTATTAGTCCCGGATTGGGCAGGTATGTCCAACAAATGGCGTGGGATGAGTCTGTTGTCGTCGCCAATATTTTGGATCTTGCTGTTAAGGGATTTATTACTATAAAGGAAGAGAAAGTTGGTAGATTTTCAATACCTTATATGGTTCTTGTGAAAAATGAAGGGGCTGATGATTCCGGACTTCCCGAGGATGAAAAGTTGCTGTTAAGCCTTTTGTTTGATGATGGTAATTCCTTTGTGTTGGATTATTCGACTAATGCGAAGCTATTTCTTGTAATGGAGCAGTTTAGGGAAAAGATGGAAGAATTGTCCGAAGGTGTATATTTCGAGCATAACAAGCCCCGTTTAAAAATTCCTGTCTATTTCTTATTTACTTGCCTTAAACGAGGGTGGCAACTGATCAAGT
>CAYXYY010000037.1:0-15447 GCA_964469495.1 uncultured Planctomycetia bacterium | reverse complement strand
GTAGAGGAATTGGGCAATTTTGATATAGACCACTTAAGCGTAAGGCCGTTATTGTACCAGACAGGGTATCTGACGATAGATTACGTAGAGTATATAGATGAGATAGGTGAGACGCTGTATCATTTAGGATTTCCTAATATGGAGGTAAGGAAGTCCTTTAACCATGCGTTAGTCTGGTATTTGACGGACGAAGCGCAGGCGGCGCAAAAGAGCAAGGATTTGGCATTGAGCCTGGTAAGAGAGGATATGGAGGGTTTTGAAAGACAGCTCAAGGCGTTATTTGCGTCGTTGCCATATAATAGCTATGTAAAGAACAACATAGCGCACTTTGAGGGCTATTATATAAACGTATTGTTTTCGTATTTAGATGGAATGGGGATATTTGCCAAGGTAGAGGAAGTGACGAACAAGGGCAGGGTGGACTTGACAATAGAATTTAAGAGCAAGATATTCATTATAGAGGTAAAGGTAGGCGAAGGCTCGGCATTAGAGCAGATAAAGGAGAAGAGGTATTGGGAGAAGTACCAAGACAGGGGTAAGGAGATAGTGCTTGTAGGGATAATATTTGATGAGAATGAGAGGAATATCTCAAAGGTTGAGTGGGAGAAGGTGTGAATCGTGTTTTGAGCTTGACACTTATCTGATTAACGTGTTAAAATCTCCAATTCTGTGTTTAATCTGTATTTATAGGAGGTTTTGTGATGGGTATAACGATGGAGTATATAAGAGAAAATGTTGAGTCTCCGCAATTGAAAAAGGATATCCCTGATTTTAGGCCGGGCGATACTATCGTCGTTGGTTTTAATATTAAAGAGGGAGATAAGACGCGTATTCAGAATTTTGAGGGACTGGTTATTGCCCGTAAAGGGGCAGGCCATAGGGAAAGTGTCAAGGTGCGCAAGGTCTCTTACGGAGAGGGTGTTGAGATTACTTTTCCTCTGCATTCTCCAAGGGTTGAATATATTAAAGTCAAGAGAAAGGGCCGTGTGCGCAGGGCAAAGTTGTATTATATAAGGGAAAAAATTGGTAAGGCTGCGAGGATAAGGGAGAGAAAGTAGGCTTGTTAATCGGTTTGGATGAGGCCGGACGCGGGCCGTTAGCCGGGCCTGTTGTTTGCGCAGCGGTTGCTGTGCCTGATGGCCTTGACTTTCAGGGGTTAAAAATCACTGATTCAAAGAAAATGACGGAAAGGCAGAGGTTGTCTGCCTTTCTTTTTTTGTCTAAATCAGTTCATTGGTCTGTTCAGGTTGTTCCTTTGGCAAGGATTGAAGAAATGAATATATTAAAGGCATCTTTATGCGGTATGAAGCAGGCAATGTTAAGGCTTTTAGGAGATTTGAAGCTTGACCAAGCGCAGGTCATTATTGATGGCAATGGTGTTTTTTCTATGGACGGCGTTCCTGCGAACGTAAAGGTGAGGCCTGTGCCTAAGGCGGATTTAAACGTGCTTGAGGTTTCCTGCGCTTCTATTATTGCAAAGGTTGTGCGTGATTATATAATGCGCGGATTGGACGTGTTATTCCCTGAGTATGGTTTTGCCAAACACAAGGGGTACGGGACAAAGGCCCATATTGAGGCCTTAAGGCGTTCGGGGCCAAGCCCATGGCATAGAAGGTCTTTTCTCTCAAAGGTATTAAGCGGACAGGTAGAGTTGTTTTAGTATGAAGAAACTTGTGCTTATGTATCATAATATCTCCGATGATGGCGGGTTCTATTCCGTTGATCCGGATGTGTTTGAAAAGCAGATGAGTTATATCCAAGGCATGGATAATGTTATTGTCAGTTTTGATGATGGATATAAAGGGTGGGTGGATTATGCCTTGCCTGTGTTGTTGAAATATGGAATAAAGGCGATTTTTTTTGTGGCAACCGGTTTTTTAGACAGGGATATGGAGGGCGCCCCGGGATTGTCGGAAGAGGATGTGCGGTTATTAAAACGTTCTGGTATGGAGATAGGCTCTCACGGCGTTACTCATAAACCTTTAAATACGTTTGAGACTCTGGAATTTGAGGCAGTGACTTCAAAGGCCACTCTTTCTGAGATTGTAGGTGAGGATATCCGGTTTTTTTCTTTGCCTAAGGGGGCCTTGTTAAAGGGGCTATTTAAAATGGATTTATCTGGATTAGGGTATGAGCGTATTTATACGTCTGTGCCGGGATTTTGGAACGGCAGTTCGTTTTTTGTGCCTAGGGTTGTTGTCAGAAAAACGGATTCTATGTTTGCGTTTAAGGCCTTGGTTAACGGCAATTCCTTATTGATGGGTTATAGAAATGCCCAGTATCATTCTATTAATTTTGCAAAAAAGTTGATTTTTGGCGAGGAGTTATATTTAAAGATTAAAAGGTTTTTATGGAAATAGTATTTTGGATATCGTTTGTTTTTGTTTTTTACGTATTTGTCGGATATTTTTTTATCTTATTGTTTTTAACCTATATTCGCAGGGTATTCTTTTTGTCCAATTTCCATCCCCGGTATCTTATGGCCGAACCTTTTATTTCTGTTGTTATTCCTATTCACAATGGGGCTGAGTTTGTTGAAAATAAGATGCGTTCTATAAAGGAAAACGGGTATCCTCTGGATAAAATGGAGCTTCTTATTGGTTTGGACGGATGCACGGACGATTCTATGAAACAGCTTATGAAATGGGAGAATGTGTTTCCTAATTTTAAGGTGTTTAATTTTTCCAAGAAGTCTAATAAGTCCAATGTGCTAAATGCCCTTGTGCAACATGCTCAGGGTGTTATTGTGTGTTTTACAGATATACGTCAGGAGCTTGCACCCGGAGCTTTCAGGGCATTAATTGACGAGTTCTATGATTCCTCAATAGGGGTGGTTAGTTCGGAATTGGTGTTGAGGTCTGCTGATGGATCTGTAAAGGGATTGGGCCTTTATTGGAGATATGAGAAGATTATTCGTTCTCTTGAATCTGAATTGGATTCTGTCAGCGGGGCAACAGGCGCGCTTTACGCTATACGGAGGGATTGCATACCTAAAGAGATACCTTCGGGAATCTTATTGGATGATGTGTATATACCTATGAATGCGGTTTTGCGCGGGCGCAGGATTTTGTTTTCAGATAGGGCTATTGTCTATGATTCTCTGCAGGGCGATGCAGTTGAGTTTCGCAGGAAGGTGCGCACGTTAGTTGGCAATTGGCAGATTTTAAGGGTTAGTCCGTGGTTGTTAAATCCGTTTAAGAACAGAATCTTTTGGCAGTACGTTTCTCATAAGGTTTTTAGGTTATTGAGCTCGATTTTCCTGGCATTGTTGTATTTTTCTTCGGCTTATCTTGCCTTTAGGGGGAATGGTTTTTATACATTGTTTTTTATCGCGCAGAGCCTGTTTTATATAATGGGTGTGATAGGGTTCTTTTTTAAGTGTTTAAGAAAAGGGATTTTCGGTATATCATATAACTTTATGTTATTAAATATCGCTGCGTGGATCGCTATGTTAAGGGCATTAAAAGGCGATTTTTCCGTTGATTGGAGGTAATGAGATGAATGTGATTATCCTTGCAGGAGGAAGCGGCACGAGGCTTTGGCCTATAAGCAGGAAAGGCCTGCCAAAGCATATTGTTGATTTTTTCCCGGGAGGGCCTTTGTTTTCTTCCGCGATGGAAAGGGCTAAGGCCGTTGCCGGAAAAAATGGGCATATTGTTGTTGTTACGAGCAGAGAGCAGGAGAGGATGTTGCGCCATCAGGCAAATAGATTCAAAATGAAGGGCCGTATTCATTTTATAGTTGAGCCTCAGGGCAGGAATACCGCGCCTGCGCTTATTGCCGGGGCCTTGTTTTTAAGGGATAAACTGGCGGTGGCAGGCCCATGCGCTATGTTTCCTGCCGATCATTTGATTTCTTCCCGTGATAAATTCGTAACGCAGTTCGCCTTTATAGAAAAAAAACTGGTTTCTTTTCCGTCTATTGTTGTGTTGGGAATTGAACCTCAGTTTCCGTCAACGAGTTATGGATATATAAATGTGCGCCTTGATAATAAGGTAAATGGATTTTATCGCGTTAAGGCATTTACTGAAAAACCTTCGCTTCAGAAGGCAAAGTCCTTTATCAAAAAGGGAGCTTATTATTGGAATAGCGGTATGCTTGCGTTTGATTTGGGCCTTCTTTTGGATAGTTCTGAACGGCTTTGTCCTCAGATAGTCAAGAAGTGTAAGAAATTCATTGAGTCGGATATGTCTGATGAAAGGGCATATACGTCTATTAAAGGTATATCTTTTGACTATGCGGTGTTAGAGAAGCTCAAGAGCATTTATATGCTTCCTGCCAAATTCCCATGGTCTGACTTGGGGACGTGGTCTGCTGTTGAAGACGTTTTCCCAAAGAATCGCGAAGGCAATATAGTCCAAGGCAATAAGGTGTACTTGGTAGATTCTAATAACGTTTCTGTTTTCTCAGGAAATAAGACGATAGGTGTGGTCTCGGTCAAGGATTTGATTGTAGTTGACAGCAATGATGCCCTTTTGATTTGCGATAAGTCTAATACTGAGTCCGTCAGAAAGATTGTTGATATGCTGGAGAAGGACAAAGACGATTCGTGGTGCGATCCTGATCGTATGGAAAGGCCGTGGGGATATTACGTGGTCTTGGATAGAGGCGAAGATTATAAGACGAAGCGTATTGTCGTGTATCCGGGAAAGTCCTTGTCTTTGCAACGTCATAAGCATCGTTCCGAACACTGGGTAGTCTTAAAAGGCACTGCCAAGGTGAGAAAAGAAAACGAAGAGATTATCGTTAAGAAGAATCAAAGCACGTATATTGAAAAGGGCCAGCTCCACAAATTATCCAATCCCGGCCGTACGGTGCTTGAGATATTGGAGATACAAAACGGGTCTTATTTAGGAGAGGATGATATTGAGAGGTTAGATTAATGAATAGTGTTTTTGTGTTTTTATATGTTATCTTGCTTTCTTTTATGACGTTTCCTCTTGCGCCTTGGATATGGGAGAGGTGGACTGCGCATGAGTCTTATTACTCCCATGGGCCATTACTTGTGCTTTTGGGATTATACCTGATTTTTGCGCATTTTAATTCATCAAGGCCGAATTTGCTATTTCGGCTCTCAAAATGCCCTGTTGGATTGTTATCGGCAGGCGCGTTTTTATACGTATCTGGCGCATTATTTCGCGTGTTTTTCATATCCGCGATAGGCCTGTTGCTTGTTTTTGCGGGCCTGATAGGATATCTGGCAGGAGCAAATCACTTTTCAAAGATAAAATGGCCGTTGTTTTTTATGTTCCTGGGTATTCCTTTGCCAATGGTTTTGACTGAACAGCTGGCCATGTTTCTAAAATCCATATCCATAAGGCTGTCCTCTATGGCATTAAATCTCATGGGAATCAAGGCAAGAGTTGCGGGAAATGTGCTTTTGATGCCGTATTCCAAGCTGGAGGTTGGCGCTCCGTGCAGCGGGTTGCGGTCTATGTTGTCGGTCTTTTCGCTTTCTCTGTTTTTCGTTTATATTAGAAAGCCAAAGCCTCTTGTTGCCGGTGCATTGATATTGTCTGCCCCGATTGTGGCTTTGCTTGGGAATGTGTTTCGTATCACTTCTTTGGGCTTTGTGGCCGATGTTTATGGCACCAAATACGCTATGGGATTTTTTCATGATTTTATGGGATATGTCGCCTTTGTTTTTGATTTGTTGATCTTGTTTGCGTTAGAGTGGGTTTTTACGCAGGTTTATGGTGTGTTTTTTGATGAAAAGGGGCGCGTTGATGCGCAATAAGCTCATAGTGCTTTTGGTTTTGGCCCTGTTGGCTTGGTGCGGGAACGTATTCTTTGCCTCTATGGACGTAAAGAGTATTGCGATTGACAAGGTTATGCCTTTGAGTTTTGCATCTTATGAAGGGGTTGACCTTAAATTGAAGAAGTACGTCTATGAGATTCTTGGCAGTAGCAATGTCCTTTCGCGGAGATATACCGGGCCAAATGGTTTTCAGTGCGATGTCTCTGTTGTCGCATCTTTTTCCGACAGGCTTGTTATCCATCCACCTGAGGTTTGTATGCATGGCGGGGGCGCTGATGTTATGGGGAAAAAGGTTGTCAGGCTTTGCAATACGGATTTCAATTATATGGTCGCAAAATATTCCGATAGCCTTAAGTATTACGTCTATTATTTTTACGGTATAGGGAATAAAAAGCGTTATGTGGATTATTACAGATTTCAGATTGCGTCTTTTATAAACAAGGTAATGAGGCGAAGCGAGGTAGCTTATTTGTTTAGAATTGTTGTTTATGAAGGCCAAGAGAAGGGGTTAGAGGACTTTGTTTGCGCATTGATGTCTAATATGGATGTTGAACGCGCAACTAACTGATATGGAGGGTGGTTGCTATGCCGTTTGTATGGCTTTTGGTGTGTTTGTTTTTTTCTCCGTTTTCTTATAAGTTTGCATTGGCCGGGACTATCTGGGCTATTGTTATGTGGTTTTTTATGATTTCTATGGCTGCCGTTGCAGGGCAACGGCGTGAACTGGTTGTCTGGTCTTTGGCGAGTTTGCCTATCGTGATTAGTTCGGCATTTTTCGTCTCACATACGCCGGTTGGCCCGTTAGACGTCTTTGGACGGGCATTTGTTTTGGGCTCAATTATATTTTTCGCGGCATTGATCCAACGTTCCGAGAGTGTGAGGATTAAGTATGGCGCAGGCCCGTATACCGCGTTTTTGGGTATATGTGCCGGGCATATCTTGTTGTTAAGCATATTCCTGTTATTTGCATTCTTTAAGATGAAGCTTTTATTTATATTGCATTCCATTCTGCTTCCTGTTTCTTTTTATATGATAAAGGCGATGAATTACAAGGACAGGCAGGGCAGGTGGACACTGCCTGTGATTAGCGCCGAGGCGTTATTGATTTTTCTGGCAGGGTATATGATATTTTTGGGGTTGTCTTCCAAGTTTGTCAAATCGTTTGATTTATTTATTTCCAAACTGCTTGGGATGTAAAGATGGGGGTTGTTCCTGAATTAGTGGCTCCGGCAGGTACTTGGCCGAGTCTAACGGCCGCTTTAGACAGTGGCGCAGATGCAGTCTATTTCGGCGCAAAGTCATTATCTATGCGCGCCTTTGCTGGCAATTTTGAGGTAAACGAGATAAAAAAAGTAGTTGATCTTGTAAAAAAACATGGCAAAAAGGCCTACCTTGCGCTTAATACCATAGTTATGCAACATCAGTTAAAGACAATGAAGCGGATTGTAGATGAGGCGGTTTGCAGTGGTGTTGATGCGCTTATCGCCGCTGATATGTCAGTGATTAATTATGCGGTGTCAAAAGGCCTTGCAGTGCATGGTTCAACGCAGTTGAGCATATCAAACGCAGAGGCCGTTGCAGGTTTTGCAAAGATAGGGATTAAGAGAGCGGTTCTGGCAAGAGAATGTTCTTTAAAGGATATCTCTGAGATTTATAACGATATCTCTTCAAAGGATTTGGATTTTGAAATAGAGGCCTTTGTGCATGGGGCAATGTGTTTAAGTATTTCAGGGCGGTGTTTTATGTCCTTGTATTCTGACGGCAGGTCTGCAAATCAGGGGGCATGCGCCCAGCCGTGCAGAAGGGAATATAAAATAACGGCCATTGATAATAGCGCGGAGTTTATTGTCGGGCAGGATTATATCCTGAGTCCAAAGGACCTCTGCTCTATAGAATTTTTGGACCTGTTGATGGATGCTGGCGCGCGCGCATTTAAGATAGAAGGCCGTATGAGGCCCCCTGAATACGTGAAAGAGGTCGTAAGCGCTTATAGAGAGGCCATAGACTTGATCTTGGAAGATAGGTATTCAGATAAAGACAAACAACGCCTGAAACAAAGGGTTTCTAATGCCTATAACAGGGGACTTTCTTCGGGGTTTTACTTCCATCGTCCTGATAAAGAAATAGGACGATGGTGGCATAGTTTTTATGAAAAGCGTTTTTTAGGGCAGGTAAGGCGGTTTTATCCTAAAATAGGTGTTGCGGAGATAGAGCTTTTGGCATCGGATTTGATTTTGGGTGATAGGCTCTTATTTATAGGAAAAAGGACAGGCGCAAAGGAATCTGTTGCAGAAAGCATACACATTGACGGAAATTCCGTTGAGAAGGCATTGAAAAGAGAGAGAATAGGTGTAAAATTGCCTTTTAAGGTATATCCCGGGGATAAGGTGTTTTTACTCGTAAAAAGGGGTGTTAGTGGGAAGTGATGCGCTAGAGGCCATATTGGAACAGCTAAGGTCTGCTGTTTGTGATGGGCAGGTCAATGAATCCCTTTCTATATGTCTTCTTGCCTCGGCAGGGTCAGGAAAGACGTATGCCTTGACGAGTATTTATACAGAATTGTTGTTTTTGGGGGCTGATTTCTCGTCTATTTTGGCAATAACGTTTACCAATAAGGCCGCTAATGAGATGAAACAGCGTGTATTGTCTTCTCTCTCGCAAAAGGCCTTTGATAAGGGAGATCCTTCGGCTGAGGAACTCTTAAAAGAGATATTGTTTGATTATTCTATGTTTTCAATAAAGACCATTGACAGTTTTATGAATTCTTTAAGGCTTTCTTTTGCAGGGGAAATAGGCATTAGCCCTATTTCTCAGCTTAAAGTGAGTTTTGTCGAAGATATAGATATTATTATACAGAGATTATTGGAGAGTTCTCGCTCCAATCCCAAGATAAAGGCCGCCATTGACGAATTTATGGCGTATTATGTATCTTTGCCCGGTGTTTACAAGGATTGGGACCCTGTTGTTTATCTTCGGGACTTTTTCTCCTCATTTTTGAGAAAGGAATCTGATTTTAGGGCAAACGTTTTCTTTGGCAAGGTGGATAGGGATATGGGTATTAAGGCAATAGAGGGGAAAAAGGCGGCCTTGATTAAGGCCGCAGATGGCTGTGGCGCCTCATTTTCCAAAAACGCCAAGAACTTGTTGGATAAGATTACAGAGGATTATTTGTATAATGCGCCTTTTGACGTGTTCAAATCCGCTTTGTGGAATAAGTCTTATCCTGAGGATTTAAGCAGGTCGGTGCTGGTTAAATCCTCAAGCCAACAACAAGAAATAGTGTTTCCTTATTGGCAGGATTTAGCAGATGCCGTGCGCAGGTATGCGTTGGTCGTTTCAGTAAGTATGGGCAAGCCTTTTGCTGTTTTGTTTGAGGCCTTTAAACGGGAATTGGAGAGATACCAGTTTGAAAATGATATCCTGTATGTGGATTTGCTCCAAAAGGATATATCCTCTATTGATTCAAACAAATTACGGGAGCGCTTTGCCATAAGGTCTCAGCAATATAAATTTTTCTTATTGGATGAGTTTCAGGACACGAACGTGTCTCAATGGCACACGCTTTCACAGATCTTGGAAGAGGCATTGAGTTGTGGAGGTGTCTTGTTTTACGTAGGGGACCCTAAACAAACCATATACAGATGGCGGGGGAGTATACACAATATATTTGAACGGGCGAGAGGATTGTTTGCCTCTGCAAAAGAACTTAATTTCTCCCTTAAATATAATTGGCGCAGTCTTCCGCAGATTGTTGAATTCAATAACAATATATTTGATTCAGTGCCTGACGTGTTTAGATTGTCTGACGAGGCAATGGAAGACATCCTGAAAGTTTACGCCGACTCTTCACAAACTCCCCGTCGGCAGGGCCCGGGAGAGGTCTCTATCATACAATTGGGCGGAGAAGATGGGGAAGACTATGAAAGCGCGTTTTTGCATGCGCTTAAAAACAATAACAAAGGAGACATCGCCATTTTAGTGAGGCGCAGAAAAGAGGCGGAAGGCATTGTTTCGTTTTTGTTGGAAAATGGATTTTCCGTAATATCTGACGAGTCTTTGACATTGGCGGGCAACTGCCACATCAAGGCCTTAATGTCATTATTGGGATTTTTGGCATTTCCATATCAAGAAAGATATTTAAAGGGATTTATATTATCGCCTATGTGGGCAAAGATAACCCAAAAAGGGCTTGATTACTGGCAGGAGTGGATAAGCGTTTCGCCCAAGTCAGTAATAAGCAGGCTTAAGGGTGAGCATAAGGAGCTGTTTGAGGAATTTATTGAAAAACACTTAAATGCGTCCGGGTTTGTCGGGATACATGAGCTCGTTTCCAACATACTTTATTTCTTTGATGCATTTAACCTGTTTCAAGATAGCAGCGCATTTTTCTTTGAGTTTTTGGAGTTGCTCTTATCGTACGAAAAAGAAAAGGCCGGTTCCCTGCCTGATTTTGTGGACTGGTGGTTTTATGGGCAGGAATCAGAGTCCGTATCCTTAAATATGTCTGAAGACAGCCCGGATACAATCAAGGTTATGACAGTCCATAGCGCAAAAGGACTGGAATTTTCAACAGTGATATTGCCTATATTATCTGTTGATATGTTCGGGAGGCATATGCGCAGTTTAACCGATAACATATTCTGGCAGGAGACAGAAGAAGGCATCATCCCTTATTATATTAACAATGCTTTAAATGTGCATCCATTGTTAAAGGCGATTGCCGATGAAGAGAAAAAGAACATCCTATGGGATAACATTAATCTGCTTTATGTTGCTATGACGAGGGCAAAGGACCGTTTGGTTTTGTTTTTGCCCGGCGATATGCCGCCAAATAAAAAGGATTGGGCAAGATGGATAAAAGAACGGCTCAGTATATAGTCGTAAAGCCATTTAAGGATCAGGATTACGGCGCTGTCAGATATGGGCTGTGCATTCATCGTATAATGGAGCTTTTGGCGCAAGAGGAATTTTCTCTAAACCATATTGAATCTGTTATAGAACGGGCTGTTATAGAATTTTTCCCGCCGACAGATAGAGGCTTGGCAAAGAAGACGATATCAAAACATCTAAACGGCTTATTTTCTTCAGAGGTTTGGAAAAAATTTCTTGCTATGTGCAAGGATAAAAGGCTTTTCCCTGAAAAAGACATTATTATGGGCGAGTTTTCAGCAGGCAGAATGGACTTGTTGTGTTTATCCGATGATGAGGCGATTGTCTTTGATTATAAAATTGGAGGAGAAGAGAGCGAACATATAGAACAGATCAGGGCTTATATAAATGAACTGGCAAAGAAAATTACCACGCCTGTTCGTGGTTTTTTGTTTTATATAAGTGAAAGCGGAAGTTTTTTAAAAGAGGTCAAAGCATAGATGGACAGCCCGTTTTTAAAGGATATATTTGAGGTTTTAGAGCGCCTTCCTGAAGGGGATTTGGAAGAGTGCGCCGTTGTGTTTACCGGAAGAAGGCCTTCTTATTTTATGTATGATGAGCTGAAAAAGAAGGGCGTGTTATTTCCGCCGAAGGTATTTACGTTGAGCGATTTTTTCTCAACGATGCTTACCTATATTGCGCCTTTTTACAAGGCCTCTGAAACCGATTTGATATATTATGCAAAAAAGGCATCCGAACCGTTTATAAGTGAATTCGCGCAGTGGGAGGCATTTATCCCATGGGCAGGCCAGCTTATTCATGCATTGGAAGAGCTGGAACTTAATGAAGTATCTGTTGAAGATGTTGGAAATGTGTGTTCTATTTTGACGGGATACGAAGAAGACGAACTTTTCTTTAAGTTATGGAACCACATAAACGACATAAGGCATCGCTTTTATGATTTGCTTGAAAAAGACCGCGTATTTACCTATAGTATGATTTTAAACCGCTGTCTTTCCATTGAGAAAGTTCCTTTTAAACACATTATATTCGCCGGGTTATTTGCCATAAACAAAAGAGAGCATCAACTGCTTTTAAAACTATCTGATTTAACAACCACGCGCTTTATATTTAACGCCGTTGACTTGCCCAAGGTAAAAGAACACATTATTAATATCTCTGATAGTCTTGGCGCAACGATTTCTTTAAGACGGCCTCTTCCTGAGAAGATAGAGATAGTCAGGTCTTCCGGATTGTATTCGCAGTTTCTGGATTTGGATAAACGACTTCCTGATAAAGTAGATGGCCCCACGCAGGTTGGGATTATATTGCCTGATCCTGAGGCATTGTTTCCCATGGCCGACATAATATGCCACGGCTCAAGAAAGTTTAACATCACAATGGGATACCCTTTTTCAAAGACGCCTATGTATCAGTTTTTAAATTCCCTGTTTTCTTTTTGCGAGGAATACTCTGATGGGATCTTTCCCGTGAAGTTGTTTTTCCCCATATTAAGGCACCCGTACATAAGAAACATAACTTACAAAGATATAGACTGGGCCAATGCCTTATCCGAGCTTGAAAGGGCATTGTCAGAGGCAGAGCTTGGTATGGCGGGTTTCAACGACGTTATTGGGCTTAGCGAATATAAAGACGTTGTGGAATCTGTGAGAGGGCTTTTTATTGAACCGATGATATCTGCAAAGACCTTAAAACAATTGGCGCAGGTATTAAAGGATATGATTGCATTTATATACGATAACAACGAGCGTTTTAGACAGCATAAAATAAATCGGGAGTATATGTCATTATTGAAAAAGGCCTGTTTTGATGCTGTAAATTCCATGCTTTCAGATGAGGCCATATCTCTGAAAATGCTGTTAAAGACTATGCGTATGTTTTTACTTTCCAATAAGATACCTTTTGTTGGAAGTCCTGTTAGAGATATGCAGATAATGGGCGCGTTGGAGGCCAGAAATATGGCGTTTGAGAATCTGTTTGTTCTTCATATGAATGAGGGTATTTATCCAAAGACGCGTAGTCAAAACCTCATATTAACGGACAATATATGCCGTTTTCTAAAAATGCCGTCTTCAAAAGACAGAGAACTCTTGTTTATGTATGATTTTTATTCCACATTGTCAATGAGCAAGAGCGCTGTATTGTTTTATATAGAGTCCAATAAGGAGAAGTTAGAGATAAGCAGATTTATCCGGCAGATAGATTGGATGGTTAAGGGAAGATATCGCGATGAGGTGGAGTTGATATACTCTAACGCAGAGGGCATAAGACTTGACTTGTCTGAGAGGGAGTCTGTTTTGAGGCGGGCAAAACCCGACTCTATCTTGAGTTCAATAAATAGATTCTCAGCCACGACGATAGATACGTATATAGCATGCCCTATGAAGTTCTATTACAGATACATTGCCAAGGTCAAACAGCCTGTGAGCAAGGAATACAGTCCTGAGAGAAAGGATATAGGGACGATCGTGCATAACGCCTTATCTATCTTATACCGCCCGTTTATTGGCAAAGAGTTAACTGAAGATGCCTTTAAAATTATGATGCAAAAGACGGGAAAGGCTGTTGAGGAATCTGCTGATGGGATATTTACGCTTGGCAGGATGAAACTGGTTCATACGAAACTCATATTGCAGGTTATAGAAGCGCGGGTGAAATCGTTTATCCAAAAAGACAAGAAACGCTGGTTAAAGGAAGGATTCAGAGTCTATTTTATAGAGGATGAGCAGGATGAAGGATTTTATGCAAAACTGGATATTGGCGGGATTTCACTGCCGTTTTTCGGCAGGGCCGATAGAATAGATATCCTGCCTGACGGCACATACCTTATATTGGACTATAAGACATCTTCGCGCAAGGCCCCGGATGTCAGAAAGCGGTGTTTCTTCTCCGACGATATAGAAATGGAATTGATATACGAGCTGTATAAGAGATCCGTGCAATTGCCTCTTTACGCGCACCTCTTTGCAATTACCAAGGGAATTGATACAGGGAAAATAAATGCGGGGTTTTGGAATATCAACGAGGCAGAACCTTCATTATTATTCACAGATAAAACCATAGAACTCAAAGACAGTTTTATGTCATTGTTTAAAACAGATTTGGTTTTCATTATACAGGAGATATTGGACAAGGAAAAACCCTTTGAATGCCATAAAGACGTTATGACATGCGCCTATTGCCCGTATAAGGATATATGTATGGGGTGATAATAAGTTGCCACATTAGATGTTGTAGGCTATGCTTTTTCAAGTGGAGAAGACATCTATGTAGATGGCAGATTTGGTATGATGGAGAATCTTTGTCGTAGAAAGAGATAGCGAATGAAAACAGAGACTTGCAGGAATTATCATTATTTGTGTTTTGAAACGTATGATTGGATTTATTTTCAATCCCATATGGCAAATAGTTTTTTGACAAGCCATATCCAAGGGTTATACTATAGGTGATGAAGGCAGAAGCTGGTAAAGCAGGGGGTTAAGCATGGGAAGCAGGGGTTTGGCGGGAGAATGCCGCTTGTGGCGCACAGCTATAATAGCGTTGATAATAATGCCTGTTTTGTTCAATGGATTTGCGAAGGCAGCGACGATAACAGCAGATAGCTGTTCATATGAGGATGTCTCATCTGCCATAGACAGCGCAGAGAGCGGGGATACGGTTATCGTGCCTGCGGGCGAGTGTGTGTGGACATCCTCTTTAACACTGACTAAAAGCGTAAGGTTTATAGGTGCAGGTATTGATCAGACAACAATCGTTAACGGGATAGTTAATAATAGAGTGGGGGATTTTTGTATAATTATAAGACCAGATAACATATCAGATAATCCATATATTGAAGTAACAGGATTGACAATTAACGCAAACCATGAAGGGGGTTGTATTAGCATCTATGGAAAAGACGACTCATATGCTTATACAAATTTTAGAATACATCATAACAAATTGATGAATACAGAAGATGAGGATGACTCTTATATGTGTATTAGGGTTAAAGGTGACTGTTTCGGATTAATTGATCATAATCAATTTATTAACAATTATTACGATTTCAAAGTCTACGGAGACGATCAAAATTCATGGGAACTGTATCCCGGTCCAACTAATATGGGGTCTGCTAACTTTTTGTATATCGAGGATAACGAATCAATGGGTGCTAACCATTTTGTGTTGACTAGTGGTGAAGGAGCGCGATGGGTCTATAGATATAATGTTACAGATGTTGCTCACGTACAGGGTATTTTGGATGCTCATGGGAACACTCGCAATGATGGCGTTGTAGGATTCGAAGTATATGAAAATACATTTACAAATGGTCTTTCTGGAACTTTTGTTGATATCCGAGGAGGTGTTGGACTAGTCTATAATAATGACTGGCAAGTAAAGAACGGGAAAATACAAATAAGAGAAGAAGATTGTTATTTAAGAAAAATCTGTACCTATCCCGCTGAGGATCCTATTTCTAACACCTATATTTGGAATAATCGAAAATCGACTTATGGAAACGTACTTGTATATGTAAACCAGGGTGATGATGAGGATTACAATATAATAGATGAAAATAGAGATTGGTGGGATGATTCAGTGGGATCGGATAATAGAGAAGATCCTTTGAATTTCTTTTATGATGTAGCAGCTAAACGTCCCAGCAGTTGTAATGATGATGATTGTTATTGGGCGACGGATACAAAGAGGTTGTATCGGTGTATAAATGAAAATAACTGGGTTTTTGTGTATACCCCCTACAAGTATCCTCATCCACTCAGGTCTGCGCCTTTTGGAGTGGATATCTGCGCAGAGGG
>CAYXYY010000036.1:0-19949 GCA_964469495.1 uncultured Planctomycetia bacterium | reverse complement strand
CACGTGGAACAATAGGGGCAAAGCCAAACCGCGGGAGTGTTCCACGTGGAACAATGGGGGCAAAGCCAAACCGCAGGGAAGTGTTCCACGTGGAACAATAGGGAGTCAAGCTAACCGCAAGAAGTGTTCCACGTGGAACAATAGGGAGTCCAAGCCAAGCCGCAGGAGTGTTCCACGTGGAACAATTGGGAGTCCAAGCCAAGCCGCAGGAGTGTTCCACGTGGAACAATTGGGAATCAAGCCGCGGGAGTGTTCCACGTGGAACAATTAAAGGCTTGAACACAGGGCGGTTTAAGGATATAATGGCTAAGAACAAAGAAAGGGGGGGATCCATGAAAAAAAGTGTTCTTGGAAGGGGACTGTCGTCCCTTTTAGGCGAAGAAAGTCTTTCTGATTTAGGGGGTAATCTGGTAAAGAGCATACCTATTTCTTCTATTCGTCCTAACCCACATCAGCCAAGGTCGTCCTTTGACGAGTCCACGATAAAGGAGCTCGCCCGTTCTATAGAGACATCAGGGCTCATGCAGCCGATAGTGGTTTGCTTTCAAAGAGACAAAAAAGGCTATATCTTGGTTTCCGGTGAGCGGCGATTGCGGGCGGTTAAGCTCTTGGGGTGGGAATACATCCCAGCCATGATACGGGAGATAGAGGAAAAGGAGATGGCCCTTTTGGCTGTTGTAGAAAATGTCCAGAGAGAGGACATCTCACCCATTGACGAGGCAAGAATTTATAAAAGAATTATAAAAGAATTTTCTTTATCCCAAGATGCCGTTGCTTCTCTGGTTGGAAAATCGCGATCACACGTGGCCAACATGTTAAGGCTCTTATCTTTGCCTGAGGAGGTTCAAGAAAAGGTGAAAAAGAAAGCGCTTTCTTTTGGGCAGGCAAGAGAACTTTTGTCCACAAGGATTTCAGACGAAGAAAGGAAACATTTGGCAGAGGAGGTTGTTGAGCAAAAAATAACCGTGAAAGAGATCTCAAAAAAGATCAAACCCGAAGATCCTTTTACGAAAAAGATAGAAGAGGAAATGCAAGCGGCTTTGGGGACAAAAGTAAAGATAGAACACAATCAAGTGAGAAAAAAGGGAAAAATTGTGATAGAATACTATTCCTTAGAGGAATTAGATAGGATTGCGGATATTTTAAAGAAAGGGAGAAATGGTTATGAGGGAAGCGGCTTTAGTGTTAATTAAACCCGATGCTCTGGTTAAGTCTTTAACAGGAAATATTTTGAGTAGGATTTCCAGTTTGGAATTGGAGATTATAGGAGCAAAGGTCGTAAAGGTTAGCCGGGAATTAGCGGAGAAACACTATGAACATCTAAAGGATAAGCCTTTTTTTGAGGATGTCATTGATTATATATGCGGCAAACAGCATGGCAGGAACAAGGTCTTTGCCTTGGTTTATGCAGGGGAGGATGCTATTGCCCGCTTGCGCGAGCTAGCAGGGGCAACTAATCCGGAAGAGGCCAATCCTGTTTCTATTAGGGGCTCTTATGGGAGGATTACGACAAAAGGTGTTTATGAAAATGTGCTTCATGTCTCTGACAGCCAAGAGACAGCGGAAAGGGAAATAAAGATGTGGTTTTCTCCGGAGGAATTAATAGAGGACATATACCCGACAAAAACAACATTTTTAGGAGGGAGAAGCCAGCAGATATGGGCATAGTTTCCGGGATGACGGGATTTGCGTCCGTCAAGTTTGTCTCCGAGATAGCAGACATAGAAATGGAGGCCATAAGCCGCAATAGCAAATATCTTGATATACGTATAACGGGAGATTTGCCTTCTTTAGAAATAGAGCAAATAATTTCAAAGGCCATAGCTTCCTCCGGGATTCAAAGGGGGGCAATAAAGGTAGTTGTTCATACAAAGCTGAAAAATGTTTCCTATGACATCTCGGTTAATAAAAAGCTCTTGTCCGGGTTAAAAAGGTCTTTTAGAGATTTGGGGCTCGAGGTCTCCTCTTCTTTATCCTTTGAAGACATTGCGTCTATTCCTGATTTAGTCCGCTTTTTCCCAAAAAAAAGCCCAAAGCTTTTGTCCTCTTTCTCTTCTGCGGCGCAATTACTGGCAGAGAGATTAAAAAAGCAAAGGGAAAAAGAAGGCAAGGCCATGGCCAAATTGTTGGTTTCATTGATTGCCGATGCCGTCAGAAAGCAAAAGGCCCTAAGCAAACGGCTTTCTGTTTTGAAAAGAAAAGGCCTTTTGGTTGTTGCCCAAGATACCGACGGGGAAAAGGATATTTTTGAGGAAGTAAAACGATTGGATATGGTGCTGGGAATGTTGAAAACTTCTTTGTCCGAAAAAAGGGTTAAGGGCAGGGATTTGGATTTCATCTGCCAGGAGGCCTTGCGAGAGGCCAACACCATTCTTTCAAAGATAAAGGATGCGCAGATTACTAAGACGGCCCTTTCTTTAAAAACTGCCATTGACCGTATGAGAGAGATTGCCCAAAATATAGAATAATTTTTTCTTTGGAAAATAAATATTATTTGAACAAATTCGGTAGCCCATTGACAAATTTATCCAAGTAGCGCCGTCTTTACTGCCCCGTATGAAAAACAGCCCGTTGTTTTTCTTTTCTTTACAAGGTAAAGAGAAAATATGTATAATATAAGATTAAAATATTTTAATCAATGGAGGTTGTATGATCATTGTTTTGTCAGGGCCTTCGGGCGTGGGCAAGACTACCATAGGCAAAAAGGTGCTGGAAGATGAAGAGCTTGCCAATGTTGTTCAACGGGTTCCTACTTTTACTACGAGGCCTCCAAGAGAGGGCGAAGTCGATGGCGAAGACTATGTCTTTGTCAGCAAGACCGAGTTTGCCATAGAAATGGCGGCGGGCAATCTTTTGGAATGGGTTGAGATCTTTGGCAATTTTTATGGAACGTCGCGAAAGGTTATAGAAGATATATTGAAAAAGGGTTTTGTGCCCATGTTAATTATAGACGTCAGAGGCGGGGCCTATATAAAAAAGACCTTTGATGATGTTCTTGATATATTTATAATGCCCCCTTCAGAGGAGGTCTTAAGAAGAAGGTTGCAGTCGCGTGGCAAGATTGCGGAGGAAGATTTGGCCCTGCGATTTAGCATCTCGCATGATGAAATAGAGGAAGGCAAAAGGTATTCGCATATAGTAGTAAACGATGTTTTAGAAGATGCTGTTGAAGAAGTAAAAGCGCTTATCAAAAGCAGATTAAAGAATAAGGAGGTTTGAAATGATAGAATCCGTATTATGGGAAAAAACGCGAGAGCTTTATAAGGCAGTTGTCAGGGCAAGTAAACTGGCCTTGGTTTTGTCTGAAGAATCCAAGAACACAGGAAGGCCTATGACAAAGCCCTCAACAACAGTCGCTTTGCAGAAGATGGCGGAGCAGTTGTTGAAGGAAAACGCATAAATGGCGAATATCTTGTTAGGGGCAACTGGATCGGTTGCTGTTTATAAATCTGTTGAGCTTGTCCGCTCCTTTTTTAAAAAAGGGCATAATGTCAGGGTTGTCTTAACTCCATCTGCTATGCGTTTTGTTTTGCCCGCTCAATTTTTGTCTATCGGCGCGGAAAAGTGCCTATGGAAGATGTTTCCCGAAGGCGAGGTTTTGGGCCAGACGCATATATCTCTTTCCGATTGGGCTGACGTCTTTGTCATAGCCCCGGCAAGCGCAAATTCTCTTGGAAAGATGGCAAACGGCATAGCCGACAATCTGCTTTTGGCCGTTTTTTTGGCCATGGGAGAGAAACCGGTAATTATGGCGCCTGCGATGAATTCTCGTATGTGGGATAGCGCGCCTGTTCAGGAAAATGTCCGAAGGTTGAAAGAAATCGGATGTTTTTTTGTTTTGCCTGCTGTAGGCATGCTTGCCGATGGGAAAAAAGGAATAGGCCACTTGGCTCAAATAAAAAAAATAGAAGAAAGCGTCTTGTCTGCTATTTGCGGCTAAAGTCCGTTTCTAATACCCCCAATGCCTCCAGATTTTTTATCATTCTTTGAGCCTCTATTTCCTGCGGTTGTATTATAAGTATCCTTTTGAGAATTTTCTTTGCCAGAGAAAGCTCTTTTGCATTGAGGTGTATTTGCGCAATGCGTTTTAACATCTCCGTGTCTTGTATTTTGTTTATGTCTATGCTTTTTAATAATTCGTTTGCCTTGGGTGTTAATGGGGAGAGAAATTCCACGATTTTCAATAATATGTTTGCGTTAAACGGGTTTAGCTCAAATGCCTGTTCGTACGTCCTTATGGCTTCTTGTATTTTTGCCTTTTTTGCAAGTTGGTCTGCCTGGATTTTTAGGAAAAAGGACCGAAGCTTGTCTTCTTTGGAAATGTTTTCTTTTTGCTGCCATAGCTTATATAACAGCATCCTGTTTTCTATGTCAGACATATCTTGAGACGCAAGATATTTAAGGAGTTCTTTGGCATAGAGAGGATCATTGTTTTCGATTGCCTCTTTCGCCTTATTCTGTATTTTTGTCTTTAACGCCCCGTTCATACATCTAGTATATAGCTCTTATTGTCTGATGTCAATTGCGAGCTCATTCTTTTTCCAGATAGATTGTCTGGGTAGGGAATGCGAATTCTATTTGTTTGCTGTCAAAGGCCTCTTTTATCTTGAAGTTTATCTCCTGTTGTATATCCATATATTTGTTGTAATCACTATCCAAGACATAGTAAACCACTTCGTAATTCAGGCTAAAATCCCCATATTTTGCAAAATGCGCCCTGTCAAATCGCGTTGTTGGTATAGACGTTATTATGTCTTTTATTATGTTGGGTATTTCTTTGAGTTTTTCTATTGGAGTGTTATATGTTACTCCTATTTGAAAGACGACACGCCTAAGTTCCATTCGCTTGTAATTCCTTACGCGGGAATTAGTTAGGTCTGTGTTAGAAAAGATGACTTGTTCTCCGCTAAGGCTTCGTATGCGGGTCGTTTTTATTCCGATATATTCAACTGTTCCGAGAAAGTTATCTATTATTATGAAATCCCCGACTTCAAATGGCCTGTCAAATATTATGGAGAAATAGCTAAATAGGTCCTGTAAAACCGCTTGAGCTGCCAGAGCAACGGCAACACCGCCGATTCCTAACCCGGCAATAACTGTAGAGACCTTAAATCCAATGTTGTCTAAGAAGAATATGATGGCAAGAGACCAGATTAAAAACCCAACAACTCGCAGAATGCCGTTGAGGCTTCTTTCCAATGTTTCTCCTTTGCCCTGCCGTATCCAATATTGCTTAAACGCAAACGCCGTGGAGAGATATGCAAATTTCGCTATGGAAAACGTAAGACAAGCCATAAGGGCTCCGTTTATTATTCTTTCTGCCAATGACGGCAGGAGAAGGATTTTCAGTGCCAGGAATATTATGAGTATATTGGCAACAGGCGCCAGCAATTTCTCCAAGATGTCCACGATAAAGTCGTCTACGACCGTTGTTGTTTTGTCTGCCAAGACCCGCAACTTTTTGGCGATAATCCTCTTAAACAGGTTTAGAAAGATTAACCCAAAAAAGATGACTGCGCCGGTTAACAGGTATTTATAAAGCGGATTGCCCCAGATTATGTTGTACATCTCTGCCCCCTTTTCCTTTATTTTGTTTTATACGTCTTTTCTTTATGTTATAGTATAACAGTTAATTTTTGGGTGTAAAGGGGAAACTATCTATATGGATTTTAACGAGTTTTTACCTTATTTAAGAGAAAAGTTGTCGTCTGTTTCTATGGGAAGCGAGGTCTTGGAACAGATGGATGGCTTTGTCTCTTCTCTTTGGCAGGGTAAGTTCCTGCGATCTCAAATGGCCTTCTTGTCTGCACAAGATTTGGGGATTTCAAATATAGAGCAAGTCGTGTCTATTTGCGCGGGAATCGAGTGTATCCATTTGGCTTCTCTTATTCACGACGATATTATGGATAATGCGCAGACCAGACGAGGGCAGGCCTGTTTTTATCTGCGTTTTACCAAGAACAAGGCCATTGTTGTCGGCGATTTTTTGTTTGGAGCAGGAGCTCGTTTGTTGGGTGAGGTTGGAGCGGAATCCCTTGCAGGAATGGCCATTGAGGATATTTGCAGGGGACAGTTAATAGAGGAAGAGATTTTATCCAATCCCGACGCAACGATTGAACAATATTTTCTGGTGGCAAAGAACAAGACTGCCGCATTATTCAGGCGCGCTGTTGAGGCTGTTGAATTGTTGGCAGGTTCAGGAAATTCTTTGAGCAGATTTGCAGATGAATGGGGCAAGGCCTTTCAGATAAGGGACGATATAGGGGACATAGAAGAGGATTTTTATGAGCTAAAAATGAGCTTTCCTGTTATAATGTTAAGGGATTTAGCAGGGAAAGAGGCCTTTAATCAGGCGGTTAAAGACAAAAAAATAGGGTTGTTAAAAGAATTTTTAGAGGATGCAAGTGCCCTTTCTTATAATAAGATAAGGGAGTTGATAGACGGGGCATTGTCTGTCGCGCCCCGGGAGTCCTCTCTCATTGATTGGGCGCGGGATCGGCTTTCTCAATAACAAAGGAGGAGGTGTCTTATGATACGCAAGGTTGCGCAGGACTTGATGAACTATGATGCGACGAGCGAGACATGGAGATTGTTCCGCATAATGGCGGAATTTATTGAAGGTTTTGAAGTGCTTTCTCAGGTAGGCGAGGCGGTGAGTATTTTTGGTTCTGCGCGCACGCCCAAGAGCCATAAGTATTATAAAATGGCGGAAGAAACCGCATTTTTGCTCTCAAAAGAGGGATATGCGATTATCACCGGCGGAGGCCCGGGCATTATGGAGGCCGCAAACAAAGGCGCAAAAAAGGCAAAGGGAACGTCTGTTGGTTTGAATATTCGCCTGCCAATGGAACAGAAGCCAAATCCTTATACAGATCTGCTTATCGAATTTAGGTATTTCTTTGCAAGAAAGGTGATGTTTGCAAAATACGCAAAGGCCTTTGTTGTTTTTCCCGGAGGATTCGGCACCATAGACGAGCTGATTGAAGGGCTCACTCTAATTCAAACGGAGAGAATGTCTGCCTTTCCTGTTATTCTTGTTGGAAAGGAATATTGGTCAGGCCTTGTAAACTGGATGAAAAATACGTTGTTAAAAAACAAGGCAATAGATAAGGAAGATTTGAATTTGTTTACGGTGGTTAATAAGTCACAGGATGTTGTGTCTGTGATAAGCGATTTCTATGCGGAAAAACGGGCATCGTTGTTGGACAGGTAATCTGGATTGTGTAAGATATTGTCTGGCAATTGCCTGTTTTTTTCTGCTGTTTGCCAAAGGCGTTTTTGCCGGCGATTTTAAATCTGCAGCGATTATGAAAAACGGCAGGATTGTCTTTTCTTATAATGCCGAAAGAAAACTGCCGCCGGCAAGCACGATAAAGGTCGCAACCGCCCTATATATACTTAGAAGCAGGCCGGATTCTTTGGATTCTTGGGTTAGGATATCAGCGTCTGCCGCTGCGACTGAACCCAGTAAGGCATATCTGGCAAAAGGGGATAATTACCGCGTAAAGGATTTGATAAAGGCGATGTTGGTTGCTTCCAGCAATGATGCGGCAGTCGCTCTTGCCCAATGGCACAGTGGTTCAGAGGCCGTTTTTGTTAAAAACCTTACGAGGTTTTTGCGCCAAAAGATAGGGTTAAAAAATACGGCCGTAAAAAAGGCAAGCGGGCTTCCTTCAGACGGGCAATATTCCACCACTAGGGATTTGTGTAAATTGATGTTTGAAGCGTCAAAAGAAAGGTATATAATAATAAGTTTGAGGACAAAGGTATTTTCTTTTTCCAGCAAGAAAGGCAAAAAACACAGGCTCATTAATCATAATAAGCTTCTCTGGAACAAGAGGTATAGAGGAGTTGTCGGGAAGACCGGTTATACAAAAAGGGCCCGGCAGTGTTTTGTTGGCCTGGTGTGGTATTCCGGAAAACCCTACACATTTGCTATGTTAGGGGGCAGGACGTTGTGGAATAATATAAAGGAATTAGTGAGGATTGCTTATGAGAATAGGGATTGATTTAGGCGGGACAAACACCAAGATAGGAATGGTGAATGCCAAAGGCGAGCTGGTGGAAGCTGAATCTTTTTCTACAAGGGGGCTAAGCGCCAAGGAGTGGATAAGACAGGCCGTTTCTGTTATTCGCCAGTGGGAAGAACCGGAATTTATAGGGATAGGGGTCCCGGGCGCAGCAGATTTTAAAAAGGGGCGAATTCATTATTTGCCGAATTTGCCGGGATGGGAAGGCGTTGCCATAACTGCTCCGTTTGTCAAGGCATTTGGGTGCCCTTGCTCTGTTGAAAACGACGCAACGGCTATGGCGTGGGCTGAACACTTGTTCGGCGCGGCAAGAGGATATGACAATGTCTTGTGTATAACTCTTGGGACAGGAGTGGGAGGAGGCCTTATATTAAATGGCGAGATCTTTAGAGGCAGTGATGGCGTTGCCGGAGAGGTTGGCCATATGCCGTTGTTCCCTTGGGGCAGGCAGTGTTCTTGTTCAGGCAAGGGCTGTTTGGAGCGCTATGTCGGCAACGATGCCTTGGTTGAACTTGCCCGTAAGCGCAAGGTGTTGAAGAAAGGCGAAACCGACCTTAGCAGAATAACGGCTATGGCAAAGGAAGGAAACAAAAGCGCCCAAGATTTTTGGCGCGAGGTTGCCGAACTTTTAGCTCCGACGATGATAGGGATAACTAACCTGCTTAATATAGATGCGATAGTTATAGGCGGCGGCGTTGCAAAGGCTGGCAAACTTGTCTTGCAGCCTTTAAAAGAGATGATAAAGGCCTACGCTATGAAGATACAACGCAAACGGGTAAAGGTGTTGAAGGCAAGGCTTTCCAACAATGCGGGAATGATAGGGTGCGCGATGTTAAATGTTTCTTGAAGGAGGAGTTATGGAATTTTACTTAGATACGGCCAATCTTGATGAACTAAAACAGGCAAAGGAATGGGGGATATTAGACGGGGTAACGACAAATCCCACCCTTTTGGCCAGAGAGGGAAAGGACCCAAGAAAACAACTGGAAAAAATCTGTGAATTAGTTGATGGGCCGGTTAGCGCAGAGGTTATATCTCTGGATAGCAAAGGAATGATTGAAGAAGCTCAGGATTTAGTGAAGATAGCCGACAATATCGTCATAAAGATACCATTGACTATAGAAGGCTTAAAAGCAGTAAGGGTTTTAGAGGAAAAGGGAATTCAGACAAACGTTACTTTGTGTTTCTCTCCTTTACAGGCATTGATGGTAGCAAAGGCCGGGGCAAGTTTTATATCGCCTTTTGTTGGAAGGCTTGATGATGTCTCCGCTGATGGAATGAATCTTGTGGATGAGATTATGCAGATATATACCAACTATGGTTTTGAAACGAGAATAATCGTGGCAAGCGTGCGCAGTCCGATGCACGTATTGGAAGCCGCAAAGATAGGAGCGGATATCGCAACCATACCTTTCAAGACGGCTTCGCAGATGGTAAAACACCCGCTAACGGATATTGGTATCCAAAGATTTTTAGATGACTGGAAAAAGTTAAAGGCTTAATGATGGCTGTTGTGCAAAATATAATTGTATTTGTCCTGTCTTTGGGGATATTGGTCCTTTTGCATGAGTTGGGACATTTTATTTTTGCGCGTTTGTTTGGCGTAAAAGTAAACAGGTTTTCCATAGGTTTTGGACCTGTATTGGGTGTGATTGGCAGAGATAAGACAACGGAATACGTTATATCGGCCATTCCTTTAGGAGGATATGTTGACTTGTCCGGAGAAAGGCCGGATACGGCAACCGGCGCTGACTATGAGTTTATGTCAAAGCCTATCTGGCAGAGGGCATTAATAGTTTCAGCGGGCCCGTTGATGAATTTTCTCGTCGGGTTTGTCTTGTTTTGGATAGTATATGCGACTGGCGCGCCGGAACAGCTTCCTTATGTTGGCAGTGTTTCGGAGAATATGCCTGCGCAGGAAGCGGGCATTCTCGCGGGAGACAGGATTGTTTCTATAGATGGGAAGGCCTTTGATTTGTGGGATGATATGGCAAAATACGTTCATCAGCATCCGGGAAAGGAATTAACTGTTGTATTAGAAAGGAAAGACAGGCGATTGATAGTGAAACTCACGCCAAAACTTTCCGAGATTCCGGGTTTGTTTGGGGAAACAAAAAAGGTCGGGCTTATGGGGATAACTCCGGACTTGGAAAAGGTTCATGATGTGCGGTTCGGTTTTTCTAAAGGGTTTGTCATAGCTGGAAGGAAGGTAATAGACAACACGCAAAGGACAGTGCAGGCCTTATTCCTGCTTTTCACAGGCAATAGGCAGGTTATCAAGTCAATCGCAGGGCCTATCGGGATATATAAGGTTACCGCTGTAGCATGGAAGGTGGGCTTTAATGTTTTGCTTATGATAATGGGGATGTTGAGCATAAGTCTTGCTGTGTTTAATTTATTGCCAATACCTATTCTTGATGGCGGGCATCTGTTATTCCTGTCCATAGAGGCCGTTTTGCGAAGGCCTGTTCCTGAGAAGGTTCAGGAGGCGATGTATAATATTGGGTTTGGGTTATTGATGCTGCTTTTGACGGTTGTGATGTTCAATGACATAAAAAAGGTGTTTTTCAAAAAACAAGGGGCTGTTGTTAATGAAGAGGCGCAAGAGCAAGACAGTAAAGCTGGGCAACGTTAAGATAGGTTCCGGCCATCCTATATTGATTCAATCTATGACCAAATCCAAGACATCGGATGAGCGCGCCTTATTTAGAGAGATAAAGGCCTTGGAAAGGGCTGGAGCAGGCGCTATTCGTATAGGAGTGAAATACGAAGAAGAGATGCCTGTTTTGAAAAAGGCCTTGAAGCGCGCATCTGTTCCGATTATTGCTGATGTGCATTTTAATCATAAGATCGCCTTGATGTGCATAGAGTCAGGCGTGCATGGCATACGTTTGAATCCGGGCAATATCACGGATAAAAGGGTTTTAAAACAAATAGTCACAGCTATAAAGGAGAGCAATCCGTTGATAGCCGTGCGCGTTGGCGTTAATTCCGGGTCTATTGAGGATAGATTTAGGAACAGGCCCTTGGCCAAGGCGATGGTCCTTTCGGCGTTGAATTATATAAAACGACTGCAAGATGCAGGAATCACAAACATCAAGGCCTCCTTAAAAGGTTCCGATGTTGTCTCAACAATAGAGGCAAATATGGAGTTTGCAAGTCGTAGTCAGGTGCCTATACACTTGGGAGTTACGGCAACAGGCCATGCCTATATGGGCAGGATAAAGTCGCACATAGGCATAGGCGGTCTGATTGCTATGGGGATAGGAGACACATTAAGGGTATCTCTTTCAGACAGCTCAGTAAAAGAGGTTATTACTGCAAAAGAGATTCTTTCTGCTCTTGGAATGATGCCGGGTGAGGTGGATATTATCTCCTGTCCTACGTGCAGTAGGGCATCTGTTGATATTAAGCCGATAGTGAATGAGGTTGCGGATTTAGTGAAAAAGGAAAAGGCGTTGTTTAAGAACGTTGCAAAGATAGCAATTATGGGCTGTGAAGTCAATGGCCCGGGGGAAGCAAGAGACGCTGATATAGGTATAGCGTGTGGCAAGGGAAAGGCCTTTTTATTTAAGGAAAACAAAATCGTTAAAATCTTTCCTGCGCGTGATATCATAAAAGAAATAAAGAAAGAAGCAAGGCGTCTTTTAAAGGAGGAGCGATGTTAGAAGACAAGCTTCAAAACATTTTAGAAGAGGAAAAAAAGGCAAAACAAGCCCTTATAGAGGCGCAGGTAAAGGCCGATGAGATAAAGAAACGGGGGCAATTGGAGGCCAAGAGGATAATCGAAACGGGAAAACAGGAGTTTTTGGAAAAGCGCGCATTGATATTGAAAGAGATAGAAGAACAAGGCGAAGAAATAGAGGAGCGTCTTTTGGCAGAAAACAAAGGATTTGTGGAAAGGCTCTGGAATAGCTATGGAGAAAAAAAGGATGCCCTTATTAGACAGGCCGTAGAACGCATTTGGAAGGAGCTGGAGGAATAGAAGTCAGTTCAGGCAAGATATTCTTTTTGTCCCGTCCAAGGCGTTTTGGCAAAAGCCTGATGTTGTCTACATTAAACTATTTATTCAAAGGGGAAAAGGAGTTATTTAAAGGCCTGTGGATAGAGGATAAATGGGATTGGGATGATAAGTATCCTGTAATTAAGCTGGATTTTGGATCGGTATCTATAAGGAGTGAAGAAGCCGTAGGCAAGAAGATAATATATTTATTAAAAGGCATATGCCAAGCAGAAGGCATAGATGTCGGAGAGATAGGATTAGATGAATACGGAGAAGGCCTTTCTAGAGTAATAAGCAGATTAAAAGAGAAATACAACAAAAACGTGGTCGTATTGATAGACGAGTATGACTCGCCGATAATATCCAATTTAGATGGCATAGAGAAGGCAATGAATATAAACGATTATTTAGCTGAAAACATCGCTTGATTAATTTTGTCTTGCCTCTCAGTTGTAGGTTCCTGCTCTCCGCCAAACTTTAGTCTCAGTTTTTGTTGACTTGCACCACAATTGGTATATACTATAGTATATACTAAGGAGGTTGTGATGAAAGTTGCTAAAATTTTTAAGAATGGCAGGAGTCAGGCTGTAAGGTTGCCTAAGGAATACCAATTTGATGGGCGGGATGTATATGTGCATAAGATTAATAATATTGTTGTTCTGTTTTCTAAGAATGATCCCTGGTCCTCTTTTATAGAGAGTTTGGATGAGTTTTCCAACGACTTTATGGATGATAGGAAGCAACCTGCTTTACCGAATAGAAAGGGCATATAATCAATGTATATGTTGGATACGAATATTTGTATATATCTTATAAAGAAAAAACCGGAGAAGGTTATTGAAAAATTGCAGAAAACAGGGGTTGGCAATGTTTGTATATCAGCGATAACCTTATCGGAGCTTGAATATGGCGTTGAGAAAAGTAGTTATAAGGACAAAAATAGGCTTGCTTTAATGAAGTTTTTGGCGCCTATCGAGGTTTTGGATTTTGATAATAGGGCAGCGCATATGTTTGGATCGATTCGCGCATATCTTGAGAAAAAAGGAAAGATAATAGGCCCTTTTGATTTACAGATAGCAGCCCATGCGCTTTTGCGTGGGTTCACTTTAGTGACAAATAATAAAAAAGAATTTTCCCGAATTCCCAATCTGAAGGTTGAAAATTGGACTTGACTGTGTTGTGTGGCCGGTTTCTCCAGAAAGATTTGGTTCCAGTTTTTTGAACTAGTCCCATGTCCGCGCCAATCCCAGATATTCTATTTATCTTATTGAGTTATTCGGCATCTATGTGGTAGAATAAATGTATGTATAATCGGGGGGACGAGATGGAAGTTCACAACAGGGATTTTTTGAAAGACCTTGTATCACATATATCGCAGATAGAAAAACGTTATGGCAGGAGTATAGTTAATATACGCCGTCAGGAAGAGATCTGGCAGGAGATGTTGGAGAATGAAGAGATTTTCCTTTCTCCCCATATCCTTTCAGGTTTTCCTCAGGTTAATATCTGGAGTTCAAATCTTTCTTTATCATCCGGAGAGGGGTTTTCTTCTGTCTTTGATTTGGCAAAACAAATAGCTGATTTGAGCAGAGAAGGCGCGAATTTAGGGATAGATGCTTCGGGATTTCGTTTTAATAGAAAAGATTGGCGGGCATTTTTTACACTCATCTCATCAGCTGCGCAAGATGTTTCAAAGATAGCGGTTTCTATTCACATAGAAAACGCATCTATATTAGAGTTCTTGCAGGCGGCGGTGGAAAATCCAACAAACATAAACTTTTCTTTTGTTTTAACCCGGGAGTTTTTAGACGCGTTAAGAGAGAAAGAGGATTATTCTCTGTTTTCAGGCGGCCTGCACAAGGTCAAAAAGATAAGCGCGGAAAAGGTTATTTCTAATATCTCCGCGTTGGCAAGGTCGGGCGCAAAGGTTTATTTTGTCTCTGCGCAGTATGCTGACGATGCAAATATAACACCGCACATAGGGCATATGTATAGCTTGTCTCCGGAAGGGCCGTTTTTGATGTTTCCGAAAGAGGCCTTTCCTGTAATTCGCTTAAACATATTGAAGATGCTAAAAATGAATGGATTAAACAGAGAATTAGATTGGGAGAGGATATCGGACAGGGTTTCCCATAGTATTCGTATGTTAGATGATATGATAGATTTGGATAGTTTTTCGTCAAGGGATGCCTTTTCCGTTTCAAAGAAACTCAGAAGGGTATTTATTGGCATATCTGGTTGGGCTGATGCCTTATTTTATTTAGGCCTGCCGTATGCCTCTGATGCAGCCGTTGAATTGGGGGCAAAACTCTCCTCTTTTGTTGCCAGAGAGGCGGAGAGGGCCTCGTGGGAACTGGCAAAGGAAAGGGGCATATTCCCGGCTTTTAGGGGCAGTTTGTTGGAAGAGAAGGGATTGAAAAGGCGAAACGCCTCGGTTTACAGTGTTTTTGAAGATGGCATAGGCCCTAAAGATTCCTTGGTTGATGAAGAGGGCGCTTTATATCCTTTATTAGACGAAATAAGCAAACAACGCGGATTTTATGACGAGGCATTAAAGAAGTTTGCTGAAGAAAACGGCAGTATCGCGAATATGGAAGGCCTGCCACAGGATATTAGGCAGGTCTTTGTCTGCGATAGAGATATCGCGCATATATGGAAGTTCCGTATGCAGTCGGCTTTTCAGCCGCATAGCCACAATATGGCGTCGGTTCACATATCCTTTCCCGATGCCACAGCGGATGCCATCTCCGGGGCATTGCTTCAAGCGGACCTAATGGGATGCGCTTGTCTGTCTGTTTCTTCCCAATTAGAGGTAAGGCAGGAATCAACGCCTGTTTCAAATTCCACAGGCAGGGAGTCTGTTATCGCGCGCAGTTTTTCTCCAAGGGTTAGGCCTGAGGTTTTATCCGGAACGACCATCAGGCTGAAAATAGCCTGCGGAGAATTATTGGTGACGATAAACAAGGATCAAGGTGGCGAGCCTATGGAGGTTTTGATGAGGCTTTCAAAGGCAAGTCCGTGCGTTTCTTCTCATATAGAGGCGTTGAGCAAAATGGCAAGCCTTGCTATGGCAAGCGGTGTGGACGTATCGGAGATAGTGAAAAGCCTGAAAGGCATATCATGCCCGATGTCTTCTTTCAAGGGAGCAAGGAAAATCACATCTTGCGCAGATGCGCTTTCCTATGTGTTGGAGGAGATGTTCCCCGTTAGCCAGTCTTCCAGCAAGGAAGATGTCCTTATCCCAAAGGATGTCTTTAAAGAGAATTAGAGATGTCTTCCGAATATGCCGTTATAGTCGTTGGTTCCGGCCATGCGGGCATAGAAGCGTGTCTGGCGTCTGTTAGATTAGGCCTGCCGACGTTATTGTTAACCCTTTCCGTTGATAAGATAGGAGAGATGTCTTGTAATCCCTCCATAGGGGGCATAGGCAAGGGGCAAATAGTAAGGGAAATAGATGCCTTGGGCGGGGAGATGGCCAAGGCAATAGACGAGACGGGCATACAATTTAGATTTCTAAATAAAAGCAAGGGTATGGCCGTGCGTTCAAGGCGCGCGCAGGCAGACAGGCACCTGTATAGAGAATATATGACAAGACGTCTTTTTAGTGAAGAACTCTTGGATATTATGCAGGCCGAGGTTATCTCTGTGATAATCAGAGAAGGGAAGGCAATAGGCGTAAGAGATTCTCTTGGCAGGGAATTCTTTTCAAAGGCCGTGGTCCTATGTCCCGGAACGTTTTTGGGCGGGTTGATTCACATAGGTTTTGAGAAAATTCAGGGCGGCCGTTTAGGAGATCCTGCATCTAATAAATTGTTTGAAAATCTTGGCGCATTGGGTTTAAAGGTCTCGCGCTTTAAGACGGGCACTTGCCCGAGATTAGATAAAAAAAGCATAGATTTCTCCAAGATGAAAGAGCAGAAAGGCGATGTGCCAGCGCCCTTGTTTTCGTTTAAGAATTATGGCAAAGAACCAAAACAAAAACAGGCCTCCTGTTTTATAACATACACTAATGAAGAAACCCACCGCCTCATACGAGAAGGGTTAAAAGAATCACCCCTTTACACAGGCGTTATAACAGCGGCTGGGGTGCGATATTGCCCTTCCATAGAAGACAAAATAGTGAAATTCCCTCACCACAATAGGCATCAGATATTTATAGAACCTGAGGGGTTAAATACAAACGAGATATATCCCAACGGGATATCCAACAGCCTGCCCATAAGGATTCAGGAAGAAATCCTGCGCACCATTCCCGGGTTGGAAAATGCAAGAATGATACGCCCGGGATATGGCATAGAACACGGGTATGTTGATCCAAGGCAATTAAAACCAACATTAGAGGTCAATGGTATAGAGGGGCTGTTTTTGGCAGGACAGATAAACGGTACAACCGGTTATGAAGAAGCGGCAGCGCAAGGCCTGATTGCCGGGGCCAATGCGGGTTTACAAGTAAAGGGCAAGGAGCCATTGATATTGACGAGAAGAGATTCATATATAGGCCTTATGATAGACGATATTACAGGGAAAGGCGTTGAGGAGCCGTATCGCGTATTTACGGCGAGGTCTGAATTTCGCCTGTTGTTGCGCGAAGATAATGCGGATTTGCGTTTGGGCGAGAAGGCGTATAAATCTGGGTTAATAGGAGAAGAAGAGATAGGCATTATCAAGGAAAAAGCGGAGAAAATAAAGAAATGGAAGAAAGTCTTTTCCGTGAAGAAGATAGCTCCCGAAGAGCTAAACCCGATTTTAGAAGAAAATGCTATAGAACCCATTAATCATAAACTTTCGTGGGCATTGGCATTAAAAAGGCCAAAAATAACCCTAACGCATATTGTTAAGGCATCAGGTGAAGATATAACAGGGGAAGAGGCATTAGAAATAGCCGAATATGAGATAAAATTTGAGGGGTTTATTGACCGCGCATTCAGAGAGGCGGAGCGCTTAACCAAATTGGATAATGTAAAAATCCCGGAGGATTTTGACTACAACAGCGTTGTTTCTCTGTCAAGAGAGGCAAGAGAAAAACTTTCGGAAAAGAGGCCAAAGACGTTGGGCGCAGCCCTTGCCATAAGCGGAATAACACCCGACGCAATAAACCTGCTTTTAGTGCATCTAAAAAAACGATAGAATTATTTTATTGCTTCTATGTCTATTCCTCCCATATCTTTTCCTGGGGAGGCAGGTGTTGTTTCTTCTATAGATAGCAGGTCTTGGGCATTTAATGCCTCTATTAATTTTTTGACGTCTACGTCTTGGGTTTCAAAGAGATGTTTTGCATAAGCAAACATCTCACGCTTTTCTTGCAAATCAATTTTAGGATTAGAGATTATAAATATGGATTTAAGCAGGAACTGTTCTGTATCGGATAATCCTTTCGCAGTATCAATGCCTGACTCTACATTCAGGATGGGCTCTTCTGTAATTGCCTGAGAGCTTGAAATTTCATTTAATAATTTAGCGAGAAGTTCCCTTTTATCTTTGGGTATAACAAAGTTGTTAATATCTGTAAAGGCGTTTTTCCCATAGGCCTGTTTTAATATGGAGAATCTATTTTTTGCAAAGCGAGTAGATTGTATAATTTCTGTTTGGTTTTTTATGTTGTCAAAGAAATTTTCAATATCGGAAATATTTTCTGCCAAAACTTTTTCCGCAGCATTCATAGCTTGCTGTAAGTCCTTGGCGCCGACAGCCAATCCCTTCTCTTCTCCGTTGTTTGTCCTTTCATATGCCTTTAATGCTATGCGATGGAAAAAATCTCCTATTTGAGAAGCTTGGCTAGGATTATCATCAATCCATTGCCTGAGAAGGCCTTTGACCGGGGTGGTCGTATGCTCAAGCTCTTTATCTATGGATGAAAAAGATCTTCTCTTTGCTTCCATTTGTTCTTTTAGTTCTTCTTCATTTTGGCCTAGAATTTCTTTTGCAAACTTGTTCCACAGGGCAAGCTCCACAATTTCATGACTTGCAGAGGCATATGAATCCGCATAAACCTGAAGGGCGGTTAGGCCTATATGGCCAAAATCATTATCAGAAAAACTTCCGATAAAAACGTTAACAGGCAGATCGCCTATAAAATCAAACCTGATTTCCTCTTCTTTTATATTGTCAATAATAGTTGGCTGTATCAGGTGTTTTCGTATTGTGTCGTTAACCTCTCTATGTTCATCACCGTTTACCCAACCATTTAATCCGCCTGATCCACCCTTAAGCGTAGCAATCTGTTTTTTTGCCTGGTTCTTTGCAGCAGCTAAGGCTTGTTTTAGCGATGCTAAGTCATTTTCATTCTGTTGGGCGTGTGTAAGAATTGTATTTATGTTTTTGCGAAAATAATAATCCAGATCTTCTGTGTTTATACCGCTAGCGTTTATTTTCCACCAAATGAAACCCACAAGAATATCAAAATCGCCCTCTTTTTTTGCCCTGAGTATCCCATCTTGTGTTTGTACTCCCATATCTTCAATAATTTTCTCATATAAATCATTCATATCTATTTTTTTATTTAGATATTCAGAGAGAGGTGTTGTTTTGCCCTTCTCTGCCTTTTCTACCTGATAGAGCAAGATATCGTATGCTAATGTGAAGGGGTTAAAGAATTTTCCCTTATAAGAGGAAGATACTTGTTTATCTATGTTAAATATAGGTATTTGAGAATCAGGATGGGTTTTCTTGTATTCTTTTACTCGGGCATTAAATTCGTTGCGCAGTTGCCATTTCACCTTGTCATAGTCCTTCCCAAAGACATTTAATCCCTGCAAGATGCTATATATTTTTTGAAAGGCCTTGCCTTCAAGGCTATCAGGGTTACTCAAATAAAGAAGGTATTGTTCCCAAAGCGTGTTCATAGGTATTGGCGAGTATGCGATCTGCCAAAAATATGTGAAGAATTCCTCATCATATTTACCCATTGAATGGATGAGTTCATGGCCTGCTACGGTTAGTTTAAAGTTTTGTTCTCCTCCCCAGAAAGAAAGTCTGTCGGCTTTTTTTGCGTTTTTATTTTTATCTAACAACATAACATCGTTCGCAATATCAATAAATTTGCTGTCAGGAAGGAGAACCACGGTGTTATCTTTTGTGTCGTGGAATCCATAGACAGCATTTCTCTTATTCGATAAACACTGTACCATTTTTACTCTCCCTTTTCTTCCTGTTGAGTCTTCTAATGTTATTGTGCCCATCACTTTGTAGATAACGATATATACACTAGCTGAGTATCCATAGATGTTTAGCACAATATTCCCATCAAAAATTCTTTCTATGTCCTTCTCCTTTTCCAACCATTGTTTTATATATGCTTTTTTTTCATTATATGAATTTGTTATTGATAGCTTCCAGAAAATCCCGTCTATTTCGTCTATTCGTCTATCAAGTTCTAACTCTTTGTTTTTTATCACAGTTTTATCCTTATATTGCTTTTCTATTTCTTGCATTAGTATGTCCTTTGCATAATTTAAACCTTGAACATAAAACAGCCCTTTGAAATCTATTATGGTACGTTCAATAGCAACAGGGGCATCATTTATTATATTATTTGCCTTATTTATGTAAGTCGGCAAGTTCGGAAGGGCTATCCTTATTATTAATGCCCAGAATGCTAAGCGGTATATAAGCGGCATCTTTTTCTTTGAGGTGCTGTTGTTTATTTTTGTAATGTAGTCAGGTGCTGAGTTTTTCGATAAAACCATTGTATTTGAATATGTCCCATTATTTCCAGATGTTTTTTGCTCAGGAGCCAGTTGTTGAAAGAATTTTTCCATATCGCGAAATAGTTTCTGTTGTTCTTGAGGCGATAACTTTACAACATTAGAGTCTGTTGGTTGTCCTTCCATTAGAACTTCCTTAAATTTATGTGGATTTTCATTGTATATATGTCCGGGGGCGTTGTTTAATAAAAAGACGTATTCGCCTAGTTGTTT
>CAYXYY010000035.1:0-23879 GCA_964469495.1 uncultured Planctomycetia bacterium | reverse complement strand
GCTTACAATAATAACAGATGGGACAAATAATTTAACGCAAGACGGCACAATCACCTTTACAGAACCAAGTAACTGGGCAACGACAGATGTAAATGGGACAACGGCATATTGGGTGAGGTTATCGACAAGCGCGGCTGCAACAACAGCGCCGACTGCGTATATGACAGTGCCTAATGATTTTGATAGGTTGGCAGTATATGCGCAGGGCAGTGACAGCAGTCCTGCGTTGAAAGTGGATAAGACAGGGAACGTAATTGTTGCGGGCGAAGGCACATTTGAGCTTCAGGGCAATGCAAGGCACACGAAAACTGTTAGGATTATTCCCGAATATAGCAATGTGATATTACACGGCGATGGCACAGATAATAGCGGGACGTTGGCTACAGATATAGATACACAAAATAATTATTACTATTCGCATTATAAATGGTCAACGAGCCAGACGAGTTTGCAGGATTATGATATCTATGTCAAGTGGCAGGTGCCTATGGATTTTGACGGATTTCCAAGCGGGACAAACGATGCGTTGACTGTTGATATTGCAACAGCAACCACAACGGCAACCGACAATGCCGTTGACCTATATCTATATGAAGATGGGACGACAACCTCTAGTTCGGATACAGATAATGTCTCATCTTCCGCAGGCACTTGGATGAGTGATCAGGAAGGCACAGCTGTTATTGCCATAGATGATTCGGATACCGTGCTTTCCGGCCTCTCTGCCGGCGATGTCTTGGTAATTCGCCTTGTCTTAAAGTCCAATAATACCAATTCCGGATGGGCAAAAGTCGGAGCAATCAGAATCAAATACCTAAGCAAGTGGTAAGGAGAAGTGAGACTCTGCTCTCCAGAAACATTTGGTCTCATTTTTGGGGGATTTGGCCATTCCAAAGGGGAAGTGAGACTGTTTTCTCCAGAAACATTTGGTCTCATTTTTGGCCCCAACGCTTTTTTATTTAAGGCCTGTTTTGTGATATAATTTAGCGGCATGTGAAAGGAGTTATTCTTTCTTGTGTCTGGGTGGATTTAGTTGTCTGATGTGTTTTTTGTTGGCCGATGAGGTGATTTCTGAATTTTGTATATGATTAGATTGTTTACAACTGGATTTTTTATTGGGTGGTTTGCTTTTTTATCGGAATTTCTGTTATTTAGAGAATCTTTTGTCTTATTCGGTGCAAATGATCTGGCAGTTGGGTTTTTGTATTTTATTTGGTTTTCCTTTTCCGCGCTGGGAGCGTATCTTGCACATAAATATACACCGGTTTTCAAGGCCAAGAGGGCAATAGATAGATGGATTTGGCAATTCGGATTTGTGTTTTTATTCTCGCTTATTGTATTTTTATGGTTTATTACGTCTATTAACTTTCGCTTAGGCATAGAACCTTCTGTGATTGTGTTATTCTTTATGCAGTTGTTGGCTGTGTCTCCGGTTGCATTTTTTATAGGCAGATTGTATGGGCTTGGCACGCTTATCGAATCGCCATCACAAGTGCTTTTCGCAGAGACTATCGCTTTTTCTATTGCCTCGTTGTTGATTACAGGGTTGCTCCTTTTAGGTGTTTCTATTTCCATTGTTGTTTTTATGGGCATGTCTGTATTTTCTTTGTGGTTTTTAAGGCGAAGGTATTATCTTTTGTCTGTTTTGTTCCTCTTGTTTTTTCATGGGATTTTTATGTTTGGATATCCCTATGCAAAGAAATCCTTGTATGAAAATATGGGAGTCAAGGAACTGGTTTCTAGAGATTCTCCTTATGGAAGGTTTCAGGTATTTTTGAAAAATGGACAGGAAGATATTTTTTATATGGGAAGGTTTGTTGGCGAGAAATTGCATCCGCAAAATTTATCAGCAGCTGTTCATTTGGCAAGTGTCAATGTCTTTGCAGACTCGACCGGCAACCCAAGGTCTATTTTAATAGTAGGGGATATGGGACGGGGGATTGCATTAGAAGCGGATTTGTATAGTTATAGCGAGATTGTGTTTTTAGAAACGGATATTAATGTCCTTGATTTTGAAAAAAGTATATACGCGGGTTTATTGAAAAGCAAATTAGATTTTATACAAGGTGATTTTTTGCAAATGGCTGCAAGGAGTGCCCGCAGGTTTGATGTGATATTCTTTGCCACAACGCCACATATGTCTTTGTCGAGTTCAAGGTTTTTAAGCAAAAGGTATTTGACTATTGCAAGAAAGGTCTTAAAGCCAAATGGCATTGTGGCTGTATTAGTTCATGGAGATGCTGACGTTTTATCTGAAAGTTTGTTGGATATCGGAGCCTGTGTGATGAATACTTTAGAAGGGGTTTTCAAATATTCGGTTTATGTCCCATGTGCTCCGGCAATTATCTTGGCATCAGATAAAAAGGTCTCCTTGGATGCGGATTTTATTGTTAGTGAGATGAGGAACCTGTCAGTCAGTTCTGTGTATTTTAAAGAGGGATATATCAGGGATTTGTTGTCTAAGATGCGTTTGGATTTGTACCGCAGCGCGTTATCTGACAAAGAAAAGGGTGTTAAACCCAATACATTTCATTCTATGGCCTTGCATTTTTATGAGTTTATGTTTTCTATGCAGCGCCAGTTTGGGATGAGAATCGCTAATTTATTAAAGGCAATTAAGACATTTGGGCCTGTTTTTATCGTCTTTATGTTGGCTTGCGTGTTTCTTTCTATGAAAAAGAATGATTATTTATTTGTGAGTTTGGTTTCATTTGTTCATGTGAGTTTGTATATGGCGGCCTTGTTGGCATATCAATTTTTGTTTGGCGTAATCTTCTTGGAAATAGGTATGTTATCTGCGCTTTATATGGTGTCTTTGTCTATTGGTTTGTTTTATGCCAGGAATAGATTGTGGTATTTAAAATGGTTTAATGTGGTTATGTTGTTATTGTCGATATTGATTTTATTGGTGTTTTGGGTTGGACAGAAACCGGCTTTTTGGATTTTTTTATTTACTAATGCATTTTTCCATGGTTTGTTTTTAGGCGCTATTATGGGTTATAAGAGGGAGATTAGCGCTAAAGTTTATTGGCTGGATTTGCTGGGCGCTGGAGCAAGCGGTTTGTTGTTTTCAGGACTAGTTATTGTGTTTTTTAATGTCGTATATGGTGTGTATTTTCTGATACTTTTATCTTTAGGGCTGTTTATCTTAAAAGTGTTTAAATCCCCTGATCTCTAATGGGGCTGTTGTGCCGTCTTGTTTTCTTGCATATAATAGCGGATTTTGCGACTCATCAAGTATTTGGCCTATGCAATAGAATTTATATTCCGACTTTGTTTCCATCAGACGAAGGGATTCTTCCTTTGGCAATGTAAATAGAAGCTCAAAATCCTCCCCCATATAAAGGGCTTCGTCTAATGACTTGGCATCTTTGTGTACAGGGATTAGGAAGGTATCTATCTCGGCATTTTTATTTGAATTTTCTAATATGTGGAATAAATCAGCGACGAGCCCGTCAGATATGTCTATCATTGCATTGACTTTGAAATTCTGAACAAGCCACCTTGCTTCGGGTATTCTGGGTTCTATTTCTAGGTGTCTTCCGTATCGGCTGCCTCCGAGCTGTCCGCTTATCCATATATGGTCTCCTGTCTGCGCCCCGGTTCTGAGGCATAGTTTGTCTTTTTCAACTTTTCCTATAGCCTTTGCGCTTATCCATAGGAGGTTGGCTTTTGTGGTGTCTCCGCCAACAATGTCAACGTTAAATATATCACATAGAAAACGCATGCCTTCTGCAATTTCTAACAGGTCTTTTTCACTTGTGTATTGAGGAACGCCCATGTCTATGTTTATAGCGATAGGCCAGCCTCCCATTGATGCGATGTCGCTTAATACGCTTCCTATGGCCTTTCTGCCTATGAGTTTTTTGTTGGAGTTGTTATATATAAAGTGAACCCCGTCGCATATAGAGTCAGAACACATAAGCACGTATTCCGTAGCCCCTAAATCAAGCACAGCGCAATCGTCGCCAATACCAATGATTGTTTCAGGCCTTTTGGGTGTAAACATAGTTTGTAGTCTTTTTATAAGCGCAAATTCGTCTTTTGTTTTTTCCATAACTCACTCCTGTGTTCTTGGCGCCCTATAGCTTTTGGTTGCCCTGATGCTAATGTCAGGCAGTGCCTTAATACGTAGAATAAACCATAATGTATCATCTTCATATTTTTTGTGTTCGTAAGCCACTTCAAGTTCCCAACAGCTTAAATCTTTTACAATAGAATAGGTTTGCTCTTGCATGGCGCCTGTTTCAAATTCATATCGCATATATGTTGAAAGTGTAATTCCTTTTATTCCTTTAAATCTTGTTTGAAGTATGCTTTGCGCTCGTTCATCATACGTGTATGTATGCCCTATGCCTATGTCTATTATATCTGTGTTAAGCCAGCTGTCTATACGGGCGCTTTTCCAGTGGTCTTTATCCCAATCGTACACGTATTCACTCTCGAAAGAGAGTTTTTCTGAAGGGTATAGTTCTAGATTTATTGTACTGGTGTCAAGGTGGCTTCCTGTGTTGGCTCTCAAAAGGTATGTCGCGTCAAAATCAAGCCGCAAAAGGTCCCATGTTTTATCGTTTCTCTTGGTCTGCAATCGATTGTCTATGCTAAAGGATAGTTTGCTGGAGCGTTCTAATGAATCCAATCCGTCGAATTGTTCTATTTTATTGTTTTCTGTGGTAGGTTCTGAGATGTAGTCCATTGATAACGTTGGTTGTATCAAATGCCTCATGCGGTTTATGTTTAGTTTCTCACTGTATATGTCGAATATGCGGTAAAATTTTGTGGTTATGTCAAAGCCTGTTAAAAGCGCGCCTCGCGTAATGCCGTTGTCTCCTTCTTTGGAACGTGAGTATATGGTTTGGCGGGTTCCTATATAAGGGGAGAGTTGGAATATCCCTAATTTAAATGGCAGTGTTGCCTGAAGTTTTGTATCGGCTCTTAAACAAGAGGGGCCATTATTTTTGTCGGCTGTTTTATAAGTGAGATTTGCTATCTCGAAGTCGGGTTTGATAAGAACTTTATTGTCGATTATGGGGATGTTGTTTCCTGTAAACTTTATTCTCGGAAGATATTCTGTTTCTGTGTAAAATTTGTTTGTGCGTTTCTTGATATAAGTGGAGAAGGTTCCAATTGAGAGGCCTTTTGAGTATTGTAGATAAGAATCCGGATCCACGTCGTATTCGTAGTCTTCATTATAATAGTAATCTTTAAGAAAATCCCTGTCGCTTATTTCGTGAAATTCTGCCATTAAGTAAGAGTTGTCCTGCATCTGGAGTTTATGTGCCCACTGAATTTTATATCTCTGTTTTTTCTTGCCGCCGAGAGACGGGTCTCTTCTATTGTCCCTTTCATGCATGTAATACGTGCGCAATATTCCATTGCCGATATTTTTATCATGATAATAGATATCAGGCCCGCCAGCCCAGCCTCTGTGTTCACGATAGTCTATGTGCATCTTGCCGTCTATTTGATCAGTTAAGGTATAGTCCCATGCGGTAAGCAGGAATGCCCCCCATTGTTTTTGATGTCCGGGAACTATTTTGACTTTCATACGTTTGTCATTTAGGTAATGGACGTACTTGGGGAAGTAAAGAATTGTAATCTTGCCGATTTTAAACCTTACTTTTTTGGCGACGATTTTTTCATCAGTGTATATCTCCATTTCCTCAGCTTCCAAGGTATAATCCATAAAATGCGGGTGTTTTGGGTTGCACGTGGTAATGTATCCGCATTCAGCAATGTATTGATTATTTCCTGTCTGTTCTATGACAGGGGCAGCGCCATAATATGGAGGCATACTAAAAGTGCTGTCCAATAGTTTGCCTTTATGTGTGGTGAAATTGTACTGGACTTTTGTTCCGGTTATGGTCTCCTTTTTGTCTTTAAGCACGACATTGCCAGTGGCAATTGCCGTGTTCTGTTTCAAGTCTACAGTGGCATTCTGACACGTGAGCGTCATGCCTTGATAACTTACTTTAACGTTACCTTTGGCCTTGATTGTATTGCCGCCATCAGCATATGATAAAGTATCCCCGGATACCTTGATTGGTTCTTTATCTCCGTCGTTTGCGTATGCGCAAAGCAAGGGCAATAATAGAAAAATTGCATAGGCCAAATAACGCAGTGATTTATTCATTTCTCCCCCTGTTTTTTTACATTTTAGCATAAAACTTATGCAATGATAAGCAGTTTGCTCTGTGTTTGAGCTATAATTTCTGTGCCGATCTCATTTGTTTAAGGGTCTTTGTCTATGCTATAATCAATAATAAAGGATAGGAAGTGTTGCGCAATATGCTGTGATTTATGGCCAGGGAGAAGAAATATAGCAAATAAAAGAGAGGGTATATCTATTTGACAATTCTTAAATTGGCGGTTTTATGTAATGGTGGATATTGATATAACGCATATTACAGGTGTTTTTTGCAATTCAAAGGCTGTTATTCCCGGTTCTATTTTTATCGCAATAAAAGGGCCTAATGTTGATGGCCACGATTTTATCAAAGAGGCTATATCTGCCGGAGCAGGGCTTATAATAGGTTCAAAGCTTCTTGATTTGCCAAATTATCTGCAAGTTGATAACCCTAGGGCTGTATATAACGAGCTTGTTTTAAGGCATTTTGGGTTGGATTTAACTGTGGATTTTTCGTTTATAGGTATTACAGGGACAAATGGAAAAACGACTATCAGTTTTTTTATTGAACAATTATTGGCGTCTTTGGCAATAAAAAGCGCTGTAATAGGCACTGTTAATTATCGCGTTGGAGGAAAGCCTTATTCAAGCGGGCAGACATGCCCGTCTATGGATGTTATTGCCCCTCTTTTAAAAGAGGCCATTGCAAGAGATGTTAGGTGTGTGATTATGGAGGTTTCTTCTCATGCCCTTCATCAGGATAGAGTAGCAGGAATAAGTTTTGATGTGGCTGTTTTTACTAACCTTACGCAGGACCATCTGGATTATCACAAATCTATGGAGGAATATTATAGGGCGAAGAGGCGTCTTTTTTTAGAATACGTAAAGAAAGACGGGGTTGCTGTCTTGGATAAATCTGCCCCCTATGCAGATATTTTGTTGACAGATATTAGACAGAGCCGGCCTGATTTGCGTTTGTTTGTTGTGGGAGAAGACGGTTTGGAGATAAAAGGCAGGGTTATTATTATAAATGGAAACGAAATAGTTGTTCCGGAGAATCTAATCGGGGCCTATAATGTGGTAAATGTTGCATTGGCCGTTTTGTCGGTTGTTGCAATGGGGTTTTCTGTTGAGGATGTGGCTCAATGCGCAGGTTCTCTTATGCCTGCTCCGGGGCGTATGGAATTGCATAAAAGAGGCGGAGTCTCTGTTATTATAGATTACGCGCACAGCCCGGATGCCTTGGAAAAGGCATTGAACGCAATTAGGCAACAAGGGGACTACAAGCGTATTATATGTGTTTTTGGTTGTGGCGGGGACAGGGACAAGGGTAAGCGTCCTAAAATGGGTAAGATTGCAGAGACTTTAAGCGATGCGATTGTTTTGACTTCGGATAATCCAAGAAGCGAGGATGAAGAGGCTATTATTCATGATATCTTATCAGGGATAGCAAACCATGATGGAGTGATAGTTGAACCTAATCGCGGAAAGGCTATATGCAGGGCGATAGAAATGGCGCAAACCGGGGATGTTGTGTTGGTTGCAGGGAAGGGACACGAGGATTATCAGGAAATAGGAGGAAGACGTTATCATTTTTCAGATAAAGAAGAGGTGGAAGGTTGTTTGAACAGGTTGAAAAGATAGCATCTGATCTGCGGTCTGGCAGGTTAAAAGGCGTGTTTATAGATTCAAGAAAGGTCGTGCCGAATTCCTTATTTGTAGCAATTAATTCCGGGTATTTATATGCAGAGGATGCGTTAAAAAAAGGGGCATCTATTGTCGCCGTTGAAAAGGTTGAGAAGACTTTGCCTGCCGAAGGTGTGTTAAGGGTCGGTTCAACAAAGGCGTTTCTGATAGAGCTTGCAAAGGCCTGTCGCAGGCGCTTTAACGGCAAGTTGATAGGTATTACCGGGTCTAGTGGAAAGACAACTGTCAAGGATATGCTTGCGTTTGCATTATCTCAGTTGGGCGAACGTTGCTCTTGTTCTATTGGCAATTATAACAATGAGATAGGATTGCCTTTAAGTGTTTGCAATTGCGATTATAATGATGAAATCTGGGTCTTGGAATTGGGGATATCCAGGCCGAACGACATGGATTTGCTCGTTGATATAGCTATGCCAGATGTAGCGGTTATAACAAACATCGGCCCGTCCCATACAGAGTTTTTAGGCGATGAAAGGGGAGTGTGGATTGAAAAATCCAAGATTGCGCGTTATGCCGATGTGTTGTTTTTATCAGAGCAGGCCAGGCCTTTTTATGAGGATATAGGCCTTGCCGGATTTAACGGAAAGGTGGTTTTTAGCCCACAGGATGAAGGTGGCTTATTGAATGAGTCTCTTGTTGTGAGGTTGTTAAGCTATCTGTTGAGTAGAGATGTGAAGATTGATTGGTCCGGATTTAAAAGCGCCCCGCATCGTTTTGAGATAATAGAAAATGACGGTAGGTTGATAGTGGATGATTCGTATAATGCCAATCCCTTATCTATGCAGGCCTCGTTGCGCAGGTTCACTGAATTAGCTGGCAGGAAAAAACGCATATTATTGGTGCTGGCCGATATGCTTGAGCTAGGAGAAAATATGGAAGAGATGCATTTGCAGGTATTAAAGTTAGCGAAGTCCCTTTTGCCGAATGCGGATTTTATTTTGGTAGGTGATGTTTTTAATAGGGTTGCGCAAGGTGTTGTGAGCGATCTAATTCCTTTTGAAGGAGGATCTCTGAGAAGGCATATAAGGGAATATGATGCTGTGTTTTTAAAGGGCTCAAATAGATTTCGTTTGTGGGAAATGGTATAATTTTATTCTCTATTCTCAAATTGCAGGGTATAATATCCCTTTAAATAAAAAGATTAGTTGAGGAGATTTTATGTCAAAGAAGTTTTTGGTATATCTAACCGCAGGATATCCTTCTTTGAAGGATAGTATGTATTTTATAGAAGGCATAAGTGATATCGTAGATGGAATAGAAATAGGCCTTCCGTTTTCTGATCCATTGGCAGACGGGCCTGTAATCCAGCAGGCCTCGACGTATGCGTTGAGTCAGGGGCTGAAGTTAAAGGAGATATTTGAGGCGGTTAAGTCCTTGTCTAAAAAGGTGTCAACTCCGCTATATTTTATGACGTATTATAATGTGGTGTTTTCTCAAGGACTGGATAAATTTTGCAAGATTTCCAGTCAATGTTCTGTAAAGGGGTTAATTGTGCCCGATTGCCCGCTGGATGAGGCAGGCCCTATTTTGGATTCTTGCCGGCGTTATGACCTTTCATGGGTGCCTTTTATCACACCGACAACCACAGATGCGCGCGCAAAAGAGGTTTTTAGTATTGCAGATGATTTTGTGTATTACGTTTCCGTGACTGGTATTACCGGCGCAAGGTCGGTTGTTAATAAAGATGCGCTCAAACACATTGATTATTTGAAAAAAAAGTTTAGGCCAAAAGTTGATATCTTGCTTGGATTTGGGATCTCATCTCCGCAAACGCTTCACTCCGCTCAAAAAAGCGCAGATGGGGTTATTGTTGGAAGCGCTATTATCAAGGAAATAGACGTAAACAAAAATAGAGAAGCGAATCTTAAAAAAATAAGGGAGAAGATATTATGGATGAAGGGAAGTTAACGGAGTTTTCTCTTAAAAATGGATTGCAATGTGTGCTTTATGATATGCCCGGTAGAAATTCCGTTTCTATAGGCGTGTGGGTCAGAATGGGAGGCCGTTATGAACCTCAAAAGTATAAGGGCATTGCGCATTTTATAGAACATATGTTGTTTAAGGGGTCAAAAAAGTATTCGTGCAGGCAAATAAAAGAAGAACTTGAAGGTGTCGGCGCCAGCCTCAATGGGTTTACTTCGCAGGAAAATACCTGTTATTTGGTTAAGATATCAAAAGAACATGCCTTAAAGGGATTGGACGTACTTTCGGATATGGTGCTAAATCCTGTGTTGGATGAGGCAGAGCTTGAAAAGGAACGAATGGTTATTATGGAAGAAATCCGTATGTATATGGATCTCCCACAGCATTATGTAGTTGAACTGGCAGAGGAATTACTATGGGAAGGCCATATATTGGGCAAGCCATTGGCAGGGACGTTTAAAACGGTTTCTAACATATCAAGGGACGTGATGTATCAGTTTCACAAAAAGTATTATCGGCCTAAAAATATAGTTGTGGTTGCTGCAGGCGCAATTCCTGAAGGCTTTAAAGAGGCGGTAGAAGAGGCCTTTTCCGATTATGAACCCGGAAGGCGTTCAACCTTTAAACCGTTTGATGTGAAGAAGAAGTCACCGTCGATGAATCTATTTAAGAAAAAGACTGAACAGGCCCACCTGTGCATGGCATATCAAGCTCCTCACAGGACGCATCCAATGCGTTATCCTGCCTCTGTGCTGAACGTGATTACAGGCGGCAATATGTCCAGCAGGTTGTTTGACGAGGTCAGGGAAAAGAGGGGCCTTGCCTATCACGTTTCCTCAAGTTATGCTAGGCTTTCAGATACAGGCGCGTTTTTTATCAAGGCCGGGACGGACAATTTAAAGGCGGATAAGACCATAGCCTTAATCGTAAAAGAATTGAATTCTATGTCCAATGGAAAGATTACAAAGAAGGAGTTTGAACGCGCAAAGGAATTTTTGCTTGGCCAGATTACATTAAGTTTGGAAGACTCTATGGAGGTAATGCTATTTTTAGGCGAGAGAAAGACCACCAATGGCACGATTGAATTGCCTGATAAGGTGCGCAAGGCAATTAAAAAGGTTTCTCTGGAGTCTGTCAAGAAGGTGGCTATGTCCATATTCAATAAGAGAAATATGAATCTGGCGCTTATAAGCCCGCTTACCGATGGGCAAGAAAAGGCTATAAGGGGATTGGGAAGGTAAATGCGAGTTCTGCCTGCAATAGATATAATGGATGGCAAGGTAGTGAGGCTCTTAAGGGGAGATTTTGATAAGAGCAAGCAATACTCCGACGATCCAATAGCCGTTGCCAAGGACTTTGTTCAACAAGGCGCGGATTTCCTGCATATAGTTGACTTATCTGGGGCAAGAGATGAGTCTGCCGGGATATCAGAGATTGTGCCTGATTTAATCTCTTTGGGTGCGGATATAGAATTAGGCGGCGGGATAAGAAGTATGGATCAGATAAAAAAACTCTTGGAGATTGGCGTTAAAAGAGTTATCATAGGGACAAAGGCTGTTTCTAACCCGGAGTTTGTTGCTGATGCGGTTAAGGCCTTTGGGCCGAAATGTATTGTGGTGGCATTAGATGTTGACGGGGGGTATGTCAAGGTAAAAGGGTGGCAGGAGAATTCCGGGACCACTCTCAACGAGTTGTTGTCTGTCTTTTCCCCGTTAAAGATAACTGTGCTGATTACGGATATAAGTAAGGATGGAATGCTGGAAGGCATAGATGTCGATTTTTATGCAGACATTGCGGCGAAATATGACGGTGATGTTATAGCTTCAGGTGGTGTCAGTTCTTTGGCAGATATTGAGGCCTTGGCAGAGCTTGCAAGACGATATCCTAACATAGATGGCGTCGTTGTGGGCAAGGCCATTTACGAGGGTGTATTTACTGTTAAGGAGGCTGTTGAGGCGTGCTTGCAAAGAGGATAATTCCGTGTCTTGATGTGAAAGAAGGCCGGGTTGTCAAAGGTATTAATTTTGTGGAGCTTCGCGATGCAGGCGATCCTGTGGAGAATGCCCTTGTATATGACGAGCAGGGCGCTGATGAGTTGGTTTTTTTGGATATAACTGCAAGTTATGAAAAACGCGGTATAATGATCGACGTGGTAAGGCGTACTGCGGAAAAGTCCTTTATGCCTTTGACTGTCGGTGGAGGGGTTAGGACGGTTGAAGATATAAACGCCTTGCTTTTAGCAGGAGCGGATAAGGTCTCTATTAATACTGCGGCAGTTAGAAATAAACACTTGGTTCGCGCAGCGGCAGAGCGTTTCGGGAGCCAATGTGTGGTTGTGGCAATTGATGCTAAAAGGAATTCTAATGACTCGTGGAACGTGTATGTTGAGGGTGGACGAAAGGATGCGGGATTAGATGCAATAGAGTGGGCTAAAGAGGTTGAGGCATTAGGCGCAGGAGAGATATTATTGACAAGTATGGATAAGGATGGAACAAAGGCCGGTTTTGACTGCGAGCTTACAAAAGCGGTGAGCGAGGCCGTAAATATCCCTGTAATTGCATCTGGAGGGGCAGGTAGTTTGGAAGATTTTTACGATGCATTTGTTGTTGGAAAAGCGGATGCCGCATTAGCGGCCTCACTTTTCCACTATAAGGAATTAACCGTCGGCGAGGTTAAGGAATATCTGAAAGAGAGAGGTATAACGGTAAGATTGTGAAGGTGGTGAAAATGGAAAAATTAGACACTTCTTTTATTGATGATGTGAAGTTTGACGATAAAGGGCTTGTGCCGGTTATTGTTCAGGACATAAACGATAATGAGATATTGATGCTCGCTTATATGAATAAGGATACTTTAAAGCAGACGATAGAAACAGGCAAGGCGACGTATTGGAGTCGTTCCAGGCAAAAGGTGTGGATTAAAGGCGAGACATCGGGACACTTCCAGATAGTTAAAGAGATGTATTATGATTGTGATGTGGATACTATCCTGATAAAAATAGAGCAGGTGGGCGGGATTGCTTGCCATACAGGCAACAGGTCCTGTTTTTATAGAGGGGGGAGCCTATGAAACGTTATGTAGTGTTTATGGTGGCTATGATAGTTTGTTTTGGTTTTGTTAGTATGCCGTCTTATGCCTGGGGGAAGAAGAAAAAAGAAAAAGTCTCTTTAAATATCCCTAAATTGAAAGAAAAAAAGGCGTTTATTTATAATAGTCATGGGAAAAAGGACCCTATGTTGCCTGTGGTAGATAGCAATGGGACTGTTTTGTTTGTACAGAAAAAGAAAACGGGAGAGACAACAGTTAATATAGAAATTCAAGGAATCATATATAAAAAAAGAGGTGGTTCTAAGGTTATGATAGGAGGCGTCTTGTATAAAGAAGGCGATAGAATAGGGATGGTTCTTATCAAACAGATAAATAGAGATAGTGTTATCGTAAGCGATGGGCAAAAAGACTATACACTAGAGATATAAATTTTGTTTTTGGGGGGTTAACAAGGAGGTGGGGATGTCCTGTTTTAAAAGGTTGTTTTGGTTGACGGTTATTTTTTTGATATCGACCGTATTGCCTGTCTTTTGTGCTCAAGATGAAACATCTGTTGGGGAATCGGATATACAAGCGGTTTCTCAAGCGCAGGAATCAAACCCTGATGAAGATCTGCCTGTTTATTCGGAACACGATATATCTCAATCAGTTGTAGAAGATGAAGATATGGTTAATGCAGATAATGAAGAACTACAAGATAGTGAAAACAAAGAAGAGAAAGACAAAGACGACAATGATGAAGAGCTTATAAGCATTTCTTTTGCAACAGGCAAAGAGATATCAGAGGTTTTGCGTGCATTGGCGGCAGAAGCAGGGATCAATATTGTTATGTCTCCTGAAGTAAGCGGGCCTATAGCTGGGATAGAGCTTAATGATGTTAAGTGGGAAGATGCATTAAATGTCATTGTTAGCACTTATGGTTTTGGTTATGAAAAACAGGGCAATATTGTTACGGTTGCGCCTTTAGAAAAGATCACGCAGATGAAAAAACAAAAGGTGGAGTTAAATCAGGTCCAAGAGACAACAACTAAGGTTTTTGAATTGAAATTTATTGACGCAGGAGATGCTTTAAAGGTGATAGAGACCTTTTTGTCTCCTCGAGGGACGGCTGAGGTCCTGCAGGTGACAGGCCAGGCCGGGTGGAATTTCGTAACAGCCGGTAATACAAAGCAGATGGAGAAAAGCGAAAGGGAAGGGGATGAGAGAAAGAGCCTTTCGCGAAAACTTATTGTTACGGATATTAAACCCGTGATAGAGAAGGTCGCAGCTGTCATAGAAAGCTTGGATGTAAAACCAAAACAGGTGATGATTGAGGCGAATTTAGTCGAGGTGGATTGGAAGAAATTAAAAGATTTAGGGTCATATTTTTCTTCTGCCTCTCCTATGAGTAAAGTAAATGGCGAAGCGGCCTCATTGTTAAATGTCTTTTTAGGAGATGCTGCTGGGGCAACGCCTGTTTACTATTCTTCCCCGTCTAATGTGGCCTTTGGAAGTAATGTCGGCGGCGGTTTTACATTTACAAAGTTAAAAGGTAATACTTTTACTTTGTCTCTAAGCGCATTGGAAGAACTTGCCGATGCAAATGTTATTTCCGCCCCCAAAATAATGACGTTGGATAACCAAGAGGCATCTATTTTAGTTGGCAGAAAATATCCAATCACCAGTTCTTCTTCCCAGCAAAACAGCACTACGACTACTACAACTACCACGTTGGAATACTATCAGGATATAGGTATTCAGCTTAATGTCGTTCCGCAGGTTAATAAGGATGATTATATAAAAATGATTATCCATCCCGCTGTTGTGGAATGGGGTGGAAAGGTTGGAGATGTTTCGGAAAGCACAACATCGTTTTCATCAGATGGTGATATTTCCGTTTCTTCAGGGACTTATCCCGTGCTCGATGTTCGTGAAGCAGAAACACAGCTTATCATGAAAAGCGGGGAAACGATTGTTATAGGCGGGCTTATGAAGGACCAAGACAAATCGTCTGTATTTAAAGTCCCAGGTCTTTCGGCTTTGCCTGTGTTAGGTAGTTTATTTAAACATGCAAGTAGGTATGTCGCGAAAATGGATCTGTTTATTTTTGTTACAGCGACAATTGTAGATTCTAGCGAAGAGAATCTCAAGGCTCAGGCAATATATAAAGATACGCAAAATAAGATTAGACATTATTAAACTTTTTTGTTATAATCAACGCTTGGCATAACACGTAGATATTTTTATAGTTAGGATTTTTTAAAGGTATAGATTTTATATGGGACGAGAGATTCTCATCAGCGTGGATGAATATGAAAAGCGAGCGGTAGTATTGGATAATGGCAGGATAGATAATTTTTTTCTGGAACGCCAAGGAGAACACCGTCTCATCCACAATGTATATAAAGGTATAATAGAAGATATCACCCCGGCTCTTGGGGCGGTTTTTGTGAATATCGGATTGCCCAAAAAAGGTTTTCTATATAGTGATGAACCTGCATTGGGGATATTGGCAAAAGATCGTAAGTTTTTGAAAGGCAAGGCGATAGGTGATGTCGCAAGCAAAGGGACACCAGCATTGGTTCAGGTCTCAAAAGAACCGTTTGGAAGCAAAGGCGCAAGGCTTTCTACCAATATAAGTTTGCCCGGCAGGTATCTTGTCTTGATGCCGTTTTCTTCTTCTAAAGGAGTTTCAAAGAAGATAGCCAATCAGGAGGAGAGAAGCAGGCTTTATTCTATACTCAATAGTATAAAGACCCAATATGGGTTTATTGCTAGGACCGCTGCAGTTGGAAAAGATAAGAGGGAATTGGAAAAGGATGCCAGTTTTTTGATAAAACAATGGAGAAGGATACAACAAAAGACAGCTAAGGCCCAGGCGCCTGCCCTGATCTATGAAGATTATGACGTGATTTTAAGGGTTGTTAGGGATTATTTCAGTGATTCTGTTGATCGATTGGTTGTGGATGATAAGAAAGAGGGATCGCGCATAAGGGCTTTTGTTAGGGCATTTTTTCCGCATCTGGTTAAACGTATAGAGGTTTATTCTGCGGATGTTCCTTTGTATGAATTGCGCGGGGTTGACGTTCAAATAGATGAAATATATGACCCTGTGGTGAAGCTGCCTTCAGGAGGATACCTGATTATTGAGCGCACAGAAGCCCTTACGGTAATAGACGTTAACAGCGGAAAGTTCAAGGCGACCTCTCGCCAGCAGGAAGAGATGGCTCTGATTGTCAATTGCGAAGCGGCGCAGGAGATAGGCAGGCAGCTGCGTTTGCGGGATATAGGAGGAATAATAGTTATAGATTTTATTGATATGAAACAGCAGAGCCATAAGAACGAAGTGCTTTCTGTTTTACGCGCAGCCCTTTCCTCGGATAAGGCAAAGACGGACATAGTTACAATATCGCCTTTGGGGTTGGTGGAGATGACTCGCCAGAGGGTTGAGCAGGCAACGGAGGAAAAGGCCAATGTGCTTTGTCAGAGGTGTCATGGCAGGGGCAAAATAAAGTCCCCTCATACAACGGTTATTGAGCTGATGAGAAAGGCCAAATCGATGTTAAGACGTGATCGCCGCAGGAAAAAGGAGCTTATTATAAAGACAGGGAAAGAGGTCATTGATTTTTTAAAATCACATAAGGAGTTTATTTCCGTGATAAAGAAGCAGTATAAGGCATCGGTGAGTTTAGTTGAGTCTTTTGATGTTGAAGGCGGGTCCTTTTATTTGGAGGTAAAGAGTGCAGCGTCAAGGCGCAGATAATAAAATACGTGTTGCTATATTGGGAATAACAGGCCATACCGGAGAGGCCTTGTTGAGGTTGCTTTTGCGTCATAGGTGCGTGGAGATAGCCTATCTTTCCTCAACAACAAAAGAAGCGTTTACTTTGAAGGATGTCTATCCATGGGCTCCTGACGATCTTTTATGCGAGCCAATAGATATAGACAGGTTAAATAATAGTGATTGTGTGTTTTTGGCATTGCCGCATACGATTTCTATGCTGTATGTTGAGCAGATTAAATCATTGAGCAATGTCCCGAAGATAATTGACCTTAGCGCTGATTTTAGGTTCAAAGACAAAGATACTTATGAGAAATGGTATAAGGAGCATACCTGTCCGCAGTATATGGGCGAGGCTGTATATGGTTTATGTGAAGTCTTTGATAAAGAGATAAGGACTGCATCTTTGATTGCAAATCCTGGATGTTATCCGACTGCCGTGTTGTTGGGCCTGTTCCCATTGGTAAAAGCCGGGCTAATGGATTCTTGTATTGTAGATGCAAAGTCAGGCGCATCTGGCGCGGGACGAAAGGTTATTAAGCCAATGATGTTTATGGAACTGGCAGAGAATATGTATGCTTATAAAATAAACAGCCACCAGCACGCCCCTGAAATGACTTCTATATTGGGCATAAAAGAAGATAGATTCATCTTTGTGCCACATATAATGGGTATTAGAAAAGGCATTTTGGCCAATATGTATGTTGATTTAAAAAGCGCGCAAAGTGAAAGCGAGATTTATAAATTGTATGAAGACTTTTATTCGTCTAAAATGTTTGTTAAAATTCTGCAACGCCCGCCGAAGTTATCGGATGTTCAGGACACAAATTATTGTTTTATTCACATAAAGAGCTTGTCTAATGGCAAAGTATTGGTTGTCTGTGCGATAGACAACATCATAAAAGGCGCCAGCGGACAGGCCATTCAGAATATGAATCTTCTCTTTAACTTTTCAGAAGAGGAGGGATTGTTGTGATTAAATGGATTCCTAGAGGAGTATGTGCCCCCGAGGGTTTCCTTGCGGGCGGGGCGGCTTGTGGGATAAAGAAAGAGGGAGAAAAGGATATTGCCTTGGTGTTATCTGAGGATGATGTATGCAGCGCAGCAGCGGTTTTTACGACTAACCGCATAATAGCGCATCCTGTAAAAGTGTCTAAGGAACGCATCAAAGACGGTTATGCAAGGGCGATATTTATTAACAGTGGCAATGCTAATTGTTGTACCGGCGAGGAAGGCTTAAAGGCCACAAAACAGATATCCTCAAAACTTGCAAAGTTGGTCTTCGATGATGAAGAGAATATCTTGCTTGCCTCAACTGGTGTTATCGGTGTGCATTTTCCTGTGACCAAGGTTTTGAATGGTTTGGGCGAGCTGGTGGAAAACGCAGATACTGTCGGGCATACGTCTGCCGCGATGGCGATTATGACTACGGATACGTTTTCAAAAGAAGCGGCTGTTGTGGTGTCTACCAAGAAAGGCAAGATAACAATAGGCGCTATGGCAAAAGGCGCAGGCATGATACACCCTGATATGGCAACGATGTTATGTGTTATTACGACGGATGCGGATATATCTCCGCAACTCTTGAAAGGCGCCCTTAAGGAAAGTGTTGCAAAGACGTTTAACAGGATATCGGTTGATGGCGATATGAGCACAAATGATTCGGTGTTTATTTTGGCAAATAGGCGAGGTGTGCCTATTCGCTCAAAGACTAGCGCCGAGTATAAGCATTTTATTTCCGCATTAGATGCGGTTAGCATGCGCCTTGCAGAAATGATTGTTAGAGACGGGGAAGGCGCAAGCAGGTTTATCAAAGTGGTTGTGAAAGGCGCCTATTCTCAAGATGAGGCAGTAAAGGTTGCGGAAAAAGTTGCCACGTCTAACCTATTTAAGTGTTCCGTGTTTGGTGGAAGGCTTAATTGGGGAAGAGTTGCTGCCGCTGTCGGCGCTGCCAGCAAGAAAGTCGAAGAGAAAACGCTTGAGATTATTGCAAACGGAAGGGTCGTTTTTAGGCGTATGAAGCCATTAGTAAGTCAGGCAAAGCCTATGCTTTTGGATAAAGACTTGGAAATAGTGATTGACTTGCATAAAGGCAAGTATTCTTACTATATGTTCACCTGTGATCTTTCACCGGATTATGTGTTAATAAATAAAGAGTGATATGTCGGTTGAGGCATTTATTGCCCCGTTTTTGGCATCGTTGAAGATATTGGCAATAGCTCTGGCTGGGTATCTTGCCGCGGCTTTTGGGATGCTTGACCGCAAGGTATTGTCAAATATCAGCAGGTTGTTGGTGTTTATATTCCTGCCGGCGTTTATCTTTTATCACACGCTTTCAAATTCATCCATCGGCGCATTGGGCCGCTGGTGGATATTTCCTCTGATTGCGTTGGGCATCTTTCTATTATCTTTTGTTGTTGCCTATTTAATGGCCATTGTTTTTCATATAAAAGGCAAGAGCCAGTTCATAGCCACGATTGTCTTTCAAAATTGTGGTTATATGCCATTGCTCTTGATAAGTTCGCTTTTTAAGGGGGAGATGGGAGATGCATTATACGTATACGTTTTTTTGTTCCTGATTTTGTTTAATCTGTTGATATGGTCTTTGGGTGTGTATATGTTATCGGGGGCAAGAGATTTTATATCAGGAATAAAGAAGGCGGTTAATCCTCCGTTTATCGCAACAGTGATTTCCATTATATTATTATCTTTTGGTTTGAATAAATTAATTCCGGGTTTTGTATTTGATGTGGCGCAGGTTTTGGGTAGGCCTGTTTTGCCACTTTCTATGATGGTGTTAGGCGGGCTTTTGCAGGTGAATTGTTTGACTTGCGCGGTTGACCGCAATGCCCTGTGGCTTTCGGTTTTTATTAAATTAGCGCTGCTTCCGGCTATTGGATTGGTGTTTATTAACTTGATACCCATTGATTACATTATGAAATGGTTTGTGATAGTGGAGTTGGCTGTTCCATCTGCTGTTTCATTGGTTATCATCACAGAGGCCTATGGAGGCGATTCAAACTTTATCAGTCAGGTCCTATTATATTCCAGCCTGCTGAGCATAATTACACTGCCTATATTTCTGGCATTGATATGATTGATTTGAAATTGTTTTTTATCTATGCTATTATAAACGGGTTTTAGGGAATTGTTGTTGTTTTTGGAATTTGGAGGGGTGGCAGAGCTCGGTTTATCGCGGCGGTCTTGAAAACCGTTGTAGGGAAACCTACCGGGGGTTCGAATCCCTCCCCCTCCGCCAGTTTTTCTTCTTATGGAAAAAGATTTTTCTCCTTTTAATGATGTCCTCCAAGATCGGTTTTTCCGAAGGCTTTCTAAACGCGTTGGCAGGGCAATAGGTGATTTCGGCTTGATAACCGAAAACGATATCAGAATATTATTGGCGGTTTCAGGAGGAAAAGACAGCCTTGCTTTGGTGGACTTTATGCTGGAGAAGCAGAAGAGAAGCCCTGTTAAGTTTGAGTTGTTTGCTTTCCACGTTGCGATGGATGAGTCTGTGGCTGAAGGTGTTGCAGGGTTTTTAGAAGATAGGCATATTGAATTTGAGATAGACTTGGACAGCTTTAAGGGTGTTGATTTGTCTAATCCAAAGGATAGGTGTTTTTTGTGCAGTTGGAACAGGCGCAAGGCCATTTTTCTTTCTGCAAAGAGGCATAATTGCAGGTATGTTGCCCTCGGGCATAATATGGATGATGCAGCTGAGACGGTTTTGATGAATATGTTTTTTCAGGCCTCTGTCTCGGCTATGTCGCCAAGGCAGGAGATGTTTGGCGGAGAGATTATTATTATAAGGCCGATGATCTATCTTAGGGAGTTTGAACTTGATGCGTTGGCTGATAAGTTTTCCTATCCTATTGTTAAGAAATGCGCCTATGAACAAGATAATGTCAGAAGTCTTGTGAGAGGTTTTATTAAACGGTTGGAAGAGGGAAATAAAAAGATAAGTGTTGCAAAGAATATATTTTTGTCTTTAAATAACATTAATTCGCAATATCTGCCAAAATACGTCAATAAAAGTAAGGAGGAATAACAATGGCAAGGAAAAAGTTATGGGGAGGCCGTTTTAAAAAGGAGATGCCTGAATCCGTTTTTGCATTTTGCAAGGGCGATTCGGCTGATTTCGCCCTGTTTGGGTATGATGTGCAGGCGTCTTTGGCCCACTGTAAGGCATTAAAAAAAGCAGGCATACTCTCTCAAGCAGAATATAAGGCTTTGACAAAGGCGTTATCTGAGATACTCGTTTTAACACCATCTCCACGCGATATAGAGCAGGAGGATGTCCATTCCTTTGTGCAGGATTTGGTTCAGCAGCGCGCAGGCGATGCCTATAAAAAACTGCATACTGCGCGCAGTAGGAACGATTTGGTTGCAACAGATAGCATCTTGTGGATAAGCGATCTGGTTGATAAACTGCAGATGGACATATTGTCTATTGAGATTGTTTTGGTTGAAAAGGCTCAACAGTATATTGATGTGTATATGCCGTTTTTTACGCACCTGCAGGATGCCCAGGTTATATCAGTTGCGCATTATTTGCTTTCTTGGACAGAGGCCTTCGAGGATGCGCGTTTTGATTTGACGTGGGTGGATAGTAGATTATCTTCGCCATTGGGCGCATGCGCAGGCGCGGGTTCGTCTATACCTATTGATGTTGAGGCCTTGGCTCAGGAATTTGGCGATATGCCTATTTATGATAACAGTTTGTTTGCCGTATCTGACCGCAGTTATTATTTGAGGGCGTTGTTTGCGTTTGCTAATATAGCGGTTGTCCTGTCGCGTTTGGCAGAGGATTGGATCTTGTATTCTAGTTCTGAGTTCGGGTTTTTAGTGCTTCCTGATACGCATTCTACTGGTTCAAGTATTATGCCGCATAAGAAAAATCCTGACGTCTTAGAGCTCATTAGGGGAAGGAGCAGTAGGATTATAGGTATGCTCAATTCTATGATGATTTTGATGAAGGCCCAGCCAACAGCTTATAACCGCGATTTGCAAGAGGATAAGTCCATACTTTTACTGGCATATATCCTGCTGTCAAATATATTGGAAGTTATGCCTTCGTTGATAAAAGGCATTGAGTTTAATGAGAAGGCGCTAAACAAGGCCTTGGAAAACGATTTCTTGTATGCAACGGATATTATGGAGGAGCTTATTTTAAAGGGGATTTCGTCGCGTGATGCCCATGAGATGTTGGGTAAGTTGGTTTTGGCCTGCGAGAGAGAAAAGAAACGCCTCTCTGAACTTTCAGAGGAGGAGCGCAGTCAGGTTTTAGGGATACACAATTTCACTGATAAGCAGTGGAAGGGATTTTTTGACCCGAAGAGCAGTGTTATGCGCAAGAAGACAAAGAATAGCACTTCTCCGAAGAGTGTTAAGTCTCAGATTAAGTCGTGGCAAGAGTTTTTTAAGGATGAGATGTGATTTTTATGGAGGCGGTAAAATGAATGAGTTTTTTTATTACAAGAATAATGAACTTTTCTGCGAGGGCGTGCCTGTTGCTGAGATTGCGCGCAGGCATAAGACACCGCTGTATATATATAGCAAGGCCGCATTTTTGAATAGATTTAAACAATTGCGCGCAGCGTTTGTAAAGCAGGGTGTTAAGCCCCTTGTGTGTTATTCTGTAAAGGCGAATTCCAATTTGTCTGTGTTAAACTTTTTGAAAAATGCGGGATGCGGTTTTGACGTGGTTTCAGGCGGGGAGTTGTTTCGTGTAAAGCAGATAGGCGCTGATCCAAAAAAGGTTGTGTATGCTGGCGTTGGCAAGAGGCCCGAGGATATAAAGATGGCCCTCCAATGGGGCATATTGATGTTTAATGTTGAATCGGATGCAGAGCTTGCCCTTATAAACGAGGTTGCCAAAAGGCTAGGGAAAAGGGCTGATGTGGCCTTGCGAATAAACCCCAATGTGGATGCGCGCACGCATGATTATATTACAACGGCAAAGAAAGAAAATAAATTTGGGATAGACTTGTTTACTGCCGAGGAGATATTCAAAAACAGCGCCAAGTATCCTAACGTGAGGATTATTGGTATTCATATGCATATAGGTTCGCAGATCGTTGATACCAGCCCTTATAGCGAGGCGCTTAAAAAGGCAGAGAGGTTTATTAAACTGGTTTCCAATAAGTATAATGCAAGGTTGAAATTCTTGAATATCGGCGGGGGGTTGGGAATAAGGTATAGTGATGAGAATGTGGATTCGCCGGAGGTGTTTGCAAGGCGCATATCGCCTTTTGTCAAGAAGCTGGGCTTGAGATTTATAATGGAACCCGGCAGGTTTATTGCTGGAAATTCCGGTATATTTGTTTGCAAGGTGATTTACGTAAAAAAGACTCCTGCAAAGAATTTTGTTATTGTTGACGGTGCGATGAATGACCTGATTCGGCCGTCTCTTTACAAGGCCTATCACTTTATTGCGCCTGTAAAGAACTCCGTTGTTGATAGTTTCAAGTGCGATATTGTCGGGCCGGTATGCGAATCAGGAGACTTTTTCGGCAAGGACAGGGATTTGCCAAAGGTTGATAATGGCGATCTGATAGCCGTTTTTTCAGCAGGCGCTTATGGCTTTGTTATGGCCGGCAATTACAATTCACGGCCTATGCCAGCTGAAGTCTTGGTAGATAAAAAGGATTTCTATCTCGTGAGAAGAAGGCAGACCTATAAAGACCTGATTAGAAAGGAAGTTATTATATAACAATAATACAGAAAAACTGCTTTCATTGCATAAATGGACAACTTCGCCGAATGGCCTTCCTTTGGCAAGAGCGCTTCTTTGCGCTTGAGACGCAGTATATTGATTTTTATTGTATTTGTCAAGTATTTATTGCGAAACAAAATAATATTTGTTAAAATCTATTCAGGCACGCAAAAAAGGGGGGAGTAATGGTCTTAAAGCGCCATCATTTATTATTTTTGTCTTTGTTTTTATTTTTCACAAGTTCTGTATATGCATCATCTCGTATGGATGAGATTTCTTCTTTTTTAGATAAAATAGAATCTCAGGGACAATCTGTGCAGTCCGACAAATATAATGAGACTAAAATTGATACAGATAAGGTGTTTCTGTATCCTTTTTGGAGAGGGACTCATTACGATCCGTTTAATGACTTGACCGGGGGCAATGATCTTGGATTTTCTGTATCTTGTTATGTTGGGTATTCTTATCTAGACGGGGACACAACTTATAAGATTACGTCTGTTGATGGAACGCAGAGTGAACTTGAATTTCCATTGGAATCAAGCCTTGTTGGCGGAAAATTAGACGTTGCGTATAATGACCCTGCGTTTTCTTATTAT
>CAYXYY010000034.1:0-22085 GCA_964469495.1 uncultured Planctomycetia bacterium | reverse complement strand
GGCCTGCCTGATGCAATCACGTCTTTCATATAAGACTTGCCAAACCCAATAACCGGCAAACTTGCTGTCTTATCCTTGGCAATAAATCTAATACTATTCTTTGCTAATTCTCTTACTTCGCCTGCGCAACTCACATCCTGCGCAACAAATACAGGCCTTGGATTTCCTTCGCCAAAAGGCGAAAGGCCTTCGATTGCCTCAACAACAGGATAACTGAGCATATCAAAACAAATCCTGCCATCTATCCATAAAACAGGTTCTTTAAACATATCTCCATCAGCGCATAATAGATTTACCTGATCCTTAAATTCCTTTAAATTAGACCTTGTTATTGAAAATCCAGCCGCTCCACTATGACCGCCAAAACCTTCCAAGAGAAGAGAACACCGCTCAAGCACAGACTTCAGATTTATCCCGTCAACTGACCTTGCAGACCCCTTGCCAACCCCACTTTCTCCCATAGATATAACAAAAGAAGGGCGAGAAAACTGCTCAACTATGCGTGAAGCAACAATGCCAATAACACCGGGATGCCAGTTATCTCCATATACCACAATGGCGCTATCGTCCTTTTGCTGTGAGGCAAAAGACATTGCCTCTTTTAATATATCCTCCTCTATTTTTTGTCTGTCTTTATTGGCGTTAATCAACGCATCTGCCAAAGATACCACCTTTTCTTCCACGCTGGAAAATAACAGATCAAAGGCCTTATCAGCAGAACCTATCCTGCCTGCGGCGTTTATTTTCGGGGCTATCATAAATGCAACAGAGCGCACGTCTATCCTCCTGACGCTGGCCTTTTGAATAAGGGCCTTTATACCCGGCCTTGGTTTTGATGATATTCTCTCCATACCTTTTTTAACCAATATCCTGTTTTCGTCCATCAGAGGCACGATATCTGCTATCGTCCCTATAGCAGCCAAATCCAACAGATCCTCGTGTATCACTCCCGTCAAAGCGTGAACTAACTTAAAGGCAACCCCGACACCTGCCAGTTCCTTAAATGGATATGCGCAAGATTCCTGTTTTGGATTAACCACAGCATCTGCTTCAGGGACTTTATTCCCAACAGGCAAGTGGTGATCAGTTATAATGAGACCCAAACCCTTTTGTTTCGCATACTTTACTTCCTCAAATGAAGTAATCCCGCAGTCAACCGTAATAACAAGGCGGCAATTTTCTCTAACAGCAGTATCAATACCGGATATAGAAAGCCCATATCCGTCGTCTATTCTATGAGGCAAATATACCTCAACAACAGCCCCCAGTCTTGATAACGCCTCTGCTAATAAAGCAGAAGCCGTCACCCCGTCTGCATCATAATCGCCATGAATAAGTATCTTTTCTCTCGAATTAATGGCCTTTCTTATCAGATAAACGGCTTTGTCCATATCCTTTAACACAAAAGGCGGGTTTAAAAAGGATAAATCCGGACTCAAAAACCTGTGCGCCTGAACCGGATTATCTATGCCGCGTACGGCCAGAATATGCGCAACCAACGGCGAGATCCCCAACTGCCTGCTAATCTCTTTCCTCGCCTCTTTATTAGAAGAACGGATTTTCCATATAGACATAATCAAAAGGCGCTGTAAACAATGTCCCAACAAATGAAAGAATAGAATAAATCCCTTTTTATCAATATAACCTTCCATCCATAAGGCCGTTGGGAGAGATTAAACATAACGGCATAAGATTTTATGTAAGGCAGGAGTTTTTTGGATGCGCTGTCATAAATCTTATGAAAGTGTATTAATTGCCTTGGCTCTTGTGAGACCGTATAAAGGTTGATATCCACCTCTACAATTATCCTGTCTGCTGAAACTGATATATTGGTGATAACAGGCCGAATAAAACCATCTACGCCAAAGCGCTTTGCAACTGCCTGTTGTTCATCCAAGGAAATGGGATTTTCTCCTCCTAAAAAGGCCTTTAATACGTCTGGATGCACAACAGATAAATTGCGGCGGTCAATCAACTGCGAGGCAAGCTCCTTTGCCATATAATAAGAAATATCTTTGTTCTCGTTATTCTGCCCAACAACGGCAAAAGGGAAAACAACGATCTTCCTAATAGCCTTGAGCTTCTTATTTTCTCTGGCAGTCAGATGTAAAATGCGTTCCTTGGCGTCGATTAAATCACGTCGGCATCCATAAGACGGCAACAACAATACCAAGCACAAAAAAAGGAGCCCAAAACGCATTTAAGATCCCATTACTTTTTGAATCTTCTCTTTCAATATATCCGGCGTGAAGGGCTTTACAACGTAATCATTAACACCCAACTGCATGGCCTCCATAACTTCATTCTTTTCTGCTTCCGTTGTTACCATTATAATTGGAACCGCGCCAAATTTATCAGAAGCCCTTATAGACTTCACCAGTGTAATACCGTCCATTTCAGGCATATTCCAGTCAGTCATTACCAACTCGATATCACCCTCTTTAAGCTTTGTTAAAGCATCTATGCCATTTTCTGCTTCCACTACATCAGGATATCCGATTCTTTCTAATGTATTCTTTACAATCCTGCGAATAGTAGAAGAATCATCAACGACCAATACCTTCGCCATAATTAACCACCTCCGTTATTCTAACGCCAAAACGTTCACCCACAGTTACGACCTGCGCCTTTCCATAGGGTTTCCCTTTTATTACTATATCAAGAGATTCCTTTACCCCTTTCTTAAACTCTATTATACTACCAATTGACAAATTCCAAAGTTCTTTCAGTCTTACCTCCTTCCTGCATATTTCCACACATAACTCCACTGGAACGTTTATCTCAACGTCAATGTCCTTTTTTTCTTCCGGTTTCTTTTCTTCAGTTGTAACCTTTTCTGAAAATTCCTCCAGCTTAGAATCAATCTCACCCAACATATCTTTCGACAGAACTAATCCCAAATCGGCAGGCACGATATGCCAAAAATGGGAAGACACTTCATCTGATATCTTGAATTGCATCTCTATAAAGACGACGTCCTTTTCTTCCCACCCGTTGTCCAAGGCCTCCTTGAAAGACGTATACTGAGAATCCACATCCTGTTTTCCCGTCAACATGGACATGGTTTCTTTAATTCCTTCGGATATATCCTGCGCAAACGTTTTAATCGCTTCTTCAGAAGAGACTGATTGATTCTTCTCAATCGCAGAAATAAGGAAATCTATATCCTTTTTAAGAAAAACAAACATAAAATCACCTGAATAGGTGTTGCTAAAAGACATCGTCAAAAACGCTTTATCTGCATCAGGCAAAGCGCTAATGAATTGCGATAAGATCCCCTGTTTTGCCTTTGGTTTTATCAGTTTAACCAGCTTGCCTGCCTTCTTCTCAACGCGGGTAGCCGCGGCAGACATACACATATTATCTATCTCACACAGGGCATCTAAGTAATCTCCACTAAGATCAGGCATACCCCCCTCATCTTTATTTTATAAAAATTATGCAGATATTGCCGCTTCTCTCTGATGTCTTATCATATACGATTTTCTCACCGCATATTCCATTAAGTCCCGCTTATCTCTTTCATAGGTGCCGACAAAACTCACTGCTGTTTTGTCCCCTTCAGCGCGGACAACTTTACCCAAAGTCGTTATAGGTTTGCCTAAAACCGGTTTTTCCGCAATAGATTTATGATAATCTGGGACATAAATCTGAATCTTTAAAACATCACCTATGCTCAAACCTTCTGCTTTAAATGCCGCCCCACCCGCGCTCAAATCAAATAAAGAGGCATCCCTCATAGGATTTTTGAGCGGCATCTCTATAATCTGATACCTAAAACGCACTGAAGACGGCACACGCAAATGGGCCCTTCGTTCCACGGCTACCTCCCTGCAGCAGCCACCTTCCTCACACTCTTAGAAGACAAGTGCATTATCCCCGCCACATCAAGGATAAGCGATACCCGCCCATCGCCCATAATAGTTGCGCCTGCAATCCCAGGCACATTGGTCAAATATCCACCCAATGATTTTATCACAACTTCCTGCTGTCCGACAAGCTCTGTCACTAAAATGCCTAATCTTTTTTCTGCCAAACCTATTACGACAACGTAATGCCTTTTTTCTTCTTCTATTTTGTCCGGTTCAGTAAATATCTCTTCCAAACACAACAACGGTATAACCATATCGCGCATCCTAATGATGGCCTGTTGTTCTATCGTATATATCTGGCCTTCTTCTAAATGGACGATCTCCTGAACCGAGGCCAATGGAATTGCATATAAGTCATTGTTGGAACGCACAAGCAACGCCTGAATAATAGCTAATGTCAACGGCAGTTTTATCTTCAAGGTCGTGCCCTGCCCTTTGACTGAATTCAACTCCACTACGCCGTTCAGTTTCTCTATATTTGTTTTCACCACGTCCATCCCAACGCCCCTGCCGGAAACGTCTGTTATTTTTTCTGCTGTTGAAAATCCCGGCATAAATATCAGATTCAAGATATCCCTCTCTCCCATATGTTGCAGATCCTCTTCACGAATAACACCTTTTTCTATGGCCTTCTTTGCAATCTTCTCCTGATCAATGCCTTTGCCATCATCGGAAACCTCTATTACTATATGGTCGCCTTCATGATACGCAGACAAAACAACCGTTCCGCGCCTTGGTTTTCCTGCCTTCTCTCTTTCGTCAGGAAACTCAATGCCGTGGTCTATGGAATTTCGCAATATGTGTATAAGCGGATCGCCAATATGTTCAATTACAGACTTATCCAACTCCGTTTCTTCACCATGTATGATTAAATCCACTTCCTTTTTCATATCTCGGCACAAATCCCTTACCATACGCGGAAATTTATTAAACACACGCTGGACAGGAAGCATCCTAGTCTTCATTACAGAAAGCTGCATCTCTGCCGTAACAAAACCGAATTGCACAAGCGCGTTATTAAACGTATCAACTAAACCCGCATCCGAGACCTCTACTCCTATCCTGCCTGCCAACTGGCCTAACCGATTGCGCACCAAGACGAGTTCTCCAACCAGATTCATCAGATCATCCAACCGGCTGACATCCACCCTAATCGTTTCCTCAATAGTTGCCTTATGCAAGGTTGGCGCCGCCTTTTTTTCAGGCTTCGCCGCCTTGGGCTCTTCTTTTTTCTCTTCGGTTTCCGCTTTCACAGGTTCAGGTTCTTCCTTAACCTCAGCTTGTTTTTCAACCGCTTCTTCTTTTTTCTCTTCAGATTCTGCCTTTTCCGAAGCATCAGTTTTTTCTTTATCCTCTTCTTTGGATTCGTCCTCTTTTTGGGCATTCTCTTCCTTGCCTTTCTTCTTGGATTTTTTCTCTTTTTTCGGTTCTTCCTGCTTCTCCTCACTTGCGGCTTCCGCTTGCGCATCATTTGCATCCTTATCTTCCAAAACAACCTTTAACTTCTCTTCTGTGGAGGCAGTTTCAACCGACCCGCTTTGCCCTTCTTTTATCTCATCCAACAACAACCTCAACTTATCAACTGATTCCAATATAACGTCCATAATCGCAGGAGAAACCCGCATTTCCCCTTTGCGCAGTTTATTCAAGACGTCTTCCATATGGTGCGTAAGCTGAGAGACCTGCGTAAAACCGAGAAATCCTGAACCACCTTTAATAGTGTGGGCGGCCCTAAAAATGCGGTTTAAGAGGTCGAAGTCGTCGGGATTTTCCTCTAAAGTAACAAGGTCCGCATCAAGCTGTTCTATCAACTCCGAGGATTCTATCAAGAATTCCTGAATAATCTCATCCATAAAGCGCCCCCTTTATTTTGAACAAAAGCCTTATTCATCATCTCCTCGAAGCAAACTTCCTATCTTATACAGTATCATAGAAGGCGGAGCAGGCTTTACCAAATACACATTTGCGCCCGCCTCAAATCCGCGTTTCTTATCCTCTGCGCTTCCCTCAGTCGTAAGCATAACTATCGGAATATCTGCATAAAGAGGATCCTGTCTAATAGTTTTTATCAGATCGAGCCCATTCATCCTCGGCATATTTAAATCCGCAATTACTAAATCTATATCATTTTGAGAAAGTTTTTCCAATGCATCAACGCCGTCAACCGCTTCTACTGTTTCGTAATTCTCTTTACTGAGTATGTTTATAATCAGCTTTCTGACAGTTGAGGAATCATCCACCACCAAAATCCTTGCCATGTCAACCTCCTTATTCCTTTTTATAAGCTAATGCTCCAGGGAAATGAACTATCTTAAAGGCCCTGGTAATACTATGCAAACTCTCCGAATGGCCTATCACAAGATATCCGCCTATCTTTAACATATCATAAAAATAATTTACCACTTTTTTCTTGACGGATAAATCAAAATATATCATAACATTCCTGCAGAAGATTACGTCCTTCTTTGATATCCGCCTCATCTGGTTATCATCCATAAGATTTAACGGGAAAAAACGAATCATACGCTTTAACTCATCTTTAACCCTGTAATTCGTGCCATCTTTATCAAAATATTTCTCTAAGTATTTCGGCGGGACATTCCTAAGCGTATATTCATTATAAACACCTTCTCTTGCCTGCATTAGGGCCGCTTCGCTAAGATCACCCGCTTCAATAGAGAAACGCCATTCATGGGCATTTTTTTCTGCAAACTCTTTGCAAATAATGGCCAAGGTATAAGGTTCGGCTCCAGTAGAACATCCGGCGCTAAATATATTCAGGGTCTTGAAACCTGCCCTGTCGGGTAATTCTACCAACTCCTTTAAAATATTCTTTTCAAAGGCATCTATTTGCGGCATGTTCCTGAAAAAACTGGTCTCATTGATAGTAATGGCATTGAACAGATACTTCAACTCGTCCTTATAATCCTTGGAATACATCAAGAAATATGCATATTCATTGAAATCCTTGAAGTTTTTCTCCTTTATCCTCTCAAGGATTTTGGTTTCCATCAGGTATTTTTTTTGCTCTGAAAAAAAAATGCCGCTTTTTTCATAAATAAAATCCCTCAAAGATTTAAAAGTAGATTCGTCCATCTGCATAGTTGTCGGCAATGTTATCTCCCCCTGTTTATAGAAACAAACTCCTTAACCTTTTCCACCTCATCGTCAAGCTCATAAGTGAACTTCTCAATATCTAAGTTTTTGAGCTCTGGTTTTGTCTTTTGTATTATTTCCCAAGAGATGTCCTCCTCCAAAATAAACGGCTTTCTATCACAGCCAAAACCTATTTCCTTTGCCTTGCAAAAAAGATCGGCAATGCGCACGACAGCAACCAAAAACGGGCTATTTGTCGCGTTAAGAGGCTCGTGGTGATTTTGTATCACATCGACAACAGAAGGTGGAAGATTCCACTTTTCAGCCAACACCGCACCTATATCGGCATGGCTAAAGCCTAACTTTTCTGTCTCTATTTCATATACGCCCGTATTCTTCTCTTGCGCCTCCTGCAAAATGCCAATAAACGTATCATGAGAAAATTCATCAAGGACGATTTTACCAATATCATGCAAAAGCCCGCCTACAAAGGCTTCTCCTCCAAGTGTGGTCTCTTTCAGTTTTTTACACAATATCCTTGCAAAGTGTCCACAAGCGGCAGAATGCTCCCAAAACTTCTCTCTACTAAAACCCGTTTTATCTTCTTTATCAGCAAAAGCGGAAAAAACCGATACACTTAATACAAGATGATTAATTTCGTGCATACCTAAAACAACCAATGCCAACTCTAATGAGTTAACCTGTTGCTTTAAACCATAAAAAGCAGAGTTCGCCACCTTTAACACCTTTGATGCCAGAGAAGGGTCCTTTGATAAGATCTCCGCTATGTTCCTTATAGAAGAACCCGAAGACATCGCCATATCCATTATCTGCGAGGCCACATGAGGCAATGTCGGCAGGGAATCAATCCCGCCTATTAACTCCAATATTCTTTCCCTTACTTGTGTATCCATATCACCCCTTTATACGGTTTAGTGCCTCCTGACTAATTTCCTTTTGCTTATCATCTCCTTCTGCAAGATATCGTTCCAAAACAGACACTGCCTTTTCTGTGCCAACTTCACGCAAACACTCCAACAACGCAGCAACGATCATTGGTTCTCTTACCTGATTAAGCAATTCAATGGCTATCTCTTCTCCTAATGAACCCAATTTGGCCAGCAGATTTGCCGCGCGATACGCGTTCCATCTATCTTCCGCATAGCGGATATATGCCCTTAAATACACCGCTAAACTTAAGAGCACTTTTTCATCCAAAGGCTCTTCTACCTTTACCCCCAAATCAACCATTATCTCAAACATATCTGAAAACTTTTTCACCAAAAGGCTTTCAAACACAAACAAGGTATCTTCCATAGAATCCTTGCCCGGAAATTTCAACAGGCCATCCAAAAGCGCCTTGATAACAACCTCGTTTTTCTCCTCGTGAAGGGCCTTCTTAAGGACATCCTTACAAGAAGGAAGGCCTATCTGCGTCAGGGCATCTATTGCTGAAAACCTTATCCACGGATCCTTTTCCTTTTCCAAAACACGCTCAAGCAATGAAACGGATTTCTCCATAGGAACCTTGGCAATTCCCATAACCGCAGAATTCCTAACATTGACTTCTTCATCAGAAAGGGCCTTCTCGAGATAATTTAGTGCCTTTTCAGTCCCAAACTTACCTATAATATCGCATACGAATAAACGAACATCTTTATCTTCGCTATCCAAATAGGCCCCTATTAAATCCACCCTTTCTTTGCCAATTGCCTCTAACACTTCAATTGCGGCATTTCTAACCGAGGCGTTTTCTTCACTTAAAAGCGGCAGGAGTTTGTTGACAACAACATCTCCGTTTCTCTGAATTAATGTATCTATCACGGCCTCCTGCAATGCCTTGTTATCCTCGTACAGAACCGCAATTAAATCGTCTATGATGTCAGATATATCAAAGAGTTCACTTTCCCTGATAGCCTGCCTTTTCTCGTCAGAATTGCCGTTCTTTATACTATTTTTCCACTGTTCTAATTCCATACTGCCTCCTATACACTAACAGTTAAAGCGCATTTACGATTTCCTGAGCAATCTTATCTAAAGGAACCACTTTATCGACGATTCCTGCCTCTGCCACTGCTTTAGGCATACCGTATACCACAGAAGTTGCCTCATCTTGAGCAATGAGTCTGCCGCCTTGATTCTTTATTGCCTTGGCGCCCTTTAAACCATCGTGCCCCATACCCGTCAGCATAACTGCCAAACTGCGCCCGCCAAAGGCATCGGCAATAGAGGAAAACGTAATATCTATACACGGCCGATACACACTGTCCTTGGGCTCTTCAGAAAGACTGGCAACAGGCCCTCCTGAACGCTTTACTTGCAAATGAAACGCCCCCGGGACGATATACGCATAGCCTGCTTTTAATTTTTCTCCGTCAGATACCTCCTTGACTGTGATTTTTGAAAGTGAATTCAATCTGTCTGCCAAAGCGGCTGTAAAAGCAGCCGGCATATGTTGGACAACAACAATAGGCACGGGTAAATTGTCTGGCAATAAAGGCAAAATAGACTGAAGAGCAGTTGGCCCTCCGGTTGAAACGCCTATAGCAACAATATCTGCCTTTGCAACCCCGCTAAATGCCCTTTTAATAGATACCTCTGCTGGTTTCTCTGCTGTTGGAGCTGAAGTCGAGGAAGACAAAGAAGAGGAAAATTTAGACGAAATACGAGAGATAGTGCCTTTCTTGGCAGCTATTGCCTTGACCTTCTCCAGCAATTGTTTTTCTATCTTGTCAAGATTAATCCCAGCAACATCTGAATGGTACAATTCTTTCGGGATAAAATCAACCGCCCCCAATGACAAGGCCTTGACAGTGGTTTCAGCCCCTTCTTTTGTCAATGAGCTTACCATCAAAACTGGACGAGGAGATTCCTTCATTATAATGCCTAATGCAGTCAGCCCATCCATTTTGGGCATCTCAACGTCCATTGTAACTATATCCGGATCTAATTCTTTTACTTTTTTAACGCCGTCTTCCCCGTCATTGGCAACGCCAACAACCTTAATATCCGGATCCTTTTCCAAAATACGGGAAAGAGCCTTGCACATAAATATGGAGTCATCTACTATCAGAACCTTTACCATAAACAATAACCTCCTATTCCTGCATACCGTCTTTTCTTAACACCAATCTCAAATTCTGCGCCATGTCCTTTAAGGAATCAGCCACAGAACTGGTCTTATCAACTCCCTCCTGAACCTGCGTTGCTATAGACTTGATTATCTCTATATTTTTCGAAATCTCCTCTATCGCCATTGTCTGCCTTTCCGAGGAAGAAGCAATCACATCAACCATAGCCTGCACGTTTTGTGCATCCTGCCCCATCTTTACTATCGTACCCGCCGCTTTATTAATACCCTCCTGCGTCTCATCTATCAATTCGTTAATCTTCATCGTTGTCTTCACAAAATCATCACTGCGTTTTTGTATCTGCGATATCATCGCAGATACATCATCCGTCGCTGCCGTTGTCTTCTCAGCCAGTTTTCTAACCTCATCCGCAACAACGGCAAACCCCCTTCCGTGCTCGCCAGCCCGCGCCGCCTCAATACTGGCATTTAATGCAAGCAGGTTGGTCTGATCTGCAATATCCGTAATCGTCTCTATAATCCTGTCTATCTCTTTCGCATTCTCTGAAAGTTTTTCCGCCTCTTCCGTCATCTGTCTAGCAGAACTATGAACCATTTCTATGTATCTAATACCCTCTTCCAATTCATTATTACCCTCTTGAGCAATCTGTTTTGACCTGACGGCCGCCTCATTTGCCTGCCCCGCATTTGACGCCACATCCATTATTATGGAAGAAACCTCATTTATCTCTATGGCGATTTGCGAGCTCTGCCTAGTTTGGGCCTTGGCCCCTTGCAAAATCTCCTGCGACGCGCTGCCAAGCTGAGATGCATCCGCTGCTATTTTATCCGTATAATCACGCAATTCATTAACTAACGTCTTCTGCTTTTCAAATATGTCCAAAAGATGCCCTAAAGATACCTCTGTTGGCAAACCTGCCAGCACCGCATCTTTGCCAATACGGCCATCTATGAACTCAATCAATAAAAATTCTATCTGTTTTGCCAGATTTGAGGAAGAGGCTCTTCCTGCTTTTTTCAACAACAAAACACTTAACAAGGCCAAAACAAGGCAGATAAGCGCCTTAATTAAAAAGGCAGCAACTGATATCATGTTGCCTGCTAAAAAGGCAAACAAGACAATCCCTGCCACCATTAAATCACGCGCCCCAAGAAATTTCATGGCCGTATATTTTACAATCAAAACGAACTTAAAACGTTCTTCTCTTCCTCTGTCAAAAACTTCTCTATGTCTATGATTATAATCAACCTGTCTTCTAATTTCCCAACGCCGTTAATACACTGCGCATCTATTGAAGTCGAAACCATCGGAGGCGTTGGATCTATCGTCTCTTTAGGAAGCCTTAAGACCTCATCTACGCTGTCTACTATCAGGCCAATAGTCTTGCCAGAGATATCCACGACGATAATTCTGGTTTCCTTGTCATTCTCCTTTACAGGCAGGCCAAATCTCTTGCGCAAATCCAATACAGGTATAACCTTGCCGCGCAGATTTACCACACCTTCAACAAAATAAGCGCACTTCGGCACATGAGTAATCTCCATTATGCGGTTAATCTCCTGCACACGCAAAATATCTATACCGTATTCCTCTTCACCCAAACGAAAACTCACAAGTTGGATAATCTCACCATCTTTTTGGACTTCTTCTTTATTATTTACGTTTGTCCCCATATGCCCCTCCTGTAAAAAACGCCCCTTTTATTGCGCCCCTCTTATGACATTTAAAAAGTCAGCTGCAGATTCTAATTGAGCCAATCCCCCTTTTATGACCGCTTCTATTGCAAAGACGTCCATTTTTAACATAGAAAATATATTATCGCTCACCTCAGGCACAAACGGGTCTCCTCCATTTCCTATGTTTAACATTCTGGCAAGCATATCCGATAGATTTACGACTGCCAATTTCTGCACCGCCCTTCCGGGATAAGAGGTCACATTGTGATGAAAACCGGCAACGTCCACCAAATCAATCGGCATATTATACTTTTCGAAAAGCCACGCGCCAACAACAGAGTGGTCAAAACCAAGCACAGACATCTCTGCCTCGCGAATAAATATGTCCTCTGCCTTTTGTTTCTCTACGACCTCTCTGTACTGTTCCGGGGCATAAAACGCCAACACTAGTTTCCCAACATCATGGAGCAAACCGGCAATGAAAAACTCCTCCGAATCTGGAAGTCTTATCTGGCGCGCCAAGGATTTTGCCATAATACCAGTTGCCAATGAGTGTTCCCAAAATCCGGCAATGTCTAATGTCTTAACAACCTCTTCTCCTTTGAACATCTCTAACACTGATGCGGTTAATATAGCTGCCTTTAATCTATTAAAACCCAAAATAACCAAGGCATGGTCTATCGTCTTTATCTGCCGCGGGAAACCGTAAAACGCAGAGTTAACTATCTTTAAAACCCTAGTCACTAGTGCCTGGTCCTGACTAATGATTGCGGCAACCTCTCTTGCAGATATCTTGGGATCCTGCAGCATAGAGGTTACTTTTCCCAATACCTGCGGCAATGTCGGGATATTGACTATATTATCCAATTTTTGTTTGATCTCATCACTAATTTTCTGATGCATATAACCTACTCCTGTATTTTATTGCCAGCAATTTTAACATATCATGAAACTCCGATGTCGAGACCTTGGAAAATGCCCCCTCGACCTGTGATTTGATCTCATCACTTACATTGGCCACTTCTTCTTCCATTAATGCCCTAACATTGATATCATCTTCGACCATAATGGCATAAGGATATCCTGCCTTTATGATGCGAACAATGGTATCTTCGTCTATTGGCGAGCCCTTGGGAACGAGAACCGCGCCATTTTTATCCACCAAGTTCTCTGCCAAGACCATACTACTGCGAACGTATTCAATACCAATAAGCTGCATAAATCCCCCTTTTACTTCAATGCAACTCTATACAAACGGTCGTATTCTTTTGCGCTACTAGCCCAAGAAAAGTCCTGCGCCATGGCTTTTTTGCGCCTATCATTAAATCCCTTTTTACCATTATAATATAAATTGACGGCTTTTTCCACTGCTGACTTCAATTCTTTCGGAGAATATTCGGAAAAGAGAAACCCTATATCCTCTTTGACTGTATCTTTCAGCCCGCCGCATGCCCTTACGATAGGTATAGCGCCATAACGCATGGCAATCATCTGGCTCAAACCACATGGTTCATAACGCGACGGCATCAAAAACAGATCTGCTCCGGCATATATCTTGTGCGCTAATACATTATCAAATCTTATCACGGCCTTCAACCTTCCTGAAAAGGAAGGGGCAATCCCCATCAAGGCCTGTTCATAATAATGATCACCGGTTCCCAGAATAACTATGTTAACGGATAAGGATTGCATTATACCATTTAAGGTATCTAAAAATAAATCTATGCCCTTTTGCTCAGACAATCTGGAAACCATACCTATAATAGGGGCTTCTGCCGAATCAAAAGAACATTCCTTGCACAGATCGGCCTTACACAATGCCTTGCCTTTTGTATAGGCCTTCCCGGACATTATTCCGAATTTTTCAATGATATATTCGTCATTCCATGGGTCCCACTCACTTTGGTCAATTCCGTTGAGTATGCCGCATAAATCATCTTTTCTATTCCTAAGCACCCCATCTAAGCCGTATCCAAAATCAGGTGTTTGAATCTCTTTTGCGAATTGCGGACTAACTGTCGTAATTTTATCACTGAATACAATTCCGGCCTTCAATAGATTTATCTTACCGTAAAACTCAAGGGCCTGATGCGAAAAATAGGACCAGTCCAATCCCAATAAGTGAAACTTATCCACACCAAATACCCCTTGATATGCGATGTTATGTATAGAGAAAACCGTTTTTGTATTCTCAAAGAAACTGGATTGCGCATAGAACGCCTTTAGGAACACAGGCACAAGGCCTGTATGCCAATCATTTGCATGAATAATATCCGGCCTAAAACCTATGCGCACAAGCCCTTCTATACACGCCTTTGAGAATAACGTAAAACGCTCTAAATTATCCTCATAATCTCCATTCTCTCCATAGATTCCCGAACGCATAAAATATGGCGGATACTTTACAAAATAAAAATCAAGGCCATTATATTCGTATTTAGACAAGGACACATCCAGCCAATTACTACCCACAGGACAGCTGAACCTCACACCTGTATCTTGAAGATTAAAATTCCCCTCGTGAATGGACAGATACTCAGGGATAAAAACAACAACATTGTGCCCCATCTCCTTTAATGCCAAAGGAAGAGAACCCATCACATCCGCAAGCCCGCCCGTCTTGACAAAAGGAATCGCCTCAGATGCCATAAAAGCAATATTCAAAGGCTTTTTTCTTCTAACAACCTTTTTTGCCGCCTTAACCACAGTTTTCTTAACTGAACTCTTTTTTGCAGTTGACCTTTTTACGCTGACACTTTTTTTCTTATCAGTCTTGGCTTTGGCAGGTTTAACAACTTTCTTCTCCTTAACCGCCTTTCGCTTTGGGGCATTAATGGACTTTGTCGTCTTGGATCTTCTGGCGCTCTTAGTTTTTTTAACAGAAGCCTTTGTCTTTTTACTTTTAACGGTTGTCTTGTTTTTAGCCCTTGTGGCCATAATCCTACCCCACTAATTGTTTGGCCTTTGCCTGGGCCTCTTCTATGGACCCCACCATATAAAAGGCCTGTTCAGGCAGATCATCGTGTTTACCCTCCAATATCTCTGCAAATCCCCTAACCGTATCCTCAACCTTGATGAATTTACCCTCCATTCCGGTAAATTCCTGAGCAACAAAGAACGGCTGGGACAAAAACCTCTGAATCTTTCTCGCCCTATTGACCACTAATTTATCCTCATCGCTCAACTCCTCCATACCAAGTATTGCGATGATATCCTTTAAATCTTTATACCTCTGCAATATAGTCTGCACCTGACGCGCAACACGATAATGCTCTTGTCCAACAACCTCGGGATGCAAGACCCTTGAAGTGGAATCAAGCGGATCCACTGCAGGATAAATACCAAGTTCTGCAATAGACCTTGAAAGAACTGTTGTTGCGTCTAAGTGCGCAAAGGTAGTTGCAGGCGCAGGGTCAGTCAAGTCATCAGCAGGCACATAAACCGCCTGGATACTGGTAATAGACCCGTTCTTCGTGGAAGTAATCCTCTCCTGAAGCTCTCCCAAGTCAGTTGAAAGCGTCGGCTGATATCCAACCGCCGAAGGCATCCTTCCAAGCAAAGCAGACACCTCACTTCCAGCTTGAACAAACCTGAATATGTTGTCTATAAACAAAAGTACATCTTTCTTCTCTTCATCTCTAAAATACTCGGCCATAGTCAACCCTGTCAAAGCAACCCTAAACCTTGCGCCCGGCGGCTCATTCATCTGACCGAATACCAATACCGCTTTATTGACTACGCCTGATTGATTCATCTCAAGCCACAGGTCATTTCCTTCTCTTGTCCTCTCGCCAACACCGCTAAACACACTCACACCGCCATGTTCTATGGCGATATTTCTAATCAACTCCATAATAATAACCGTCTTGCCAACACCTGCGCCTCCGAAAAGCCCAACCTTTCCGCCCTTTGGATAAGGAGCAAGCAGGTCTATAACTTTGATACCAGTCTCTAAAATCTCCCAATCCGTATTTTGATCCTCCAATTTAGGCGGGTCTCTATGGATGGACCACCTCGGGACATCTGAGGGCACTTCATTGCCTCCGTCAATAGGCTCTCCTATAACATTGAACATCCTGCCCAAAGAGGCCGGGCCCACAGGAACGGATATAGGCCTTCCCGTGTTAATAACCTCCATGCCCCTTTGCAAACCGTCTGTTGAAGACATCCCTATACACTTAACCGTGTTATCGCCTATGTGCTGGTGAACCTCCATAAGCAAATCTGCGCCATTTCTTTTCACAATTAACGCATCGTTTATACTGGGAAGTTCGCCTGCATTAAACTCAACCGTAACAACCGGGCCTATTACTGTCTTAATTTTGCCGTTTGCCATAAAATCCCTCCTCTAAAAACTTTCCTACACTCCTTGGGCATTTATAATCTCTATAATCTCTCCCGTAATCGAGGCCTGCCTTGCCTTGTGATACGTCAACATCAAACCATGCAACAACTTATCGGCATTTTCTGTTGCCGATTTCATTGCCATCATACGCGAAAGCTCTTCTGCTGCCCTTGATTCCAAAACAGCCTGATTTACCTGCGAGGATATGTATTCCTTGACAATAGCTGAAAGCACCTCATCCTCACCAGGTTCAAATATAAAATTCGCCTTTAGTTTTGATTCATCGCCGATGACAATACCTGAAAGCGGTAGCACGGATAACCTTCCCGTTCTGCCCAAAACATGGCCCTTGAATTCGCTGTATAAGATATAAAATCCATCCACTTCCTTGGCCTCGTACGAGGAAACCAATTTCCCTTGCAATTCATCCAAAAACTCATTCAAAATCTCATCATCGTCTATCTTCTCCAGTTTCATCAATACGTCGGAAGGATACTGCCTGCTTGCATAACGAACCATCTTTTTCCCAACAGGAATAATTGAAACCCGTTTATCTTTGTTTTCCTGAATAAACTCATTCAAACCCTTAAACATATTCGTATTAAAATTGCCACACAACCCCTTATCCGAACCTATAACCAAAACCCATACGGCCTTTTGCTCTTTTCTTGGCTGTAACAACGGATGCATAGTCAACAAATCCTGTGATATATATCCCATTATCCTATGCATAGTCTCAAAATATGTTTTTCCATGCAATGCTGCGGCTTCGTATTTTTTCAACCGTGTCAAGGCAACTACCTGCATCGCCTTGACAATCTTTTTGGTCTTCTCAACCGCAACTGCGCGTTGTTTTATTTGTCTTACATTCATATTACCCGACAAACCCCTTTAAAAACGTCTCCAAAGCGCTCTTTATCCTCTTCTCCAAGATTTCGTCTATCTGTTTTTTCTCTATAAGCTCATCAAGTATATCCTTATATTGTGAGTGCAATGCGGATATCCATTCATCCTCAAACAGGCGTATTTTCTCCAACGGAAGCTCATCCAAATACCCATTAACACCAGCATAAAGCACAAGCACCTCTTCAGGCATTGATAAAGGCTTGTATTGACCTTGTTTTAAAAGCTCCACCAATCTTCGGCCTCTTTCCAACTGAGAAACAGTGGCCTTATCCAATTCCGTTCCAAACTGCGCAAAGGCCTCCATTTCCCTGTACTGGGCAAGGTCCAATCTGAGCCTGCCCGCAACCTGTTTCATGGCCTTTACCTGCGCGTTTCCTCCGACACGCGACACCGAAAGCCCCACGTTAATAGCAGGCCTTACGCCTTGATAAAACAGATTCGTCTCAAGGTATATCTGGCCATCTGTAATAGAAATCACGTTTGTTGGGATGTAAGTCGTAACATCGCCCGCCTGCGTCTCAATAATGGGAAGCGCAGTCAAAGACCCCCCGCCTTTGCTCTCATTATATTTACACGCCCTTTCCAAGAGTCTTGAATGGGCATAGAATATATCGCCGGGATAGGCCTCACGCCCGGGAGGACGGCGCAACAACAAAGACATCTCACGATACGCCTGAGCGTGTTTTGTCAGATCGTCATATATGATAAGCGCATGCCTGCCCGTCTCCAAAAACTCCTCTGCCATAGCGCAACCGGCATAAGGCGCAATGTAAAGCAATGGAGCAGGCTCACTTGCACCGGCAGCAACGACAATAGTATAATCCATAGCGCCGTGTTGTTCCAAAGTCTTCACTATTCCGGCAACAGTTGAATTCTTTTGCCCTATTGCAACATACACGCAAATAACACCCTTGCCCTTTTGGTTAATAATCGTATCCAAGGCAATAGCGGTTTTTCCCGTCTGCCTGTCTCCGATAATCAACTCTCTCTGCCCCCTGCCGATAGGTATCATAGAGTCTATTGCTTTAATACCCGTCTCCATAGGCTCCTTAACCGGTTGCCTTTCAATAACACCCGGCGCAACACGTTCTATCGGCCTAAAGTGATCGGACTTTATAGCGCCTTTTCCATCCAAAGGCACGCCTATAGGATTGACAATCCTGCCGATAAGGCCGTCTCCAACAGGCACTTGCGCAATCTTTGCCGTACAACGCACCTCATCGCCTTCTTTAACGTCCTCATCGTCGCCGAACAAACAAACGCCCACGCTCTCTTCTTCCAGATTCAAAACCATACCGAAAATGTCCTGCTTCGGAAAATGCACAAGCTCGCCCGACATGGCATTTTCAAGCCCGTATATACGGGCAATCCCATCTCCAACCTCCAAAACCCTTCCGACTTGAGACAGGTCATACCTGCCTTCAAAGGATTCTATACGAGACTTAATAACAGCGCTTATTTCTTCCGGCCGTATTTTTAATTCCATCTTCCCATCTCCTCCCTTAACAATTCCAGCCTACGCTTTAAAGAGGCATCATAACAATACCCCTTATAATAAACCTTTATACCGTCTATTAAATCCTCATCCACTTCTTCCTTTACATCCAAAAACATCCCAAGATAACTGCCCCATATGTGCAAAAATAACTGACGTTCTTCTTCGCTTAATGGACTTGCGGAAACCACAACCACATCCATTTTATGATGATGAATATTATAAAAAACCCTGAATTTGCGATAAATATCACTAAATAACTCTATCCTCTTTTTTTCAATCAAAAGTTTAATAAAATTTGAAAATCCCACATCCATAGACGAGGCCTTTGCGGCCTCGTCTATCAATGAAAACTTCTCTTCCTGAGAAACAACAGGCAAAGCCAAGGCCTCTAAAGCGCCCGGCAACAGAGCAAAGGCCTTGTCCATTAACCCAAACTGGGCATCCACTTCTTCCAAGCAATTATGCTCAACGGCATAATCAAACAAGGCCTTTGCATATTTTTCAGCCAAAATAGGAGACTTATCCATTCGCTATCCCTTCTATGGACTCCCTGATAATCTGAATATGATCTTCTCCTTTAATCTCCCTTTTAAGGACCTTCTCAGCAATCTCAACAGACAGATTAGCCACCTCTTTTTGAAGTTCCAGTTTTGCCCTGCGCACATTTTCCGCAATCTCTTTATCTGCATTTTCCAGCATCAAGGCGATTTCTTCCTTTGTGCGCCTGACCTGCTCCTTGTAATGGGCATCAGCTGCCTCCTGAGCCTTTCTCCTGATAGAAGCCGCCTCTTCCTGAGCCTTATGCAAAATACGCTGAGTCTCCCTGCTTTTCTCATCGGCCTCTTTTAACAGGCGCTGGGCATCCTCAATAGACTTACGGACAATCCTCTGCCTTTCCGCCAAGAGATCCGACAAAGGCTTATACAGTATTTTCACCAACAGATATAGCAGAATCAGAAAACTGACAATCTGCACAACAAGAGTCGCATTCAAATTCATGCCGGCTCCTTTAACGTTTTTTCGATAACACCTTACTTAACAACAAAGATAAGCAACAAGGCAATAACCAAGGCGTATATACCCGTTGACTCGGCAATAGCGTCTGCCAAAAGCATAGTTCTGGTCAAGACACCTGCAAGTTCAGGCTGACGGGCAATACCCTCGCATGCCTTACCACCAACAAAACCCTCACCAATACCCGGGCCGATAGCTCCAATCCCCATACAAAGCCCTGCGCCCAAATACCTTGCGGCCTTAAGAACGACCTCACCATCAATAGGAACAGAAACAGGATCCGCCATAATAACCTCCTTTTAAATCACCTTAAAACACTAATATAAGCGGCGGCCAACAGGGCAAAAACAAACGCCTGAACCCCGCCGACAAATACCTCAAAAAACGCCTTCAGTCCTGGCATCGCCACCACCAAAATAGGCACAGACCAATAACCCAAAAGCTTTAAAACAATATACGGAATCAAAGCAACGACAATACCTCCGGCATAGATGTTTCCGAACAAACGAAAAGAATGCGACAACAACTTGCCCAACTCCGAAATAACATTCAACGGCAAGAACACGGGGAAGGGCTCCAAATAACCGGACAAATATCCCTTTAATCCCTTATACGAAATAGCTGAACCATGCGCCACCAGAAATGCAATCAAACCAAGCCCAAGCGTTGTATTCAAATCCGCCGTCGGGGAATGGAAACCCGGAATAGAAGAAATCCAATTAGACAATAAGACAAACAAAAACAACGTCAAGACATACGGAACAAACTTCTCGCCACCTTCCCCGATAGTATCCACAACAATACCGGAAAAGGCCTCATAAATAATTTCCACCAAGGCCTGAAGTTTGCCGGGGAATTTTTGAAGTTTTAAGGAAACGACAGATGCCACCAGCAAAAGAAACAAACAAATTCCCCATGTCGTAAAAATAGTAATGGGGTTTACTGTTATAGAAACATTAAACCATGGAATAAAAAGCGAAACTGTTTTTATTGCCCCAAACTCCATAGCGCCCCTTTATCCCCCTTCGTAAAATAACTATCTTCGGTTATTATACATTAAAATCCTTGCTTAGGCTATATATAAAAATAGCGCCTCTAACCAAAAATAGGCCAATACCCGCGCACAAAATTCCAACGGCCCCAAAAGAACGGCCCAACAGAAAAAGCACAGCCCCCATAATAAAGAACCTGCCAATATAACCAAACGCCGCCCATATAGGCATCTTGGTATTGTTCACAGTAGAAGAAACTATTGCCTGCAACTGCATTTTCAACAACAAGAAATTCACAATAGAGACAATGGACCCGGCAAAAAAAGACAAGCCCCCGGCAATGCCAGCCACGTAATAACTTATTACCATCCCTATCAACAAAAGAGGCAGGCCATAAAGCAATATATCTTTTACGGCCTCGTTGGCCTGATCAACAAAATCATTTTTTGCGTTCTGTATCATTGCCCTTTTCCTCCATAGCGCTTATAGACCTGAAAATACTCCAAAACCCCGCTGCTATCCCTAAAAACGTCCCCAAGATTACAAAGACGCCGTTGGTCTCGAACACCTCATCCAATTTCTTTCCTCCGAGCACGCCTATAATAATGCACGCAGCCAATTCCAACCCAAACTGAGAAGCCACTGAAAAATATCTTACAGTTGCCTTTAATGACGTGATAGGACCTCCACCTTATCGGCCTTCACCATCACAATCCCCTTGCTAATATGAATAGAATCCTCGCCTTCTGCTGAAAAACACCGAATATCGCCCTCTTTCAACACACCTACCATAGGCGTATGTCCGGGCAAAACAGAGACTTCACCTGACTTTAAGGGGAGAAAAACCTTATCCGCATCCTTTTCAAAAAGCACCCTTGCAGGGTTAGAAACAACCACCTTCATACATATCCCCCTTCTTATCATATTACGGCAAAACAAAATATAACTTTATTTATGATAACATAAAATCACAATACACTGCAAATTTAAAATAACTCAAATTGGGAAACGGAACAAACATGGTTCGGCATCAAAGGAAAAAGAGGTGGGAAATAATTTTACATCTTCTTCAAAATTATATTAAACCGCTCAAAAACCTTATCCAAGTCAAACTTCTCACCCGAACGGATAACCGGTTTAAGAAAACCGTCAATTTGCCTACGCAAAAGCGCAATATTTTCATCACTAAGTCCAAAATTCCTCTTATAATCTCCCGTATAATCCTCATCCGTTACTTTTCTCCTGAATAGTTCAATAAAACTCTTGTCGTAAAAATCAAATCCAGATTCAAAAATATAACAAAGGTCATAATAATCACGTATTGCAACATTTCTTCTAGATATCGCCGCTTTAAGTTTTTCCGCAACAACTTCTTTCCACGATAATGATAAGACATTCCCTGACGGGAAAAGGTCTTCACCGGTAAAAGGATCCTGATAAAAATGTTTTATTTTAGGGATTGGCACGGACATGGTTCCACTGGTTAGTATGGTATTTATATAACAAATCTGCGGCATAATCAAGATCTATTGGAGGCATTCTAAAAAAGAGATCGGAGATATTGGGTTCTTTTTCTTTAGCCAATTCATAAGGT
>CAYXYY010000033.1:0-20339 GCA_964469495.1 uncultured Planctomycetia bacterium | reverse complement strand
GCATACCAATCTATCTTGATAATTGAGCCCTGTAACTTTTGTTGCAGGGCTTAAATCATATAATCCCCGGTAGCTCAATTGGATAGAGCACTGGACTTCGGATCCAGGTGTTGGGAGTTCGAGTCTCCCCCGGGGAGCCATATTGTATGAGTTTGAAACAGCTATCAAAGTGGCTCCCCGATGATAAGGCTACCCACAAATTTGAATATGAATTTATTATAAAAACGGAACAAGGCAAATATGGAAAATATAAAATAAATATCCAACACATTCTAGCCCAATAATTACAACTGCCGAAATCTTGTCTGGCTTTGGCAGAGCGCTCTTTCCCCTTTGTGCTCCCGCACAAATATTTTCTGCTACATCCGTGCAGCAGAAAATATCCTAAAAGTCGACAGGATGTCGGCTTTTTAATCAGCGCCAAATATGAATACAATAGCAGAAAGATTTATAAAGAGTATAAGAGAAGAATGCTTTGATTGGTTTATAATATTTGGAGAAAAACAGATACGAAACATACTGAGGGAATATATTTCTTACTATAACAGTCAGTGAGCACATCAGGGAATAGGGCAGATAATACCTGAAGGATATGAAGGAAAGGAAAGAGGAAAAATCATATCTCAGTTGCGAGTTTTTGGGTTACATAATTCGTATGAAAGGTTCGCGGCATAACTCGGATGAATAAATCCCCCCCTACTCCCTATGAATCTTGAATTTTCCCTTCTTCAATTAGTTGTTTTTTCACTTTTGCCCAAATCCCATGTTTTTTATATATATCCTTGGCTTCTTTTACGTCAGGAAATGTTATAGCATTTCCGACACAAAGATTAGCACATGTTGTACATCCTACAACGCATTCATAAGGACAAACAACTTTAGGACCTTCTTTTGTCCATTCATAAACCTTTTTACCACAATTCATACACATTCCACATTTTACACATTTACTTAAATCAATTATTGGGTACCATTTTACTTTTTCGCGAGGATATCCTGTTAACCATGCCATAGTGTTACATTCTTTATTTTTCAACTTAAAAAGACATCTTTTATGATTAAAATAGCTGAAATCATTATTAAAATTATGCCGAAAATTGTTTTTATTGAATTAGTTTTAAGTTTTGCTACCATAAACCTTGAACCTAATTGACTGCCTAATAACACAGACAAAACCGTAGATATCCATATCAAATAATCAGGTTTGGCAGCAGTTAAGATGTGAGATAAAAAGCTTGATGTCCCGGAACATGTTACAACTATACTTGAAGTGGCTGCGGCTAATTTAGGCTCTAATCCTGCAATATATAATAAAGGCACTACAAAACTACCGCCACCACGTCCTATAAGTCCAGCAAAAAGTCCTAAAATACTACCAGCAGAAAGTCCTAAGATTATTCTTTTACCCGAAGATAATTTGCCTTTTTTAGGTCTCCACCCACTTAACATTAATATTCCTGCCATGCCTGTAAAAATACCAAAAATTAGAATAATGGGTTTAACAGGTAAATTTATATTTAGCCATGTGCCTAAAGGCGCAAAAATTACCATAGAAATACTAAATGGAATAGCTACTTTCCATTCTATAAGTCTTTTTCTCATATAAATAACAGCTGCCGAAGATGAGGTTACAACATTAAGAAGCATTCCTAATGGAATCGCTTTTGTTTTAAAATCCATACCTAACCAAAAAAGAATAGGAATATAAAGTTGAGACCCTCCCATACCAAGCATAGAAAACACAAAAGCAATGACAAAAAATATTGGTGGCGCAAGATAAAGTAAATTCATCTTAACATCTCCTACTCAGAACAGGGAATACAAAGTTTCTTTCCGTTCTTTATCCTTATCCCATGGGCAAAAACTACCTCTCCACAATTACCACATTCATACCATTCAAAAGTTCCACGCTTGCCCTTAAACTCATAGTCAAAGATATCTGAAATTTTAAATAATACTTCATCCGGCTGTCTCATTATATTTTTAATCAATGGATCAACAATTTCTGTAGAAATATCTTTTGGTTCAATTCCCTGCCTTCTCAATTGCACAAATTTCGAACTCAATCCCTTTTTCTGAAAATCAGGATTTAGTGCTACCCGAACCGCTTTTTTTCTTTTCACATCAATGAGTGTAATTGCATTTTTACAATAATCACGCTTTTCAATATTAGCCTTTCCAAATGTGCATCCGGTGGCAACTTGCACCCCATCTACAAAACACATTGTGGCATGAGCGAAACCTGTTTCACAAATACAGTAAAGTTCTTTGTTTGAAGCATGTTCAACATCTAACTTTTTCATTGCTGCCAATCCTGCACGCAAACCTAAAGGCATTGCAGGGCATTTGTGTCCATGGAACTTTATGCCTAAATTTAACAGTTCATTTAAACTCATAATTTCCCCTCCTTGTTTAAGGTTTAAAACAAACGACCTTTAAAGTACTTTATGACATCGCGTTACTTATTAATAAAAATTTGTATCGTTCTTTATAATTATTTCTTTCCTATAAATTTTGTTTTACATTTCTCCCTTATTTTGGTCTTTTTGCACCTATTAAGTCTTTTTAAATCAGAAGACAAAATAGGAATTTCTTTTTTAATCCCTTCAACTAGTTTACTCTTAAGCACTTTGGGATTCGCAGAATAAATCATCCATATTCCTTTTTTGCAACAACTAATTAAATTCGCTTCTTTTAAAATTCTAAGACAGTGAGAAACTCTTGATTGTTCGATATTTAAGATGTTCACTATTTCACAAACACAAAGTTTTTCTCTCAACAAAAGTAGATAAATACGCAATCTTGTTTCATCCGATAATGCTTTGAACATTTTTATAAATTTTTCCATAAAATACCTCCTTATTATATGAACATATTATAATATATTCATATATTTGTCAAGTATTTATCATAAATCAAATGGGAAGCGGAACAGACATGGTTTGGCCTCAAAAGAGAAAGGGGTGGGAATGGAAATAAAAAGAGCGCGCGAAAATTTTTCAAAAAATACTTCCCTTACAATTACAGATAGGGCCTTATTATTCATATTAAAGCACATTTTTAGTGAAAACACATTCCTGCCCCAGCCACAATATTAAACAACTCCTGGATTTCTATGCAATTGCGCATTTGCCAGAACCCCGCTGAATGCAGGCAGACGTAGAAACATTCCATGATATCGTTGAAAGAGAATTCTTTGAAATAGAACATTTCCATTCAAGAGAAGAGTTTATGCAAAAAGTCTATTGTTATCAACTATTCTTTAATCTAAAACGGACTAACAGTTATAAAGAAAACAAAACACCTTATGAATTGGCTAAAGAAAAAGAACCCAATATCTCCGATCTCTTTTTCAGAATGCCTCCAATAGATCTTGATTATGCCGCAGATTTGTTATATAAATACCATACTAACCAGTGGAACCATGTCTGTTCCGTTTCCCAACATATATATGAAAACGCTTGCATTTTTTTGTGTTATGTGTAAAATATCCTCTATTGTCTATATTTATGAGATATTGTTAAAATAGTAGAGGTGCAGATGGGATACGAATCTATTAAGCCTAAAGGGTTATACGACCCGAGATTTGAACACGATGCCTGTGGTGTTGGTTTTTTATGTGATATATCCGGAAATCGTAGCAATGAGACCATAAAAAGGTCTATTCAGGTATTGAACCGGCTTGCGCACAGAGGCGCTGTTGGGGCTGATCCTAAGACAGGTGATGGCGCTGGTATCTTGATACAAATCCCGCATGAGTTTTTTCTTGAGGTAGCTGAAGAAGAGAAATTCAAACTTCCTGCACTTGGTTCTTATGGCACGGGGATGGTATTTTTGCCAACGAAAAAGAAGGAATACGAGTTTTGCAAATCCGTATTTGAGAATATTATAAAGGAAGAAGGTTGCCGTCTCTTGGCTTGGAGGCCGGTTCCTGTTGATAATTCGGATATAGGAAAAGAGGCAAAAGAGACAGAGCCTATTATTGAACAGCCTTTCATTGAACGCAGTAAGGATATAAAAGATGTGCTTGCTTTTGAGAGGCGTCTATATATTATAAGAAAAAGGATAGAGAATGCGGTAAGAAGTTCTGACATTTCTCAGCAGTCTTTCTTTTATATCACCAATCTTTCTTGCAGGACCTTTTCCTTTAAGGGATTGCTTATGCCCTATCAGGTGGAAAACTTCTTTGTTGATTTGAAAAATCCAAAGATAAAGAGCGCTATTTCTATTGTGCATTCCAGATATAGCACTAACACGTTTCCTACGTGGGATTTGGCCCAGCCATTTAGGTATCTTGCGCATAATGGGGAGATAAATACGTTAAGGGGCAATATAAACTGGATGCGCGCCAGGGAAGGATTGTTGGAAAGTCCTTTATTCGGTGATTCTATAGAGCAAATAAAACCTGTATTAGTGGCAGGCGGAAGTGATTCTGCCACGATAGACAATATGTTTGAGTTGCTCGTGTTAGGCGGGCGTTCTTTGCCCCATGCAATGATGATGCTTATTCCCGGCGCGTGGGAACAGCATAAGTTTATGGACGAGGATTTGAAGGCATTTTATAAGTACCATGCTTGTTTTATGGAGCCGTGGGACGGGCCGGCTGCTATCGCATTTACAGACGGAACTAGTGTTGGGGCAGTCTTGGATAGAAACGGCTTGCGTCCGGCTAGGTATATTATCACAAAAGACGGCTATGTTGTTATGGCATCTGAGGTTGGCGTGTTAGATATTGACCCTGAAAATATAAAGGTTTCCGGCAGGCTGCTTCCGGGAAAGATGTTTTATATTGATACCAACGAGGGCAGGCTGGTTACAGATGAAGAGATAAAAGAGCAGATATCGACAAGAAAACCTTACAAAAAGTGGGTTAATGAAAATCTGGTTAATATAGATAGTCTTCCTAAAGAAAAGGCCTCTCACAAGGCTGGCAAGGACGTGCTTAAGCAGATGAAATCCTTTGGTTATACGAGGGAAGACCTGAAGGTGTTGTTAAGGCCGATGGCTGAGAACGGTAAGGAGCCTATCGGCGCTATGGGAAATGACAGCCCTCATTCTGTTTTGTCTAACAGGCCTCAATTGCTTTATACGTATTTTAAACAGCTCTTTGCTCAGGTTACCAATCCTGCGATTGACCCTATTCGCGAAGAGATAGTTATGGGGTTGGACAGTTTTATCGGCCCTCAAAAAAATATATTAGACGAGACTCCGGAGCATTGCGCAAAGTTATATCTAAAAGAGCCTATTCTTACTAATGATGAGTTGTTGAAAATAGAGAATATAAAAGAAAAGGGACATAAAGCGAAAAGGATATCTATCCTTTTTGATGTTAACGATGAACCCTCTTTTATAGAGGCTATAAATCGTATATGCAAAGAGGCATCTTCCGCAATAGACGACGGGTTTTCATTTGTTATTTTATCTGACCGCGGGGCAGGGGAAAAGCAGGCGGGATTGCCGGCATTGCTTGCAATAGGCGCTGTGCACCACTATTTGGTCAAGCGGGCGAAAAGGACGCAAATAGGCATTGTGCTTGAAAGCGCTGAGCCTCGCGAAGTGCATCATTTTGCGTTGTTATTCGGATATGGGGCAGATGCCATCAATCCTTACCTTGCTTATGATGCCCTTGATTATATGATAAAGGAAGGCATTTTACAGCTGGACTTGAAAACGGCTATAAAAAATTATCGCAAGGCGATAGACAAGGGCATATTAAAGATATTGTCAAAGATGGGGATTTCGACTTTGCAGAGTTATAGAGGGGCTCAGATATTTGAGGCATTAGGTGTGCACAGCGAGGTTATAGACAGGTGTTTTACAGGTACTGTCTCTAGAATAGGCGGGGTTGATTTTGAGATAATCCGTCGGGAAACGGTTAAACGGCATAAAGAGGCCTATCCCGACAGGCCGATAGAGTTTCCGTATCTGGCAACAGGCGGCGTGTATCAATGGAAGAAAGACGGGGAATTTCACTTATGGAATCCGGAAACAATAGCCTCGTTGCAGGATGCTGTTAGGAAAGACGATTATGGCAGATACAAGGAATTCGCCGGGCTTATAAATGACCAGTCAAAACAACCGACAACCTTAAGGAGCCTGCTTAAATTCAAGCAAGCCAAACCAATTGAGATTAATAAGGTTGAGCCTATTGAATCTATTATGCACAGGTTTGTTACAGGCGCGATGAGTTTTGGTTCGATAAGCCGTGGCGCCCACGAGAGCCTTGCTATTGCAATGAATAGGATTGGTGGAAAATCCAATACCGGTGAAGGAGGAGAAGACCCTGCGAGATTTAGGTCCTTGCCAAACGGCGATTCCAAGAGAAGCGCTGTAAAGCAGGTTGCTTCGGGAAGATTTGGCGTTACGACTAATTACTTGGTTAATAGCGATGAGATGCAGATAAAGATTGCTCAGGGCGCAAAGCCCGGTGAAGGCGGACAGCTTCCGTGGCATAAGGTGAGTGTTACGATTGCGAGAACACGCTATACAACGCCGGGCGTTACGCTCATATCACCACCTCCGCATCACGATATCTATTCCATAGAAGACCTTGCTCAGTTGATATTTGATTTGAAGAATACCAATCCTGATGCGCGTGTAAGCGTAAAACTCGTTTCAGAAATTGGCGTTGGCACGATTGCCGCGGGCGTTGCAAAGGGGCACGCCGATATGATACTCATCTCAGGCGCTGATGGAGGTACGGGAGCATCGCCTTTGAGTTCCATCAGGCATGCGGGATTGCCGTGGGAGTTGGGCCTTTCCGAGACGCATCAGACATTGGTGCTAAATGACTTGCGTTCGCGTGTGCGATTGCAGACTGATGGCCAGATGCGCACTGGAAGGGATATAGCCATAGCTGCAATGCTTGGCGCAGAGGAATATGGATTTTGCACAGCGGCGCTTATCATTATGGGGTGCGTTATGTTAAGGCACTGCCACTTAAATAATTGTTCTCTTGGAGTAGCAACTCAAGATGACATATTGCAGAGCCGTTTTAAGGGTAAACCAGAGTATTTGGTCAATTATATGCAATTTATTGCAACGGAGTTGCGCGAGATAATGGCTTCATTGGGTATAAGGAATTTAGACGAACTTATAGGTAGAACGGATTTATTGGAGGTGGATAATTCCATTATGCCATGGAAGGCCAAGAATATAGATTACTCCAAAATTTTATACAAGCCGCAGGTGCCTGAAGAGATAGGTGTCTATTGCACTAGGAAACAGGATCATGGTATTGACAATGTCTTAGATAGGAAACTCATAGAGTTGGCAGCGCCTGCTTTGGATAAAGCGGAGGCTGTTAAACAGGAAATCGAGATTAGCAACGTGGACAGGACAACAGGAGCTATGCTCAGCGGGCAGGTTTGTAAGAGGTATGGCGAGGATGGCCTTCCTGAAGATACGATATACTTTAAGTTTAATGGAGTTGCCGGCCAGAGTTTTGGCGCTTGGCTTGCAAAGGGAGTTACATTTGAACTTGAGGGAATGGCCAACGACTATGTCGGAAAGGGTATTTCCGGAGGTAAGATAATAATTTATCCCGACAAGAGAGCCGATTACAAACCACAGGAGAACATCATTATAGGGAATACCACCTTTTACGGCGCCATAATGGGACAGGCCTACATCAGGGGACTTGCCGGAGAGAGATTTTGTATTCGCAATTCCGGACTTTATGCCGTGGTTGAAGGTGTTGGTGATCATGGATGTGAGTATATGACCGGCGGAAGGGTTGTTGTAATAGGCCCTACAGGCAGGAACTTTGCCGCGGGTATGTCAGGAGGTGTGGCGTATATATGGGATGTAGATGGTGATTTTGAACACAAGTGCAATCTGGATATGGTTGGTTTAGAACAGGTGCAGGAAGAAGACAAGGAGATAATCCACGAGCTTTTGAATAGGCATGTGAGATATACCGGCAGTACGGTTGCTAGAGATATATTGGATAATTTTGAAAAGGAGATAGCGCGCTTTGTGAAGGTGATGCCTCATGAATATAAGAGGATATTGGAACAAAAGAAGTTGGAAGAGGAATTAGATCTAACGGAGGTTTCTGATGGCTAAGGACCCCAAGGCCTTTTTGAAGATAAACCGAAAAGATGCGCCTTACCGTCCTGTTGAGGAGCGGGTAAAGGACTATGAAGAGGTTGCGATATTAAAAGACATTAAGGATACAGAACAGCAGGCCTTGCGGTGTATGGATTGCGGTACTCCGTTTTGCCATTGGGCATGCCCCCTTGGCAATTATATACCAGAGTGGAATGATTTTTTAAAGGACGGAAACGAAGCCGATGCCTTTCTTTTATTAAGCGCTACGAATAACCTGCCTGAGATAACAGGAAGGGTTTGCCCTGCGCTTTGCGAATCAGGGTGTGTGTTGGGCGTGAACGACGATCCTATTACTATACGTGAAAATGAGCTTTCTATTATAGAATATGCCTTTGAAAACGGGCTTGTCAAGCCCAGAAAGCCTAAACAGCGCACAGGGAAAAAGGTTGCTATTATAGGCAGCGGCCCTGCTGGATTGGCCTGCGCGGCGCAGTTAAACACAGCAGGGCATAGTGTTGTTGTATATGAAAGAGATGATGAGATAGGCGGGTTAATGAGATATGGGATACCGGATTTTAAATTGAAAAAATCTGTTTTAGACAGGCGCATAGAGGTGTGGAAAAAAGAAGGTATCAAATTTAAGGCAGGTGTAAACGTAGGTGTGGATATTAGCGTAAAAGATTTATTAAAGGAATACGATGTTATCTGCCTTGCAGGTGGAGCCAAACAACCCAGAGATTTAAAGATCCCCGGAAGGCAATTGAATGGCATACACTTTGCAATGGAATATTTAACCCAGATAAATCGGAAAGTGGCCGGCAAGAAATTGAACGGCAAGGGAATAAACGCAAAGGGCAAAGACGTCGTGGTTATAGGCGGAGGGGACACTGGTTCTGACTGTGTAGGAAGCGCAAACAGGCAGGGCGCGCGTCAGATTATCCAGATAGAGGTCTTGCCAAAACCCCCGGCAGAGAGGACGGATAATGAACCTTGGCCGCTTTATCCGAGATTATTAAAGACGACATCCAGCCATAAAGAAGGTTGTGAGAGGATGTGGTCGGTACTTAGCAAAGAATTTATTTCTGACGATAAAGGCAATGTCAAGGCGATTAAGTGTGTTAAGGTAGAGTGGGGAAAAGGGGCCGATGGCAGATGGAATATGAAGGAGATTGCCGGTTCTGAATTTGAAATAAAGGCGCAGCTAGTGCTTTTGGCCATTGGATTTTTAGGCCCTGAGAAAAATGGTTTATTAGAAGAATTAGGCGTTGAATTGGATGATCGCGGAAACGTCAAGACGGATGAATCCTATCAGAGTTCTGTTAAAAACGTATTTTCCGCGGGAGATATGCGGCGCGGACAGTCCTTGATTGTGTGGGCAATTTCAGAAGGCAGGCGCGCGGCATATTCAATAGATAAATTTCTAATGGGTCAATCCTATTTGCCCAAAGTATAGTTTTTATAACCGATTAGGAGATAATATGTCCGAAGAGACAAGAGGAGATGCCTTAATAGAGGAAAGAAAAAAACGGTTAGCCCAGCTCATTTCCAAAGGGATTAATCCCTATGCAAGGCATAAGAACGCGCCTATGTCTATTTCTGATGTAAAAGCAAATTATGAAGAGGGCAGGCTTGTTGAGGTTGCCGGCAGGATTACTGCTTGGCGCGGCCATGGCAAGGTGATTTTCTTTGACGTAAGGGATCAACATGACAGGATTCAGGTATATCTAAAGAAAAATAACATAACAGAGCAGTTATGGGACTTGATACAATTATTGGACATAGGAGATATAGTTTTTGTAAAAGGCGAGTTATTCAAAACCAAGACGGGCGAGATAACAGTTAATTTACAAGATATAAAACTCCTAACCAAAAGTCTTCGGCCACTCCCTGAGAAGTGGCATGGCCTAAAAGATCCGGAAGTGCGTTTCAGGCAGAGATATTTGGATTTGATTGGCAATCCGGATAATCGCCAGACCTTTATAAAGAGGGCAAAGATAATCTCCTCTATCAGGAGATTTCTAGATGAACGTGGCTATTTAGAGGTTGAGACGCCAATGCTTCATCCTATTCCCGGAGGTGCTGCTGGCAGGCCATTTATAACGCACCACAATGCATTTGACATAGACCTATATTTAAGGATAGCGCCGGAACTATATTTGAAAAAACTGCTCGTTGCGGGGTTTGAGAAGGTATATGAGATAAATAGGAGTTTTCGCAACGAGGGTATTTCTACGAGGCACAACCCTGAATTTACCATGTTAGAGGTATACACTGCTTATATGGATTACGAGGGTGTGATGGAGCTGACCGAACAGATGATAGCCTATGTTGTTGAACAGATTACAGGCTCAATGACAATAACGTTTAACGGCCAAGAGATAGATTTTACTCCTCCTTGGGACAGGGTTTCATTTGCTCAGGCGGTCAGAGAGAAATTTGACATAAATCCTGATGATCCCACAGATGTCATTTTATCCAAATTGCCGAGAAAAGAGGCGGCCAATGCAGGCAGGCTTAGCCGCTCACAGGTAGTAAAATTAGTTGAAGACCTATTAGACATAGAATCCAGGCGAAAACCCGTATTTTTTGTTGATTATTTTTCAATCCTGTGTCCTTTGGCATGTTTAAAAGAGGGAAATCCGTCTCTAGCTGAAAGGTTTGAATTGTTTATTGGCGGTATGGAAGTTGCGAATGCCTATTCAGAGCTCAACGACCCTCAAGACCAGAGGCAACGTTTTGAAAAAGAGGTTGAAGAGAACAACGCCCCGACAGAGCATATAGACTATGATTTTGTTACAGCATTAGAATATGGAATGCCACCGGCAGGCGGGCTTGGCATAGGCATAGACAGGCTTGCAATGATATTAACGGACAAACCATCTATCAGGGAAGTAATACTCTTTCCCTTGCTAAGGCCTCAGGCCTAGACGTTTTATTTGACTTGACTAACAGGTCTGTGTATAATTAAAGTTCAAATTGACGATACGGGCCCATAGCTCAGCGGTTAGAGCAGCTGACTCATAATCAGTTGGTCCGAGGTTCGAATCCTCGTGGGCCCACCATTTTAAAAGGGGCGATTAGCTCAGCTGGTTAGAGCGTCCGTTTCACATGCGGAAGGCCAGAGGTTCAAGTCCTCTATCGCCCAGATTGTGTATCCCGTCTTTATGTTTTTATTTTCTCTGATGTATGTGAACAAGAAATTTATTAATATATTAGCAGATAGAGGGCTTGAACAAGGGGTTGTTAAGGGGAAGCATTTCCCCTTAAAACGGAGGCGAAGCCGAAGTGAGCCGACAGGATGTCGGCGGGGTGACAGCGAAGTTGAGTTAAGCGAGCGAAAGCGAAGCGAAACGCAACGAGCGCAAGAGGGGCGAAGCCCCTATTGCGAGCAGGAAGCGAGGTGAAATTCCTCTATCGCCCAGATTGTGTATCTCACCTTTATGTTTTCATTTCCCCTGATGTATGTGAACAAGAAATTTATTAATATATCAACCAGATAGAGGCCCGCCCCTATGGGGCGAGGCAAGACTTGAACAAGGGGTTGTTAAGGGGAAGCATTTCCCCTTAAAACGGAGGCGAAGCCGAAGTGAGCCGACAGGATGTCCATTTCTATTTTTTTATTAATCATTAGTTGACTTTTTACAATACCTCTCTATACTTATTAGTAGACGTACAACGTTGTTGAGCTGGGCGCTGTTATGTGATATATTTATTTTGTGTAGGCTTTTAAAGCAAGGGGGCAGAGTGAAATTTTATAGCAGGCCTATTTTGATATGCTTATTCTGGTTTATATTCTGCGCTTCTTTATCTGCTCTTGCAGCTATCCCTAAAAAGATACATTATCAAGGAAAAATAACAACAGCTTTAGGCGGGCCTATTTCTCGGGATACGTATAAATTAACCTTACGCTTGTATGAAACGCAGGACGCAGATACCCCGGTATGGACAGAAGAACACAATGTTGAGGTAGGTTCAGATGGTATTTTTAATTTATATCTTGGTGATAACACGTCCTTATCCACTTTGGATTTTAGCAAGGAGTATTGGCTGGGCATAGAAGTCAATTCAGATGGGGAGATGTCTCCAAGAATTCCGCTTTTATCTGTCGGCTATTCCTTAAATACCGAAACGCTGGACGCAATTGATTCTTCGCAATTTTTACGCAGTGATGTGGCAGACACTATGGAAGCGCCGTTGACGCTTGAAAGTGGGATGACAGTACAAGGTGCAACAACTATGCAGGGCCAGCTTGTTTTCTCCGGTGTTGATTCAGATATTACAGCGGCTGATGGCGAGGACATCACTATTGCCCCGCAAGGAGACGGAAATGTCGTCGTAAACTTGAACAGCTCCTCTGCACATTTTGCTGTTGCAACATCAGGCAGTTCAACCGCCTTTCAAGTAAATGATGATGGTGGAGTTATTGTTCCAATGAGTTTGCTCGTTGGTAGTGGAAGCCCTTCGTCCATCTCTATGTCTAATGCCGGGAGTTTATACGTTGCTGGTGATTTGGAGGTAAGCGGTTCTTTGATCTATGGTTCGTCTGCCGCGGGCGGCAATGCCATGATTATCACTGATGATAACGAAGAGGCATTTTTAGTCCGCAAGGATTCAGACCAAGGCGACGTGTTTTTAGTAGATACAATTAACAGCAACGTTGAGGTCCGGTCAGGTGTTGCAAACAGCACAAATGCATTGGTCTTTTCTCACGATAATACGGATGGGCATGTTGCAACATCTACGGGAAATCTGTTCTTGACGCCAGCGACAGGGGCTCTTACTGTTGTTGGCACAGGTTCTCCTTCCAATATAAGTAGCGCAAATTCGAATTTATTTGTGGCAGGCCAGCTGGAAACGGGGTCAAATGCCTATATAGGAGGCCCTTTAAGCGTATCAGGGGCATTAAACGCTGCTAGTACGTTAACCGTTACAGGCGCAACTATTTTGAGCTCAACTTTGAGCGTCTCCGGTGCAATAAGCGCAAGTGGTTTAATAACGGCTATGAGTGGTTTATCTGTCAGCGCGTCTTCCGGAACAGCGCTTTCCGTTTCACAAACAGGGTCCGGAAACGCACTTTCCATAACAGGAGGGTTAACCAGAATAGGAGCTACAGGAAGCCCTTCTTATGCAGATGGTGCCGGAGATATATATGTGCAGGGAGATTTAGAAACAGGCGGTACGATATACGGGACGTTAGAGGGGTCAATAGATTTGAACTTCACTCAAGGCTCTATTCCCTTTGCTAATTCAGGAGGCAGCCTTATTCAGGATAATAGCAATCTATATTGGGATGATGCAAACGACAGATTGGGAATAGGCACAAATTCGCCGGGCTATGCATTAGACGTGGCCGGACAGATACAGGTTGTTGGCGGGAATTCCATAACAGATCAATTACTTTTGAGGGAAACCGCGAGTGGCGGATATGTGTATGCCGGTTATGATAATACAAATTCCTATGGACGCATTGGCGCAGGGATATATTCTGGTTCATTTACTCCGGCCCTATTGTATTTACAGCCGTCTGGCGGTAATTTAAGGGTTGGGCAAAATAGTGAATTATTTGTGAATACCTCCACGCATAGAGTAGGGATCAATACCAATTCACCTCAAGGCGCATTAGACGTACAGGATGGAGATCTATTAATAGAAAGCAACAGACATATTGTCTTTGATTCAGACGATAGCGATGAAACTGCTCTGGATACCTATATGTATCATGATGACACCAATGATTCCCTGAAAATAGTTGTGGATGGGCTTTTAGTGGCAGAGGCTGTCCGAAAATGAAAGGGGACGAGTTATGATTAAATTGGCGCTTGAAGATGGCGTAAGAGAACTTGCTCTCAAGAGAAAGGACTTGTTTTGGGACGTAGAGAGCATAGAGGACTTGTCAGAGCAGGCAGTAGTGGAGCGCATTCTAAACTATGGGACGTGGGATGACGTTCAACAATTGATTTCTATTCTAGGAAGAGAGAGGACAGCTGAAATATTTTTTGATAGAATAGGCAGGAGGCGACACAATTTCTCGCCGCGTATTAAGAGGTTTTTTGAACTTTACTTTAAGGAGGACTATGCATAAAGAGGTTCTAACAAAACGACAAGAGGAATTATTACCTTTGTTGCAGGCATTTGGCGCTGATTTTGGCCTTGCCGGCGGGAGCGCTATGGCGCTTCATATTGGGCATCGCCAGTCGGAAGACTTTGACCTGGTTTCCACAAAACCGTTTTTAAATCGTGTTGTCCGGGACAAGATTACAGAACAGTTTGAGATTGAACGCGTGTTAGTGGACGAAAATAACGAATATACGGTTATGATTAACGGGGTTAAGGTGAGTTTTGTCCGTTATCCATTTGATGTGAAATGTGAAGAGGATTTTGGCGGTTTGCTCCACACCTTTGATTTGCTCACGTTAAGCGCGATGAAGGCCTATATGTTAGGCAGGCGCGCCAAGTGGAAGGATTACGTTGATATGTTTGTCGTGTTGACGGATTTCTTCAGTCTCGGGCGCGTTGTGCAAAGGGCAAAAGAAATATTTGGCGATGAATTTGATGCAAAGATGTTTCGAGCCAGCCTATGTTATTTCGATGACGTAGATTACAGCGAAGAGGTGCGATATATGCCGGGCTGGCACATCGCTCCGAAATATATTAAAAAGGCCCTTAGCGAAATAGCTGTCCAAGATTAATCTACAATGTCCAAAGTAGGTGTTAACCAATAGAGTGGTTAGGAGAGGCTAACCACTTTATTTTTATTTAAGCAGGAACAAAACCTTCGTTACATCAATATCTTTTATCTTTTAGGCTTGACATAATCCCATTTTACGTATAGGATATCTGCAAATTTATATATATTGGGTTTTATTTAATAGGTTTGTAGTCCCAACTATTTAAACAGGAGGTGTTATGAGAAGAAGGACATTAGGGGCAGGAGTTTTATTGGCAGCTATGCTCTTTGTTGCGAATAGCGTCTTTGCCACAAATGGAGACAGGCTTATTTCCAGTGGAGGCGCGGCAAGGGCAATGGGAGGTGTTGGTATTGCATCGCCATTGGATACTATTGGCGCTATTTTTTCTAACCCGGCGGCGATTTGTTCTTCTTCTTATTGTTTTAAAGATTATGCCTATGATATTTCAACGACGTTTTTTATGCCAACGACCAAGGCGCAGATATTTATTAATGGCGAGGTTGATACTAAGGCAGAGAGCGATGCGGATTTCTTTATAATACCTGCAATTGGTATGACTTGGAAAACAAGTGAAAATTCTAGGGTAGGACTTGGTATTTTTGGCGTATCCGGGATGGGTGTTAATTATAGAAATACCTCTATTGATGCTAGATATAGCGCAGTGCCTATTATGCCTTATGCCTCGGGTATTTATACCGAACTTCAGGCAATGAAGGTTGCTCCTAATGTTGCGCTTCGTCTAGATGATAACTGGTCAATTGGAGCAGCGCTGAATATAGGTTATAGCAGTCTGGATATGAATTCAGGAACGAGTGATGATTATCCCCTTGGTTATCAGCTTGGCGTAATTTATGCAAATCTGCCGGTTTCTATTGGTATAACTTATACTTCTCCCCAGAAGAGCAGGTATAAAACGGTTGTTGATTTTGACAGCGACGGGCTCTACGATTCTATGGACTTGGAGTCTCCGCAGATGTTGGGTTTAGGTATCTCATATAAGGGGGATAAATGGATAGCAGAGTTTGATTGGCGTTATTATGATTGGGATGATGCAGCAGGGTATTCTGATTTTAATTGGCGCGATCAGCAGGTATATGCTATTGGCTTTCAATATGAGATATCCCCTCGGTGGTTGATTCGTTTTGGATATAACCATGGGGATTCGCCGTTGCGTGTGTTTGACAATTTTGACGGTACGCAGAATATAACCGTTCAAGGCAAGACTATGAGGCGTTATTATTACGAAACCTTTAGGCTTGTTGGTTTCCCTGCGATTATTGAAGATCATTTTACTGTGGGCGCTGTGTATCATAAATCCACTAATTTTTCCGTAGGATTGGGAATTATGTATGCGCCAGAAGAGACGATAGAAGAAAATGGAACAGATGCCTTTGGAAATTCTGCAAGGATTGAATCTTCTTTAAAGGAGGTTTCTACAGAGCTGACTTTGTTGTGGAGGTTCTAAGAATAAAAACCAAAAAGAAAAAGGGGCAAGTTTTAAACTTGCCCCTTTTTTATTAGCCGATTGCCTTTTCGCCGGTTTCCCCGGTTCTTATGCGATAACATTCTTCTATTGGCATCACGAATATCTTGCCGTCGCCTATATTGCCGCTCCTTGCTGCCTTTATAATCGCTTCCACTGTTGGTTTTACGTATTTGTCATTAACAGCTATTTCAAGGCGAACTTTTGGAAGCAGATTGATTTTTGTGATGTGTCCTCTATATGATTCCACGTAGCCTTTTTGCTGTCCGCATCCTCTGACTTGGCTGACTGTCATCTTGTGTATGCCGGCATCAAATAATGCTGATTTTACTTCGTCAACTTTTTCCGGTTTTATTATTGCGATTACCATTTTCATAGTTCTTCTCCTTTTTATTAAAGGCTTTCCTCTGGGTTTGCCTCTATCCCATGGAATGTCAAGTCTGCGCCTATGAGTTCTTCTTGAGGCGACATTCTCAACCCATAGATTGCATCTACTATTTTATATACGATGAATCCGCAGATAAGGGCATATACCGCAGCCAAAAGTGAACCTGCAACCTGTGCCCAGAAACTCAGCTCTGCAACAGCGCCCAGGGCCTTGTGCCCGAAGATGCCTGCTGCAATGCCTCCCCATGTGCCGTTTACTCCATGAAGCGGCCATACGCCTAAGACATCGTCTATCTGCCATTTTTCGGTCTCTATTTCAAAAAGTTTTACGAAAATAAAACCTGCAACTGCGCCTATAAACAACGCAGCTAGAGGATGCACTATGTCAGAACCCGCGCAGATTGCAATAAGTCCGGCTAATGCCCCGTTATGGGTAAATCCACTGTCATTGTTTGAAAATAACAGGCCGGCTATTATTCCGCCCACCATAGCCATCAGGGAATTAATCGCAACTAACCCTGAAATCGCCTCTAAACGTTGCGCGCTCATAACATTAAATCCAAACCATCCCACGATTAGTATCCAGCTTCCCAATGCAAGAAATGGTATACTACTTGGCCTTACATCCAGTGAACCATTATACCTGCCTGTTCTTGGGCCCAAGATCATTACTGCCGGAAGCGCAATCCATCCTCCTATGGAATGGACGACAACAGACCCGGCAAAATCATGGAAAGGGACGCTGAATAGATTCGCGAAAAGCGACCCTTCTTGTCCCATAAAAGGTACCCTTCCCCAGACCAGCGCTTCAAAGAAAGGATAAACCAGTGCTACCAAGGCAATACTTGCAAATGTCTGGGCAAAGAACTTCATTCTTCCTGCAATGCCCCCTGATACGATAGCCGGTATGCAGGCCGCAAATCCCAATAAGAAAAAGAACCTGACCAGTTCGTATCCGCTGTCCTGAATTAGGACGGCAGGGCTCAAATATAACAGTGTTCCGTATGCCAATGGGAATCCGATAAGAAAGTAAATAACAGTGCTGGTTCCCCAGTCAAAAAGAATTTTGTTGAATGCGTTTACCTGATTTTTCTTGCTGACCGTTCCTGCCTCTAAAAAAGCGAATCCCGCATGCATAAATAGGATCATCACGGCTCCTAAAAGCAAAAACAGTACGTCGCCTGCGGTATTAGGCATAAAATTACCTCCTGTTTTTGGAAAACACGTGAATATACAAAGACACACCAATACTATATATGTTTTGAGTTGTCTGCGGACGTCATTGCTCGCAAACCTTGGAAAGGATTCAACAGCAATCCATTTTGCTGTTGATGAACTTGTGTTTGTCTGATTGTATTTCAGATACAGACAAAATGTGTTATACTAAAAAACTCCTGTTAAATCAAGCATTTTTATATTTTTGTGTTTTTGTGAACTTGAAAACAGACTAAAATTATTATGGAAAACCAAAAAGTGGAGTTTAAAAGGCATTGGCCTGAAGATGTATTGAAAAGCATTTGCGTTTTTGCAAATACAGACGGCGGAGAAGTTGAGCAGCCCTGATTTCAAAGAAGAGTCCGGTGGATTTTCCGTGATATTTTATACTGAAAAACAAAGGTCGGTTGGCAGAAAAGTTGGTAGAAGGTTGGTAGAAGGGTTGGCAGAAACGCAGGTAAAGATAATGGAGTTAATGGAAGCAGATGGAGGGATTTCAAAGAGCAGGCTGGCAAAGGAGCTTGATATAAGTGAGACGGCCGTCGATAAACATATCAAGGTGTTAAAGGATAGAGGGTTTATTAAGAGGATAGGCTCTGCAAGGTCAGGAAAATGGATTGTAAGGAGAGCGTTTTAATATAGGAGGTTATGATGAACAAACACGAGAAATTTCTTCAGGATTTGGTTTTGGCGATAGGCCCTTCAGGCAATGAGAAATGCCCGGCAGATGTTTGGATGGATTATGTGAGGTCAAATTCAAATGTAAAGAGGGATGTGCATGGGAACACTATTGCCTCTGTTGGGCCGGAAGGCGCTATGCGTGTTATGTTGGCCGCGCATATTGATGAGATTGGTTATATGGTGAGGTATATTGACGATAAGGGGTTTTTGTTTTTCTCCGCTATTGGCGGGATTGACCCTTCTCTGACTATCGGCCAAAAGGTGTTGATAGCAACAGCGAAAGGAAACGTTATAGGTGTGGTTGGGAAAAAACCAATACATTTGATGGATTCAGATGAATTAAAACGGCCTGTAAAGTTGTCGGATATGTGTATTGACATAGGCGCTGGTTCTAAAAAGGAAGCTGAAAAGGTTGTTTCCGTAGGGGATGTTGCCGTGCCTGTAAGCGGTTTTGATAAATTAGGCAAGGATAAATACGCGTGTAAGTCATTTGACGATAGGGCAGGGGCATACGTTGCCGGAAGGGTGATTGAAGAGCTGGCTAAGGTATCTTCCAAGTTAAATGTGCAGTTCTTCTCCGTTGCAACGGTGCAGGAAGAAATAGGACTTAGGGGAGCGCGCACAAGCGCCTTTTCTATTGACCCTGATGTTGGTATTGCGGTTGACGTTACGTTTGCCACGGATTTTCCGGGTATAGATCCAAAAAAGACAGGGGAGATATCTCTAGGCAAAGGGCCTGTCATTGCAAAAGGCCCGAATATCAATAAGTCTGTTTTTGAACGTCTGCTAAAGACTGCCAAGTCTGCTAAATTACCATATCAGATTGAAGGTATCCCAAGGGCTACAGGAACGGATGCCAATGCTATTCAGATAACAAGGGGAGGTGTTGCCGCAGGGCTTATTAGCCTGCCTTTGCGTTATATGCATAGTCCGGTTGAAGTTGTTTCTTTTGTTGATTTGGAAAATGCTGTAAAATTAATAACGGCGTTTGTAAAGGGGCTTAAGGGCAATGAAGTATGGAACGCATATTGATTATAAGTTTTGCCCCATGTGCGCCTCTGAATTAAAAGAAGGCGAGGTAGATGATGCCCTGCGAAGGTATTGCCCTGAATGCGGATGGATTCATTATTTGAATCCCGCTTTGGTCGTGTGTATTATTGCCTATTGCGCAGACAAGGTTGTTCTGGTTAAGAGAGGTGTTGAACCGGCCAAGGGAGATTGGGCGTTGCCGGGCGGTTTTGTAGACGTTCTGGAAGAGCCGAGAGATGCTGCCCGCAGGGAACTTAAAGAGGAGGCGGGAATAAATCCTGCCGGGGAATTTGTGCTTATAGATGCTGTGCATCAGGACAGTTCACGTTATACGAGTGTAGTTGTTATCGGCTATTCGGTTTGTCTTGACGAAGAACTTGTTTTGCAAGCAGGCGACGATGTGGTTGATGCAATGTGGGTAGATGCCTCAAAGGTCAAGGATCTGCCTTTTGAGAGTTTTAATAGGATTTTTGAGGTTTGGAAACAGAGAAAAACAGGAGGTGTTTTATGAGAAGGATTTCCGTTGTGTTTTTAGTTGTTGCCGCGTTTATTGCGATATCTTTATCTATGGGTTGCACAGGCGCCCAAAAAGGCGGAGCAACCGGCGCTGTAATCGGGGCAGGCCTTGGGGCTATTATCGGGCATCAAAGCGGTGAAACGGCTCAGGGCGCGGCTGTCGGAGCTGCGGTCGGCGGATTAGCAGGCGCTATTGCCGGCGATGCTATGGAAAACAATGCCCAGCAGTCTTCACAGGCAACGACATATCCTCAGCAGGGTAATTCAGCATACCAAACGCAGGAACC
>CAYXYY010000032.1:0-3419 GCA_964469495.1 uncultured Planctomycetia bacterium | reverse complement strand
TTTTAGTAAAAAGGAGTTTAAAAGCAGTGATGAGCTTCGGGTGAAAATTTCAAACATATTGGAAAATGTGGCTGATATGTATGATGTGAAACTTGAAACGTCCTCTTATGAAGAAAAATTTGAAGAACTCATCTTAAAATTAAAACAAAAACACAACAAAAACGTGGTAGTTTTGATAGACGAATACGACAAGCCGATACTGGACCACATAATAGAGAAAGGGCTTGCCAACGAGATAAGAGACGTATTAAGAGGATTCTATTCTGTTATCAAGGCAAGCGATGAGCATATCAAATTTGTGATGCTCACAGGCATAACGAGGTTTAGCAAGGTAAGCATATTTTCAGGGCTGAATAACCTAAACGATATAACAATGGACAACAAGTATTCCTCAATGCTTGGATACACGCAAAGAGAGGTTGAGGAATATTTTAGTGAATATATAGATGCATTGGCAGAAAAGATGAAGAAAGCAAGAGAGGAAATATTAGCGGATATAAAGGAGTGGTATAACGGGTATAGGTTTAGCGAAAAGGGAGAAAGGGTCTATAATCCATTTTCAACAATGCTTTTATTTGATAAACGCAGATTTGAGCCTCACTGGTTTGAGACAGGCAATCCCAAGTTTTTATTAGACGTGATAAATGAGGAAGGATTTTTCCTGCCGGAGATAGACAATGTAGTCCTGTCAGTAGAGGAGTTGGGCAATTTTGATATAGACCACTTAAGCGTAAGGCCGTTATTGTACCAGACAGGGTATCTGACGATAGATTACGTAGAGTATATAGATGAGATAGGTGAGACTTTGTATCATTTAGGATTTCCCAATATGGAGGTAAGGAAGTCCTTTAACCATGCATTAGTCAGGTATTTGACAGACGAAGCGCAGGTGGCGCAAAAGAGCAAGGATTTGGCATTGAGCCTGGTGAGGGAGGATATGGAGGGATTTGAAAGACAGCTCAAGGCGCTATTTGCGTCTTTGCCGTATAATAGCTATGTAAAAAACAACATAGCGCACTTTGAGGGATATTATATAAACGTATTGTTTTCGTATTTAGATGGAATGGGTATATTTGCCAATGTAGAGGAAGTGACGAACAAGGGCAGGGTGGATTTGACGATAGAGTTTAAGAGCAAGATATTCATTATAGAGGTAAAGGTAGGCGAAGGCTCTGCATTAAAGCAGATAAAGGAGAAGAGGTATTGGGAGAAGTACCAAGATAGGGGCAAGGAGATAATGCTTGTAGGGATAATATTTGATGAGAATGAGAGGAATATCTCAAAGGTTGAGTGGGAGAAGGTGTGATTGATTTAAATATGGCTTGAATGAGGGGTAGATAAGTGTTAATCTAATCTTTCCATTATTAGGCCTGTTTTTGAGGATATCTTTATATGTCAGAACAAATAAAAGAATATTGTGGTGTGTTTGGCCTGTGGGGCCACAGGGATGCTGTTTATTTCAATTTTTTGGGATTGTATGCCTTACAGCATCGCGGGCAGGAGAGCGCAGGGATTGTCTCTTTTGACCGGCAAACTAATACTACGCGTATCCATAAGGATATGGGCCTTGTCTCGGATGTCTTTGACGAAGATTCTCTGTCTTATCTTAAAGGCGATGTTGCAATTGGCCACGTTCGTTATTCAACGACTGGTTCCAGTATTGTCAAAAATGCCCAGCCGCTTTTGATAAATTATCACGATGGTTTTCTGGCCATAGGCCACAATGGCAATTTGGTTAACAGCAGGCAGTTGCGTATTGACTTAGAAAGGCGGGGGGCTATTTTTCAGACGACAACTGACAGCGAGGTTATTGTGCACCTTGTTGCGCATGCCAAGAAAGGCAATTTGCTTGACCATATGTTTTCCGCTTTTCGCAGGATAAAGGGCGCGTATTCTTTAGTAATGCTTAATCAGCGCGGGCTTATGGGGATGCGCGATCCTAATGGTTTTAGGCCGCTTGTTTTGGGCAAGGTTGCAGGGGCATATGTGCTTTCTTCTGAGACGTGCGCCTTGGATTTGATTGGCGCAAGGTATATCAGGGAGATTGAACCTGGTGAGTTTGTGCTTATCAATGACGATGGGATAAAGAGTTTCTTCCCTCATAAGAGAAGGAAAAAGGCATCTTCCTGTATTTTTGAACATATCTATTTTGCAAGGCCCGATTCGGTTTTATTTGGCAGTTTGGTGCATAAGGTCCGTGAAGAGCTTGGAAGGCAGCTTGCCATAGAAAATCCGGTTGATGCCGATATGGTAATGCCTGTGCCTGATTCAGGGCTTAGCGCCGCTATCGGTTATAGCCGTCAGTCTGGAATCCCTCTGGAATGGGGTTTTATCCGTAATCACTATGTCGGGCGAACGTTTATACAGCCACAGCAAAAGTTCCGCGAGCTTGGCGTGCGCGTAAAGCTTAATATTATGCCAGAGGTGATTAAAGGCAAGCGCGTTATCGTTGTGGATGATTCTATTGTGCGTGGGACGACTTCCCGCAGGAGGGTAAAGGCTATAAGGGAAGCAGGCGCAAAGGAAGTGCATCTGCGTATATCCTGCCCGCCTCATAAATGGCCTTGTTTTTACGGTATAGATTTTCCTTCAAAGGATGAACTTATCGCAAATAAGATGTCTCATAAAGAGATTGAAAAATATCTTGAGGTTGATAGTTTGGGGTATTTGTCAATAGATGGTATGTTAAAGGCGGTTGGCAATCATACGAAATATTGTACTGCGTGTTTCTCAGGAAAGTATCCAATAGAGGTAAAGAACGGGCTGAAGAAACTAGCCCTTGAAAATGGATGATAAGGGACGTCTATTCATAATCTCTACTCCTATCGGCAATCTCAAGGATATCACATTGCGCGCTTTGGACGTGCTTAATTCGGTATCTGTCTTGGCCTGTGAGGATACGCGCCATACGAAAAAACTCCTTGCTCATTATAGGATTTCTGTTCCAGAGGTTTTTGCCTATCACCAGCACAATGAATCTTCTGCTATTAACCGTATTTTAACGCGCCTTTCAGAAGGAAAAGACGTGGGCCTCGTTTGTGATGCTGGCACGCCCGGGATAAGCGATGCGGGTTATCTTATTGTTAAAGAGGCCAGAAAAAATGGCTATAATGTCCTTTCCGTGCCAGGTCCGAGCGCTTTGTGCAGCGGTGTTTCTGTTAGCGGATTGCCTTCCAGTTATGTGTTGTTTATAGGTTTTTTGCCGAGGAAAAAATCCAGAAAAAAGAAGCTTCTGCAGGCATACGAATCCATAAAAACACTTGGCGGCACAATAGTTTTATATGAGGCGCCTCACAGGGTTGAGAAATTAGTCAGTGAGATAGAGGAAGTCTTTGGCCCGAATGTGGAATGCGCTTTAATAAAAGAACTAACCAAACAACACGAAAAGGCCTTTTCAGGGCATGTCTCTCTTATCAAAG
>CAYXYY010000031.1:0-6076 GCA_964469495.1 uncultured Planctomycetia bacterium | reverse complement strand
TAATTTTCTTGATTTAATGGTGGATAATGATTATTATATAGCAAACACACAATGGGCGGTTAGCTCAGTTGGTTAGAGCGTTTGTTTGACGTACAAAAGGCCAGAGGTTCGAATCCTCTACCGCCCATTTTTTTGAAAAGGCATTCATTTGTGATACAGGATTGTTTTTTGAAATAGGCTTTGCTTGTTTAAACCAAGCAGGTAGAGGGTTCGAACAAGGGGTTGTTAAGGCGGAGCCGAAGTGAGCCGACAGGATGTCCCTTTTTCTTTTTTTTATGCCGGGGTGGCGGAATCGGCAGACGCGCACGTTTGAGGGGCGTGTGGAGCAATCCGTGTGGGTTCAAATCCCACTCCCGGCATTTTAGGTCCTGCCATTTAAAGGGGGTATTTATGAAGATAGGTTTTCTTATTACAGCGCGTTTAAAGTCCTCTAGATTGCCTTTAAAGCTCCTTAAAGATTTGAGAGGCAAAAAGATTATTGAGTGGGTGATTGCGCGCGCCAAATCATTGAAAAATATCTCCGAGATTATATTATGCACTTCTCCTCATCCTCAAGATTATCCCCTTATAGAGATAGCAAGAGATGAGTCTATATATTATTTTGCAGGTTCTGAAGAAGATGTTTTAGACAGGCTTTATCAGGCATCACGCCTGTTTTCTTTGGATTATTTTGTGGGTATTACTGGCGAGAATCCGCTTTTTTGCCGTTATTATGCCCAGCGTGTAATTGACGAGGCAAAAAAGGATGAATACGATTATATAAAGATAAAAGGCCTGCCTTTGGGGTGCGCTGTGTATGCTGTGCGCAGGAGCGCTATTGAGCTTGTGTGCAGGGAAAAGGATTTTCATAATACGGAGATTTGGGGGTATATCTTTGACCAACCTGAATTGTTTAAGGTCAAGGAGATAGAAGTTGAAGATACGATGAACAGGCCTCATTACAGGTTGACGCTTGATTATAAAGAGGACTTTGTCTTTTTAAAGGAGATATTTTCTGCGTTGAGTTATGAAGGCCTTATGGATTTGTCTGAGGTCATAACTTATATTGACAAGAATCAAAACCTGCTTGAGATTAACCGCTATATGGAACAGCACGATATCCCGCAGGATGTAAAGGATAAGATGGATGCATTGATTTTGCGCTTAAAGGAGAAAAAACAGGGTGGAGGATAATTTCTTTGCGGTTATTATAGGCGCCGGGCCTGCTGGCCTTGCCTGCGCAAGGGCATTGGCAATGGCCGGTAAACGAGTTGCTTTGGTAGATAAAAATCCTGTCGGAGGGGTTTGTCTAAATAACGGGTGTATTCCCACAAAATTTAGATTGTCCCGCTTAAATGAAGCGGTGTCTGATGTCCTGCCTGCTCAAAGAAAGGCCGTTGATGACGTTGTTTCGGCTATTGAAAATAGTTTAAAGCGATCCGTTATAGAAGTGGTATATGGCGAGGCTGTTATAGATTCGCCGTCTTCTGTTGTTGTTGATGGCAGGGTTTTATTTGCTGAAAATATTGTGCTTGCCGTGGGCTCATCTCCAAGGCCTTTGCCTGATTTGCCGTTTGATGGAGAGCGCGTATTTTCTGCCGAGGAGCTTTTGTGGAAGCAGTCGCTTTCTGATAATTCTGTTCTGCGCATAGTCGGCGCAGGGGCAATAGGGATTGAGTTTGCTTTTATGTTCAGAGGCGTTGTTGATAAGGTTGTTGTTTATGAGGTTGCAGATGAGATACTGCCTAATGAAGATGCGGAACTGGCGTCTCGTTTAAGGGCGATTATGCGCAAACTTGGCATAGAGTTTCAATTAGGCCGGCCGGTTGCTTCAGATGCCCTTTCATCGGGAACGGTTCTGGTTGGCATAGGAAGAGTGGCGCATAATGGTTTGGATTCTCTGCTAAATAATCTTGACATTGCAAGGGATAATGCTGGGTTTATTAAAACAGATGAGTTTTACCGCACGTCTATTAAGAATGTATACGCTATTGGCGAGTGCAGGGGAAAGATATTTTTGGCTAATCCTGCTAATTATGAGGGGAAGCAGGCGGCAAGGGTATTGTTGGGAGAACCGCCCGAGCCTTTGGAGTATGTCTCAAGGTGTGTGTTTTCCAACCCGGTTATTGGTTTTGTCGGCGAGGCAAGCGATGATTTGGAATATGGTTCTATTGCGTTTCCTCATGGCGAGATGCGGCTTATTTATCCGATTGCAGGTAAACTAAAACTTGGCATAGACGGCAAAGGCGTATTAAAATATGCAGGTATATTAGGGCCGGGCGCAGCTGAGTTGTTGCCGTTTTTTGAACTGGCTATCAAAAAAGCGATTACTTTTAAGGAATTAAAAGGTTTGTTATATGTTCACCCGACTGTTTGCGAGGCAGTGGCAAGGGTTAGGTTTAAATAGGAGGGCAGATGTTAGATATCAGGTTTGTGAGAAAAAATAGGGATTTTATAGAGAAGGTTATAAAGGATAAAGGGTATTCTCTGGATTTATCGGATTTGTTTAGCGCAGATGAGAGGCGAAGGCAGATTTCAGTTGAGGCAGATGAACTTAGAAAAGAGCGCAATCTGATAAGCAAGGATATAGGCAAAAAAAAGGCGTCAGGGGAAGACGTTTCCGCGCTTATGCAGGAGGCAAAAGATATAGAGATGAGGCTTAATGGCCTTGAAGAAGAGGAAAAGGCCGTTTGGGCAAAGGTTAAAGACATTTTGAGCCGAATACCAAATCCGCCTGATGAGAGTGTGCCGATTGGGCCGGCGGATAATAATAAGGTGGTTAGGCAGGAAGGCGATTTGCCGGAGTTTTCTTTTAAGCCACTGCCACATTGGGAGCTGGGGGCTAACTTGGGTTTGTTTGATTTTGCCAGAGCGGCGAAGATTACAGGGTCAAATTTTCCTTTGTTTGTTGCAAGAGGCGCAAAATTGGAAAGGGCGCTTATCAATTTTATGCTGGATATGCATATTGAAAAACACGGGTATAAAGAGGTGTTCCCGCCGTTTTTGGTAAATAGGGATTCTATGTTTGGGACAGGGCAGCTGCCAAATCTGGAAGAGGATATGTATGCGTTGAAGAACGACCCGTTTTTCTTAATTCCGACAGCGGAAGTGCCTGTAACTAATCTGCACAGAGACGAGATTTTGTCGGAAGATGATTTGCCTATATATTATACTGCTTATAGCGCGTGTTTTCGCAGGGAAGCGGGTTCCTATGGCAAGGACACAAAAGGGCTTCTGCGCGTGCACCAGTTTGACAAGGTGGAGTTGGTTAAGTTTGTCCTGCCTGAGACATCTTATGACGAGCACGAGAGGTTGTTGTCTGACGCTGAGGATGTCTTGAAGGCGTTGAACATCCCTTATAGGATTGTCTTGCTTGCATCCGGCGATCTTAGTTTTGCGGCCGCTAAGTGTTATGATATAGAGATATGGTCTCCGGGAACGGAAAAGTGGCTTGAGGTTTCCAGTTGCAGCAATTTTGAGGATTTTCAGGCAAGGCGAGCAAATATAAGGTTTAAACGCAAATCCAGCGGCAAGGCGGAGTTTGTGCATACGTTAAATGCATCGGGTGTTGCTTTGCCAAGGCTTGTGGCTTCTCTTTTGGAGTTAAATCAAAGGGAAGATGGTTCAGTGGCAGTGCCTGAGGCCTTAAGGCCTTATTTGGGCGCAGATGAAATTAGGGGGTAGTGATGAAATACGATGTTAAGGATTTATCTTTGGCAAAGCAGGGCGCTTTGAGGATTGAATGGGCGGAAATGGATATGCCTGTTTTAAGGCAGATAAGGGGAAGGTTTAAGAAGTCAAAACCGTTAAAGGGTATTAAGGTTTCAGCATGCCTCCACGTAACGACGGAGACGGCAAATCTGATGATAACGTTGAAGGATGCCGGGGCAAATGTTGTATTGTGCGCGTCAAATCCGTTGAGCACGCAGGATGATGTTGCGTCTTCTTTGGTGAAACACCATAAGATACCTGTGTTTGCTATCAAAGGCGAGGATAAAAAGACTTATTATAAGCATTTGTTGGAGTGCGCGTCTCTGAAACCCCATATAACGATGGATGATGGCGCTGATCTGGTTTCTCTGTTGCACTCAAAGCGCAAGGACCTTGCGCAGGATATAATCGGCGGCACGGAAGAGACGACAACCGGTGTTATCAGGCTAAAGGCCTTGGAGGCCGAGGGCCTGCTCAGGTATCCGATAATTGCTGTTAACGATGCCGATACAAAACATTTGTTTGACAATAGATACGGAACAGGGCAGTCCACTATGGATGGCATTTTGCGTGCCACCAACAGGCTTATTGCTGGCGGATATGTTGTTGTATGCGGATATGGATGGTGCGGCAGGGGCGTTGCTATGAGGGCAAAGGGCCTTGGCGCAAAGGTGATTGTGGTTGAGGTTGATCCGATAAGGGCGTTAGAGGCGGTTATGGACGGGTATGAGGTTATGCCTATTAAAGAGGCATCTAAGATAGGCGACATATTCGTGACCGTCACTGGCGATTTGAACGTGATTAGAAAAGAACATTTCGGGCTTATGAAGGACGGGGCTATTGTCTGTAATGCAGGCCATTTTAATGATGAAATTCAGATTCAAGGCCTTGAACAGCTTAAAAAGGCAAAGAGGATTGTTCGCCCGTTTGTAGAGGAGTATACGTTAAAGAATAATCGGCGGGTATATCTGCTTGCCGACGGCAGGTTAGTAAACCTTGCATCAGCGGAGGGGCATCCTGCATCTGTTATGGATATGAGTTTTGCAAATCAGGCCTTGTCTGCCGAGTTTATGGCAAAGAATGCAAAAAAACTGGAGAAAAAGGTATATAATGTCCCTGAAGATATTGATAAGAAGGTTGCAAGATTGAAGTTGAAGGCGCTGGGGGTCAAGATAGATACCCTTACGGAGGAGCAAAAGGCATACCTTGCGAGTTGGAATCTCGGAACGTAAAATTGGGTTGCCCCTGTAGCTCAGGGGATAGAGCACAGGCCTCCGGAGCCTGGCGCGCAGGTTCGAGTCCTGCCAGGGGCATTATTAGAATAAACTCAGAAGATAATAGCATGAAATGTTTTACATATTAATCTATATCTAGTGGTATTATAAATAAGATTGGATGCATATACATAATGGCGTATGCTCAATACGAGAAACAAATGCGCTGGATTTATGCCTTTATTTTGGAAAACCTTTTGCCTGCTTTCGTAGAGAGGCCGGTTTAATATCAGGCAAGATTCTTGACATCACCTTTCTCCGCAACCAGGCGCTAGCTGTTTCAATACCCAAGCCCGCATTTTTTGGGGATCTTCCCTGGCCTTGCATATGGCCTGATTTGGATCCTGTGGTTGGAAAACTGCCAGCCAAAGAGCGGTTTGAAGAAATACAATCGCAAAATTCCGGTTTAGCTACCCCAAGCGATTTAGAGGTAAGCATAGAATAGTTTTTGACAAGCCATACCCAAGGGTTATACTATAGGTGATGAAGGCAGAAACTATCAAGGCAAGGGGTTGAGCATGGGAAAGAAGGGTTGGGCGGGAGAATGCCGCTTGGGGCGCACAGCTATAATAGCGCTGATAATAGTGCCTGTTTTATTCAGTGGATTTGCGAATGCAGCGACGTATTATATATGTGCAAGTGCAAGCGGGAACAATGATGGATCTAATTGGCTTAACGCTTTTACTTCTTTTAGTGCAGCAAATCTAAACGGATCAAATTCAATCGAACCAAGGGGCAATACTTACTATGTTGCTAATGGCTATTATGGATTTGTTAGTATTGAAAATCCAATTTCATCTACGTCTTATATTACAATAAAAAAGGCTACGCTAAATGATCATGGTACAGACATAGGTTGGGATCCGTCTTACTCTGGGCAGGCCACTTTTGCGCCGGGCACACGAATTAATACTAGTTATGTAATATGGGATGGTGTAGTTGGTAATGGGGGAGATGTGAATAGTTATGGTTTCAAGTTAAGGTCAACAGGAGCAATTGATACCCGATTGTTTGGTATTGCCAGCGTTGGATACAATTATCTCGATATTAGTAACGTAACCGTATCCCATACCGCTTTTGTTTGTTGGGGGAGTTCTGGTGATAGCCTACAA